>NZ_MUMH01000019.1 GCF_002155965.1 Allokutzneria sp. NRRL B-24872
AATGCCGCGTTTGGTCCGTTGAACGGACTGAACGAGTCATTGAGGTGCTTGAACCACCTGAATGAGTCGTTCAGGTGGTTCACCGGACTGAATGAGTCATTCAGCGAGTTCGGCCGCTAAGCGGTGGTGGTGACGGGGAGGGCGCGGAGGCCGCGGATGACGAACTCGGTGCGGCGGAGGGGCTCGCCGGCCAGTTCCAGCTTCGGCAGCCGGGTGGTGAGGGCTTCCAGGGCGGCGACGATCTCGATGCGGGCCAGCGGCGCGCCGAGGCAGTAGTGGATGCCCATGCCGAAGCCCAGGTGCGGGTTGGGTGAGCGGGTGATGTCGAGGCGGTCGGGCTCGGCGAAGACGAGCGGGTCCCTGGCTGCGGCGCCGAGCAGAGCGGCGATCTTGTCGCCGGGGCGGAGCACGTGGCCGGCGATCTCCACCTCCTCGGTGGCGGTCCGCTCGAACAGCTGGAGCGGCGAGTCGAAGCGGATCAGCTCCTCGGCGGCGGTCTCCAGCAGGCCGGGGTCGGCGACGAGGCGTTCCCACTGGTCGCGGTGGCGCATCAGGGCGAGCACGCCGTTGCCGACGACGTTCACGGTGGCCTCGTGCCCCGCCATCAGCAGCAGCACGGCCGTGGCGACGAGCTCGTCCTCGGTCAGCCGCGCGCCGTCGGAGTCGGTCACCGCGACGAGGTCGCTGACCAGGTCGTCGCCCGCGCGGCGGCGGCGCAGGGCGATCAGCTCGCGGAGGTAGGCGACGAACTCGGCGGCGGCGCGCTCGGCGAGGTCGCGCTGGTCGTCGGGCAGGCCGTACTCGTACATCTTCACGATGGAGTTCGACCAGGGCTGGAGCAGACCGCGGTCGGAGTCGGGCACGCCGAGCAGCTCGGCGATGACCTGGATCGGCAGCGGCGCGGCCACGTGCGCGAGCAGATCACCGGCCCCGTCGGAGTCGATGCTCCCGGCGAGGTCGGCGACCAGGCCCTCGGCGAGCTGCCGGACCCACGGGCGCAGGCGCTCGACGTGGCCGCGGCCGAACGCGGCGGAGATGAGCTTGCGCAGCCTGCCGTGCGTTGGCGGCTCGTTCTCCAACAGCGAGTTGCGGTGCAGCAGGTTGAACGCCGTGAACCGGTCGGCGGGCAGCGCGTCCGCCCAGATCCGGCCGAGGGAGCGGTGCCGCAGCACCGAGGAGCAGGCCGAGTGCGAGACCGCGACGGCCATGCCGAGGCCGCCGTGCCAGTGCACCTCGCCGAGCTTGCGCAGCTCCGCGAACGCCGGGTACGGGTTGAGGATGAACCGCTCGTCCCTCGGGTCGAAGGGCGGTTCATCCGATCCGGTCGACCAGTCGCGGGAGTATGCCTGGCTCATGATTACCGACCGTAAGTCGCCAAGGTTGCGATAGTCCAACGGTGCGGTACCTATGGGTGTGCGCCGTCACTCCGGGCGGCTCGTGGGCCGCCGCCGAGCGTCTCGCGCCCGCTCGGAGCACTGGCACCATCGACGGTGTGCACCCCGAGATCGAGGTCGTCGCCCACCGAGGAGCCTCCGCCCACCGCGCCGAGCACACGCGCGCCGCCTACGAGCTGGCCATCGCCGACGGCGCGGACGGACTGGAGTGCGACGTCCGGCTGACCAGGGACGGCCACCTCGTGTGCGTGCACGACCGGCTGCTGGAGCGCACCTCCGACGGCACCGGGCCGGTCAGCGCGCACACCCTCGCCGAGCTGGCGGAGCTGGACTTCGCGAGCTGGTCGGGCGCGGAGCCGGAGATCGGCGTGCTGACCCTGGACGCGCTGCTGGCGATGGTCGCCGACCACGACCGGCCGGTGCGGTTGTTCGTGGAGACCAAGCACCCCATCCGCTACGGCGGCCAGGTGGAGCGCGAGCTGGTGCGGCTGCTGGCCCGCTACGGCAAGGCCGGCCCGCTCAGCCTGGACACCGCCGAGGTGGTCGTCATGTCCTTCTCCTCGGCGGCGATGCGCAGGGTGAAGCGCCTGGCGCCCGCCGTGCCCACGGTGCTGCTGACCGCGGGTCCACCGAGGAAGCTGCCGCCGTGGGCGGACATCCTCGGTCCGGGCATCCGCAAGCTGCGCGCCGATCCGGGCTTCGTCGAGCGCGCGGCGGCGCGGGGCCGCCCGACCTACTGCTGGACCGTGAACGAGCCGGAGGACGTTCGGCTGTGCGCCGACCTCGGCGTGCGGTACCTGGCAACGGATTCGCCCTCGGCCACCCGGTCGCTGCTGGCCGGGGAGGGGTCGACTACGGTCGCGAAACCGAAGTGAGTCGAGGTCGAGGAGGACCGGTGGCAAAGCGCGCAGCGGCCAAGCGCAAGGGTCGCGGAAGCGACGCCGTCGAGGGTGCGGTCAACGCCCGTCAGCCGTGCCCCTGTGGCTCCGGCAAGCGTTACAAGGCCTGTCACGGCTCGTCCTACGGGCCCGCCGACGTGATCATCACGCGGCCGTTCGACGGCGTCGCGGCCGAGTGCGAGCTGATCGCGCTGCGCGAGTTCGTGCCGTCGGCGACCGCGCCGCTGACCCTCAAGGAGGAGGGCGAGCGCAAGGTCACGCTGGCCACCGTGCTGCCGATGGCGGCCGCCGCGCTGGTCCGCAGCGACGGCGAGGCGTTCGTCGGCATGCAGGTGCAGACGCGCTCCGGTGACATCAGCACCGACCTCGGCCGCTCGATCCGCTGGGCGCTGACCGCGGAGCCCGGCGACGTGCTCACCGTGGCCGCCGACGCGCGCGAGGAGGCCCGGCTGCAGGACGTGCTGGCCGACGGCGCGGGCCTGGACGTCAGCGTGCACGCCGACTTCGCGTGGTGGATTCCCGGTGAGGACGAGCCGACCGGCGAGGTCGCGCTGTCCCTCCAGCGGGCCAACGAGGCGATCATGCCGACCGAGCGGGTCGCCGGGGTCACCGCCGCCTACTGGGTGGACGCGGGCGACAAGGCGCACATCCGCTGGGTCCGCCCGGAGCCGGAGGAGAAGCTGCTCGCCGCGATGGCCCGCCTCTCCGCCAAGGGCGAGCTGGACCTGGGCGAGAACACCCGCTACGCGGGCTGCTTCCGCGCGCACGGCCTGCTCGTGCCCGTCTGGGACATCGACAGGGAGATGCACGCCAAGGAGTGGGAGCAGCCGGTCGCCGAGCTGGGCAAGCGGCTGGACGCCGCGCTGGCCACGGTCGACGCCGAGCCGCTGACCGACGCCGAGCGCCGCTCCAGGGACGGTCTGCGCGGCAGGCAGGTCACCCTGCGCTGACGTGGAACTGAGGATGCCGGGCGCCCTTCGGGGGAGCGCCCGGCATCTTTTTGGCTTCCAGAGGCAACCTTCGCGGATCTCACCGCGTGTTCCCCCTGACGGCACACACGGCGGGATGGATGGAGGGCGGTGAGCGATGAGCCTCGACCGGGACCTGCGCCGGCTGTTCGACGACGAGCGCCTTGGCCTGCCGGTCCGCCCCGATGCGGATCAGGTCGTGCTGCGGGGGGCGAATCGACGGCGCGCCCGCAGGCGAACGCTCGCGGTCGGGGGCGCGGCCGTCGCGGTGGTCGCGGCGCTGAGCGGCGGGATCGCGTTGAGCGGCTTCGGCAGGACGGCTTCGGCGCCGCCCGCGACCGAGCTGCCGGACCGGCCCGAAGTGTCGGAGACCGCGGAGCCCGCGGCGGACGACACCGCGTTCGGCCCGAACGGCCTCGGCAGGCTGAAGCTGGGCATGAGCGAGGCGGACGCCGTGGCGACCGGCCTGATCAAGATCAACTCCAAGCCGGAGTCCGATGGCGGCTGCCGCGGCTACAACTACGCGAGCGAGACCGTCCGGTACGGCTACTACTCCCTGCTGTTCTCCGCTGAGCACGGCCTGGTCCGGCTGGAGGCGACGCCGGGGGCGAAGACGCCCGAGGGCATCGGCATCGGCTCGAAGCTGGGCGATCTGAACCGGGTGTACACCGGCAACAAGGTCAAGCACGGAGCCGTGGGGGAGCGCGTGACCGACGTCCCCGGCAACCCGAAGGCCAACTACTGGGTGATCGTCCGCAACGACGTCCTCACCGAAGTTCGGTTGGAGCTGAAAGACCAGAACTGCTACCGCTGACTTCTCCGACTCGGGGCAACCGCACGGCACTATCGCGCGTGTAGTCGCTGTCAGCGGGGTGGAGCTTCATGGGGACGGGACGATGGAAGAGGACTTCGGCGAGTTCGTGCGGGCGGCGCTGCCCGGTCTCTTGAGGTACGGGCACGCGCTGACAGGCAACCCGCACGATGCCGCCGACCTCGTGCAGACGGTGCTGGAGAAGGTGGGCTCGCGCTGGGCCACGCTGCTGCGCAAGGGGGCGGAGCCGATCGCGTACGTGCGCCGGTCGATGGCGAACGCGCACGTCAGCCGGTGGCGCAGGACGCGCAAGGAGAACCTGGTCGCCGAGCTGCCGGACGTCTCGATCCACCACGACCACGACCGGCTGGAGGACGAGCCGCTGTGGCAGGCGCTGCGGGCGTTGCCGCCTAAGCAGCGCGCGGTGATCGTGCTCAGGTACTACGACGGCCTGTCCGAGGCCGAGATCGCCGAATCGCTCGGGGTCACCAAGGGGACGGTGAAGAGCCAGACGAGCAAGGCGATGGCGTCGCTGCGACTGCGACTGGGCACCCTCGTCGGGGACGGGGGCGATCGATGAACCTCGACGACGAGCTGCGCCGGATGTTCCAGGACGGGCGGATCGACCTGGCACCGACGCCCGTCGCGGAGCGGGCCATCGTCGCGGGAGCGCGCAGGCGCCGCCGCAACCGCCGAGGACTCGCCGTGGGGGGCGGTGCCCTCGTCGCCGTGCTCGGCGTCGCAGGGGGGATGGCCGCGTCGGGTTTCGGCTTCGTCGACCAGGCGCTTCCGGCCGCGTCGACGACACCGACCGCGACGACCCAGGCGAAGCAGCCGCTGCCCACCGTGCTGGGACCCAACGGGTTGGGCGCGCTGCGGCTGGGCATGACGCGCGAGCAGGTGCACGGGACCGGCATGGTGTCGCAGGACGTGCTGGACGAGCAGCAGGCCGCCGCGCACGCGTGCACCACGCACGAGCTGCTGGACTCCACGGGCGCCAGCTTCGGGACCGTGGTGCTCTCGCGCAGGGCGGGGCTCGCCGAGGTCCTGCCGCGCAACGCGCCGCGCACGCCGGAGGGGCTGCGCGCCGGGATGACGGTGGAGCAGGCGGGCATCGTCTACGCCGAGCTGCGCAAGGTCGCGCTGAGCTCCGGGTCCGGCAGCGCCCAGACCGCGGTGCCCGGCAACAGCAGGGCCGTCTACACCGTGGACTTCAACAACTCCAAGGTCACGGCGATCAGCCTGCGCTTCAGCGACAACGACGAGGACTGTTCGGCCTGAGCCGGACGCGCGACGGCCGGTCAGTCCACAGTGGACCGACCGGCCGTCGTCGTCGCGGTGGGGCGCTCCGGTGCTAGACCGCGCCGCCCGCCGCCGAGGGGGCGGTCGGGTCGCCGCCACCGTCGCCGACGTTCTCCCGCACGAGGAAGTCCTCGATGTGGAAGAGGTTGTCCCCGGCGCGGTCCACGATCGTGAGCAGCGTGGACATCGAGGCGACCTCCTCGACCTGTTCCTTGAGGAACCACTGGATGAACTGCTCGCCGAGGTAGTCGCCCTCGTCGCGGGCGGCCCTGGCGAGCGCGGTGATCTCCTCGGTGACCTTGCGCTCCTGGCTCAGCGCCAGCTCGACCGGCTCGCGCACGGTGGTGAAGTCGTTGCGGACCTCATCGACGCCGGGGATCGCCACCTGCAGGCCGTTGTCCAGCAGGAACTGCACGATCATCATGGCGTGGTTGCGCTCTTCGAGCGCCTGCCGGTAGAAGTGCGCCGCCATCCTGGGCAGGTCCTGGGCGTCCAGCCAGACCGCGACGGCGATGTACTGCTGCGAAGCCGTGAACTCGTTGCGCACCTGCGCTCGTAGCAGCTCGTGGAACTTCGTGGTGGTGTTCGGGGACATGAGCGCAGACGCTACCCCGCGATCCGGGCATCCACTGCCGCTGAGCTGGTTCGATAGTGAGAACCGGAGCGCATTCACATTACCGTCGGTGACTCGCACTTGTGCTCACTCCCCGTATAGGGAAGGGTTGCGGTTAACTCGATGAGGCGACCTTGACTCTCCGAGGTTTACCTAGATCCATTTCTGTGGCACCTTCTCTCGTGTCGGGCAGAAGTTCCTTGGAGAACTTGGCCCAACACTCCCTCAGCTCCTTAATCGAAGGGCGACTTCCTTGTTCGGGAACCAGACGCGACGAGTGGGCGAAGGCGGCGTTGTCCGCCGCGCGCTCACCCGCACCGCGCTGGTCCTCGGCGGAGTCGCTGCCAGCTGGCTGATCGCCTCCGGCACCGCGAGTGCCCAGGCCGAGCCCATGGCCGCCGCCTTCGAGCCGGTGATGCAGATCGTCAACACCGTGGAAGACGTCGCCACCCCCGTGGTCGAGCACGTCACCGCCCCGGTCGTCGAGGTCGGCAAGGCCGTCGAGGGCACCGTGAGCGGAGTCGTCCGCCAGGTCCTCGGCGCCGTCACCGGACGCGAGCTGGGCCGCCCGCAGCAGAGCGCGCCCCTGGTCTCCGGCCTCGCCGGACTGGTCGGGCTCGGCGCGCCGACGGCGGAGGGCTCCGCTCGCTCCTTCCCAGCTGTGGCAGGAGATTCCCTGCTCAGCGACGATGTCTCCGGCGACGCGCCGGTTGACACCCCTCAGACCCCGGCGACCGCGCTGTCCAAGCGCGCGCCGGCCGACGTCCAGCAGCCCGCTGCGACGTCCCCCGCGGCTGATGCCGCCCTGTCCGGACCGCGTCCTGCCGACCCGGTCCGGCTCCCCGGTTCGCCCATGCCGAAGCTCGCGATCATCGCGCCTTCGAGCACCACTGCCTCCTCTGACGAGGACGCACGGGCGGACCAGCTGCCGAGCCACGCGGTGGGCTTCGACGCCCCCGGTGCGCGTGTGGTGAGCGAGCTGTCCATCAGCGCCGATGCGCTGGCGCGGATGGCTGGCGACGACCACCGGCAGCCCGGCACCACTCCTGACTGAAACCCCGCACGGCGAGCCGTCTGACGCTGTCTGCCAACAGCGCACCAGACCGCTCGCCGTGTCGCGTTGAAGAACCAAGAACCACTTCTCAGGTCCAGGCGACCAATTTCCGCACTGCCATGCGATGGCGCCTGTCTTCTTCCCGCAAGGGACTACGAAAGGAACAATAATGAACACCTGGGCGAAGCGTGGAATCCGGGCCGCGATTGTTACCGGTGGGATGTTCATGCTAGGTGCCGGGATTGCGCAGGCCCACGAGGCCGACAACCCCGATCGCCCCATCAACACGGTCGACGGCACGATCACCGTCAAGGTGAACATCGACGGCAACCAGATCGGCGCCCCGCTCGGTCTGACCAAGGTCGACCTGCCCTCGATCAAGCGCGACATCTCGATCAACCCCACCGCGGTCGTCGAGGGCCTGGTCGGCAAGGACGGCGCCAAGCTGCTGCGCGGCAACACCGTCCAGCCCGAGGTCGTCGTCCCGGTCAACGTGACCGGCAACGCGATCGCCGTCCTCGGCGGCAAGGCCGAGGCCCAGAGCAGCTCCGTGACCTCCGCCAGCAGCGGCGGCGGCGTGGAGACCGACGGCTCCGAGCACCCGGTCGCGGGCAACGTCGTCGCCCCGCAGATCGCCCTGCCGGTCGACATCTCCGGCAACGCGATCGCCGCGATCGCCGGCCGCGCCGAGACCCACAGCTCCTCCGAGGTCAACGCCGCCACCGGTGGCCCGATCTCCACCTCGGGCGAGGAGTCCCCGCTCGCGGGCAACGTCGTCTCCCCGCAGCTGGCCGTGCCGGTGCAGGTGACCGGCAACGCCCTGGCCGCGGTGCTCTCCGGCGCCGAGACCAACTCCGAGTCCAAGGTCGGCGCCTCCTCCGGCGGCGACATCACCACCACCGGTGAGGACGGCGCGGGCGCCGGCAACATCGTTGCCCCCACCGCCGCGCTGCCCATCGAGGTCAACGGCAACGCGCTCGGCGCGGTGCTGAGCCTGCCCGACTCGAACTCCACCACCGAGCTGTGCGCCGAGGCCGGTGGCGACCGCACCACCACCGGTGAGGACGCCATCCTCGCGGGCAACCTGGTCGCTCCGTTCGTCGCGGGCCCGGTCGTGGCCTCCGGCAACGGCGGCGGCGTCCTCGTGAACGCGGACGCGGACAACACCTCCTCGACCGACGTCTCCGCCACCGGCGTCACCCGCACCTCGGGTGAAGAGGGCGTCATCGCCGGCACGCTGGTCTCCCCGGCCGCCGCGCTGCCCGTCGAGCTGGTCGGCAACGCCGTCGGCGCCGTGTCCAACGTGGACGCCGCTGACGAGCAGGTCATCTCCTCGGTCGCCGGTGGCGACCGCTTCTCCAACGGTGACAACGGCGTCGTCGCCGGCACCGTGGCCGCCCCGAACGTGACCGGCCCGGCCGGCGCGCTCGGCAACGTCGCGGGCGTGCTGCTCAACGGCGACGCGCAGCAGAACAACACGGTCGACGTCGCCGCGGGCGGCTACACCGGCAGCACCGGCAACGAGGCCCTGGTCTCCGGCAACGTGCTGCAGCCCTCGGTCGCGGCCCTGCCGCAGGTCTTCGGTGGCGCGGGCGGCGTGCTCTCCAACGTCGAGACCCACGTGACCAACGACCGCACCAGCAACAGCGGTGGCGACACCAACGCCGACGACGACGCCGGTGTGGTCAGCGGCAACGCGGTCGCCCCGACCGTCGCCGGTCCGTTCGACGTCTTCGCCGTCTCCGGTGGCGTGCTCTCGCACACCGACTCCACGGTCGAGAACGCCGCGGACGTGAAGGCCGGCGGCATCGTCAAGGCGTACGGCAAGGACGGCCTGCTGGCCGGCACCGTCGTGCACCCGGCGATCGCCCGCCCGACCCAGGTCTTCGGCATCGCGGGTGGCATCGGCACCCACGCCGACGCCCTGGCCTCCAACGAGGTCGTCTCCACCTCCGGCGGCGACACCGTCACCGGTGGCGAGGAAGGCGCGCTGACCGGTAACACGGTCGTCCCGTCGCTCTCCGGCGCGACCCAGGTGTTCGGCATGGCGGCCGGTGTCGCCAGCAACGCGGGCACCACCGCCAGCAACCTGACCGACACCAAGGCCGGTGGCGACCACGCCACCGCCGGCACCGACGGCGCCCTCGCCGGCAACATCGTCGACCCGTCGCTGGCCCCGCCGGTGCAGCTGTTCGGCAACGCCGTTGGCGCCGCGTCGAAGCTGGACGCCGAGGCCGCGAACGCGATCACCTCGATGTCCGGTGGCACCAACAGCACCGACGGCAGCAACGCGGCCGTTTCCGGCAACGTGGCGTGGGTGCCGCTGGCCGGTGCGGTGCAGCTGTTCGGCAACGCGGTCGGCGCGGCCACCAACAACTCCGCCGCCGCCACCAACGACGTGATCTCCGAGACCGGTTCCGCCACCGCCACTGACGGCACCGGCGGCGCCCTCGCGGGCAACGTCGTCAACCCGGCCGTCGGCCCCGTGGTCCAGGTCTTCGGCGACGCCGTCGCGGCCGCCGCGGTCAACGACGGCCTCGGCTCGAACGTGACCGCCGTCAGCGCCGGTGGCGAGAGCGCCACCGCCGGTGACAACGGCGCGGTCGCGGGCAACATCGTGCACCTGCCCCTCGGCCCGGTTGGCCAGGTCTTCGGCAACGCGGTCGGTGCCCCGGCCGGCAACGCCACCGGTGTCGCGGACAGCACGCTGGAGTCGGTCGTCGGCGGCGCCACCACCACGAGCGGCCACGGCCTCTCCGGTGTCGACGCGGTCGTGCCGGTCGGCGCGGGCGTCCAGGTCTTCGACATCCCGGTGCGGGTGCTGGGCCAGGCGCTGGCCAGCGGCGACCACGCCACCTCGGTGATCGTCGGCGAGGAGCCCGCCCAGGCGCTGGTCCCCGTCACCGACCCGAAGCTGCTGGGTGCCGTTGAGCTGCCCAAGCTGCCCTTCGGCGGCCAGTCGCGCGCCGCGACCAACGCCCTCCCGCTGCCGGCGGACCTGGTGCAGCTGCCCAAGCTGCCCGCGCTGCCCAAGCTGCCCGAGGTCGGCGGCGCCCCCGCGCTCGGCATGATCGACATGCTGCGCATGTTCAAGGGCTGAGGCTGACCAACTGAATCAGGACGCCCGCCCCACTGTGGGTGCAACCAGGGGCGGGCGCTCCTAACCCGGTCAATCCTCCTCAGACTGGCACTTGCAAACCAGGCGGCCCCGGAACGTCACAGACGTTCCGGGGCCGTTTTGCGTTGTGCCGCAACTACTTCAGCGGTGCTCGCAGCATCGGGCAGGACATGCAGCGCGGTCCGCCACGGCCGGAACCCAGCTCGGAGCCGGAGATCCGCAGCACCTCGACGCCCGCGTGCTCAAGGCGCTCGTTGGTCTCGACGTTGCGCTCGTAGGCGACGACCACGCCCGGCGCCACCGCCAGCGTGTTGTTGCCGTCGTCCCACTGCTCGCGCTCGGCGGTGACCGGGTCGAGCCCGGTGTCGATCACTCGCAGCCGCTCGATGCCCATCGCCTCGGCCGCGGCCTCCAGGAACGGCTCCGGACCGGTCACCTTCACGCCGTCCGAGCCGTCTGGGCGGATCGAGTACGCCGACAACGTGTCCCGCACCGCCGGGTACATCACCACCGCGTCCCGGTCGACCATCGTGCACACGGTGTCCAGGTGCATGGTCGCCCGCTCCTGCGCGATCGGCACCGCCAGCACCGTGTGCACCAGTCCGTCCGCGAACACCGACCGCGCGAAGGACTCCGCGCCCGCGGGCGTCGTGCGCTCGCCGACGCCGACCGCGAGCACGCCGGGGGAGAGCAGCAGCACGTCGCCGCCCTCCAGCGGAGCGGAGTGCGCCCCGTACGCGCGCCCGCTGTGGCTGAACCTCGGGTGGTAGGCGTAGATCAGGTCGGTCAGCGCGGTCTCCCGCCGCCGCGCGGGCAGCGCGAGCGAGGTGATCGCCACCCGGTCGCCGACCCACACCGACGAGTCCCGCGTGAACAACAGGTTCGGCAGCGGGTCGACCGCGAAGTCGTTGGGGTGGTGCATCCGCCGGACCAGGGAGGCGCCCTCCGCCGAGGGCAGCTCCTCGAAGGTCATCCCGGACATCAGCACCGAGGCGAGGGTGCGCGCGTCGACCCCGGAGAGGTGCGAGCGCAGCGCGTCGGCCAGGTCGAGGCCGAGGCGCCGCTCGTCGACGGCGGAGTGCACGCCCGCGGCGCGGGCCCTGCCGTCGGCGAGCGCTTCGCCGAGCAGGTCGGCCAGCAGCAGCACCTCGACACCGCGACCCGCGAGGGTCTCGGCGAAGGCGTCGTGCTCGGCCTGGGCCCGGTCCACCCACGGGATGCCGTCGAAGAGCAGCTGGTCGTTGTTGCGCGGGGTGAGGCGCTTGAGCTCGTCACCCGGCCGGTGCAGCAGGACGGTCCGCAGCGGACCGACCTCGCTGTCGACGCCGAGCGCCGTCGCGCTGGAAGGAGCTGTCACGAGGCGGAGACTAACCAACGCCCGCCGCGACGGCCGCGAAGTGCAACATTCATCCGTTCGGGTAGCCTCCGAACGGCGTGGGCAGGGCCGCCCGCGCAACGTTGCGGAGGGGTCTGCACAAATGCGTCAGTTCCGTGCGCTGTCGGTCGCGCTGACGATGTTGGCGGTCACCGGGTGCGGCGTGTTCGGCTCCTCAGGCCCCGCCGAGGAACCGCCGCCGCCCAACGGCCCCAAGCTGACCATCGGCATCAAGTTCGACCAGCCCGGGGTCGGCCTGCGCACGGCGTCGGGGGCCTTCGAGGGCCTGGACGTCGAGGTCGCCCGCTACATCGCGCGCGAGCTGGGTGTGCACCCCGGCAACATCACCTTCGTCGAGGCCCGCTCCGGCGATCGCGAGGCCATGCTGGAGCAGGGCAAGGTCGACATGATCGCGGCCAGCTACTCCATCACCGACGCCCGCAAGCAGAAGGTCGACTTCGCCGGGCCGTACTTCGTCGCCGGGCAGTCGCTGCTCGTCCGCAAGGCCAACAGCGACATCACCGGGCCGGAGTCGCTGGACTACAGCGACTGGAAGCTGTGCTCGGTGACCGGCTCCACCCCCGCCCAGCGGGTCAAGGACTCCTACGCGCGCAGCGTCACGCTGGAGCAGTTCTCCTCCTACAGCGAGTGCCTGAGCGCGCTGGAGCGCGGCGACCTCGACGCGCTGACCACCGACGACGTGATCCTCGCCGGGTACGCCGCCCAGCAGCCGGACAAGTTCAAGCTGGTGGGAAAGCCGTTCTCCACCGAGCGCTACGGAGTGGGCGTGCGCAAGGGCGACGAGCGGCTGGGCAAGATCACCGCGGCTTTGCGGAAGATGATCTCCGATGGCAGCTGGAATCGGATCGTCTCCGACAGCGTCGGCAAATCCGGGTACAAGATTCCTGAACCACCCCAGGTCGCCGAGAACCCCTGAGTCGCGGCGCCCGGCATTTCCGCCTGCGCCTTTGTCCACCCACGTCAGACGTACTCCTGGTCAACCCAGGGTTTGACTCCTCTTGCGACCAGAGCGTGAAACTGTCCCACCTCCGGGTGAAGTGGGGACTTTCGCGGCTACTCTGCGACACATGAGCGGCAGGGGCGTTCTGGAACGCGACGTCGTGGTGGTGACCGGAGCCGGTCGCGGCCTCGGCAGAGCGATCGCGCTGGAATGCGCCAGGGAAGGCGCCGCGGTCGTCGTGGCCGACATGGTGCCGGAAGCCGCGACCTCGGTCGCCGGGGAGATCGCCGAGGAGGGCGGTCGCGCCGCCCCCGTCTACGGCGACGTCACCGACTCCCGGGTCGCCGAGCGGCTCGTGCGGGTGGCCACCGAGCACTTCGGCGGGCTCGACGCGCTGGTCAACAACGCCGACGACCTGCGGACCGGCAACGGCCCCCGAGCAGCCGACACCGAGTGGGACGAGGTGGTGCGCGGCTACGTCAACGGCGGCTGCGAGCCCTCCCGCGCGGTCTGCCGGTACTGGCGGGACTCGCGAACACCGGGCCGGATGGCGCACACCACGCCCGCGCTGGGCTTCGGCGGGCGCGACGGCTACCTGGGTTACGGCGCGGCGAAACTCGCGTTGAGTTCCCTCTCGGCGATCGTCTCCATGGAAATGGCACCTTTCGGCGTCACCAGTAATGTGGTCGCCCCGGTGCGCAGAACCCGAAACTTTGCCGCGTTGCCCCGTTCCGGTGAGAGCCGGGACGTGTCGGGAGTTGCCGGTGGTGACTTCGAACTTTTTACCCTCGACAACTGCGCCGCCCTGGTGGCATTCTTGGTGTCGCAAGCCTCCGCTTACATCAGCGGGAAGGTGTTCGGCGTCCAGGAAAGCAATGTCGAGATCTACCAGTCCTGCGTGTCGGCTGCGGAAATCACGGCGGGCTCCCTGAGGTGGAGCGCTGACGAACTCGTCGGTCGAATTGACGAACTGTTCTTTGCGACGGGTATTCAACCCGGACATGAATACCGGCCGGAAAGAATGCGTTACTACGACGTGGTTGGACTTCCCTCGCCAAGTGGTCTGGCTCCGCCCAGTCAGATCACTTCCGGCCGATCGGGCTAGCTGCCTGCCCATCGGCTTCCGGCGGGCGGAGCGGACACTCCTTGCCCCCCACCCAAGAGACCGCTCCGCCCGCCGTAAAACAGCTAGGGCAGCCAGGGCACGACGCCCTTCAGCAGCGCGTAGCCCACGAAGGCCACGGTGTCGATGAGCGCGTGCGCCGCGATCAAGGCCCACAGCCGCTGCGAGCGCTGCCAGAACCGGCCGTAGACCAGGCCCATCACGATGTTGCCGACGAACCCGCCGAAGCCCTGGTAGAGGTGGTAGCTGCCGCGCAGCACCGAGGACAGCAGCAGTGAGCGGTTCTCGCTCCAGCCGAGCTGGCGCAGCCTGGTGATGAGGTAGCCGACGACCAGCACCTCCTCGGCCCACGAGTTCGCGATCGCCGACAGGATCAGCACCGGGGCGCGCCACCACACGTCGTTCAGCGTGCTCGGCATGACCGTGAGGTTCAGCCCGATCGCCCGCACCACCAGGTAGAACACCAGGCCCGGCACACCGATCAGCGCCGCGAGACCGAACCCGGACGCGAGGTCGCGGCCGCGGCGCGTGCGGTCGAGCCCGATGCTGCTCAGCCGGACACCGGCGCGGTAGAGCAGGTACACCCCGAGCGTGCCCCACGCGAGCAGCTGCGTCACGCCGAGCAGCTGGTAGAGCAGGTCGATCAGGCCCAGCTCCGAGCGCGAGGTGTTGAGCGCGACCGACTGCTGGCTCAGCGGAACCGGCTGCATCAGCGAGTTCAGCAGCGACAGCAGGCTGCGCGCGCCGGAGAGCCCGAAGGTGATCGAGAAGACCAGCAGCACTTCGAGGACCACGGCCCGCCGCCGCGCCGGATCGGTGATCGTCTCGATGCCGTCCGGCCGCGCCGGAGCCAGCCAGGAACGCAGGCGGTTGCTCACCAGCGCACGCTACTGGGACCGACGTGCGTTTCGCGTTGCGGTGCTAGTGGCCCTCGTAGGTCTGGGCGAGGAACGGGCAGCCGACGAGGCGGCGGAGTTCGGCGGCCAACTGGCGCGCGTCGTGCACGGGCTGGGAGAAGGCCAGCCGCACGTCGTGGTCGCCGGTGATCGACTCCACCCGCAGCCGCAGCCCGTAGCGGTCCAGGCCGAGCGGGCGCACGTGACCGCTGCGCAGCTCGTCCGGGATGTGCTTGGCGAGCTGGCCGACCACGTCGCCGTGCGCGGACTCCAGGTGCCGCAGCCACCCCGTCTCCATCAGGCAGAACGGGTCCGGCCGGGCGTCGGTGAACTCGGCGGGCTCCACCGATGCGGTGCCCTCCGCGTCGGCGAGCACCAGCGAGGCCGGGACCAGGCGCAGCATCACCGCGCCGTGCCCGACGTCGAGCAGCCGGTGGTCCGGCCTGCGCTCGGCGACCGCGAGCGCCTCGGCCCGCGACTCCGCCGGGTCGAGCGCCTGCAACCAGCCGGTCAGCCACAGCAGGCCCCGGACCGGTTCCCGCAACCGGACCGGGGCCGAGTCGGTGATCTCCAGCATCGCGGTCAGCTCGCCCCTCGGCGACTGCCACGCGAGGCCGACCAGTTCGTGGTGCGCGGGCATCAGCAGCGCTGTCGTCCCGTCCGCGTGCACGTGGTGCAGCAGTGGTTCGACCCGCACGGGGTCAGCGTGCTGGGTCGGCATCAGCACCGCGGGGCCACCCCGGGTCGCCATGCTCCTGGCCCGCTCCGCCGCGTTCGGCGTAGGAGCCTTGGTGGTCTCGACGTTCACCGCTCACCTCCGACTTAGGTGAGCCTAACCTGTGTTCGGGATAGGGGGAAGGGCCCCGTTCAGTGCTGCTGATTCAGGGGCTCACTTCCGGCCCTCCAGCAGCCACCATGGGGGCGTGCACCCCAGCCAAGCTGCAGCGCAGTCCGTTCCGGCCCCTCCGACCGACCGTCCAGCGGCTGAGACGCCGCACCTGCGGATGGCGATCCGGCTGATGAAGCGCCAGCTGCTGAGCTGGTGGCTCGTCCTCGCCGTGCTCGTCGGCGGGGCCACCGCGGCCAGCCTCGCCGACGTCTCCGGCTTCGTCCAGGCAATCGTGTGGATCTCGGTGAGCCTGTTCGTGGCGATGGCCATCGACCTGCTGCTGATGCTGGACGGCTGGACCCGCGCCACCGGGCGGCTGCTGCCGGAGGGCACCTGGCGCCCGGCGACGGCGGAGCTGGAGCAGGCGGGCCGCAACACGCTGATGATGACCGTGACCGAGCAGGACGGGGACACCTTCCGGCTGCGCACCCTCGGCATGCCCGGCCTCATCCGCGAGGTGCTCGCCCGCACCAGGAACGTGTGGGTCGTCGGCCCGGACAAGAACGGATGGGCGGTGCTGGTCACCCCAGGGCTGCACTCGCCGCTCGGCGGGAAGCTGGAGAAGGGCAAGGCGCGCCCGGCCAACCCGGTGCTGCCCGAGGCCCCGATCACGGGCCCGGACGCGCCCGCCGCCGAGGACTTCGTCGTTGCGGGCCAAGCGAAACTCAAGGCTGGGGCAACCGGGCGCGGTCAGGCCGCCGCGGGCGCCGTCGTCGGGCTCGGCCTGGTGGCGCTCGCCGTCGCCTGGCTGCTCGGCGGGCCGCTGGTCGGAGCGGCGCTGCTGGCGCTGTGCGTGATCGGCGCGGTGCCGCTGGTGCTCGCCGCCCGCCCGCTGGCCGTGTGGAAGCCGCTGCCCGAACTGCTCGCGGCGGGCACGTGGACCCGGCTGCCCGCGAAGATCGACGAGCCCTGGCAGCCGAACGCGCGCGGTTCCGGCAACGGCAGCGCGAAGGTGCGCCTGCCGTCCGGGCAGACCGTCGCGGTGGCGCTGCCCATGGTCAGCTGCGACGTCGTCGAGTACACACGGGCCACCGGCACGATGTGGTTCGCCGGGATGCCGCGACCAGGATCGGACAGCGCCATCGGAGTGCCCGGCTACCCATTGGTCGACCTCGCCCGCTTGTGAGCTGAGCGGGCTACCTTCCTCGCGTGCCACCTCCACCGACCGCCGGACCCGCGTCCGGGCTGCGCTACCTCGACCTCGCGATGCGCGCCGCCCGGCGGCAACTGCGGGTCCTCTGGCTGAGCGCCGCGGCCATGTGGCTGCTCTGCGCGTACGCGTTCGCCTCCGACGCCAGGAGATTGGCCACGGTGCCGATCCTGGCGCTCGCGCTGGTGATCACGGTCTTCGTGCTCGCCCAGCACATGACGGTCGGCCGATGGCTGCGCGCCGCCACGCGGATGTTCGACGCCGAGCCCTGGCGTCCCGTCGAGGTGCGCGCGGTGCGGGGCCGGTTCCTGGAGCTGGAGTCCAAGCGCGTGCTGCACGTCCGGCTCACGGCCGCCGCCGTGCACCCGCTGTTGCAAGCCCTCGGGCGGGCTGAGCAGGTGTGGATCGTCGGACCGGACGAGCGCGGGTGGGTCGCGGTGCACCTCGCCGACGTGCGCACGCCGTTGCCCGCGCGCGTGGTGCCGGAGCGCCCCGACGTGCCGGTCACGGCGATCTCCGCCTACGACCCGCAGGCACCCGCGTCGGCGGACGTCGTCACCTCGGGCGCCGCCCGGCTGCTGCTGCGGTACTCCCGGCAGCTCTACGCGCCCGCGAAGATCACGCTGGCGATCGGGCTCGGTGTGCTGATCTCGGCTCTGTGGACCGGAGAACTCGTGCTCGCGGCGGTCAGCGCGGTCACCGTGCCGATCGCCGGAGCGCTGTTTCTCCGCGCGCGCAAACGGCTCGGCAGCTGGGTGAAGCTCGACGAGCTGCTGGACGCGGGCCCGTGGCAGCGCGTGCCCGCCGAACTCGACGAGCCGTGGAATCCGAACGCGCGCGGCTTCGCCGACGGTGCCGCGACGCTGACCCTGCCGAACGGCGAGCGGACTCCTGTGCGCCTGCCGCTGCTGGGCTTCGACGTCGCCGAGTACGTCCGCAACACGGGCACGGTGTGGATCGCGGGCGAGCCCGGGGCGACCTTCGCGATCGGCGCCCCGGGCAGCCCGGTCATCGCTGTGGCCGATCAGGTCCAGTCGGGACCGCGCCGCGCCCAGGTCCAGGCGTAGCGGGGGTCCTCGCTGACCTGAGCCGCCTCGCCGAGGTTGAGCGGGCGGAACGTGTCGACCATGACCGCGGTCTCGTCGAAGCGCTCGGCGCCCAGCGAGGCCTCGGCGGCTCCCGGCTGCGGCCCGTGCGCGCAGCCCGAGGGGTGCAGCGACAGCGACCCCAGGCCGATGCCGGAGCCCTTGCGCGCCTCGTAGTTGCCACCGACGTAGAACATCAGCTCGTCGGAGTCGACGTTGGCGTGGTTGTACGGCACCGGCACCGCGAGCGGGTGGTAGTCGACCTTGCGCGGGCAGAACGAGCACACCACGAAGTTCGGGCCCTCGAAGGTCTGGTGCACGGGCGGCGGCTGGTGCAGGCGACCGGTGATCGGCTCGAAGTCCTCGATGTTGAACACCCACGGGTAGAGGCAGCCGTCCCAGCCCACCACGTCGAACGGGTGGTTGGCGTAGGTCATCCGCGTCAGGCCCGCGCGGTGCCGGACGAGCACCGGAACGTCTTCGCCATCGACCAGCAGGGGAGCGGTCGGGACCCGGATGTCGCGCTCGCAGTACGGCGAGTGCTCCAGGAACTGGCCCTTCTTGGACAGGTAGCGCTTGGGCGGACCGATGTGGCCGGTCGCCTCCAGCACGAACAGCCGCAGCTCCTCATCGCCCTCCGGCACGATCCGGTAGGTGCACGAGGTCGGGATCACCACGTAGTCGCCGACGCCGACCTTCAGCGCGCCGTAGATCGTCTCCAGGGTGCCCGCGCCGGTCTGCACGTACAGCAGCTCGTCGCCGAAGGCGTTGCGGTACAGCGGGCTCGTCTCGTTCGCCGCGACGAAGCAGATCGCGACGTCGGAGTTGCCGAAGAGCAGCCGCCGCCCGGTCACCGCGTCGACGCGGTCGGGCTCGTCCCACTTCAGGTCCTGCGTGCGGAAGTGCCTCGGCTTCAACGGGAGGTTCGCGACGGTGCCGCCCCTGGTGTCCTCCACCGTCTCCGCGTTGACGATCGCGGTCGGCAGGAACCGGTGGTAGAGCAGGGCGGAATCGGAGGAGAAACCCTCGACGCCCATCAGCTCCTCGGCGTAGAGACCGCCGTCCGGCTTGCGGAACTGGGTGTGGCGCTTTCGGGGTAGTTCCCCCACCGTGCGGTAGTACGGCATCGCGGTTTCGGCCCCTCTCCCAGGTGTCCGAATAGCGGACATTTTTGTTCGTTGAGGTAGACGCCACTAGCGTGTCAGGCGTGTCAAGCGTCGAGGAGCTCCGCGCGCCCGGTCCGCGCGGCACACCGCCCCTGCTAGCCCGACTGGTTGATGACGCGGCTCTGTTCCCACCGGGTGAGGCCCCGATGGCGGACGCGGTGCGTCACCACCTGGACTCCCGCTCGGAGAACTGGGCCGGAATGATCGGGTTGTTCCTCTGCCCGGCGTCCCGGTTGCCCGAGCTGATCACCGAGCTGATCAAGGCGAAGCCGGCCAAGCCGGTCGGCCTGTCACTGGTGATCGACACGGGCCTCGGCGGTGTACCCAAGGCCGTTTCCATCGTCGAATCGCGCAGCGAGCTGTTGGCGCTGCGCATGGTCGAGATGCCCGCCCCCTCCGACGTCGACGACGTCTGGCTGGAGCGCGTCTCCGAGTTCGTCCCCGAAGACGTCATCCGCGTCGTCGAACCCCGGCGGCCCGGCACCACCAACGGCACCATCAGCCACGAGGAGTGGCTGGCCAGCGTGCGCAGGGTCGCCGACCACGGCAGCTGGCCCAAGCTGCGCTGCGGCGGCATGACCTCCGACGCCTTCCCCGGCGTCAACGAGGTCGCCGACTTCCTCGCCGTCAGCAGCAGCGCCGGGGTGCCGTTCAAGGCCACCGCCGGGCTGCACAACGCGATCCGGCACGTCGACGAGAACACCGGCTTCCAGCACCACGGCTTCCTCAACCTGCTCGTCGCCACCGCCCGAACGCTCTCCGGTGGGGACGCGCGGGCGGCGCTGGCCAGCGAGGACCCCGAAGCGCTCGCCGAGGAGGCGGGCAGCCTCAACGAGGCCGCCGCGCACGCCGTCCGCGGCGTGTTCGCCTCCTACGGCTCGTGCTCGCTGACCGAGCCCGTCGAGGACCTGAAGGGACTGGGGCTGCTGTGAGTTGGATCGAAGATCCGGCCTTCGGCCCCGACCACCCCTTCGGGCCGCAGACGCTGCCCTACGGCGTCGTGGACGGTCAGGGCGTCGCGGTGCGGGTGGGCGACCACGCGCTGCCGCTGCGCCCGATCGCGGGCTCCTTCAGCGAGCGGCTGGAGGAGCTGGTCGCTGCCGACTCCCTGGACGCCGTTCTCGCCGCGGGAAGGCCGGTGTGGAGCGAGCTGCGCGCGCGGCTGACCGAACTGGTCACCGCGGGCTCGGCGCCCAGGTGCGCCAAGCTGCTGCCGCTGAGCGAGGTCACCAACCGGCTGCCGTTCACGGTGGCCGACTACGTCGACTTCTACTCCTCGCGGCACCACGCGGAGAACGTCGGCCGGATGTTCCGGCCCGACGGCGACCCGCTGCTGCCGAACTGGACGCACCTGCCCGTCGGCTACCACGGCCGCGCCGGGACCGTCGTGGTCTCCGGAACGGACGTCATCCGCCCCAACGGCCAGCGCAAGGGCCCCAACGACCCCGCGCCGGTCTACGGGCCCAGCACCCGGCTCGACATCGAGGCCGAGGTCGGCTTCGTCTGCGGCGGCCCCGCCACCTCGCGGGTCTCGGTGAACAAGGCGCCGGAGCACATCTTCGGCGTCGCGCTGGTCAACGACTGGTCCGCCCGCGACCTCCAGGCCTGGGAGTACGTGCCGCTCGGCCCGTTCCTGGCCAAGTCCTTCCTGACCTCGGTCGGCGCGTGGATCACCCCGCTGGACGCGCTGTCCCAGGCCAGGGTGGTCCCGCCGCCGCTGGGCAACGAGCTCCAGGACTACCTGGTGGAGGACCGGCCGCTCGGCCTGGACCTCCAGCTGGAAGTGCGGTGGAACGGCACGCTGGTCAGCCGTCCGCCGTTCGCGACGATGGCGTGGACCTGCGCGCAGCAGCTCGCGCACATGACCGTCAACGGCGCCACCGTCCGCCCCGGCGACCTGTTCGCCTCCGGCACCGTCTCGGGACCGGAGAAGCAGGAGCGCGGCAGCTTCCTGGAGCTGTCGTGGGGCGGCAAGGAGCCGGTCCTGCTCGACGACGGGACCGAGCGCAGCTTCCTGGAGGACGGGGACACCGTGGTGATCACAGCCACCGCACCGGGACCCGACGGCTCCGTCGTCGGGTTCGCCGAGGTGAGCGGCACCGTGCACGCGGCTCCGGTGGACTGAGCGGTGACCTCAGGCGCTGCGGCGGGCGTGCCGAGAGAGAGCTCACTGACCCTGGAGCGGGGCCTGGCCCTGCTCCAGGCGGTGGCCGACGCGGACACCGAGGCGCCGAGCATCAGCGACCTGGCGGCGGCGATCGGCGCGAGCCGCGCCGCCGTCTACCGGCTGCTGGTGCCGTTGCAGGCCAGGGGACTGGTGCGCAGGGAGGGCTCGCGCGTGCGCCTCGGGCTCGGCGTGCTGCGCCTGGCCGGACGGGTCATGCCGCAGCTGCGCTTCGCCGCGCTGCCCGCTCTGCGCTCCCTGGCGGAGCGGGTCGGCGCGACCGCGCACCTGACCGTCGCCGACGGCAGCGAGGCGCAGGCCGTCGCGGTCGTCGAACCCACGTGGACGGCCTATCACGTGGCCTACCGGGTGGGCACCCGCCATTCCGTGCAGCGCGGAGCAGCTGGCAAGTGCCTGAACCTCCCGCCGGACAGCGAGGGGTGGGTCGCGACCTCCGGCGAGCTGCAACCTGGGGCTTTCGGTGTCGCCGCACCGGTTCGCGGCGTCGTCGGGCTGCGCGCCAGCGTCGGTGTGGTCTCGATGGAAACCCTGGTCAGCGCCGAGGTCGGGCCCATCGTTGTGGCAGCCGCCGCGGAGGTCGCGGCCGCTTTGCGGTGAACCGGGCACTTTGTGAAGTCCCCGTGCGTTGAGCGGCCGACATGGCTTTTCCTTCACAGAGGGGGATCTCGGTGGTCTTCAAGAAGCTGCTCGGCGCGCTCGGCATCGGCGGCCCGTCCGTCGACACTGTGCTGTTCGACCCGAACACCCAGCCGGGCGGCGTGCTGAGCGGTGAGGTCCGCATCCAGGGCGGCGACCGCGACGTGGAGATCGAGCAGGTCGTGCTCGGCCTGGTCACCCGCGTGGAGTCCGAGCACGGCGACCACGAGCGCAACGTCAACGCCGAGTTCCACCGCCTCGTCGTCCAGGGCCGCTTCCGCTTGTCCGCCAAGGAGAACCGGAACATCCCGTTCCAGTTCCAGGTGCCGTGGGAAACCCCGGTGACCGACGTCTACGGCCAGCGTCTGCCGGGGATGACCATCGGCCTGCGCACCGAGCTGGCCGTGGCCAGCGCCGTGGACAAGGGCGACCTCGACCCGGTGTTCGTGCACCCGCTGCCCGCCCAGGAGCGCGTCCTGGACGCCTTCGGCGAGCTGGGCTTCCGCTTCCGCAGCGCCGACGTCGAGCACGGCCGCATCGCGGGCCTGCACCAGCAGCTGCCGTTCTTCCAGGAGATCGAGTTCCTGCCGCCGCACCAGTTCGCCGGGCGGATCAACGAGATCGAGCTGACCTTCGTCGCCGACGCGCACGGCATGGCCGTGGTGCTGGAGGCGGACAAGCGCGGCGGTTTCTTCAGCTCCGGGCAGGACGCCTTCGGCCGCTTCCAGCTCTCCCACCAGGACTCGATGAGCGCCGACTGGGCCGGGATGATCGACGGCTGGCTGCACGAGATCGCCTCGCGGCGCCAGTCCCACCACGGGCACCACGGTGGTCATCACGGTTACGAGGGCCACCACGGGCACCACGACGGGCACCACGGTGGGCGCGGCGGCATGGGCGTCGGTGGCATGGTCGCCGCCGGTGCGGCCGGTGTGGTCGGCGGCATGGTGCTCGGCGAGGTCTTCGAGGACGTCGGCGAGTCCTTCTTCGGCGACGAGGACGAGGGCTGACAGGTCTTCCCGCCCCGCCCGCAGGACCTAGGTCCCGTGGGCGGGGGACCCTCGGTCGGGCGACAGGGGACGTGTTGACCTGCTGATCAGCGGGCTCGGCAGGGCACGGTTGACCCGTGGACGTACTCGACATCGCCAGGTGGCAGTTCGGCGTCACCACCGTCTACCACTTCCTGATGGTCCCGCTGACCATCGGACTGGCCCTGCTGGTCGCGGTCATGCAGACCGCCTGGTACCGCACGGGCAAGCCCCAGTACCTGAAGATGACCAAGTTCTGGGGCAAGTTGATGCTGATCAACTTCGCCATGGGCGTGGTCACCGGCATCGTCCAGGAGTTCCAGTTCGGGATGAACTGGAGCGCCTACTCGCGCTTCGTCGGTGACGTCTTCGGGGCGCCGCTGGCCATGGAGGGCCTGCTCGCCTTCTTCGTCGAGTCCACCTTCCTCGGCCTGTGGATCTTCGGCTGGGAGCGGCTGTCCAAGCGCGTTCACCTCGCGTGCATCTGGGCCTTCTCCTTGGCCACCATGGCTTCCGCGTACTTCATCCTCGCCGCCAACTCGTGGATGCAGCACCCGGTCGGCATCGAGTACGTCAACGGCAAGCCCCAGCTCAACTCGATCTGGGAGCTGCTGACCAACTCCACCGTGCTCGCCGCGTTCCCGCACACCATCGCGGGCTGCTTCGCCGTCGCGGGCACGTTCCTCGTCGGCATCGCCGCGTGGCACTTGGCCCGCAAGCACCGAGACACTCCGGCCGACGACCCCGACCGCAAGGTCTGGTTCGCGTCACTGCGCTTCGGCGGGTGGGTCGGTGTCGTCGCGTTCGCGGCGCTCGCTGTGTCGGGTGATCTCCAGAGCAAGCTCATGTTCGAGCAGCAGCCGATGAAGATGGCCGCGGCGGAAGCGTTGTGCCACACCGAAAAACCGGCCGGGTTCTCGGTGTTCGCCTACGGTGACGTGCAGCGCCCGGACTGCGAGAACGTCAAGAGCATCACCGTGCCCGCGCTGCTGTCCTTCCTGGCCAACAGCGACTTCGACAGCGAGGTCAAGGGGATCGACCAGCTCGTCGGTGAGTATCAGGCGCGCTACGGCGCGAACTACCCGGTCGATGAGCGGCTCGGCGAGCTGTCCGGCCAGCCCATCGACTACGTGCCCAACCTCCCGGTGACCTACTGGGGCTTCCGCCTCATGATCGGCTTCGGCGCGATCGCCGCCGCGGGTGCCGCGCTCGCGCTGTGGTTGACCCGGCGCCAGCGCGTGCCGCGCAGCAGGTGGTTCGCACCCGCCGCGCTGCTGGCGATCGCGACCCCGTTCCTGGCCAACAGCTTCGGCTGGATCTTCACCGAGATGGGCCGCCAGCCGTTCGTCGTCGCGCCCAACCCCACCGGCGTCGACGGGGTGTGGATGTACACGGCGCAGGCGGTCTCGGCCGGGGTCACCGTCGGCGAGGCGCTGTTCTCGCTGATCGCGCTGACCACCGTGTACGGGGTGCTCGCGGTCGTCGAGGTGTTCCTGCTGCGGCGGTTCATCCGCGCCGGGGTGGAGGGCGTCATGCCGCCGTCCAAGCCCCCGTCGGATTCCTCCTCCGACACGCTGGCCTTCGCCTACTAGGAGTGTCCACAGTGGACTTGCCGGTCATCTGGTTCGTGATCATCGCCCTGCTGTGGCTGGGCTACCTGTTCCTGGAGGGCTTCGACTTCGGCGTCGGCATGCTGTTGCCCGTGCTCGGCCGCGACGACACCGAGCGCCGCGTGCTGATCAACACGATCGGCCCGGTGTGGGACGGCAACGAGGTGTGGCTGCTCGTCGCGGCCGGTGCCACCTTCGCGGCGTTCCCCAACTGGTACGCGTCACTGTTCAGCGCCGCCTACCTGCCGCTGCTGTTCGTGCTGCTAGCCCTGATCGGCCGCGGTGTCGCGTTCGAGTACCGCGGCAAGGTCGACTCCGTGCGGTGGCGCCGCAACTGGGACCGCGTGATCGTCATCGGCTCGTGGGTTCCCGCGCTCGGCGTCGGGCTCGTGTTGTCCACCAACGTCTTCGGGCTCCCCTTGGACGCGCGCGGCGACCGCGTCGGCTCGGCCTTCGCGGCGTTCCAGTGGCCCGCGCTGCTCGGTGCCGTGGCCGTGGCGGGCTTCGCGCTCGTGCACGGCGCGGTGTTCCTGTCGCTCAAGACCGATGGCGAGATCCGTTCTCGCGCAAGGCGTTTGGCGCTTCGTGTTGCGCCTGTCGCGTTGTTGCCGCTGGTGGCGCTGTTGGTTCTCGTGCAGTCGCGCGAGGGCTTCACGTGGACCGTCGCTCCTGTGGTGTTGGCGCTCGTCGCGGTCGTCGTCGCGCTGCTGCGCCTGCGCGTTGGGCGTGAGGGGCAGGCGTTCGCCGGGCTGGGCATCGCGCTGGCGTCGACGGTCGTCGTCCTGTTCGGCGCGCTCTTCCCGGACGTCCTCCCGTCCACCCTCGACGCCGCCAACTCACTGACCGTGAGCAATGCGGCCTCCAGTCCTTACACGCTCGGCGTAATGAGCTGGGTTGCGCTTTTCGGCACTCCCGCCGTTCTCGTCTATCAGGCCTGGACGTACTGGGTTTTCCGCAAGCGGATCAGCACCGCGCACATCCCCCCGGTGCACGTGCCATGAGCACCCCAGACGCACCACTCCCCACCAGCGTGGACTCCGCGAAAACGGGAACGCGCGGTCCCCTCGGTTCGTTGCCGAGAATGTCGGTGTCGGCGCGGCGGGCCCTGGCCGTGACCGGAGTGCTGTCGGTGCTCACCGCCATCGCCCTGGTCGCCCAGGCATGGGCCATCGCCACCGCCCTGGCGAGCGTGGTGGCCGGTGGCACTTCGGACGCGCTGCGCTTCCCGCTCCTCGTGCTCGCGGGCGCGGTCGTCGCGCGCGCGGCACTGGCGTGGGCCACGGAAGCCGTCGCTGCGCGTGCCGCGGCGGGCGCGAAGGAGGAGCTGCGCGCGCAGGCGTTGGACTCCGCGCTCGCCCGTGGGCCGGAGTGGATCACCGGCCGTGGCGCCGCTGAGCTGACCACGCTCACCACACGTGGCCTGGACGCACTGGACGCGTACTTCACCCGCTACCTGCCCGCGTTGCTGTCCGCGGTCGCGACGCCGCTCGTCGTCGGTGCGTCGATCCTGTTCTCCGACTGGGTGTCCGCCGTGATCGTCGCGCTCACGATCCCGCTGATGCCCGTGTTCGCGATCTTGGTCGGCAAGCACACGGAGGACCAGGTCGCCCGCGCCGCCGACGCCAACGAGCGCCTGTCCGGCCACCTGCTCGAACTCGTGCGCGCGCTGCCCGTGCTGACCTCGCTGCGGCGCGCCGCGGCGCAGGCGGAGGCGGTGCGCCGCGTGGGGGAGGCGCACCGCAGGGCCACCGGCGCGACGTTGCGCGTGGCGTTCGCGTCGGCGTTCGTGCTGGAGCTGATCGCGACGATCTCGGTCGCGGTCGTGGCGGTCTTCGTTGGCGTGCGGTTGGTTTCGGGTGACCTGACGCTCGCGGTCGGCCTGTTCGCGCTGATCCTCGCGCCGGAGTGCTACCTGCCGTTGCGCGCGGCGGGTGCGGCGCACCACGCGAGCGAAGACGGCGTGGAGGCGGTGCGCCGCGTCGCGGAGATCACCTCGGACGCGGCGAGCAGTGGAGATGCGCGCGCGACGGCCAGCGCGAGCGGCGAAGGAACGAGCGCGTGCGCCGGAGTGTCGGGCACGAGGACGAGTGGGACCGGAGCGAGCAGCGGCGCGAGATCGGGCGCGGATGCTCGCGTGGCGTTCGGGCGCGAAGTGGTGGTGGACGAACTGCGGGTCGTGCGGCGGGGGAAGTACGCGCCGGACGGGCTGAGCTTCACGTTGCGGCCGGGCGAGATCACGCGCCTGGACCTGCCGAGCGGAGCGGGGAAGTCCACGGCGCTCGGCGTGCTGCTGGGCTTCGTGAAACCGGATTCGGGCACGATCACCGTTGACGGCACAGATCTGTCCACTGTGGACATTCGAACGTGGCGCGAGCAGATCGCCTGGGTGCCGCAGCGCCCGGCGTTCGCGGCGGGCACGGTGGCCCAGGAACTCGCGTTGGCGGTGCTCGACCCGACGGCCGAAGAGCTGGCGGAAGCGCTGGACTCCGCTGCGGCACTGCACCTCCGCTTCCGCGACGTGGACGAACTCTCTCTCGGCGAGCGGCAGCGCGTCGCGATCGCGCGGGCACTGCTGCGAGTGAACCGGGGCGCGCGAATCCTGTTGCTGGACGAGCCGACGGCGCACCTCGACGCGGCGACGGCTCAGCGCGTCATGGCATCTGTGCACGAAGCCGCCCAGCGCGGTGTCGCGGTGCTGCTCGCCGCGCACCGCACCCACGATCCCGCCGCCGAACTCGACGCCGGCGGTGAGGGCACGGTGCGGGCGACCACCCAACGAGGTCGTCCGCACCGGCCAGCGCCTCTTCGTGAGCTGATCACCGCACGGTCCTTCGGCGGAGCGCTGATTGGGGCGGCGGCGCTGTGCAGCGGCATCGCGCTGACGGCGTTCTCGGCCTGGCTGATCGCGAAAGCGTCGCAGCAGCCGCCGATCCTGACACTCACGGTCACGGTCGTCGCGGTGCGCGCGTTCGGCATCGGGCGCGCGGTGCTGCGCTACCTCGAACGTCTCGTGTCGCACGACGCGGCATTCCGCCTCGCGAGCGGGCTCCGCGTGCGGTTGTGGGAAACGTTGGTGGCACTGGGGCCCGCGCGGATCGACCGCGAAGCCGCCCAGCGCCTCGCGGAGGACACGGACACGATCCGCGACCTGGTGCCGCGCGTGCTCGTGCCACCACTGGTCTCGATCGCGGTGCTCGCGACGGCGGTCGCGGTTGAAGCAATGATCTTGCCGGAAGCGGGATTGGTGGCGCTGCTGGTGTTGGGCGTCGCTGCGGTCCTCGCGCCGGTGACGGCGTTGGTGGTGGAGCGGCGCGCGTCGGTCGCGCTGGCCAACGGACGCCGCGACGTGAGCTCGAAGGTCCTCGTGCTGCTCGAAGCGTCGGCGGACCTGATTTCCTTTGGCGCGCACCACGATCGGCGCGCGGACCTGGCGAAGGTCGATGCCGAGCTGGCGGTGCGGTCGCGCCGCCAAGCGCTCGGCGTCGGCGCGGCCAACGCGGTGATCGTTCTCGCGACCGGCTTCACCGCGCTCGCGGGCATCGTGCTCGGCGCGGCGGCCGGGATCGACCCGCTGCTCGTCCCGGTGCTGGCCCTGATCCCGCTCGCCACGGCAGAAGCGCTCGCCCTGTTGCCGCCCGCGTTCCAGCAGTTCCGCGCGCTCCGCACCCATCACGTGCGCGCCGACACGACCTCGGAGCCCGTGAAGCGCGTTCACAGGACTGCGGGCCGTGTCCGGCTGCACGGCGTCAACGTCGGGTGGGCGGGCAACGAGGTGCTGCGCGATGTTGACCTGGAGGTCAAGCGCGGCAGCTACAACGTCGTTGTGGGGGAGTCGGGGAGCGGGAAGTCGACCTTGCTGGCGTTGCTGCTCGGCTTCCTGGACCCGAGCGCCGGGCGCGCCGAAGTGCCGGAGCGCGTTGCCTGGTGCCCGCAGGACGCGCAGCTGGTGTCGACGACGCTGAGGCAGAACCTGTTGCCCGCCAAGCCTCGCGCCACCGACGACGAGCTGAGGGCAGCGTTGCGGAGCGCGGGCATGAGCGAGTGGACGGAGCGCCTGGACGTGCTGCTCGGCGCGGGCGGTGCGGCGGTCTCCGGAGGCGAAGCACAGCGGATCGCGCTGGCGCGGATGCTGCTCGCGGCCGATGAGGCGGACCTGGTGCTGCTCGACGAACCCACGTCGCACCTCGACGAGCGCACAGCGGACGAGGTGCTCGGACGGCTGCGCTCGGCGCTCGCGGGGCGGACGGTGGTGCACGTGACGCATCGACTTGACGACGCCCGTCAAGGAGACGCCCTCATCGAGGTAGTCGCAGGTCGCGTGCTGCTGCACGAGCCAGCGCATGCGTAGTCTGGCAAGTGTGGACCCCACGCTCGCGGCCCGCGCGCTCGCTGCCTCCACCGAGATCACCACGGCCGCCCTCGAAGGCGACGACGTGGACGGAGTGCTGCCGCTCGTCGTCCAGCGGGCCGCCGCGCTCGCCGAGGCGGACCTGGGGCTCGTCACGGTCCGCGCCGAGGACGACCGGCTGACCGTCGAGGCGGCGCACCCCGTCGCGGACGGCCTGGTGGGGCTCACGCTCTCCGCTCGCTCAGCCGCGGCTCGCGTGGCGCGGGGCGGCGTGCCGGTCGCGGTGGACGACTTCGTGGTGGACCCGCGCACGGCGCCGTTCGTGCCCGCCGCGCTCCGTGGCTACGGGCCGTTCGCGGTCGCGCCGTTCGGGACGAGGGAGCGACGCCTCGGCGCGCTGGCGGTGTACCGACGCAGAGGCGCGGAGCCGTTCAGCAAGATCACCGTGGACCTGCTCGCGAGCTTCGCCGCACAGGCCGGGCTGGCGCTCGTGCTCGCGGAAGGAGCGACGGCCCGGCGGCGCGTCGCCGTCTACGAGGAGCGGGAGCGCATCGCCCGCGACCTGCACGACGTGATCGTGCAGCGGCTCTACGCGGCCGGAATGCAGCTCGACCTGCTGGGGCGGCGGTTGGCGACGCGCCTGGATCGAGCGGACGCCGCGCGGATCGCCGACGCCGTCGACCAGCTCGACCAGACCATCGAGGAGGTGCGCGGCACCGTCCGCGCACTGCGCTCGCCCGACCCCGAACCACCCGCCGACCTGCTCGGGTCGGTGCGCGCGGAGGTGGACATCGCGGGGGAGCTGCTGGGCTTCCCGCCGAGCCTGGACGTCAAAGGGGACTTGGACGGCGTGCCGTCGGAGGCCGCCGACCACGCGAGGGCGGCGCTGCGCGAGACACTGTCCAATGTGGTCAGACACTCCGGGGCGCACACGGTCAGCGTGCGCGTGCGGCGGAAGAACTCGTTGCTGCGGCTGGAGATCGTCGACGACGGCTGCGGCATCCCGAAGGACGTCTCCAAGCGCGGGCTGCGTCACCTCGAAGAGCGAGCCGTTGCGGCGGGCGGGCGGTGCAGGATCACCTCGTCCGCGCGCAGCGGCACCAGGGTCACTTGGGAGATTCCCCTCGCGTTCGCTTAGCGATCCACGCGGCGGCCTGGGTGCGCCGTTGCATGCGCAGCTTCGCGAGCACGGACGTGACGTAGTTCTTCACCGTCTTCTCGGCCAGGAACAGCCGCTCCGCGATCTCGCGGTTCGACATGCCCTCGCCGATCGCCTCCAGCACCTTGCGCTCCTGGTCGGTCAGCGCCGCCAGCTCGTCGGCTGGCTCGGCCGCCTCGCGCCGCATCCGCTCCAGCACGCGCGCGGTGGTCTGCGGGTCCAGCAGTGAGCGCCCGGCCGCGACCTCGCGCACGGCGGTCACCAGGTCCTGGCCGCGCACCTGCTTGAGCAGGTAGCCCGAAGCCCCGGCGAGGATCGCGCCGACCAGCGCCTGCTCGTCGTCGAAGGCGGTCAGCACCAGGCAGAACGGCGGTTCCGGGAGATCGCGCAGCCTGCGGCAGAGCGTCACGCCGTCGCCGTCGGGCAGGCGCATGTCCACCACGGCGACCCGGGGGCTCGCGGCCTGGGCGCGGACCACCGCCTCCTCGGCCGTGCCCGCCTCGGCGACCACCTCGATGTCGGCCTCGGAGTCGAGCAGGTCGCGCAGTCCCCTGCGGACCACCTCGTGGTCGTCGACGAGCAGCACCCGGGTTGTCACACGTCACACGGTACTGGGAACAAGCGGCGGGGGTCGTCCGTTAGCACTCATAGACGCCGAGTGCTAAAGCCGGTAGTCAGAATACGTAGGGAGGGATTCGGATGGCTCTCGCAGTGCGCGACCCGTTCACGTCGTTGATCAAGCAGATCGACGCCGACTTCGACCTGCTGACCCGTCGCTCCACCAGGGTCAACACCCGTGCCGGGGCCTTCGTTCCCCCGGCCGACGTGCACCGTGACGGTGAGGACGTCGTGATCACGCTGGAGCTGCCCGGCATCGACATCGAGAACGGTGTCGACGTCGAGGTCAGCGAGCGCAAGCTGACCGTCAGCGGCAACCGCGACGCGGGCGCCGAGGACGGCGCGGTCTTCCGCGAGCTGCGCGGCGGCGAGTTCCGCAGGGAGTTCCGCCTGCCGGAGGGCGTGACCGGCGACAACGTCGAAGCAGACTACGACCGCGGACTGCTCCGGGTCCGGGTGCGCGGCGTCGTCCGCAAGCCCGTCGAGCCCGCGAAGATCAAGGTCCGCGGCATCGAGGGTGGCGCTGTCAGCACCGAGAACTGACGCCCGCCCGCGAAGGCGCCCTGGTACCTCCCCCACCAGGGCGCTTTCGCCTTTCCTAGGCCATGACCTCGTCCCACGCCGCAGCGACCTGCCGCGCGCAGTCCTGGGGCGAGACCCCGCCGACGCCGGTGCCCAGGCCGGGTATGGCCAGCGCGCCGACCGCGCGCCGCAACGGCGTGCCGCTCTCCAACCGCCCGCTCGCCCAGAGCCGGAACACCGCGCGCGCCGCGAGGTAGGGGTGCACGGTGTCCTTCGGCAGCCGCTCGCCGGGCTCGCGCATGGTCGGCGCGCTCACCAGCCACGCGGGCATGGGGCGGCCGGTGCGGACCACGAGCGCTTCGCCGACCGGCAGCTCGCCGCCGTGGTAGGTCAGCACCGCCCGGCGCACGGTCTCCTCGATCTGCGGGAACACCTGCGAGTAGACGGCGTCGATCCCGCCGCGCATCCAGCCGTAGGAGTTCGCCGGGCTGACCACCGCGTCCACGTCCAACTCCAGGATCGAGCCCCGGTGCACACTGATCTCCGGCCGGTCCCGCGCGATGTCCAGCCACGCCTGCGCCAGGTCGTCCTCGACCGCGCAGAGCACGAGCTGCGGGGTGCGGCGAGGGGCGGGGATCACCGCGGGGGAGTTCTCGTCGATCCGTCGGTCAGCCGTGTCCATGCGTTCCGCATCGCCGCTCACGGTTCAAGCATCGCTTGAGAGGGGGGAAACATTGCAAGAGCGGAGAAGGGGAGTTGATATGTCTTTCACGTCTCACCTGGATCTGACCCGTTCGGCCGCAGCCCATTCGCCCGCTGACCACTGAAATGCCACCTAAGGTGGAGCGTGTGCCGCGCATCGCTTACCTAGGTCCGGAGGGGACGTTCACCGAGCAGGCCGTGCGCCAGTTGCTCGCCGACGAAGCCCCCGCAGAGCTGATCCCCGCCGAGTCCGTCGCCGCCGCGCTGGACGCCGTCCGCTCCGGTGAGCGCGACGCCGCCTGCGTGCCCATCGAGAACTCCGTCGAGGGCTCGGTCACCTCGACGATGGACGCCCTCGTGGACGGCACGCCGCTGGTCGCGGTCGCCGAGACCATGCTCCCGGTGCGCTTCGACATCCTGGTCCGCCCCGGTGTCCGCGCCGAGGACGTCCGGACCATCACCAGCCACCCGCACGCGCTCGCGCAGGTCCGGCGCTGGTTGAGCGTCCACCTGCCCGAAGCCGCCCAGTCCGCGACCACCTCGACCTCCGCCGCCGCTGTCGCCGTGCGCGACGGCGCCGCCGACGCCGCCGTGTGCGCTCCGCTGGCCGCCGAGCGCTACGGCCTGGACGTGCTCGCCGGGCAGGTCGCCGACGTGGAGGACGCGGTCACCCGCTTCCTGCTGGTCCGCCGCCCCGGCGAGGTGCCCGCGCCCACCGGCGCCGATCGGACCACCGTGGTCGTCGTGACCGGCGACTCCGTCGGCTCGCTGGCGCGGGTGCTCAACGAGTTCGCGCTGCGCGGGGTGAACCTCACCCGGATCGAGTCGCGGCCGATCAAGGGCAGCTTCGGCGAGTACCGGTTCTTCCTCGACTTCGGCGGCCACGTCGGCGAAGCGCACGTCGGCGAAGCGTTGGCGGCGCTGCGGCGGCACTGCCAGGACGTGCGCTTCCTCGGCTCCTTCCCGCGCGCCGACGAGGGCGGCTCCAGCGGCTCCGACGAAGCGTTCACCGACGCCGCGGCCTGGCTGGCCGACATCCGTTCTGGAGGGCGGGCGTGAGCTGTCTGCGCGTCGTACTGGTCAGGCACGGGCAAACCCAGTCCAATGTGGACTTGATCTTGGACACCAAGCTGCCGGGCCCGCCGCTCACCGGCGAGGGGCGCAGGCAGGCGCTCGAGGTCGGCCTCGACCTCGCCGGTGAGCCGGTGATCGCGGTCTACGCCAGCGAGGCCGCGCGCGCCCAGGAGACGGCCGCGCCGATCGCCGACGCGCACGGGCTGGACGTGGTCGTGCTGCCCGGGGTGCACGAGGTGCAGATCGGCGAGCTGGAAGGGCGCTCCGACCAGCCCGCCGTCGAGAACTACCGCGAGGTCTACCAGGCGTGGATGGAGGGCGAGCTCGACCGCGCCATGCCCGGCGGCGGCGAGACCGGACAGCAGATCCGCGACCGCTACGTCGAAGCGCTCGACCGCGTCCGGAGCACGCACGCCGAGGGCACGGTGGTGCTGGTGAGCCACGCCGGGGTGATCCGTTTCATCGCCGGGCAGCTCGTCGCCGACCTCGACGAGATCACCGCGGGCCGGTGGCTCCTGCCCAACACCGCGCGGGTGGTGCTGGAGGTCGACCACGACGGCTGGCGCTGCCTCTCCTGGCCCGACGAGCAGCTCATCGCCTAACCCCAGCCCATGTCGTGCAGCTTGTGATCGTCGATGCCGAAGTGGTGGGCGATCTCGTGCACGACGGTCACGGCGATCTCGTCGACCAGTTCGTCCTCGTCGGCGCAGAAGTCCATCAGCGCTTCGCGGTAGACGAAGATCCGGTCCGGCAGGACGCCGCCGTAGGTGGAGGTGCGCTCGGTCAGCGCGACGCCCTCGTACAGCCCGAGCAGCGTCGGCTCGTCGGGATTGCGCTCCTCGACCAGCACCACGACGTTGTCCATGGCGGCGGCCAGCTCCGAGGGGATCAGGTCCAGCGCTTCCGCGACCAGCTCGTCGAAGCGCAGCCGCGAGATCTCGACGGGCATCGGCGGATCAGCCGCCGCCCTGCGAGGTGGACGGCGTGGGCGGGGCGGAGCCGTCCGGCCCGTGCCCGCCGCCCTGCTGGTCGATGGACACGTCCTCCAGCTGGTCGGTGACGTCCGTGCCCGGCGAGCCGGGCGGTGCGGGCGCACCCGGCGGCGCGATCGGGATCTGCGGCAGCGCGGGCTCCTTGCCGATGTCGACCTTGCCGGGAGCACCGGCCTTGACGCTGCCGCTGATCGGCGCGAGCCCGGACTTGTCCTGCAGCTGCGTGCCGACCTTGCAGTCCACCCTGCGCGAACCCGCCATCCAGCTGTCCTGCTTGCGGGTGTCCCAGTAGACGGTCAGGCCCTTCTGCTCCACCGCGTTGGGGCCACCGGCGTACTCGGCGGCCAGCTTCGGGCACTGCGCGCCGAGCAGGTTGTTCTGCTTGGTCTCGTCCGGGAACTCCGACGGGAAGTGCGCGCCCAGGTCGACGACGCCGACCACCTCGTAGGCGTGCGCCTTGTCGCAGGCGACCGGGTCGGCGACGGCGCGACCGCTGATGCCGACGCACAGGCCGACGGAGTGCACGTCGGACTGGTCGATGGCCTTCGCGCTGCCCACGATCGGGTAGAGCACGCCGGACGGGCCAGCCGCCTGGACGCCGCACCAGAGCTTGCGGTCGCCGTTGTCCCAGCTCTTCTTGGTCGGCTTGAGCGCGCTCACGCTCAGCCTGCCCGCCGGGTCCAGCCGGCCCTCCAGCACCTCGACGGACTTCTCCGAGCACCAGCTCTGCCCGATCTGGGCCCACCGCAGGTCGTCGGGGAAGGCCGCTTCGTCGCCGAAGTTGGCGTCGGTGGACATGTCGGCCGTCAGCGTCAGCTCGAACAGGTGCGGCTTCTCGCAGCCGATCTTGGTGACGTCGCTCGCGTCGGCCTTCGTCCAGTTCAGGCAGGTCCCGGGCGGGGCGTCGGCGAGCACGTGCCCCGGTCCGTCGCTGGCTGCGGAGGAACCGAGCTTCCAGCCGAACGCCGTGCTCGCCACCAGGATGAGCAGCGCACCGGCGAACGCGCCCGCCATGACTCTGCGGGTGCTCTGGGTGTGATCCATGCGGTGGGTCCGATCGCGGGTCTGGACGGCAGGGGCTAACGGCATCTACCCCATGATGCCCGTTCCGGCCAATCCAAGCGTCTATCCGGGTGACCTGGGTTGCTATTTGGCCACTGTCGTACGTCACACCCAGGACCTCGGTACGGTGCCGCTCGGGAGTGGTTGATGACGAACAACGAAACGCCGGGCGGCGAGCACCCGCCCGAGCCGAAGCAGACGCCGCCGGCCCAGCAGGGGCCGACGGGGTCCGAGCCAGCCGACCAGCCGACGGCGGAGGCCAAACCGGTCGAGACACCGGCGAGGCCGAAGCGCGGCCAGATCAACTTCCAGGACCCGGGCACGACGAGGGCCAGGCCGCCCACCGTCGCCGAGCAGCGCGCCCGCGAGGCCGCGCGGCGCGAGGCGCGTGCGCGCAGGGAGGCCGAGGAGGCGGAAGCCGCCCGCAAGGCCAAGCTGCGCAAGCGGCTGCTGATCGGCGGTGGCGTCTCCGTCGGCGTCGTCGCACTGGTCGCCATCTGGTACGCCGCGTCGCAGCCGGACGACGTCGAAGCGCGCTGCGTGGACAACACCAACACCGTCGTCGACGACAAGTACTGCGACGACGACTACGCGCGCTCCAACGGCGGCTACAGCAGCGGCGGCGGCAGCACGTTCATCTACCTCGGCGGCGGTGGCCGCCAGTACAGCTACAACTACGGCGGCTCCGGGGCGATCGGGCAGAAGGTGACCGGCGGCAGCTCCATCAAGCCGAGCGGCGCCAACATCTCGACCCCGTCCGGCAAGTCCGTCCAGCGCGGTGGCTTCGGCGTCCGCAGCGGGACCAGCGGCAGCAGCGGAGGAAGCTGAGTGCACAGGCAGACCTCCGAGCCGCGTGCGGACTGGGAGCGCAAGGTCGCGGAACAGGGCCTGGTGTTCGGCAGTCCGGCCGCGGGACCCGGCGGCGTGCAGCGCCCGTACTGGGACGAGTCGACGCACTACGTGTTCAGCCTCGACGAGGTCCTCTCCGTCGAGGCCGACGTCGAGCTGCTGCACTCCATGTGCCTGGACGCGGTGGACAACGTGGTCACCACGGAGCGCTACCGCGACTTCGGCCTCCCGGAGTGGGTGTGGCCCGCCATCGCGGACTCGTGGAAGCGCGGCGACCCGCACCTCTACGGCCGCTTCGACCTGCGCTACGACGGCAAGGGCCCGGCGAAGCTGCTGGAGTACAACGCCGACACCCCGACCTCCCTGCTGGAGGCGGCGGTCGTGCAGTGGCACTGGCTGACCGACACCCACGAGGGCGACGACCAGTGGAACTCCATCCACGAGAAGCTCGTGGAGCGCTGGAGCCAGCTCGCCGACCGGCTGCCCGCCGGGCAGGTGCACTTCACCTGGTCGGCGGCGGACTCCAGCGGTGAGGACCACGTCACCGCGGCCTACCTCCAGGAGACCGCGGCCGAGGCGGGGCTGGACACGGTCGGCCTGGCCATCGAGGAGATCGGCTGGGACCCCGACCTCAAGCGGTTCGTGGACCTGCGCGAGGACGTCATGTCCACCGTGGTGAAGCTCTACCCGTGGGAGTGGGTCGTCGACGACCCGTTCGGCAAGCACGCGGTGCAGACCCAGCCGGGGACGCTGTGGGTCGAGCCGCTGTGGAAGATGCTGCTCTCGAACAAGGCGCTGCTCGCGGTGCTCTGGGAGATGTACCCCGGACACCCGAACCTGCTGCCCTGCTTCCTCGACGAGCCCGGCTTCCTCACCGAGTACGTGCGCAAGCCGCGCCTGGGCCGGGAGGGCTCGAACATCCAGATCGTCGCTCCCGGCATGGAGCACGAGACCGGTGGCGTGTACGGCAAGGAGGGCTTCGTCTACCAGCTCTTCGACCCGCTGCCGGAGTTCGACGGCATGCGCCCGGTGCTGGGCGCGTGGGTGGTCGGCGACCACTCGGCGGGCCTGGGCATCCGGGAGACCGTCGGCCTGGTCACCGACGACGGCGCGGCGTTCGTGCCGCACCGCATTCCCGAGTCATGAGTTCGCCCATCACCATCCATAATGGACAGTCAGGGAGTCTTCCCGGCTCCGTCGTAGGAGGAAGTTCGTGACCACCCAACTCGCCGTCTCTGCCCTGGCGCTGGAGGAGGGCTTCGGCGGAGCGCTCCTGCGGGGCGTCGGCGCCATCGCGCTGTACGCGGTCGTCGGCCTGCTGCTCATGCTCGTCGGCTTCTACGCCATCGACCTCACCACCCCCGGCAAGCTCAGCCAGCTCGTCCGCGACGGCGCGCCGAACGCGGTCGTGATCACCTCCGCCGGTCTGATCAGCATGGCGTTCATCGTCGTCGTGGTGATCAACAACGCCGGTGGCAAGCTGTCCGAGGGCCTGCTCTCCGCGCTGATCTTCGGCTTCGTCGGGGTGATCGTGCAGGTGCTCGCCGTGCGGTTGCTGGAGTGGGTGACCCGGATCGACATCGGCAACCTGATCCGCTCCGAGGTCTACACCCCGGCCAGCCTCGTGGTGGCCTCCGCGCACCTCGCGCTGGGCCTCGTGGTGGCCGTCGCGATCAGCTAGCGCACCACTCAGTCGATCAAGGAGAGCCGGGAATCGGCGGTCCGTCGATTCCCGGTTTTCACCACCACTAAGCTCACCAGGTGTGATCGACCTCAAGACGCTCCGCGAAGATCCGGAAGCCGTACGCGATTCGCAGCGCGCCAGGGGCGAGGACCCGTCCCTCGTCGACGCGCTGCTGTCCGCCGATGAGCGGCGCCGCGCCACGGTCTCCCGCGCGGACACCTTGCGCGCCGAGCAGAAGCAGTTCGGCAAGCAGGTCGGCCGGGCGCAGGGCGATGAGCGCACCGCGCTGCTGGCCAAGGGCAAGGAACTCTCGAACGAGGTCAAGGCCGCCGAGGCCGAGCAGCACGAGGCCGACGCGGAGTTCACCGCCGCGCACCGCCGCGTCTCCAACGTCGTCGAGCAGGGCGCCCCGCACGGCGGCGAGGACGACTACGTCGTGCTCAAGCACGTCGGCGAGAAGCGCGAGTTCGACTTCGAGCCCAAGGACCACCTGGAGCTGGCCGAGCGCCTCGGCGCCATCGACATGGAGCGCGGGGCCAAGGTCTCGGGCTCGCGGTTCTACTTCCTCACCGGCGTCGGCGCGCAGCTCCAGCTGGCCATGCTCAACCTGGCCGCGCAGCAGGCGATCGGCGCGGGCTTCACGCTGATGGTCCCGCCGGTGCTGGTGCGCCCGGAGATCATGGAGGGCACCGGCTTCCTCGGCGCCCACGCCAGCGAGGTCTACCGGCTGCGCGATGACGACCAGTACCTCGTCGGCACCTCCGAGGTTCCGCTCGCGGGCTACCACTCGGACGAGATCATCGACCTGAGCGCGGGCGCCAAGCGCTACGCGGGCTGGTCGACCTGCTTCCGCCGTGAAGCGGGCTCCTACGGCAAGGACACCAGGGGCATCATCCGGGTCCACCAGTTCGACAAGGTGGAGATGTTCGTCTACACCCGCCCGGAGGACGCGCACGAGGAGCACAAGCGGCTGCTCGCCTGGGAAGAGGAGATGCTGGCCAAGGTCGAGCTGCCCTACCGGGTGATCGACGTCGCCGGTGGCGACCTCGGCAGCAGCGCGGCCCGCAAGTACGACTGCGAGGCGTGGCTGCCCAGCCAGCAGGCCTACCGCGAGGTCACCTCGACCTCCAACTGCACGACGTTCCAGGCGCGCAGGCTGTCGGTGCGCTACCGCGACGCCGACGGCAAGAGCCAGATCGCGGCGACGCTGAACGGCACGCTGGCCACCACCCGCTGGATCGTGGCGATCCTGGAGACCCACCAGCAGGCCGACGGTTCGGTCAGGGTGCCGGAGGCGCTGCGGCCGTACCTCGGCAAGGACGTGCTGGAGCCGATCCGCTGAGAGCGCGTACTCGCACGTCGGGGGCGGTGTCCACATCGGACACCGCCCCCGCCGTCTGAGAGACCTCTGAAGAACTCGGCCGCGGTGTTGCGTGCGGACTCCCCGCCGATGCAAGATCATGAGTTTCGAACGTTCTCCGCATTACTGAGACGCCGCTGTCTCAACCGTGTTAGCGTCCCGCCGTGGTGACCGATCGGGACCAGGTTTTGCGCGCGGCCGCGTCGCTGCTGGTGCGCAACCACGGTGCCTCCATGACCGAGGTCGCCGAGGCCGCCGGGATCAGCAGGGCCACCCTGCACCGGGTCGTGCCGAACCGCGACGCCCTGCTGGACCAGCTGCTCTGGCTGGGCCTCGGGGAGACCGTCGCCGCGCTGACGACCGCGAGGCCGGAGACCGGTGCTCCGCTGGCCGCCCTGGAACGGGTGGTCGTGGCGCTGACCCCGGTCGCCGAACTGTTCCGCTTCGTCACCACCCAGCCGCTGGACGCGACCACCCCCGAGTTCCAGGCAGGCTTCCACGCCCTCGACGAGCGGTTGACCGCGCTGTTCCTGCGCGGCCAGGACTCCGGAGCCTTCCGGGGCGACCTGCCCGCGACCTGGATGGTCGACGCGCTCGCCAGCCTGCTCTTCGCCGCCGCGCTCGCGGCCCGCGCCGGCAGGCTGCCCGGGAACGACAACCCCCGCGCCGTCATCGACCTGCTGGTGGGTGGCGTCACGCGAGGAGAAACCGAGTGACCGCTTTGTCCTCCGTCCCCGAGACCAGCCCGGTGAGCGTTCGGCACCGGTGGATCGCCCTCGCCACGCTCGTTCTGGCGATCCTGTTGGTGTCGCTGGACACCACGGTGCTCAGCCTCGCGATCCCGCACCTCACCGAGAGCCTGAAGCCGACGAGCACGCAGATCCTGTGGATCGGCGACATCTACGCCTTCGTGCTGGCCGGGCTGCTGGTCACGATGGGCACGCTGGGCGACCGGGTCGGCCGCAAGAAGCTGCTGCTGATCGGCTCGGCCGGGTTCGGCCTGTTCTCCGCGATCGCCGCCTTCGCCCCGAGCGCGAACCTGCTGATCCTGGCGCGCGTGGTGCAGGGCGTCGCCGGTGCGACGCTGATGCCCTCGACGCTGTCGATCATCCGCAACATCTTCACCAACCCCAGGGAGCGCGGGTTCGCCGTCGCCGTCTGGGGCGCGATGGCCTCGGCGGGCGCCGCGCTCGGCCCGCTGGTCGGCGGCGTGCTGCTGCAGCACTTCTGGTGGGGCTCGGTCTTCCTGATCAACGTGCCGGTGATGATCGTGCTCATCGGCGTCGGGCTGTGGGTGCTGCCGGAGTCCAAGGACCCGGTTCCGGGAGCCTGGGACCTGCCGAGCGTGTTCGCCTCGCTGATCGGCGTCGTCGCGGTGGTCTACGGCGTGAAGGAGCTGACCGTCTACGGCTGGGCGCAGCCGCTCGCGCTGCCCGTCGCCGCGCTCGGTGTCTTCGCGCTGGTCTGGTTCTGCCGCAGGCAGATGGTGATCCCGCACCCGCTCGTGGACATACGGCTGTTCCGGAACCCGAAGTTCAGCAGCGCCATCATGTCCACTCTGCTCGCCGTGCTCGGCCTCGCGGGCGCCTCGTTCATCCTTTCCCAGTTCCTCCAACTGGTTCAGGGCTACAGCCCGTTGAACTCCGGCCTGCTGAACCTGCCCGGCACGGTCGGCGCGGTCACCGGCGGCCTGATGTCCAGCACCATCGCGCACCGCTGGTCGGCGCGGAAGGCCACCTCGATCGGCCTGGTGGTGATCGCGGCGGGCCTGTGCATCGCGCTCGGCTTCGAACCCGACACCAGCGCGTGGACCGTCGGCCTCGTCATGTTCACCGCGGGCGGCGGCGCCGGACTGGCGTTCACCGTCAACGCGAACCTGGTGCTGACCGCGGCCCCCAAGGAGAAGTCCGGGGCGGCGTCGGCGTTGTCGGAGACGGCCTACCAGCTCGGCGCGGCGCTCGGCATCGCGCTGCTCGGCTCGGCCACCTCGATCGTCTACCGCAACAGCATGGCCGTGCTGGCGCCCGTGCTCCCGCAGGACGTGTACGCCGGAGCGCGGGAGTCCATCGGCGCCGCGCTCGCCGCCGCGCCGAAGCTCCCGCCGGAGCAGGCCGCCCAGCTCGTGGACGTGGCACGGCACGCCTTCGTCAACGGCGCCGTGGTCGCCGCGGGCGTCGCCGCCGCACTCCTCATCAGCGCCGCCACGCTGTCGTGGTTCGTCCTCCGCGAGAAGTCAGAGGACTGAGCGGACGGCTTCGACGAAGGCCGTGGGGTGGGAGAGCTGTGGGGCGTGCCCGGCGCCCGGGATCACGTGCACCCGTGCCTCGGGGAGCTGTTCGGTGATCGCGCGCACGACGGCTCGGTAGATCGGCAGGGTGTCTCCGCCGGTGGTCACGGTGACGGGAACGCCGAGGCCCGCGAGCGCCGACGCGTCGACGGCCAGGCGGTCGGGGTCGCGGTACTGGTCGAGCCAGGTCTCGGCGTTGGCCATCATGGTGGCGCGCTGCTCGGCGGTGAACAGGCCGAGCCAGCTGCCCTCGCCGAAGCCGACGTGCTCGACGAAGGTCCGCGTGCCCGCCTCGACATCGCCGAAACCGAGCAGTTCGGCGGCCTCGCGCATCCGCTGCGCGGCGGCCAGGCGCAGCTCGTCAGCAAGAGGGTCCTTGATGGACAGAGCGGCGAACAGGGGTGGCTCGTGCACGAGGACGCTGCGCACGGCCTCAGGGCGTTTCGCGGTCGCCAGCAACACGATCGACGAGCCGTAGGAGTGCCCGACGAGGTGCGCTCGGCCGCCAGCCACGGAGTCCACGACGGCGAGCAGGTCGGAGACGTCCTCCAGGATGCTGCCCTGGCCGCGCGGAGCGGTGCTGGCGGTGTGGCCGCGCCGGTCGTAGCGGATCACGGTGGAGTGCTCGGCGATCGGCGTGGCGACGCGGTCCCAACTGCGGTGATCGTCCCAGGAGCCGTGGACGAACACGATCGGATCGCCACGGCCCTCGCTGGTCCACGCCAACCTGACCTGTCCGAGGTCCAGCACTCCGCTCCGCATGCGCTCGGACGCTACGCCCGGCTAGCGGTAGCGCGGAATGACGCTCGTCACCACGTCTTCCAGAACGTCGATGTCGCCCGCGTACCAGTCGCTCGGCCTGGGCCAGTGCGTGATGACGTCGGTGAAGCCGAGCTCGGCCGCGCGCCCGGTGGCGTCCTCGAAAGCGTCCACACTGGACAGTGAGAAGACGGGCGCGGAGTCGAGCGTGAGCGCTCTGTCCACAATGGACTCTCCGGTGAGGTCCCGGTGCCGCGCGATCAGCTCCGCGACGGCCTTCCACCACGCTTCGAGGTCGTCGGACTTCGGGCCGGTGGTGACCCAGCCCTGGCCGTAGCGCGCGGCGAGCCGCAACGAGCGGGGGCCGTTGGCGGCGACCAGGAACGGGATTCGGGGCTGCTGCACGCATCCGGGCAAGGTGCGGGCGTCCACGGCGTTGTAGTACTCGCCCGAGAAGTTCACGCGGTCGGTGGTGAGCAGCGCGTCCAACAGCTCCAGGAACTCGCTGAAGCGGTCGACGAGCGCACGTGGGGCCAGCGGGGTCTCGCCGAGGATCGTCGGGTCCAGCACGGAGGCGCCCGCGCCGACGCCGAGCGTGAAGCGGCCGCCGGAGATGTCGTCCAGCGCCATGAGCTGCCGCGCGAAGCTGATGGGATGCCGGATGCTCGGGTTGGCGACGAGCGTGCCCAGCCGGATGCGCGAGGTGCTGAGCGCGGCGGCCGTCAGCGTGGGCACGGCGTCGAACCACGGGCCGTCGGCGAGCGAGCGCCAGGCGACGTGGTCGTAGGTCCAGGCGTGGTCGAAGCCGTAGGACTCCGCCCTCCGCCAGCGATCGCCGCCCTGGGACCAGGGCTGATCAGGGAGGATCACGATTCCGAAGCGCACTCCGACCACGCTATCGCGGATTGGGCAGGATGGGCGTGTGACGACTCCGCGCTTGATCGCCTCCGACGCCGACGGCACCCTGCTCACCCCGCTGGAGCGGGTCAGCGACCGCACGGCAGCCGTCGTGCGGCGCGCCGTGGACGCGGGCGCGGTGTTCGTCATCTCGACCGGGCGGCCGCCGAGGTGGACCCGGCCGATCCTGGACCAGCTCGGCCTCTACGGCCTCGGGGTCTGCAACAACGGCTCGATGGTCTACGACTTCGCCGAGGACCGGGCGCTCAGCGAGCACTCGCTCGACCCGGTCCTGCTGCGCGACGCGGCGGAGGCGGTGCTCAAGGCCATCCCGGGCAGCGCGCTCGCGGTGGAGCGGGCCGAGGGCTCCTCGGAGCAGTGCTTCCTCGCCGAGCAGGGCTATGTGCACGCGTGGCCGATGGACGAGTCGGTGCTGGCGCCGCGCGATGAGCTGCTCGGCAAGCCCGCGACGAAACTGCTGGTCCGCAACGCGTTGATGACCAGCGACGAGATGGCGACCGCCGCCAAGGCCGTGCTCGACGACGCGGTCGACGTGACCTTCTCGATCGGCTCCGGGCTGATCGAGCTGGTGGTCAAGGGCGTCACCAAGGCCAGCGGGCTCCAGCTCGTGGTCGACCGGCTCGGCCTCACTGCCGCCGACGTCGTCGCGTTCGGCGACATGCCCAACGACATCGCGATGCTGGGCTGGGCCGGGCTCGGCGTGGCCATGGGCAACGCGCACCCCTCCGCGGTGGAGGCCGCCGACGAGGTCACCGCGCCGAACTCGGAGGACGGGGTGGCTCAGGTGCTGGAGCGCTGGTTCTAGCCAGGAGTCGCACGGCCGCTCGTGGGTCGTCGGCGTGGAAACGGACGCCACGAATGAGCTGCCCGTCGAACTCCTGCGGCGGGTCCAGCTCCACGAAGACCGTCGTGGTGTCGCCAGCCGCGATGTTCAGCGTCTCGCCGACCACCGCGACCTGGCGCTCGTGGTTGCCCTTGCGCTCGGCGCGCACTGTGCGGACCGCTGCGAGTGGGAACGTCAAAGACAAACCCGTTCCGTTGCGCAGCAACAGGTTCTCAGGGCCGACCACGTGCGGCCGGGTGATGAGTGCCGCGATGTAGCTGAGCAGCCAGAAGATTCCGCAGATGCTGAGCACCAGCAAGATCCACCGCACGGTCGCCCACGGCACGAGGAACTCCACCGCGACGATCTCCACCAGCGAAGCCACGAGCAGCGCGACGAGGATGGTCGTGGACTCACCGGCGTGGCGCACGGCCGTGCCGCCGTCAGGAACGTCCTTTCTGCCTCGCAACACCATGTAGAGGGCCTTCACCGCGGCTCCTTCCTCGACACCCGCTCGGCGATGACGTGCATGAACCTCCGCTGCGCGGGGGCGAAGGAGTCGACGTAGTCCAGGAACAGCGCGTCCATCGGCCCCGTGCTCTCCTGGGGATCACCCTGGGCCATCTCCGCGAGCCGTGGGTTGCCCGCCAACAACTTCTCCACCAGGCGCTCGACCTCCGGGCTGTCCTCAGGTTCGTCCGCCAGCGACTGGAAGCTCTGCGAGAACTCGACCATCGCCACCTGATGACCGGGTTCGCTCCACAGCGTGCGGTAGGCCTCGGTCAGCCGGTCGACGCTCTCCGGCGCGGTCACGATGATCAGCAGCACCGCCTCCTTCTCCCGGCGCAGCAACTGCTGGTCCACCCCGGCGGCTTCGAGCCTGCGCAGCATCTCGCCCAGCTCGCCGGGGATCTCCGGGTCCTGAGTGGACGCGCGCAGCTCCGCGATCCGCTTGCGCTGCGCGGAGATCCGCTGCTCCTGCTCGGCCAGCTCATCGTCCAAAGTGGACAGAGCATCGTCGAGCGAGCGCGGTTTCTCGCCGAGCAGACCGCGAATCTGCTCCAACGACAGGCCCAGATCGCGCAGGCGGCGAATCCGCGAGACGGTGATCAGCGCCTGGGTGCCGTAGCGGCGGTACCCGGAGGCGTCCCTCGGCGGCTCCTCGACCAGGCCCTCCGCCGTGTAGTGCCGGACCGCGCGCACCGTCGTGCCAGCGAGTCTGGCCAGCTCACCGATGGTCAGCACCGACACGCACCTCCTCCATCCCCCGCATCCCCGGGAGCAGCAGCACGCCCACCGCGAGCACGGCCCAGACCACTGTGATCAGTGTGCCGGTGGTGTGCACGCCGAAGCCGCTGATCAGCCAGCCCGCGGCGAAGGTGCCGACCGGCGTCGCGCTCAGCAGCACCGCGTTCTGCACGCCGAACACCCGCCCGCGCGCCTCCTCCGGCACGCGTTCGCTGGTCAGCACGACCATCAGCGGCTGCATCGGTCCGCTGACCACGCCGAGCACCGCCGAGGCCGCGACGAGCCACCAGTAGCCGGGAAGCGCGGCCAGCCAGGCGATCGCGCCGACCGAGGCGAGCAGCGACGCGGTCAGCCAGCCGCGCCGGGACAGCCTCGTGCCGACCGCCGCGTAGACCAGGTTGCCGCCGATCATGCCGAGCGCCGAAGCCATGATCACCGGACCGAGCTGGCCGGCCGAGCCGCCTTCGGCGACGAAGTGCGCGGGCAGCAGGAGCATCTGCATCGGCGCCATGACCAGCACGCTCGCCGCCGACAGGGCGGTCAGCATGATCAGCACGGGCTCGCTCCGCAGCACCGTCGCCGCGACCTTGAGGTCCTTCGCCCAGTGCTGCTTCACCGCAGGGGTCGAGGTGCCGAGCGCGGACGGCAGCAGCCAGGTCAGCAGCGCCGCGGCCGCGGAGGTCGCGGCCGTGAACCAGAGGGCGGTCGCGCTGTCGAGCCAGGTCAGCACGAGCGCGCCGAGCGCGGGACCGGCGATCAGGGTCACTCCGACCATGGACTGGCGGAGCCCGCTGAGCCGCTCCAGCGACATCCCGGTGGCCTTGGCGACGTCCGGGAGCAGGGTCTCGCGCGCGGTCATCCCCGGGATGTCGAAGAGCGCGCCCGCGATGCCCAGCGCGATGAACCAGCCGATGTCGAGCCCGAACACCATGTCCACCACGGGCAGCGCCGCGACGCACGCCGCCGAGGCCAGGTCGGCGCCGATCGAGATCCGCCGCCGCCCGATCCGGTCGATCACCACGCCGCCCGCGACCGCCGCGACCAGCATCGGGATTCCGGTGGCCGCGGTGACGACCCCGGCAGCCGCCGCGTCGCCGGTGCGGGTGAGCAGCAGCCACGGCAGGGCCATCCCGGCGATGGAGTTGCCCAGCAGGGACAACGTCTCCGCGCCGAGGAAGAGGACCACCAGTCGCTTCATGCGGACAGCGTCGAGGGTTGACGCGGCGTCAGGGTCAAGTCGCTCACCGATTGGTCACGGTTCCGCCACACCGCCCACGCCGTTCAGGCGAACTCGCGACACTCGATGAAGTGATGGGGGTCACTTTCTGTCTGGGGGGAGCGACGAATGTCGTGTATCAAACGAAGGACTCTGCTCGCGGCCGGAGCAGTCGGCGCGGTGGTCGGAACGGTCGGCTTACCGGGCTTCGCGCTCGCGGCCGACAACTCGGAGCGGCACTTGGCGGTGGTCGGGCACCCCGACGACGACCTGCTGTTCATGAACCCCGACATCCAGCAGGGGATCGCTCGCGGCTGCCGCACGCGCACGGTCTTCCTGACCGCCGGTGAGTACAACGGCACCGACGACCTGACGCGCGAGCAGTACGCCGCTGACCTGCAACGAGGCATGCACGCGGCTTACGCGGTGCTCGCGGGCGTGGCGGACGACTGGACGCGCAGGGCGGTGACGATCGCGGGCAAGCAGGTCGAGCTGCACACCCTGCGCCCCGCGCCGCACGTCGAGCTGATGTTCGTGAACATCCCGGACGGCTTCGACGACCGCTACGACCACGCGATGACCAACCTGTGGTCGCGCCCGGGTTTCGCCACCGACACCCTCGTGCCGGTCGGCGGCCCGATCACTGCGGTCCAGCGCTACGACCACAACTCGCTGACCGCCATGCTCACCGAGCTGATGCGCCAGTTCGCGCCGACCGTGATCCGGCTCCAGGACACGACTCCCGACCCGCGCTACCTCGGCGATCTCGGTGAGCACGAGGACCACGTCGCCACCGCGAACTTCGCCATGAAGGCGGCGCGCGCGTACCGGGGGCGGGCCTTCATCTCCGCCTACCGCTGCTACAGCATCGACCACTTCCCGGAGTGCGTCCCCGAGCCCTTCCTGGACACGAAAACCACTGCCTTCCAACGGTTCCAGGACTTCGACCCGTTGACCGGCCCGACCTTCGACCCGCACCTGCGCCGGGTGTACCGCCGCTGGCCGGTCGACGGCGGCTGGGCGATCCCCGGCTACGTCTTCGCCGTCACCGCCGAAGGACTCCTTGCGTGGCAAGGGAATTCTTCCGGCTGGTCGGCTCCCGTGCTCGCGGGCTCCGGCTCCTACGCGCCGCGCGTCACGGCCGCGCTCAACGCGAACGGCCGCCCTCAGGTCGCCGTGCTCGACCTCGACAACGGCCAGCTGCGCACGGCATTCCGCTCCGGCTCGGTCTGGGTGTGGTCCACGGTCAGCCGTCCGCCGGGCAGCGGCGCGTTCTCGTCGACGCCCACACTGGTCAGGGGGATCGACGGCAGGCTGCACCTGTTCGCCCGCAACAACTCCGGCGGGCTGAGCGCGACCGCGCAGACCAGTCCGGGCGGTTCGTTCGGCGCGTGGAGCAACCTCGGCGGTGGGCCCGACGTCCAGGACTCCCTCTCGGCCTTCCTCGGCCCGGACGGCCAGATCGACGTCTTCGCCGACGGGCGCGGCAGAACCCTGCGTTGGCGGGCCGCCGCGGTCGGCTTCGCGCTCGACTCCGCATTCCCGAACATCGAGTGCGTCGGCGCGTCCGCAGTGGCCAGCAACGCCGACGGACGCGTCCAGATCTTCAACCGCGAGCACGTCGACGGAGCGCTCGGCACCGCATACGAGCTGCCGGGCGGCGGGTGGTCCCCGCAGATCGCGCACCTCGGCGGAACGGGGTGGACCACTCCGGTGGCGGTCACCACTCCGATGCCCGACAGCCGCATGGTCGTGTTCGCGCGCAACGACTCCGGCGGCGTGAGCACGGCTCGTCAGTCCACAAAGGACGGTGGGTTCACGTCGTGGACCGACCTCGGCGGAGCGGTGGAGTCCGGCCTCGCCGCGCACCTCGACGGCTCCGGCCGCATCCGCCTCCTCGCGCAGCGCGGTGACGGCGGGGTGTGGGAGCGCGCTCAGACCGCCCCCGGCGCCGACGCGCCCTTCGCGGCCTGGCAACGCCTCCCCTGACGCTCGGGTGGCGCTAGCTGTGCGCCGCCACCGTCACTAGCTTTGTAGATCGTTACTTCGCAACGAGGGGGAGTACAGCATGGCCGAATTCTCCGTCGCGTTCACCCGAACCGACATCACGCCGGGCCCCAACACGGCCCGCAACAGGTGGATGGCCGGATACGGCTGGGACCCCCGGGGCAACCCGAACTTCACCACCGCGCGGCCGTTGCGCGCGGAGTGCGTGATGATCCGCCAGACCACGGGTGACCCGCTCATCGCGGTGCGGGTGGACCTGCTCAACCTGCCGACGTACATGTCGCGCAGGATTCGCGCCCGCGTGGTCAACGAGCTGCGTCTCACCGGCAACGCGTCGTTCATGCTCCAGTCCAGCCACACGCACTCGGGGCCCGCGCTGCCGGAGGAGCCCGACCCGTACATCATCTACGGGCTCTCCGGCGCCCAGCTCGACGAGGTCAACGAGTACGCGGACTGGCTCATCCGCCGGATCGTCGCGCTGGTCAGGGAAACCGTCGCCAAGGCACCGACCCCGGTCACCCTCTCCTACGGCGAGGGCGTGGCGAAGGCCGCCGTCAACCGCGTCGGCCTCGGCTGGTCGCCCGACGAGGTCCCGGTGCTGCTCGCCAGGCGCGAAAGCACCAACGCCCCGTTCCTCGCCCTCTTCGGCTACGCCTGCCATCCGGTCGCCAGGGGCAGCGAACCCGTCTTCGACAGCGACTTCCCCGGGGTCGCGGGCAAGCTCATCGAGACCCAGCTCGGCTGCCCCGCCTTCTTCTTCAACGGAGCCGCAGGCGACCGCAACCCCGACCGCATGGGTGGTGACGCCGACGTGGTCAACGTCGGCACCCGGGTCGCGGAGGGCGCGCTCAAGGTCGTCCGCGACGGTGGCCTCCGCCCGCTTCGCGGCCCCATCAAGGCGATCCTGCGCGCTGCGCGGCTGCCGCTTGCCGAAGACCTCACCAATCCGGACGTGCTGCTGCGCCTGGACGCCGCCTACGAGCAGGAACGCCTCCGCGCGGTCCAGGAGGGCGACGTCCCCGGGGCCCGCTTCTGCGAGTCGATGCGCCGCGAACTCGCCGACGGCTCGACGCCGGTGGTCTACAACGTGCCCGTGCAGTGCTGGAAGTTCGGCAGCGACTTCGGCATCCTCGGCCTCGGCGGTGAGGCGCTCTCCGGCTACAACGTCGGCACCCGCGCCGCGACCACCCGCAAGCTGTGGGTGATGGCCTACGCCAACGAGATCCCCGGCTACGTCCCCGCCGACGACGTGCTCTGGCACTGGCCGGGACCGGCCTGCTACTACGAGTCGGGGTGGGACGAGAACCCCAAGTTCAGCGGCCGGGGCACCAGCATGATGGCCTTCGGCTGGCCCGTCCCGCTCGCCTCCTCGCAGCCGGTCGGCACCAGTCCGGCCACCCCGCAGAGCGCGGAGGGCGTGCTCATGGCCACCTGCCGCAGGGTGCTCGCCGACTGACCCGATCCGGTGAAGCGCACCGGCGGGCCTGGTCCGGTCCCACCCGGCGCCACAAACATGATCGGTTGTGACCGACACGCCGACCGTACGCAAGCGCCGGGTGGGCCGAATCCTGCGGGAGCTGAGGGAGCGCGCGGGGCTCAGCCACACCGACGTGGCGGGCCGGATCGAGTCCTCCACCGCGGTGATCTCCCGCATCGAGAGCGGGCAGAACCGGGTCGAGCCGGGGGACGTGCGCGACCTGCTCGACATCTACGGAGCCCCCGACGACCTCCGCGACCAGGTGCTCGACCTGATCAAGGAGGCCGACCGGCCGCGCTACTGGCAGCCCTTCCACCGGCACCTGCCGAAGGTCCAGCGCACCTACCTCAGCCTGGAGTCCGAGGCTTCGCTGCTCTGCGGCATCGACACCAGCACCTTCCACCCGCTGCTGCGCACCACCGACTACGCCCGCGCCGCGCTCGCCGCGGACTGGCGCGTCGGCGCTGACGAGACGCGCCGCGAGCAGCTGCTGGCCCTCGGCGTCGCCCGCCAAGACCTCATCGGCCGCGCGGAGGACCCGCTCGGCGTCAGCCTCTTCGTCGACGAGTCCGTGCTGCGCAGGCCCATCGGCGGCGTCGAGGTGCTGCGCGAACAACTCCTGCACGTGCAGGCGCTCGTGGAGTCTCCGCACATCGACGTCCGCGTCGTGCCCAACAAGGTCGGCCTGCACCCGGGCGTCGACGGGCCGTTCACCCTGCTGCACTTCGACGAGCCGGACATGGAGGTCGGCTACGTCCCGCACCGCGACGGCTGCCTCTACCTGCAACGCTCCCGCGAGCTCGACGAACTCGGCCGACGCCTGGAAACCCTTGCCGCGCTGGCGTTCCCCGCGTCGGCGACCGCCGGGTTCATCGGCTACCTCCTCGGCGAGATCGGCTGAGCAGCACCTGCTCGACCCGCTCGCTGATCCGGGGCGCGTCGGCGGGAACGACCGTCATTGACGTCAATTCAAGTTGCTGGCCGCGAGGGTTGAGTCTCTCTCACGCTGACCGCTTGAGCTAGCGCTATTCTCCAATTCCGATTAAGTCAGAAATTATTTTCAGCGGATTCTTCTTGCGAGGCGTGCTCAAGAGTTTTAGTTCTTGTAGTGTCTTTATGGTTGAGGGGCTTACAAAACGCTTGCTCTTCGTGGCAGCCGCATCGAACATCTCGCGTAACTTCGCGGAGTAGCCGTATGTTGGACCGCCTGCGGAGATCATGATCTTCGCGGCTAGAGCAGCATCCGATGAGGTTTCTCTACTCAGTAGCATTACCGCAAGCTCGCAGACAGGCTTACCTAGAGCACTACTCTTGCGTATCGGCAGCGTCAGTAGTTGATTCACGATCGTACTGCGATCCTCGTGCCGTGAAGCCTCTTCTATCATAGTATGAAGGCGCTCAACAACCGCTGCCTCGACACCTAGAGATGCAACGGCTTCTAGTGTCTCATCGGATTCCTTCAGGTTGCTTAGCGAATTCCATAGGAGTGATCTGTCATGCTTATCAATTTTCTCTGAGTATGTGCGAAGAAAATCTGAACTAGGGACAGCCACGCACTCAATGACTTGAATCACGTCAGCAATAGAGGGGCCAGTTTGCAGCCACTGACCAACAATCGCGTCCGCGCCTTCTGCATTGACAAGAGTTTCCATCCTATTTACCTCAAGGGGAATGGAAACATTGCCAGCACGCCGAGCCGCGATGTGGATTCTGACTAGCAGAAGGCGCGTGCCCGTCGCATTTAGGTCCGCGTTGTTTAGGTGCGCATTGAGCTTTCTGCAAGATTCCGCCGGTAGGTGATTCAAGCAAAGTATGATTTTTCCGGCTTCTTCGATGGACAGTTCGGCTTTGAAAGTATCGGCGACAAGCTCGTCTGCGACTAAATCCGCAAGCCTATCTATCTTAAGCAGATCGGCGATGATGCTAGCGCAAATATATAGCGTGAAGCGCTGCGCAATGGCCGGGTTGGTCCCGCCTGCTGTACGCGCGATAGCCTCCGAAAGGCACAAAATCAGATTATCGTTGAGCTCTGCGGGGACCTCACCAAGGGAGGCGAAGTATTGAGCAACAGTCGGAGCGATGTCGAGCGAGTCTTGAGTTGCTTCGGGGATGCCTTCAAATATCCTCGTTACTACATCCGAAACGTCGCTACCCGTTGCTGAATTATCGTCGGAGGCGAACGAGAACCAGAATACCCAATCTTTGACTGGGCAGGAGCAAATCGCCTGCTCCACAACATCGAAGATAAACTGGCTGCTAAGTCTGTCGATGACGCTTCTTGCGCGTCGACACGCAACTTCGTACAGTGGAGGTTGATCTAAATATAGAGTCATCTTGAGCGCGGATTTGAGTATCTCAGCGCTCGTCTCGCTTCGTTCATCCAGGGCATCGAATAAAGCATCGATCCGCTCCGCTGAATTGGGTACTCTTGCAGAACTTTGACCTGAAGACGCAGCCGGACGAGTCACCTTGCCAATTTCCTCAAGTACGTCTTCGATTTTCTCTTGTTGTGTAAACCAAAGCAGACGTGCGGCTGCAATCGGAAGATCCTTGAGTCCCTGGTATACGTAAGCAGGATGCTCGGTATATAAATCTCCAAGCTTAGAGCAAAGCTTCTCGGCAGCCTTATCTGGCATTGTCGGCATGGTAGGAATGATGCGATCAAGGCACGTGATTCCAGGCGACACGGTTGCCAAGTCGATTAGTTGACCAATGAGCTCCTCATTGGAACTTAAGGAGGCAAGAGCTACTGCGCCTGGGAGCATTTCAGTCCGAATTAGCTCACCGCGGGCGGCGGACAGCACGCTGGGCACCACAACAGGGGAGATGCTCACTAGCTCGTCATATGCTAATTTCTCGGAAAGCTGGCATATGACGGACACTAGGTTTGCGCGACCGGGGCCGAACTGGCTATCGGATCGAGAAGCCAGCGTTCTCATGGCGGCTTGGATTTCTTGTTTTCCTGCCGAGTCGAAAGCTGATACGGTTGTGGATGGGCTGACTTCGGCAGCGAGGTCGATAGCCGAGTTTAGATCAACGTCAACAATTCCCTCCGCAGCGCCAGCGGCCTGAAGATATAGTAGGTCGGGCCGTGGATTTGGGATCTCTGCTGCCTCTGTTCGCTCGAGATATCTGCGCAGTTGTTCGTTTAGCCTATCTTGGGCGCGCTGCCTCGCTGCACGCTGCCCATTATTCTCGTCCTCGTTGTGGAGAATCAGTCCGCCAGCCGATTGATCATCAACAGGATTTGGTTGAGAATCAGAATTTTCGAGCACATACTTTCTTTGCATCCTCGACTGCTGCTCTGTATGAGGTATGTCGGGGGCAGATTCGGCATTGGAGTATTCAAGAATTAGCTCAAGGAGTCGGGGCTCAACCAATAGGTCAGCCGCCACTGGCGGGAACTCGGTTTGAAGAACTGTCAGCTTCGCTATTTCTGTTGCACGTGCTGGCCACGAAATTCCGCGCGCTTGAGCTATACGCACGTTTGTAGCGTAATTATTGAGCAAAACCTTGACGCGCCTTGGGCTTCGAACGTGCGACGGTATTAGAGTGTACACAACGTTATCCAGTAAGCGGCCTCCGGCTTGAGCAGTTGAAAGTTCTCTCCACAAGCCGTCGCGGTCGACAACTAGCCCTCTTGCGTAGGTGGTTAAGGTATGTTGCCGTAGTGGAGGCAACGAAAGTTGATGTTGAAAGACTTTGTCTAGAAAGGCGCCTGCCGTGCTGTAGTACGGGTCATTCTCTCGTACCGGGTTTGGATGAGGAAGATCTTTGCTCAGGGCTTCTTCGAGCACATCACGGTCGGCTGCTACTACGAAGATGCAGGAATCCTGGTCCAGGAACGTTTTCAAGCCGATAAGAGTTTCGACGACGTCAGAAGAGGAGCATCTGTCCAGCTCATCAACAAATATCAGAAGTCGGTATTTTCCACCCTTGGTAGATTTCTGAACCAATTGGGAAAATCTGGCCCCAAATTCTTCGTCGGCGCTAGGTGCAGTTTGATCCACGGTGATCTTTGCCGCATCGAGAATCTTCAGGCCGGCAAATACAACTAGTAATGCCGTTCCAAGTGTCTGTATAGTTCCTGGAAGTTTTGATGCAAAGGCCGCTGTCCAGCTAGCATTTTCAGTTGCCCAAGCGGCAGTCGCCAAGATTGCGACCCATGCGCAACATATGAAAGCAGCTGCCCCTGTCAAGAAGGCAAGGGATTTCCAATTATTCTTGAAGAAGCTACGCCAGTCGAGCCTTACAATCTTATGATTGTCGTAGAGGCCTCGATTGAATTCTTCGTCCTTTAGTTTTAGGCTGCGAGCTGTTGAGGAAATGAAGTTCTTCTTCAGTGAGGCGCCGCCGTATTTCCAGGCATCGTATCGTACAACCTGAATCTTTGCGTCACGTTTCGCAATTTCGCGGCGCAACAACTCGAAGAAGCTACTCTTGCCGGATCCCCATGGTCCGAAAAGTGCGACGTTTGTTGGAAGTTGGGCGTTATTCGCTAAATCTGCTACCCGCCCGGCTATTGCGGTATGCTCAAATTCGTCAGCTCCAGCGCTTCCTAATGCCGCATCGGGAACGATATCGGATGCCGATAACTGAGGCGCGATTTTATCGATTTTACTTTCTCGAGGGAGCCGGGTGGTGGCGGCCGAAAAGACGTCCTCTCTCTTGCTTGATTCCGTCGGCTTTGGCATAAGCTTCCTCGCAATCAAATGGACGATTCTGTCTCGTTAGTGCAGTATCCGACCGTTACTCCCACTTTGGATCGCAATCGTAAGTCCTTCCTGAGGCTTCTGGCGGCTGCGATACCCGGGTGCGCTCAGCTTGATACCAGCTGGTTACTCTAGGTCGTCTGATGTTGTTCTATGACAAGCCTCGTGCAGCTGGCGTGTCAGTGCAGTAGAAGATCTATGGGGACGCCTAGTCGATCTGTTTTCGGTTCGATACCACGGGGGTTCGCGCGTAATTTGGGAAAGATGTCCTTGTCGGTAGACGCTTTCCTTGAAGTACTTCTCATGTCAAAAGGAGTGCTCCGGTTACGCTCCTCGGCGAGATCGGCTGAGCAGCACCTGCTCGACCCGCTCGCTGATCCGGGGAGCGTCGGCGGGAACGACCGTCGTCCACCCCCGAAGCTCCTCGATCAGGTAGCGCCCGGCGGGGGTGTCGAAGCAGGCCACGACCCGGTCGCCCCTGTTCGACGCGACCGTCACGCCGAACTGGGCGCCGTTGCGGCGTCCCCGGATCATGTTCCCCAGCCGCCGCGCGTCACCGCTCGGCACTCCGGCGGCGCAGAGCGCGTCCACCAACGCCCACTCCGACGCGCCGGCGCCGCGGGCCGCCGCGCCGAGCACGTCGCTGGGCACGTTCACGACCTTGCCCGAACCGGCCGCGAGCGGCGGCAGCACGGAGACCGCGGCGCGCGCGAGGTCGCCGGGCCTGATCCACCGCACGGAGAAGAAGTCCTCGGTGAGCACGCCCAGCACCGCGCGCCCCCTCGCCCGCGCGGCGAGCGCCCGCACGCTCCGGTCGACCCACACTCGTCCATCCACAGTGGACTCAGGATTCGCCAGCAGGCGCAGCGCGTCGGCCAGCCCTTCGCCAGAACCTTTGTCCCGCAGCTCTTCCAGCGCTTTCGCGATCTCTGCCCGCCGCTCGTCCTCCTCGAAACCGCGCGGTGTCACCATGAGCTCGATGGGCATCGGCGGCAGCGCGAGCTGTTCCCACAACACCTGGTACGCGGACGGTGAGAGCGTGAACACGGCTACTCGCCGATGACCGGCGGAGCGACCTGGGGCAGATCACCGACCAGGTCGTCGGTCACGGAGTACTTCCTGGCGTGCTCGGCCTCTTCTTCCTGCTGTTGTTGCGTTGAGCCAAGAGCGGGCTGCATGAAGCTCTGCTGTCCCGGCTTTCCCGTCGCACCCCGCCCCGCCTGCGCGGCGGTGGGCGTCGGCGCTGCCGGGCCGGTCTTGCCCGTCCCACCGCCGAGCCGGTTGCCGCCTTGCTGACTGTTGTTCGCCTGACTGATGTTCGCCTGACCGCCTCGCGCGAAGCCGCTGGTGCCACCCGAACTCCAGCCCGCGACGCCGCCAGTGGTGACGGGTGCGTGACCGCCGCCGTCGCGATGGGTCGGCGGGGGCTGCGCGGTCGAATCGGTCGAGGTCGGCTGAAATCCTTGCTGCTCAACGACTCCGTGCTGCTCCGAAGCAGTAGCGGTGCCGAGCTGCCCACCGCGGGGGCCACTGATCGGTGGGCGGGGCGCGGGCGAAGGAGCACCGGGCACGGTGAGACTGACCTGGGGTGGCGGGGCGAACGCCGGGAAGCTGGTCCCCGTCTGCGTCGAGTTCTGCGCGTAGGACCGCATCACCTCAGCGGCTCGCAGGTGCGCTTCGTGCGCGGCCTTCTCCTGGAGCTGCCGATCGGTGGTGATGCCGAAGAAGTTCGCGATCCCCTGGATCACGCCGTTGTCCGGCATCGCCGTGACGGCTCGCGGTTCCGGCATCCGGTCCCGCGCCTGCGTGTAGTGCCAGGACTGCATGACCGTGGAGTTCGTGCAGCTCGACGCGTTCGTCCCGGCCAGCTCCGCCCACGGCCCGAACCGCCCGATGCTGCTCCGCGCCCGGCCCGCCGCGAGCCCGTCCCACGCCGCCCCGAGCGACTTCAACCCCTCCGCCAGGTCGAACACCGCGTCCTCGTACTGCTTGCGGAGGTTGCGGTAGAAGGCTTCCGCTGACCGCGCCGACGCCACTCCCCGCCCCGACCGGATCTGCCGGTGGAGCTCTTCGTGCGGAACCGCCAGCCAGTTGATGCCCGTCACGTCGCCCATCTCATCCCCCGGACTCGTCACCTCGTGGTCATGAGCGTGCTGATCGCCGCCTCGGCCGCCGCGTGCGCGCGACGGCAGATGTACTCCCGGCTCAGCTGCGGCGGCTTTCCGCCCCGCGAGAGCTCCGCGTAGTGAACGTTCAGCACCTGGCCGGGGGCGACGTCGACGACGACGTCGCACGACGGTGGGTAGTTGGGGAGCTGGACCCGGACGATGTTCTCCTTGGCCGGGAAACCGCTGACGTCGAGATCGCGGACGTCGGCCTTGACCCTGCCCGCCGAGAACCGGTCGACGCCCATGTGCGGCACGGGGATGAAGCTGACGCTCTCGAACCCCTTGTGGTTCCAGAAGTAGCACGCCTTGGCCTCGAAGACGGCGCTGTCGTCCGGGCCGGGCGAGGAGTCGATGCCGAACGCGGCCTGTTGTTCACGGGAGAGGAGCACGCAGGGATCGACACCGGCCATGTCGAGGACGCGTGGCCGCTGGACCTGCGGAGTGGTTGACGTCGTGGTGGTGGTGACCGTTTCAGCGCCCACGACGTTGACGCAGCCGGTGAGGGGCATCGCGAGCAGCGCGAGAGCGAGCCAGGCCGTGCGGCGGTCAGCCACGGGGACCACCCCGGAACCCCTGGCGGTTCGCTTCCTCGGTCGCGGTGATGAGGCGCTGCGTGTCCTCGAGCCGGTCGATGATGCCTTGCAGCTGGTCGCGGAAGGCGGTGATGGCGCTGAGGGCGCATTCCGGTTCGGTCAGCCCCTTGGCGGTGAGCACTTCGGCGATGTACTCGCTGACTCGGTCCTCGGCCATGGGGTCGATCCGCAGTGCGTGCTCCGCTTCCGCGGAGAGCTTGCCGATGCGCTCCTTGATCCCGCTGAACAGGGCGATCGCCTGCGGGATCTTGTCGCGGTCGATGCGCAGGGCGCCCGGCTGGGAAACGTCCTCGCGCGTTGGCAGGTCCGTCCACGCGGTCTGCCAGCGCGGATCTCCGGATATCCCCCCGATGTCCGTCATGGACCGACGTTAACAAAGGCGAAGGGCCCGCGAACAAGCGTTCGCGGGCCCTGTAACCGTTGGGGCTAAAGCGTTTTAGGCATCCGCCAATTTCGCCTTGGGCATCTTCCAGCGCGCGAGTCCGGCCGCGGCACCGGCCATCGCGATGTCGGCGACGGTGAACATCAGCCGGGACACGAGGGTGAAGGCGAGCGCCTGCTCGACGGGCATCGTGGTGCTGAGCGCGGAGACGAGGACCAGCTCACGGACACCGGCGCCGGAGGGCAGGATGAACGCGATCAGGCCGACGGTCATGCCGATGGCGACCGCGCCAGCGCAGAGCAGCAGCACGCGCACGCTGACCGGGCCGGAGCTGATCGACAGCAGCCACAGGTGCACGCCGAAGAGCACGTAGGACAGCAGCGCGTAGCCCAGCGAGCGGCCGACGGTGCTCCACGGGAGGACGTGGTCGAGCGGGGCCTTCTTGAGCGCCTTCAGCACGAAGGAGGCGCCCCACGTCAGCACCTTCGGGTGCAGCGCGATGAGGCCGACCGGCAGCGCGAGGTAGAGCCACATCAGGCCGGGCGTGGAGCTGAGCATCACCGGCAGCGCGAGCACGCCGAGCAGCAGCGAGGCCACCACGCCGACACCGAGGTTGATCAGGGTGGCGGTGAACACCCGGGCGCGGGGGAGTCCGGCCTGGCGGCCGAGCTCCATCTGGAGCAGGTAGGCCCACACGGAGCCGGGGACGTACTTGCCGAGCGAGCCGACGAGCATGATCTGCGCGCCGCGGAAGGCGCCGATCGGCTTGCCGAGGCCGTCGACGATGGTCTGCCAGCCGAGGGTGCCGCAGGCGATGCCGAGCACGACGGCGAGCTGGCTGAGCACGGTGGAGTGCCACGGCACCGTGACCAGGGTCTTGGACACGCCGCCCCAGTGCGAGTACAGCGCCCACGCGGCGGCGGCCAGCACCAGGACCAGCAGGGCCCTGCGCAGCCAGGTCATCAGCACGGCTTTGCCCGTCGGGGCCGGCTGCGGGGCGGGCGCTGCCGATGCGGCCGGCGCGGCCTCGTCCTGCACGGTCATGGGACCTCCGTTGCTCCCGTTGGCTCTCTTCGATCGGAAAGGCATGCGGCGGCTACCCGTCAACCCTGGTGGGAAGTCCGGCGCCGGAACCGGCGACCGCTGTGGAGAGGGCAGCACGCCACGGGAGGGACCCGGGCACAGTGCTCACCACCTGAAGGACGCCGTGCCGCGCGACCGGTTGCCCAGCGCGCGCACAAGCGTCTCGATTCACCTCGTTGGGGTAACGCCGCCGGGCGGTCATCGCTCCTCCAGCGCTCGGTAGTCGACCTTGCCGCTCGGCAGCAGCGGCAGTCGGTCCACCCGGCGCACCAGGAAGCCCGACACGTGCAGGTGCAGGCGCTCGGCCAGCTCCTTCGCGGCTGCGGCGCACGACTCGTCGTCGGCGCCCTCCAACCAGATCACCACGCGGTCCGCATCGCCCGGCAGCGCGGCGGCGGGGCCGTGCCCGCGCAGCAGCTGCTCCAGGTCGTCGAGGTTGACCCGGTTGCCGAAGACCTTGCCGATGCGGCTGAGCCGCCCGGTGATGAACAGGAAGCCCTCGTCGTCGAGGTAGCCGAGGTCGCCGGTGGCGAGTTCGCCGCGCAGCTCGTCCGGCCGGGCCAGCTCAGCGGCGTTCTCCGCGTAGCCCATCATCACGTTCGGGCCCCGGTAGACCACCTCGCCCTGGGCCTGCGCGGGCTCACCGGGCAGCTGCCGGATCGAGAACTCCGCGCCGGGCAGCGCCTGGCCGACGGAGCCGATCTTCGCCGCCAGCCGCTCCGCAGGGAGCACGGCCATCCGCGTCGTCGCTTCGGTCTGGCCGTACATCACGTACATCCGGCCGCCGACCGCCGCGATCCGCCCGGCGAAGTCGGTCAGCCGGTCGGTCCGCAGCCGCCCGCCCGCCTGGGTCAGCGTGCGCAGCGCGGGGTGCTCCGCCGGGTCGAAACCGCCCTGGTGCAGCAGTTCGTAGTGGTAGGGCACACCGGCGAGCGAGGTCGCGCGGTGCTCGTGGACGGCGCGCCAGAACGACGGGGCGGTCACGCCGTTCGGCTCGATGAGCACGGCCGCGCCGACGACCAGGTGGCTGTTGAGCACGGAGAGGCCGTAGGCGTAGTGCAGCGGCAGGCTGGTCGGCGCGACCTCGCGGGAGTCCAGCCGCAGCGCCTGGGCGATGGCCCTGGCGTTGGACAGCACGGCCTCGCGGGAGAGGCGGACGAGCTTGGGGTTGCCGGTCGAGCCGCTGGTGGACAGCAGCACGGCGAGGTCGGGGTGCGGCTCGACGCCGTCGCCGCTGGTCCGCACCCACGCCGGGCCGGTCAGGTCCGCGACCGCGTAGCCGTCGGGGACCGCGAACGCCGGGTCGACGCCGAGCACGGCAGCGGGCTGAAAACGTTCAACGAGATCGTTCAGCGGTTCCGGGTCGAGGTCGGGGCCGAGCACCGCCACCGCGCGTTCCGCCTGGAAAGTGCCCAGGTAGCGCAGGGTGCTCGGGAGGTCGACCGCGGTCAGCGCGAGGACCGCGCCCACCGGCAGCTCAACCAGCTCCCTGGCGACCGCCGTGATCCTCGCCCGCAGCTCCGCCCCGCCCAGCACGGTGCCGGACGGCGCGTCGACGAGGCGCGCGCCGTCAGCGACCAGCTGGCTGCTGGGATCAGTCACAGTTTTCGCTCGTCCCGTGCGGGTGTGCGGGCGGTCGGGCCCATGGAGGCTACCGGCCGTCGCGCGGTGAAACTCAGCCGGTCCTGCTCCGATCGGCGGGAAAACGGGCGATTGGGACACCTGGGTGAAGCTCGTGTGCTATTCGCCGGTCACGCTGCGATGCCCCTCCGACCACGGCCACGAACCGCCGAAGCCGAGCTCGCGCAACGCGCTCGGTGAACAGTGCAGCACGAGCGGCCGCAGGGTCTCCGAGGCGGGCAGCGGCAGCCGCTCCACACCGACCGCGAGCGCTCCGCCGTCGGGCAGGGCCAGCACCCCGTTCAGCGTCAGCCTGCCGCGCGGACCGAGCGGGCGGGGGGTGCGCAGCCGGTGCCACGCGCCGGTGCCCAGGTGCGCCGCGTAGGCGTCGTCGCCCTCGGCGAAGCCGACCGATATGCGCCCGTCGACCGCGTTGAGCTGGCCCTCCGCGCTCGGCGACGGGGTGAGCCGCCAGCCGGAGCCGGACCAGGCCATGGTCAGCGGGAAGCGCACCCCGGCCTCGTCGGTGCGGTAGCCGACCGCGACCGCGTCGCCGCTGTCCGGGAGCATCGCCACGTCCTGGAGGCTGTGCTCCAGACCGGGCTCGACCGGGGTGTCGAAGCGCTGCCAGTAGTCGCCGTCGAAGTGCAGGACGACGGCGGTCTCCACCTCGTTCTCGAAGGCCCAGCCCACCGCCCAGACGTTGGTGGCCGAGGTGCCCGAGATCCCGGACAGGCCCCAGTGCTCGCCGATGTCGGGCAGCGCCAGCTCGCTCCACCCCCGGCCGTCCCAGCGCTGGACGATGCCGCGCCGGTGGCTGTCGGAGCGGCGGCAGAGGTCGCCGACCGCCCACACGTCGTCCGGGCCGAACTCCGTCATGCCCAGGTAGGAGCCGTGCGAGTCCTCGGGGAACGGGGTGTCCGCCCGTCGCCAGCCGGTGCCGTAGTGGTGCAGCATCCCGCCGTTGTCACCCGCCGCCCACAGCTCGGCACCGGCGGCGGTCGCGGCGGTGATCCTGCCGATGTCCGGAACCGGGGCCTCCCGCCAGACCGCGCCGTCCCGGCGCAGCGCCTTGGTCATGTGGCCCGTTCTGGTGACGAGGAAGCCCAGTGCCCACACCTCGGGCACACCCGAAACGCCGGTGACGTCGGTGCTGATGACATCGGTCAGCACCGCGTTCAGCTGCGGGGTCCGCTCCTGCTGCCACAGTCGCGTCGCCGTGCCCGCCTCTGGCGAACGTGAAGGCTCCATCACCTGTGTATTCGCTCGAGGGGCCCGCAACGTTCTCCTCCCGGCAGCGTGTCGTGCGCCATATCCCCTCGGACGGGGGACGACGGCCCTCGTGACGCGGGAGCGGACCAGCCCCGGGGTGACGGGGGATACATGGGTAACGTGGCCGACTGCCATGTTGGTCCTGCCGAGCCGAAAGACGAGTGAATGATCCCCATCACCGTCGTCGACGTCGCCGACGCGGAACCGCTGGTCATGGAGGTCCTGCGTTCGGGCGTCATCGCCCAGGGCCCGATGGTCAAGCGGTTCGAGGATGCTTTTGCCGAGGTCGCTGGCGTGCGCCACGCGATCGCCGTGAACAGCGGCACCACAGCGTTGGTCGCCTCGATCCAGGTCCTGGACCTGAAGCCGGGTGACGAGGTCGTCACCTCACCGTTCACCTTCGTCGCCACGCTGAACGCGATCCTGGAGGCGGGCGCGACCGCGCGCTTCGCCGACATCTCCGAGGACGACTTCTGCGTGGACCCGGACGCGGTCGCCGCCGCGATCGGGCCGAGGACCAAGGTCCTGATGCCGGTGCACCTGTACGGCCAGATGGCCGACATGAGCCGCCTCGCCCCGCTGGCCGAGAGCAACGGCCTCGCGCTGGTCGAGGACGCCGCGCAGGCCGTTGGCGCGAGCTTCGCCGGGAACAAGGCCGGTAGCTACGGGCTCGGCTGCTTCTCGCTCTACGCGACGAAGAACATCACCACCGCCGAGGGCGGCGTGATCACCACCGACGACGACGTGCTCGCCGACCGGCTGCGCGTGCTGCGCAACCAGGGCATGCGGGCCCGCTACCAGTACGAGGTCGCCGGTCACAACTACCGGCTGACCGACCTGCACGCGGCCGTCGGCATCCCGCAGCTGGAGAAGCTGGCCTCGGTCACCGAGCAGCGCCAGCGCAACGCCGAGGCGCTGTCCAAGGGCCTCGCCGACGTGCCCGGCCTGCGGCTGCCGCAGGTGCTGGCCGACCGCACCCACGTCTGGCACCAGTACACCGTGCTGGTCGGCCCGGACGCGGCCGTGGACCGCGACGAGCTGTCCGCGAAGCTGACCGAGAAGGGTGTCGGCAACGGCATCTACTACCCGAAGGTCGTCTTCGACTACGACTGCTACCGCGACCACCCCGGCGTGATCGCCTCCGACGTGCCGGTGACCGAGCGCGTCGCCCAGCAGGCGCTGTCGCTGCCGGTGCACCCCAAGCTCTCCGAGGCCGACGTCGACAAGGTCGTCGCCACGGTGCGGGAGGTGCTCGGAGCATGAGCAACCCCAGGATCGCCCTCATCGGCGGCGGCCAGATGGGCTCGCTGCACGCCCGCGTGCTCGCCCAGTCCGCCCGCGCCGACCTCGTGCAGCTGATCGAGCCGCGCCAGGAGTCCGGCCGCCTGCTCGCCGACAAGCACGGCGTCGCGTGGGCCCCGGACTTCGACGATCTGTCCACTGTGGACGCAGTGGTGATCGCGGCGGCGACCGAGGCGCACTACGCGCTCGCCAAGCGGGTGCTGGAGCTGGGCAAGCCGCTGCTGGTGGAGAAGCCGCTCGCGGCCACCTACGAGCAGTCGGCCGAACTGGTCGCGGAGTCCGAGCAGCGCGGTCTGCCGCTGCTGTGCGGGTTCCTGGAGCGGTTCAACCCGGCCGTGCTCACCGCCAAGCAGTTCATCGGTGAGGTCGTGCAGGTCAACGCGACCAGGCACTCGCCGTTCGTCTCGCGGATCAAGACCGGTGTCGCGACCGACCTGCTGATCCACGACGTGGACCTGGCGATCGGCTTCACCGGCCAGGAGCCGGACTCGGTGAAGGGCTCCTTCGGCTACTTCCACGGCCAGTCCAAGGCCAACCGGTCCGAGGACAGCGCCGACGCCACGATGTCCTTCGCCAACGGCGCGCTGGCCACCATCTCGGCCAGCCGGATCAGCCAGCGCAAGATCCGCGAGATCTCGGTGATGGAGCTGCACCGGCTGATCGAGATCGACCTGCTGCGCAAGGGCATCACCATCTACCGGCACGTCGCCGACTCGCCCGCCTCGGACGGCGTCGGCTACCGCCAGCAGACGGTCATCGAGATCCCGTCCATCCAGCACAGCGCGGAGCCGCTGGCCGCGCAGCTGGACCACTTCCTCAACCTGCTCGACACCGGCGCCGGGGTCGACGCGGAGCGCAAGGCGATCCTGCCCGCGCACCGCGCCGTGCACGAGGCGACCGTGTCGGCGACGGCGGTCGCCGCCGTCTAGTCCGACCAGCGCGAACGCGGCGGCGAGACTCGTTCTCGTCGCCGCGTTCGTTTTTGCGAGTTATTCTCGAATTCACATTTCCCTCAAGATCCGGTCAAGTCAACGGTTCTATTGACGTTTTCTTGACAATTGCCACGGCCTCTTATCTGAGTAATGTCCTCTGGGTCCCCCGTTATCGCCGGTTCCTGTGAGGAAAACATGCGCAGCTCAATTCTGTTGCCCGTTGTCGTCGCCGCCCTGGTCACCGGGTTCAGCGGGACCGCCGCCGCGGCGCCCGCGGGCATGCCCCCAGCATGTGCGCAGTTCGCGGCACTGGTGGGGGACCCGCAGGCCGCGTTCAACATGGAGTGGACCGAGAACGGCAAGCACATGCGCGGCTGGAAGTGCGCCGTCAAGGAAGCCCCCGCCTGCGCGGTGAACGAGTTCGGCAACACCGCGAAGGTCGTCGACGTCTGGGTCTCCAAGAAGCACCAGCTGAAGTTCTACAAGGGCCTCGGCAGCCACAAGTTCGTTGAATCCTACGGTGCGACCGGAACTGTGACCCACCTCGCGAAGCCCATCTCCGCCGACGCCTACTGCGTCGCCAAGGGCTGACGCGCCCACACCCCGGTGAACTGACCGCAGGTGATCCGCCGCCCGGTCAGCCCGGCGCTGATCCTCCCCTCCAGATCGGTGTGGCCGACCTCCTGGAACAGCACGAGGTAGTCGCCATCGGCGTTCAGCTTCGGCACCGTGGCGAGCATGCGCTCCCTGGCGTCACCGACGAGCTCCAGCGGTAGCGGCCAGTCCAGTGGGAACGGGTTGCGCAGCCCGAGGGCCGGGTAGGCGAAGGCGTTGTCCGGCAACACCGCGACGCGTCGGGCGGGGTGCTCCCGCACGCACTCCTCGATCTGCGCGACGTAGCTGTACATCTCCGGAGTGGTCCGCAGCCCGTTCAGCGCGGGGGCGATCAGGCCGAGGCTCGCGGTCAGTTCGTGTTGCGGGCGGTCGCGGTAGGGCGAGGCGTCGTGGGCGTCGACGAGCAGCTTCGACGTGCCCAGCAGGACGACGGCCGCCACCGCGACCCCGCCGACCGGCCGCGGCGAGCACCTGGGCAGCTCGGGCGTGAGCAACCACAGCACGCTCAGCGCGAGCGTGCCGCCGAGCAGTGTCGGTGAGTCGTAACCCCAGGACAGCGAGGACATCGCCGCGAGCGCGACCACGGCGACCGCCCCGCGCGGAGCCCGTACGTCGATCATCCAGCGCGCCACCACGACGAAGAGCAGTGCCCACAGCAGCACCATGCCCCAGTCACCCGCGCGCAGCATGTCGCCCTTCAGCACGACGAGCAGCGCGACCGCCGAGGCGATCACGGCCGGGATCGTCACGGTTTCCTTGCGCCGCAACAGGATCAGTGCGACCGCGGCGGAGGCCAGCCAGAGCATGGTGGTCATCGCCTCCGGTGACTCCCAGACGGTGAACGCACGCCGGGGCCACGCGCCCGTCGCTCCGCTGAGCTGCTCGACCATCGGCGTGAACCCGCCGGCGAGCGAGACGAAACCGATGTAGCCCAATGGGAACGCACCCGTCCACCAAATGTCCAAAAAGGACAGCGAGTGCCGGGCGAGCAGGTAGGTCACCGTGAGCGCGGCGGCGAAGACGAAGCTCTGCTTGGTGAACGCGGCCATGCCGACCAGGAACAGCCCGCCGTACCTCGGCAGCGCCGCGCCCGTGCGCAACCCCGAGCGCAGCGCCCACCAGCCGCAGGCGACCAGGAAGATGCCGTCGATCGTGTGCCAGGCCATCAGCGGGAACGTGTGCAGGTTGACCAGCGCCGCCGCCGCGACCAGTCCGGTGCCCAGCGGACCCCAGCTCAGCACGGCGCGCCCGGTGACCAGCGTCGCCAGCGCGATCGTCGCGACGACCAGCTGCACCATCGCGATCATCGCGGAGACCAGGAACAGCGGGCCCGGCACCGCGAAGTCCAGCGTGTGCAGCAGCGCCGAGGCCAGCGGCCGGGCCGAGACCACGTCGCGGTGCGGGACCTCGCCGTGCAGCAGCCGCCAGCTCAGCGCCAGCGTGAAGCCCTGGTCGGTCGGGTGGAAGCCGAACCGGCCGATCCGCGCGACCGCCCAGCCGCTGAGCAGCAGCACCCAGGTGGTGTGCACGGCGGGCCGTCGCCAGGAGAGGGGCAGTGCCGCGGCCCGAGCCCGCGCGGCCGAGAAGACAACCATGCCCCTTACAGCTCGGGTGAGGCGTTTCGGTTGCCTTTGAATTCAGACTTCGGCGGGATGCGAAGCAAGCGTCGCCCGCATTCTGCTCTTTTGTGCTGTTTGCACTATCTTCGCGACGTGCGCCGCCCCGTTGTTCTCCTTGTCACCGCCGCCCTCGTCGCCGGTTTCACGCCCTCGGCCCTCGCCGAACCGTTCACCTCCGCCACGCCGGACATGACCGCGGCGGTCGCCGTTTACGACCGCCAGCGCGATCGGTTCACGGTCGAGCGGGACGCCGACAAACCGTTCCGCTCGGCGTCGGTGGTCAAGCTGCTCATCGCGCTCGACCACATGTACCAGCGCGATCCCGAGCTGGTGCTGGAGAAGGCGAAGACCGACGAGGCGCGCAACGACATCCTCTACCTGCGCGCGATGCTGCGCGGGAGCTGGGATTACGCGGCGAGCGTTTTCTGGGTGCGCGGCGGCTACACCGACATCGTCGAGCGCATCGTGGAGCGCATTGGCCTCAAGGGCACGAATCCGCCGGAGAAGCCCGGAATGTGGGGCTACACCTCGCTCACCCCGCGCGATGTCGTGCGCGTTTACCGGCACGTTCTCGACGACGCTCCGGTGAAGTACCGCGACTTCATCATGACCAACATCCACATGTGGGAGAAGTGCGGCGAGGACGCGTGGAACCAATCCTTCGGAATTCCGCGCGCGTTCGGCGAGCCGTGGAGCGCGAAGCAGGGCTGGTCCGCGTGGGGTGCCACGCCGCCGCCCGGGCAGGACTGCTCGCTCGGAGCCGCGCGGACGGCGGCCGGTCCGCCGGTGCCCGCCGCCAAGGAGGACGTGGTCGACCTCAGCAGTCCGCTGCTGCACACCACCGGCACCGTCGGCAAGGACGACCGCAGCATCGTGGTGGTGTTCTCCACCTTCCCCAAGGGCACCACCTGGCAGGACGGCTCCGACCGCATCACCAGGTACACGCGCGCCCTGTTGCCGTACGTGCCCGGAGCACGCCCAGGCAGGCCCTCCGGTATTTGAGAACCTGACCCCGGTCTATACGCCGAATGGGTGCAGTTCTACTCTATGTGACCGCACGTAGTAATCGGACTCCGGCGCGGAAGGCATACCCGCGATGACCGAGACAGCGATCGCCACGAGGAACCTCGGCAGGCGGTACGGCAACAAGTGGGCTCTTCGGGACTGCACCCTGCGGGTTCCGGCCGGGCGGGTGGTCGGCGTCGTCGGCCCCGAGGGCGCTGGCAAGACCACCCTGATGAACATGATGGTCGGCCTGCTGCACCCCACCGAGGGAGAACTGGAACTGCTCGGCGAGCGGGTCGGCCCCACCAGCGTGCTGGAGCGGGTCGCGCACATCGCCGAAGAGGACGCGCTCTGCCGCAACTTCAAGGTGACCGACCTGCTCACCGCCGCGCGGCTGTTCAACGTCCGGTGGACGCAGAGCATCGCCGAGGACCGGCTGCGCGAGCGCGGGATCTCCCTCGACAGCAAGGTCGGCGACCTGTCCTGCGGCCAGCGCGCCCAGCTCGCGCTCACCGTCGCGCTGGCCACCACGCCGGAGCTGCTCATCCTGGACGTGCCGATCACCGGCCTGGACCCGTTGGCGCGCAAGGAAACGATCTCCGCGCTGCTGGAGGTCCACGCCGAGACCGGGTGCACCGTCGTGGTGTCCGCGCGCTCGGTCACCGACCTGGAGCAGCTGTGCGACCACCTCGTCGTGCTCGACGGCGGCGAACTCCGCCTTGCCGGTGACACCGCCGACCTCGTGCGGCGCCACCAGCTCAGCCTCGAAGACCTGGTCGCCCGCCACCTGGCCCAGCCCGTCGCCTGACGGACCGGGCCAGGGCAGAGGTCATGCGCTGGCGCGCTCGCGGCGCTTGCGGACGGCGTGGAACACGCTGAACCCGGCTCCCATGAGCAGGCCGACGCCCAGCAGCGGGATGCCGAGGCTCCAGCCGGGCGGGAAGTAGCTCAGCACCACGGTGCCGTTGGCGGCCTGCGGCAGCTCCAGCTGGACCAGACCGGCGGGCCCCTGCTTCACCTCGACGGGCTTGCCGTCGACGGTGGCCTTCCACCCCGGCCAGGCCAGCATCGCGAAGGTCACCTTGCCGCCGCCGGAGTACTTCACGGTCTCCCCGGTGAAGCCGGTCGAGCGGTCCTCGCTGACCCGGACGCCGGGCGCGGCGTAGGACAGCCGCCCGTCCGGCCACTCGATCTTCGCGTTGCGGTGCAACACGTTCACGATGTGCGTGGTCTGCTGGAGCGACCAGCCCGCTGGCGGCTTCGCCGGGTTGAAGTCCGGGACGTAGTCGTTGAGGACCACGACGGTCTCCAGGCGCATCAGGTCGGCGAGCGTCTTGCCGCCGTTGGCCTGCTCCTTCTGCCACAACCGTTGGTAGGCCTCGGGTTGCGTGCCGCCGTGGTACTCCATGTCCAGCTCGTCGGCGAAGGAGGTGAAGCCGATACCGGTGTAGCTGTTCTGCGCCTTCACCCCGGCCACGTGGTACATGTTGCCGAACAGCAGGTCGCGCCACGCGCCGTCCGGGGCGTAGCCGTGCCGCCCGATGGCGGGGCCGATCTCCGCGATCTGCACCGTGTTCCCGGTGTAGCGGTCGGCGAAGCGCTCCTTCAGCTCGGCCACGTTGGTCGGGAAGTACCACGGCGTGAAGTTGCCGTTCTGCGGCATCACCATCACCTGCAACAGCAGCACCAGCGCGGTCCCGGCGACGAGCACGGGGGGCAGCAGCTTCGCGCGGTTCTTCATCACCACCCACACCGCCGCCGCCGTGCCCGCCGAGACCAGCACGAAGGCGGGCGCGTGCCACTCGATGTTCTGCGGGGTGTTCGCCCACGCCTGGTAGGTGCCGACGAAGATGATCGCGGCCGAGCCGAGCGCCCTGCGCCGCCACTGGCTCGTGCGCAAGCCCACCGACAGCGCGATGGCCACCAGCACGAGCACCGGCAGGAACACGTACTGCGTCAGCCGCGCGGGCCAGCGGAACAGCCACAGGTCGGACGGCGCGATCGCCATCAACAGGTAGATCGTGCCGAACAGGAAGAGTCCGAAGCGCGTGCGCAGCCCCGCCCGCATCGCGCGCCAGGACAACCACGGCGCGAGCGGCAGGATGAACCACGCGAGGTAGGTCATCGGGAACGTGGTGAACGTGGGGTCGAACATCTCCACGCGCGGCTGGTAGGTCGGCGAGGACATCGTGGCCAGGTCGCCGATCCCCGGGACCATGAAGCCGCTGTTGGAGACGCCGGCGGGCTTGCGCCAGGTGACGGCGGCACCGGTCAGCAGCGGCAGGAACGCCACCAAACCGGTCATCCCGACCGAACCGCCCAGCACGACGATCTGCCAGAACCGCTTGATGTCCTTGATCAGCAAGCGTTCCACGCCGATCACCAGCAGCACGATGATCACGCCGAGCGCGCCGTAGGGGTTGCCCGTCGTCATCGCCAGCGCGCCGAAGGCGAACGGCACGATCGGGTTCAGCAGGCCGCGCGAGAAGCGGCGCAGCGACCACCAGAAGTGCGTCAGGTAGGCGAAACCGATCAACCCTGCGACCCAGGCCGAAGCGTCGACGTAGAGCGTGTAACCCGAAACGGGCAGGGAGATCGCCACGATCGCCGCGGCGAACTCCTTCGCGCCGTACTCGCGCGCCAGGAAGTAGACGCCGAGCGCGAGCACGATCAGGAACTCGACCTTGACCACGGTCGCCGCGAGCGCCAGGTCCGGCAGCATCGCGACCAGCGCGTAGTTCAGCAGCGAGACCGGGTTCCACAGGCTGATCTGGGCCTCACCGGCGAGGTTGCCGCCCATCCACATGTCCGGTCGCAGCACCGGCCAGTCGCCGGAGAGCAGCTGCTTGCCGATCTCGTGCCAGTACGGCAGGAAGGCCGCGGCCGAGTCGTCCCAGAAGTAGAAGATCGGGTTCTTGATCAGCGGGAACAGCGCGAGCAGGCCGACAACGGCCGCCACCACCAGCGGGGTGCGCAGGCTGCTCAGCCGCTCCGCCTGCTGGTGGCGGTGCGCCTGCGCGGGGGGAGGGGCGTCCGCGTCACTGCGGGTCTCCGTCGCCGTCACGGGGGTCCTTCCTGGGGCTGCGCCGCGCGCAACCGGCTGGTCGTTCTGGCATCGGGCCCGTCGCGGGTCAGCTGCGGAAGGGCCCACCGCCGCTGCGTGTAAGGTCTGGGCCGCCGTAGCCGGACTTTCACGTCCTCCGGCGGCCATATCGTGCCAGGGAGCTCCAGTGCCGACTTCAGGGACCACCATCTCACTCAGCTACGTGGTGCCCGCGCACAACTGCGCGGCCATCATCGAGGCGACCGTGCGCGAGCTCGGTGAGAGATTCAGCGGTGGCAACGCCGAGATCCTGGTGGTGGAGAACGGTTCCACCGACGAGACCCCTGAAGTTCTCGCGCGCATCGCGGCGAACTGGGCGGTTCCCGGTGTGGAGTTCCGCTCGCTCAGCAGTGAGAAGGGCCTCGGCAACGCGCTGAAGCTCGGCCTGCTCTCCTCGCGCGGCGAGGTCGTCGTGACCACCGCCGACGACCTGCCCTTCGGCTTCGACGAGTACGACGCGGGGATCAAGGTCGACCTGAACCGCTTCCCGGTCGTGGTCGGTTCCAAGGCGCACCCGCAGTCCCAGGTCGGCCGCGGCCTGGTCCGCTGGGTGGCCACCAACGGTTTCCTCGTGCTGCGCACCCTGGTGCTGGGCATGCGCACCCGCGACCCGCAGGGCACCTTCGTGCTCAACGGGGACTGGGCCCGCGAGGTCGCGGTTCGGCTGGAGGAGAAGGGTTTCCTGCTCACCACCGAGCTGATCTACATCGCCGAGCGGCAGGGCGTGCGCACGGTCGAGGTGCCGGTGCGGCTGCGCGCCTCGCACGGCGAGCACGGGACGCGGATCAAGCTCGCCGACGTCTGGTACATGGGCGTCGGCCTGATGAGCGTGCGGCGCAGGCACCGCAAGAGCGCGCGCCTGTCCGCGACAACCAAGGTCTGAGCCGCACGTGCACGTCGCGATAGTCGGTGGGGGCATCGTCGGCCTCGCCGTGGCGCACGAGCTGGCGACGGTGCGCGGCCACACGGTCACGGTGCTGGAGAAGGAATCCGACTGGGCCACCCACCAGACCGGGCGCAACAGCGGCGTGATCCACGCCGGGCTCTACTACAAGCCCGGTAGCCACAAGGCGAAGATGTGCGTCGCCGGCAACGCCTCCATGGTGGAGTTCGCGCGCCGCAACGGGATCGAGGTCGACGTCTGCGGCAAGCTCGTCGTGGCGACCTCGCCGTCGGAGTTGCCCCGGCTGCGGGTGCTGGAGGAGCGCGCCACCGCCAACGGCGTGCCCGCCGACTTCCTCGACGCCGCCGACGCGATGCAGATCGAGCCCGAGGCGTTCTGCGTGGCGGCGCTGCACGTGAAGAGCACCGGGGTGATCGACTACCGCGAGGTGTGCGCGGCGCTGGTCAAGCGCGTGCGCGCCCGGGACGCGGATTTGCGCACCGGCACAACGGTTCGCGGGATTTCGTCCACTGTGGACGGTGTCGTTGTCGAGACCACGGACGGCGACATCAAGGCCGACTACCTCGTCAACTGCGCGGGTCTGCACAGCGACCGCGTCGCCAAGATGGCCGGATTGCGCCCCTCCGCGCGGATCGTGCCCTTCCGCGGTGAGTACTACGAACTGCGCGCCGACCGCCGCGGCCTGGTGCGCGGGCTGATCTACCCGGTCCCCGACCCCGCGTTCCCGTTCCTCGGCGTGCACCTCACCCGCATGCTCGACGGTTCGGTGCACGCCGGCCCCAACGCCGTGCTCGCGCTGCGCCGCGAGGGCTACCGCCGCCGTGACGTGACGCCCCGCGACCTCGCGGGCACGCTCGCCTTCCCCGGCTTCTGGCGGATGGCGCGCAAGCACGTGCGCACGGGCCTCGACGAGGTGGCGCGCTCGGTCTCCCGCAAGCGCTTCGCCGCGAGCCTCGCGCGCCTGGTCCCGGCGATCACCGCCGACGACCTCGTGCCCGCGGAGTCCGGCGTGCGCGCGCAGGCCGTCAACCCCGACGGCAGCCTGGTGGACGACTTCCTGATCGAGACCGCGCCGCGCCAGGTGCACGTGCTCAACGCGCCGTCCCCGGCCGCGACCAGCGCACTGGAGATCGCCCGCCACGTCGCCGACCACGTCCCCGCCGGCTAGCGCACTGCCCTGGACAGCGCCAGGCCGCTGACGGTGCCGAGGACGAGCAGTCCGGAGAGCAGCGCGAGCGTGACCGAGATGGCGTGGGAGCTGGGCGCAAGTCCCAGGAACACGGCTCCGAACGCGGCGACGCCGACGACCTGGCCGAGCTGCAAGGTGGTCGTCAGCAGCCCGCTCGCGTCAGCGGCCTCGGCCGGGGGCACGTGGCGCAGCGCGTTGCTCAGCAGCGGGCTGAAACTGACGCCGATCGCCGCGCCCCAGACAGCGAACGCGATGACTGCCGCGAGCCCGCCGTCACCGGAACCGAAGCTCGTCGCGACGACCAGGCAGGCGGGCGTGGCGATGGCCAGGCCCACCGGGGTCAACCAGCGGTGCCACCGCTGGGGGAGCCGCTGCCAGTAGAAGCTGGCCAGGCCGAACGGCAGCCCGAACGCGGTGAAGGCCAGCGCGGCGCGCGACGGGCTGTAGCCGAGGCCGCCCTGGAGGTGCAGCGCCGCGGTGAACAGGAACGCGCCGTAGGCCATCGTCGCCAGCGCCAGGGTCACGAGACCGGAGCGCACCCCGGCAACGCGCAGCACGTCGAGGTTGAGCAGCGGGTGCGGCACCCGGCGCTGCACGCGGACGAAGATCGCCAGCAGCAGTGCGCCCACCGCCACCGCGGGGAGCGTCCACCACGGCCAGCCCTGCTCGTGCCCGAGCACCAGCGGTGTCACGACGAGCAGCACTCCCGGCAGGGAAAGCGCGAGCCCGACCAGGTCCAGCCTGCGCGCGCCGGACGGGGCGTCGGCCGGAGCGATCCGCTTGACCAGGGTGAACACCGCGATGCCGATCGGCACGTTGATCAGGAAGACCGGCCGCCAGCCCAGCCCGAACAGGTCGGCGTCGATCAGCGCCCCGCCGACGAGCATGCCCGCGACGCCACCCGTGGCGATCACCGCGGAGTACGCGGACAGCGCCTTCGCCCGCGCGGCACCGGCGAAGCGCAGCTGGATGACGCTCATCACCTGCGGCATCATCAGCGCCGCGCCCGCGCCCTGGGCGAAGCGCGCGATCACCAGCGTCGCCGCGGTCGGGGCGAGGCCGCACAGCAGCGAGGTCGCGGTGAAGACCAGGACTCCCGTCCGGAACAGCCTGCGCGTGCCGAACAGGGCGCCGAGCCGCGCTCCGGTGATCAACAACGTGGCGTAGCTGACCGTGTAGCCCGCGACGACGAGCTGGAGCTCGCTGCCGGAAGCGGCCAGGTCGGCGCGGATGCTGGGCAGGGCGACGTTGACGATCGTGACGTCCAGCAGCGCCATGAACTGGCCGAGCAACAGGGTGCCGAGCAGTAACCAACTTCGGCGATCGGTGGGAGCGGGGGACGGGTCGAGAACGGTCATGACGACCACCGTGCGCGCCCGATCCGCGCGCTACCGAGAGCCCACCGATGCTGGTAGTCCCACTACCACCTTCGTTCTGTCGTACCCCGGTGCCACACTCGTCCTGTGACCATGACGGAGCGCCCGGGCACTCGCCGCCGCACGGCGCTCGCCGAGTTCCTCAAGGCACGGCGCGCGCGGATCGACCCCACCGACGTCGGCCTGGAGCCGGGCGGGCGGCGTCGGACCGCCGGCCTGCGCCGCGAGGAGGTCGCGCTGCTCGCCGGGGTCGGCCTGACCTGGTACACGTGGCTGGAGCAGGGACGACCGATCAACGCCAGCTACCAGGTGCTCGACGCCATCGCGCGCACCCTGCTGCTCGACGCGCCCGCGCGGCTGCACCTCTACGACCTCGCCGAGTCCACGCCGGTCCGCTTCGCCGCGCCGATCGCCGAGGTCCCGGAGTCCGTGCTGATCGTCCTGCGCACGCTCGACCCCGTGCCCGCCGTGCTGCTCAACTCGCGCTTCGACGTGATCGAGGCCAACGACGCGCACAACGAGCTGTTCAACGGCTGGCACAGCCTGCCGTGCGTGCACAAGAACCTGCTGTGGTGCTGCGTCACCGAACCGCTCGCGCGCGAGCGCATCACGAACTACGACGAGGTCGTGCCCCATCTCATCGGAAGGCTGCGCGCGGAGTACGCGCGGCACGTCGACGACCCGGAGTGGGACGAGGACATCCGCAGGCTCTCCGAGCTGAGCGAGGAGTTCCGCGAGCTGTGGGCCCGGCACGACGTCATGGCGCCCAGCCCGAGCAACCTGCGCTTCAGCCACGGGCGCGCGGGCGAGTTGACCTTCGTCAACCAGGAACTCGTCGCCGAGGGCGCCGGTGACCTCCGCATCCGCGTCTACACCCCCGCCGACCCCATCACCTGGACCCGCCTCCCCCTCACCCGCACCTGACGCGGTTCAGACGGGGGCGACGAGGCCGGGGAAGCGGCCTCGGCCGTCGCAGGAGCGGCAGGGGCGGATCTCGTCGATGGTGATCGGACGGCCCTCGGTGATGCCGCAGCGGCCGATGCTGCGCTCCCGCATGCCCAGGCAGCCTGGACAGAGGGTGTGCGCGGTGGTCGCTCGATTGGGGGTGCTCACGAGACCCGAAGGTACCAATCCGTTGCTCACTGTCGAACGCGTTCTCCCCGAGCGTCGAACAGCGGTTGCTTGGACACGACGGCCGGTACCCAGGTGCCGAACAGTTCGACCTCAGCGCGCGTGCCGGGTTTGGCCAGCTCGACGGGCAGGTACGCGTAGGCGATGGACGCGCCGACGGAGTAGCCGTAGCCGCCGGAGGTGACCCTGGTCAGCACCTTGCCGTCGACGCGGACGGGCTCGCTGCCGAGCACCACGTGGCGCGGGTCGTCGAGCACGAGGCAGGCGAGCTTCCTGGTCAGCCCGCGCTCGCGAGCGGCGAGCAGGGCCTCGCGGCCGAGGAACGGCTTGTCGAGCTTCACGCAGAAGCCGAGCCCGGCCTCGTACGGGTGAACCTCGGGGGAGAGGTCGGAGCCCCAGAGCCGGTAGCCCTTCTCCAGCCGCAGGCTGTCGATCGCCCGGTAACCGCCCGCGACCAGTCCGTGCTCCGCGCCTGCCGCCCAGAGCGTGCGCCAGAGCGCGGCGCCGTACTCGGCCGAGCAGTACAGCTCCCAGCCGAGCTCGCCGACGAAGGTCACGCGCAGCGCGCGCACGGGCACGTCGCCGACGGTGGTCTCCTGCGCGGTCAGGTACGGGAACGCCTCGTTGCCCAGGTCGGCGGGGGTGAGCGGGGCGAGGATGTCGCGGGCGCGCGGACCCCACAGCGCGAAGCACGCGAACTGCCCGGTCACGTCGGCGATCCGGACGTCGGCGCCCGCGTGCCTGCGCAGCCAGCCGACGTCGTGCGAGCCGAAGGCCGTGCCCGTGACGATCATGAACTCGTCCTCGGCGAGGCGGGTGACCGTGAAGTCGCACTCGATGCCACCGCGCGCGTTCAACGCCTGGGTGTAGGTCACCGCGCCGATCTCACGGGCGACATCGTTGGCGCACAACCAGTTCAGCAGCTCCGCCGCACCGCGCCCGCTGACCGAGATCTTCGAGAACGAGGACTCGTCGAACAGCCCGGCGCGCTCGCGGGTGGCGAGGTGCTCGGCCCCGATCGCGGGCGACCAGTTGCGGCCAGCCCAGTCGTGCGGGCGCAGCGACGCGCTGTCACAAGAAGGGATGGCACCGTCCACATTGGACTCGTAGTGGTTCACCCGTTCCCAGCCGGACTTCTCGCCGAAGCTCGCGCCGTGCTCGACGTGCCAGGAGTACGCGGGGGACACGCGCAACGGCCGCCCCGCCGAGCGCTCGCGGTGCGGGTACGGGATGTCGTAGTAGGTCTCGTAGTTCTCCACCACGCGCTTGCGGGTGTAGCTCGGCGAACCGTAGTGCTTGCCGAAGCGCCGGATGTCCATGTGCGAGACGTCCAGGCCGGGGTCGCCGCTGACGATCCACTCCGCCATCACCTTGCCGACGCCGCCCGCGCCCGCGATGCCGTGCGCGCAGAACCCGGCCGCGACGAAGAACCCGCCAACCTCGGTCTCTCCCAGGCAGAACTCGTTGTCCGGGGTGAACGCCTCCGGCCCGTTGATCATGCGGCGGACACCGATCGTGCCCATCACCGGCACGCGCGCCTCGGCGTTCGCGCCGATCTCGGTGAACCGGTCCCAGTCCTCGGAGAGCAGTTTTCCGTTGAAGTCACTGGGAATCGCCTCGAACGCCGACCCGCTCTGCGCCCACGGCCGGGAATCGCGCTCGTAGCCGCCCATCAGCAGCCCGTCGACCTCCTCGCGCCAGTACACGAGGTTGTCCGGATCGCGCAGCGTCGGCAGGTGCGAGCCGTCGCGCTCACGCACCGGATCGGTGACCAGGTACTGGTGCGACATCGGCACGATCGGCACGCGGACGCCCGCCATCCGCCCGATCTCGGCGGCGAACATGCCACCGCAGTTCACCACGATCTCCGCCTCGATCGCGCCGGAGTCGGTGCGCACGCGGTGCACCCGCCCGTCGCGCAGGTCGATGCCGAGCACACGGGTCTTGGTGAAGATCCGCACGCCTCCGGCCCGCGCGCCCGCTGCCAGCGAGTACGTCAGCTGCGAGGGGTCCACGTAGCCGTCGGTCGGCAGGTACGAGGCGCCGAGCACGCCCTCGGTGCTCATCAGCGGGAACAGCTCTTCGGCCTCGGCTCCGGAGATCTCCCGCAGCGGCAGGTCGAAGGTCCGCGCCCAGCCGATCTGCCGCCGGGTCTCCTGCAAGCGCTCCGGCGTGCAGGCCAGCCTGATGCCGCCGCAGGGCACCCAGCCGACGGGGTTCGCGCCCGCCTCCAGCTTCGCGTACAGCTCAGCCGAATAGGTGTTCATCCTGGTCAGCGTCGGGTCCGCGCGCAGCTGGCCGACCAGCCCGGCGGAGTGGAAGGTGGAGCCGCTGGTCAGCTCGGCGCGGTCGAGCAGCACGACATCGCGTTCGCCCAGTTCGGCGAGGTGGTAGGCGATGCTCGTGCCGCCGACACCACCGCCGATCACGACGACGCGGGCGCGGGCGGGGAGCTTTCGGTCCGTGGCCACACCCCATTCGTACCGGCCAGCCGCGCGCGGGGGAACGCCTTGACGCAGACGATCACCCGCAAGACACTCGACGGTTCCCGGCTGGGGAGGACGCGCGATGACGGCGACTGTTTCCGACGTGCTCGACCTGGTGCCCGGCTGGGCGGGGAAATCCGTTGAGCGGCTGCCGCTGACCGGCGGGCTGAGCCACCAGGTCGGCCTGGTCCGGGTGGACGGCACCGAGTTCGTCGTGCGCGTGCTCGACCCCGCCGTCTCCACCGCCGGGCTCGGAGTGCCGTTGGAGCAGGAGATCGCCAACACCGTGCGCGCGGCGGAGTCCGGCGTCGGCCCCGCCGTGCTGCACGTGCTGGACGCGCCGCCGACGCTGGTGCTGGAGTACCTGGCCGGCACCACGTTGTGCGCGGACGCCGTGCGCGAGCCCGCGCGCATTCCGAAGATCGCCGCTGCCGTGCGCGCGCTGCATGCCGGGACGCGGCCGTTCGTCAACGACATGGACATCTTCACCAAGCTCGCCGAACTGCTCGGGCTGTGCGAGCAGCACGGGCTGACCACGCCGGAGGACTACCGCGAGCACCTGCCGCTCGTCGACGACGTCCGCGCGGCGCTCGCGGCGAACCCGCTGCCGAAGGCGCCGTGCCACAACGACCTCCTGGCGGAGAACTTCATCGAGACCGGCGACGGCGTGCGCATCGTCGACTACCAGCTGAGCGGGATGAACGACCCCGGCTTCGAGCTGGGCAACATCGCCGCGGAGTCCCAGCTCTCTTCGGAGCTGACCGAACTGCTGGCCCGGTCGTACTTCGGCGAGGAGTTCAGCCCCGGCCTGCTCGCGCGGGTGCGGCTGTTCTCGATCATGTCGAACTTCACCTGGACGCTGTGGTTCTGCATCCACCACGGCCTGCTGGCCAGGCCCGGCAGCGATTTCGACTACTGGGGCGAGGCGGCGGCGAAGTGGGGGCGCGCGCGGGCGGCGCTGGCCGGTAACGAGCTGGGCCGGTTGCTTGACCTCGCCCGCCGTGGGTGATGGACACTCTCCGGGTGAGGCGTACCCACCTGACCGCTGCCCTGCTCGTCGTCGCGACCGTCGCCGCCGGTTGCGCCCAGCCGGTGCGCGGTGAGGCGCTGGCCGGACCGACACCGCCGCCCACCACGACCTCCCGGCTGCCCGGTTCCGCGCCCTTCGACCCGTGCAAGATCGTGAGCTGGAAGGACTTCCCGCTCGAGGTGCGCACGGTCGAGGACGTCGCGCCCAGGCACCGCCCGCCGAACCCGCAGGAGCCCAGCGAGGTCTACTCCGACGGCTGCGCCTTCGACAACAACGAGCTGGTGCCGTTCAAGGCGTTCATGACGCTGGTCATCTGGGGCTCGATCACCAAGATCCGGGTGGACCCGAAGAACCCCGCGGACAAGGCCGTCGTCTACGGCAACCGGCGCGGCGTGCAGACCCCGGACGTCGACGAGAAGGGCGTGAAGGGCTGCGTCACCCGCTTCACCCTGGACTACGGCCAGGTCGCCGGGGTCTCGCTGGTGAACGGCCGCTTCCCGGACGTCGACCCGTGCAAGGTCGTCGACGCGATCGCCGAGAAGATCGTCCAGCGCCTCGACTCCTGAGGCTCGTAGCGGCTAGCCGCCGAGCGGGGTCCACGGGCGGAAGGCGGCGCCGTTCTGCGCGCTGGTCAGCAGGCGCCCGTCCATGCCGAGCGCGAACAGCGTGATCTTGTTGTCGCGCACCGAGACCGCCGGGCTCTCCGCGACCTGACCGGGCAGCGGTGTCCACGCGCCGCCCGTCGACACGGAGACGCCCGCGCTGCGGTCGCGCACGAAGACCGCGAGGCGATCACCGGTCCACGCCAAGCCCGGAGCGCCGAGCCCACCGGGGGCGGGCAGCAGCGAAGGCGCACTGCCAGGCCGCACAACGGCCACGTTCGCCGAGTCCGCGACGCGATACGCCAGCGCGAGCTGGTCGCCGCCGATGGCGGTCAGCGGCCCGCTCGGCGCCGGAGCGCGGAAGTCGGGATCTGGGCGCGCGGGACCGCGGAAGCCCCGGCGGGACCAGTGCAGCACGCCCTGCCGCGTCGGCGCGAACAGGTCCCAGCCGTCGCGAACCGCCGCGACCGCGATGCCGTCCTGCACGTCGGAGCCGCCGAGGTCGGCCCAACCGGCTGGCCAGGTCCGGCCGTCCAGCGAGGTCCGCAAGCTCACGCCGCCCCCGCCGTTGCGCACGAACACCGACAGCTGGCCGTTGACCGCGACCGCGACCGGAGCGCCGCCGTCGAACTCCCGAGCTCCGCCGCTGTTGGGGTTGCCGAGGTTCACCCAGCTCGTCCCGGACAGCACCACGATGTCGTTGGTGTCCAGGCGTCGCGCGAAAACCTGTTGTCCCGCAACGGAAATCGTCGGAGCTAGGGCCTGTCCTCAAAGTTGGTTCGTTTGACGTGGTTTGATCTTGTGTCGTGGTGCGCAGGCATGAGCTGACTGATGAGCAGTGGCGGGTGTTGCAGCCGTTGTTGCCGGTCTCGGGAGCGGCGGGGCGTCCTCGTGTGGATGACCGGCGTGTGATCAACGGGATGTTGT
>NZ_MUMH01000190.1 GCF_002155965.1 Allokutzneria sp. NRRL B-24872
CGGCGGGGGTGGTGAGCCCGGGGTGGGTTTCGGAGACCTTGGCCGGGATGGGGCGAACGGGCGGGACTCCGGTGGCAGAGGTAGCTCAGGAGTACGTGAAGCTGGCCGTCGGGTCCTGACAGGGTGTTGCGGCAGGGCTGCGCGGATGCCGCATGACGTGCTCACCGGAAGAGTTCGTCCAGCTCGACCTCCACTTCACCACCCGGTGCCGCGACGCCCTCGTGGAGAGCGTGCCCTGCTACCTGGTCACCGAGGAGCTGGCCGCCGCCATCACCGCCAGCGGCCTGACCGGCGTTGCCCTCGCAGAGGCCACCACCGGCCTGTCGCCCCAGGGCCGGGGTCCAACGTCGGGCCGCTGCCCCGGTGGCGATGGCTCCAGCCCACGGGCAAGGCCTGTCAGGCGGACTTCGCCATCAACGACGAGTTGCTGCTCGTGGTCGAGGAGGTCGACACCACCGTCTGATCGCCGTCCGGCGATACGATGGCCCCTGTGGCGGAGATGGCGTACGAGGATGTGCTGGCCGAGTACGGCAGCCTTGAGTCCTCCCTGGCCGCCCCCGCGATCCTGCGCGACCACCTTCGGGCTCGTCGAGTGCGCCGCTGCCTGGCCGCGCTGAAGCCACTGCACGCGGCCGCTGTCGAGTTGCGCTCGGTCGAAGAGGATCTGGCGGCGGCTGTCGAGCTGGGGTGGCGAGCCGAGGCAGAGCAGTTGTCCGCGCGAGCNNCGTGCAGGACCTGCGCGGCGGGCCCGGCCCAGCGGCCGCGTTGGCCATCACGGCCCGCGAGGGCGCCGAGGGGCCGTGGGCGACGCTCAAGCACGAGACCGGGCAGGACGGCGGGATGCTGGTGGTGCCGGAGGTCCTGGACGTGCTCGACCCGCCGGACGGGGACCTGCGCCTCGATCTCTACTGCACACGACGACCGGGACAGCCGCCGACCGTCAGGCTGACCCACCTTCCCTCGGGCATCGAGGTCCGGGGAACCGGCGCCCACCCGGCCGAGGCCAAGGCCGCGGCGATGAGGCAGATCCGCGCCCTGCTCAACCACTCGGCCCCAGCGCCCTAGACGTTGGTCAGCTCGCGCGAGGAGCGGAACGGGGCGAGGAACGTGGGGACGATGTGCTTGCGGTTGCGCACGAGGGCCGCGATCGCGATGACGGCGTAGATGGCGCACAGGGCGTAGCGGGCCTCCTGGCCGGGCAGGGCGAACTGCGCGGCGAAGAGCGCGAGCAGGGTCCATGCGGCCCAGCGGGGGAAGCGCAGCGCCAGGAGGGCGGAGACGCCGAGGAGGGTCTGGGTCGCGGTGAGCAGGAACTCCTCGACCTGGCGGGCGTCGAGGACGAGGGTGCCGGAGCCGCCGCCGATGAGGTAGGCCAGCGGGAGGCTGCCGACGAGCAGGGTCCACTGGTTGACCTTGCTGGAGATCAGCGTGCCGATGGCGGCGGAGCCGTTGCCGCGCAAGGCGAACAGGATCGCGACGATGAACTCCGGCGCTTCCGATGCCAGCGGTGCGAGCCACTGGACGAGCAGGAAGCGGTCCACGCCGAGCTGGGTGCCGGTGTCGATGAGGGCGTGCGCGAAGGGCTCGGCGCAGAGCAGGATCACCACGGCGGCGAAGACGAACAGCGCGGCGACGAGGGGACGGCGGACGGCGGCGGGCAGGGCGCCGATCACCGCGGCGGGGCCGACCAGGTCGGGCTCGTCGGCGGTCTCGGCACGGGAGACCTTCCAGAGGTAGAAACCGAAGAAACCCAGCAGCGCCAAGCCGAACACGAGGGTGATCTGGCCGCTGACCGGGACAACGAACGCGAACACCGAAGCCACGGCGAGGAAGCCGAGCTCGGTGCGGTGCGACGGGTCGAGGACGAGCTCGCGGACCGGCCGACCCGAGCGGCGCGATGCGACCACGAGGGAGATCAGCACCACCGTCGACCAGCCGAGGCCGAGGAGCAGGCGGTTGGAGCCGGTCATGTTCGCGGCGGCGTAAGCGACGAACTCGGGGTTCTGGCCGGCGGTGTAGGCGAAGTAGAGGTCGACCACGTACTCCGGGAGCACCGCGATGAGCGCGAGCAGGGCGATGGCGAGCCCGCCGGAGATGTCGACCTGAGCCGCTTCGGCCGCCCACGCGAGCACGAACGACGCGGCCACCACGGCGGCGCCGAACAGCAGCAGCGCGAGCCAGGGCTGCACCGAGGCGCCGGTGAGCCGCAGCACGAGGGCGGGGGTGGCGAGCGCGCCGCACAGGGACAGCGACCGGAGCAGGACCTTCACGGCATCGACGGTCGCACAAGCTTCGACGTTTTCGCAATCACCAAAATGTTGGCGCGGCTAGCCCGGAGTTGGGGCGCAGGGAACAATGAATCTCGCCATGCCGAAAAATCCCGAGCCGACGCCGCTCCAGCTCAGCGCTGCGGCCGCCACCTTCGCGTTGTTGTCCAGCCCGCCACGGCTGCACCTGGTGTGGCTGTGCGCCCAGGGCACCTACGACGTGGGCACGCTCGCCCAGCGCGTCGGCGTGAGCATCCCCACCGTCAGCCAGCACCTGACCAAGCTGCGGCTGGCGGGGGTGGTGACGGCGCGGCGCGAGGGGCGGCACCACTTCTACGCGGTGGACGACCCGCACGTGCTGACGCTGCTGGACCAGATCTTCGAGCACATCGCGCCGGACGGCAGCCTCGCGCCCGACCCGTGATCAGTCGGCGAAGGACTGACCGCGCGCGGCCAGCTCCTCGCCGAGGATGCGGATCGCCTTCGGGCCGACGCCGTGGATGCGCAGCAGCTCCTTCGCGCTGACCCTCGTCAGCTGGTCGAAGGTCGTGTAGCCGTTGGCGGCCAGCTCGCGCGCGGCGACCTTGCCGATCGTGCGCGGGAACTCCGTCGTCGTCATGCGCTCACCAGCTCCGCGAAGAGGTCCAGGACGCGGCGCACGGCGGGCCGGGAGGCGCTCTCGCGAGCCACCTCGATGACCGCGCGGTCCGCGTCGGTGATCTTGCCGAGCGGCTTGGCCAGCACCTCGAACAGGCCCGCGGGGGGCATGCCGCAGAACCAGACCAGGCCGGAGGCCGTGCCCAGCGCCAGGTGCTCGCCGTCGGCCGAGGTCGCGAGGGTGCAGCCGGGCAGCTCGAAGCCCTCGGCGTGGGTCAGCGTGGCCAGGTCGAAGAGCACCATCCGCACCGGGCTGCCGACGCGGGTGCTCATCGCCGCGAGCAGCCCGCGCGCGGGAACCACGCGCAGGTCGACGAGCGGGCTGCCCAGCTCCGGCGGCACCTTCACCCGGTCACCGCGCACGAGCCGGTCGCCGTCACGGGCCCAGCGCGAGAGGTGCCCGTCGCCGTCCATGGTCAGCAGGGTGTCGGCGTCGACGAAGGCGGTCTCGCGGACCCAGCCCGCGTCCTTGGCGCTCGCCAGCAGCTCGGCGTCGGCGTCCAGCAGCGCCAGTTCCGCGCCACCGAGTGCGAAGCGCCCCGTTCTGCTGTGCACCGACAGCGAGGCCGGGCGGAACCTGTCGCCCTCGGGGACGGCGCGGCGCACCTCACCGTCCACTCCGGACCCGACGAGCAGTTCGCCGGTGTTGGTCACGGCCACGAAACCGTTGAGGGAGCGGGCGAGCGCTTCGATCGAGCCGCCGTGCTTGGCCAGGATCTCGCGGTCGGTGCCGATGTGCCGCGCCAGCACAGAGCCCTCGGCGCCGGTGTTCTCCGCGGTGATCACCGAATGGCCGAGGTGCAGCACGTGCGCGAAGCCCGCCTCGACGGTGTGCATGGACAGCTCGTTGCCCGAGGAGACCTCCAGCTCGATGATCGAGCCCTGCTCCTTCTGCCTGCCGTAGCGCGGGTCCCAGGTGGGGGCGTGGAACCCCGCCGTCGCCGCGATCCTGGTGGCGTCTGGCGAGAGGGACACGCTCTGCACCACCGAGCTGCCGACGCGGTAGCTCAGCGCCCAGTGCTCCGGCGAGCCGGTCAGCTCGTGCACGACCTGCAACGTCTCGATCTCGGCGAGCTGGGCGAACAGCCCCCAGTCGCCGTCCGGCCGCCACTGCCCCGCCAGGTGCACCAGCTCGACCGCCTGGCTGAACGGGCGGGTGCGGGCGAACTCCCAGAGCCGGCGCTGCTCGTCGTTGTCGGCGAAGGCGAGCCCGATCTGCTTGACCTGCTCGTCGGTCAGCTTCGCCCTGGCGAGCAGTGTCCCTTGTGGATCGATCTCCTGGTAGGCCTCGATCTGGTTGGCGCGCAACAGGTACAGCGCGCACTCCAGCGGCTTCTCCGGTTGCAGGCCGTGTCGCATCAGGAACTCGATCCGGCGCGGGTGGCCGATCGCGGCCTCGCACAGGCGATCGGTCAGCGACGGCGTCGACAGGATGCGCCGCCGCGCGATGCGGCCGATGGCGCGTTCGGCGTGCAGCGCGGCGTCCAGCAGCTCGCCGGGGTCGACGTCGGCGCCGAGCGCGATCGAGGACAGCGGCGGCACGCGGCGCGGATCGGGCTTGGCGGGGTTGTGCAGCAACGCGTTGAGCACCTGCTCGTGCTCGCTGAGCGCCCACAGCGCGTAGAGCTGGTCCCCGGTCGCGGCGGCGCACGCCTCGACCACCCCGGCGCGCACGTCCTCGTCCTCATCCTCGAACAGCTCGACGAGTTCGACGCCGCTGCGCCACTCCTCCAGGAGCTGCCCGTGCAGCGCGGCGGTGATCAGCCGGGGTTTGCCGTCGGTGGCCAGCGCGCGCAACTGCCGCACGACCTTGCGCAGCGAGGACTCCCTGGTGACGACCCAGCGGTCGGCGACGAGCTCACCCGCCCACGCCTGGTAGGGGTGGCGCTCGTCGTGGGCGATGGCGATCAGCGCGTCCAGCGCGCTCGGGAAGCGCTCCTCGGCGGCGCCGACGAGCTGGACCCACGCCGGGTAGCCGCGATCGCGCCAGCGGCTCTTCGACCGTCTGACCAGCTTCGCGGCTTCCCTGCTGTCCATATGGGCCAGAGTCTAGGCACGCGCCCTACGCTCTCCCAGCATTCGCGCGCCAAGTGATACCAAGTTAGGCCGATCCGGCGGCAAGGGTTGACCGCGGCAGCTCGCGGTGGGCGCGCAGGGCTCGGTGTCCCAGCGATGCCAACGTGTGCGTGCGGCCCACCTCGCCCACCGCGCGGTCCCACTGCGGCGCAGGCCTTGTCGCGCCGAACGTTCAGCGGACCGCGAACACCATGCCGATGTCGGCGGAGCGCTGGGCCGCTCCCTGCTCGGCCGCGACGTCGAACCCGCGCGCGGTGAAGACCTCGCGAATCCGGTCGTGGTTCTGGCGCCAGCCCTCGACCTCGACGACGGCCTGCCGCACCAGCGGCCAGTGCCGCTCCTCGATGCCGTGCAGCACGTCGAGTTCGGCTCCCTCGACATCGATCTTGAGCACGTCGATGCGGTCGATGCCCTGCTCGTCGATGACGGAGGACAGTGACCGGACCAGGACCCGGTGGGTCTCCAGCCGCCGCATCACCCGCGTCTTGCGCCCGACGAGGAAGCGCAGCAGGGGCGCGGGCACCCGCCGCGCCACCGGACCCAGCCCACCCTTGCGGATCATCTCCACGATGCTGGCGGTGATGCGCCGCCGCTCGGCCTCGACGTTTCCCTCGTTCCGCAGGGACGACGACAGGAGCGTGGCGCCGGGGAAGTAGCTGAAGTCGAGTTCGCGCTCACTGGAACCCAGTCCGAAGGGGAACGCGGTCACACCTCCGGTGAAGAACTCGCGGGCGTTGCGTTCGAGCAACGCGTACAGCGGCGGCAGCGGTTCAAAGGCGTAGATCCGCACATCGCCGCCGAGCCGTTCGTGGACGGCCGCGGAAAAGGCGCCGATGTTGGCGCCCGCGTCGATCACGGTCGCGCCCGGCGAGAAACTCACGCGGTGGTCGAAGTACCCGCGCACCTCCTCGCGGAGGAAGGCTGCTTCCCAGGCGTTGACGCAGTGGAGTTCGAAAGCGGTCATGGCAGGGTTCAAAGTCCTATTCGAATCGGGGTCAACGACGTGCTGCGTTGTTGTCTGTGAGGACGCCGAACAATGACCCGGCAGTTCTCCGGCACGGCAGGTCCCGCGCCTGAGCACAGAAGAGCAACTGATCGATTCGGCGTGAACGGTCTGCGCTACCGTGCTCTCGAACGCCGAATCGCGTTCGAGCCCTCGAACGCAGGTCAGGGCGCTTTTACGGATTCATCAGGGAGTAGAAGTGGGCGACGGCGAAGCTCAGCCGTCCCCGGCGAGACTCGCACTGGACTTTCGCCGGCGACTGAAAGATCTTCGGATTGAGGTCGGCAATCCGACCGGGGCCGAGATGATCCGCGCGCTGCGCAACTCGAAAGGGCCGCGACTGCACCCGTCGACGCTGTCGGAGTTCACCACGGACAAGCGGCCGGCTTCGCTTCCCGGACAGGACTTCGTCCACTCGTACGTGCGCGCGTGCCTGCGACACCGAGGCGACTCCCCCGAGGAGGTCGACCGGCAGGTCTCCGGCTGGCTGGCCTCGCGCACGGCCATAGTCGTCGCCCTCGGCACGAGCGTCACCCCGGTCGAGGAGCAGTCCCCCGAGGTCTCGGAGCCCTCCGTCGATCTCAACCTCGTCTGCGATCCGGCGGAGCTCGGCGACGCGCTGCGGTGGCTGGTGATCACCTCCGGTCGCGAGCGCTCCTGGGTGGCCACGGAGCTCGGGAAGAGTCCGGCGTGGTTCGAGGACGTCCTCCGCGGCCGCGAACTCCCCTCACCGGAGCAGTGGTCCGCGCTGATGTCGCTGCTGTCGGTCGACAAGGGTGAGCTGACCGCGTGGAACGCCGCCTGTGCGCGCGTTCGGCACCATGCGGGCAGGTGCGCCGCGCGGCCGACGCGGCGCAGGACCGCCGTCCTCATCGGAGCCGCCGCCGTCGTGGTCCTGCTGGTGCTCGGCGTGGGCGTCCACCTGATGTCGGGCGGTGGCAGCCGCGACGCGAGCGCCGATCTGTTGTCGCAGAACAGCCCTTGCCTGAACGGCGGTCCCGGTTTCAGCGTGCTCAACCACCACAGCAGCATGCTCGTCAACAACCAGGACCGACCCCGGATGGGGATGCAGCGCGGCTCGACGGAGATCGACGTGCGGTACCAGCTCGCCCAGCCGCACGCGGAGCACAAGACCTGCCTGATGACGTTGCGCGCCAAGACTTCGAACGGCCCGCTGTGCCTCACCGCGGCCGGTGGCCCGGACATCGTGTGGCAGCCGTGCGGGGACGCGCTGCCCGCGCAGCAGTGGGTCGAGGAACCGCACTGGAACGACGGGACCCTCCAATGGGCCCGCCTGCACTCCGCGACCGATCCCGAGCGCTGCCTGCAACAGGCCGGTTCGAACGGCGCGGGCACACCGCTGGCGCTCGCCGCTTGTTCCACCAACTGGTTGCAGCACTGGAGATTGCTCCCGCCTCCCTGACGCGCGGGCGATCACAACGAGAGCGTTTCGGTCCGGTCGCGGCTGTCGGGGGGTGGTGCGACGATGCGGCTCCGACCCCGAGCCAGGAGGAACGCCGTGACTTCTCGCCTCAACCCCTACCTCAGCTTCACCGACAACGCCCGCCAGGCCATGGAGTTCTACCGCGAGGTCTTCGGCGGCGAACTGGCGGTGAACACCTTCGGCGAGTTCGGCATGACCGAGAGCGCCGACCTCGTCATGCACAGCCTGCTGACGACGGACGCGGGCTTCGCTCTCATGGGCGCGGACACCCCGCCCGGGATGGAGCACCGGAAGGGCAGCAGCATCACCGTCTGCGTCAACGGCGACGACGCGGAGACGCTGCACGGCTACTGGGACAAGCTCATCGAGGGCGGTACCGTGGAGACCCCTCTGGAGAAGCAGATGTGGGGCGACGAGTACGGCGCCTGCGAGGACCGCTTCGGCATCCCGTGGATGTTCAACATCTCCCAGCCGCAGGGCTGAGCACCGGTGCGGTGGCCCGGCCCAGCGCGGACCGGGTCCCACCGTCACCGCGCGGAGCAGGTGGCTTCTGGGCCGGTGTCTGAGCGGTGGCCGCCGGACCCCGATCATGCAGAGCGCCGGGGCGCTCGCGGTCAGCGCAGAACGAATCCTCACGGTCTCCCCCTCGTCGACGCGCGGCGGGCGCTACGGACGACGAAGATCGTTGAAAATGCCGCTCTGATGCCGCCGAACAGCGAAAACGGCTGCATCAGCTGTCTGGATCGCCAGGCGGGGAATCGCGTGCGCGGCGCCTGAACACCAGTGACGCGAGTGGAGGACACCTCGGCGAAGACGAACGAGGCGGCGCACTCGAAGGCTTGACCACCATTCGGCGGGCCGGATGCGGCCGCCCAACCTGATATCGGGAGGTGTTAAGTTAACATCCAGGGCCTCAACTTGGAGGTGGGTCGTGGGTGAGCTGGTGGTCGGCGTCGACCTGGGTACGCAGGGCGTGCGGGCCGTGGTCAGCGACCTCGGCGGGCACGTGCTCGGGCAGGGGCACGCGCCGCTGGCGAGCCACCGCGAGGGCGACCGGCACGAGCAGGACGCCGAGCAGTGGTGGAGCGCGGTCGGCACGGCGGTGCGCTCGGCTCTGGACACAGCGTTGGACAGAGCGCCCAAGTGGCCGGTGCTGGCTGTGTCGACGTGCGCGACCTCGGGCACCGTGGTGCTCACGGACGACAAGTTGCGGCCGACGTCGCCGGCGTTGATGTACGACGACCTCCGCGCACGGGACCACGACGTGCTGGACAAGATCGACGCCAAGGTCTGGGAACGCCTCGCGGTGCGCCCGCAGCCGTCATGGGCGCTGGGGCGGATCGCGTGGCTGCGAGACCGAGTTCCCGATGGAACCGTGTTGCACCAAGCGGACTTCGTCACCGGACGCCTGGCCGGGCGCGCGGTCGCGGCGGACACGAGCCACGCGCTGAAGTCGGGGGCCGATCCGGTCACCCAGACCTGGCCGGAGGACGTCCTCGGGGCGCTGGGGCCGCTGCCGGAGCTGACCAAGCCGGGCGCGGTGCTCGGCGAGGTGTGCGCAGAGGCCGCGGAGCACACCGGACTGCCGGTGGGCACGCCGATCATCGCCGGGATGACGGACGGGTGCGCGGCGCAGCTGGCGACCGGAGCGCTCGACGTGGGCAGCTGGAACTCCGTGCTGGGCACGACCCTGGTGGTCAAGGGGGTCACCGAGCGACGGATCGCCGACCCGGACGGCAGCGTCTACAGCCACCTCTCCCCCGACGGGCACTGGTGGCCTGGCGGCGCGTCGAGCATCGGCGCGGGCGTGCTGGGCAGCGAGTTTCCCGGACAGGACTTGGCGGAGCTGGACGCGAGGGCGCCGCTGCGCGAGGCTTTGGGCTGTGTGAGCTACCCGCTGGCCGGACGGGGTGAGCGGTTCCCGTTCGTACGGCCGGACGCGGAGGGGTTCACGCTCGGCGAGCCGCGCGATGAGCTGGAGCGCTACGCGGCGGTCCTCCAGGGTGTCGCGTTCGTGGAGCGGTTGTGCTTCGAGCACGTCGCGGGGCTCGGCGCGCCGGTCGGCGACACGATCCGGGTGACCGGTGGAGCGGTGCGCAGCGCGGCGTGGACGCAGCTGCGCGCGGACGTGCTCGGCCGGAGCCTGGAGCTGCCCGAGGTAGCCCAGCCCGCGTTCGGCATGGCGGTGCTGGCCGCCGCGAGCGCCACGAAGAGGACCTCGACGGAGGCAGCGCGCGACATGGTGCGCGTGGCACGGGTGTTCGAGCCGGACGCGCGTGTCGGCTCGACCCTCGAACCGGGGTATCAGCGGCTGAGGAGGAGCCTGCTCGATGACTGAGCTCATCGTGGTGCGACACGGGGAAACCTTGTGGCACAAGGACAATCGCTACGCGGGACGCTCGGACGTCGCGCTGACCGAGCGCGGCCGGGAGCAGGCGGCGGAGCTGGCGGGTTGGGCCGAGGGCGCGGATCTCGCGGCCGTGCACTGCTCGACGCTGAGCCGCGCGGTGATCACGGCGGAGGCGGTCAGCGGCCGGACCGGGCTGACGCCGGTGGTGGACGCGCGGTTGCTGGAGCTGGACTTCGGCGACTGCGACGGGCTCACCGCCGCGGAGATGCCCGCCGACGTGCGCGAGCGCTTCGAGGCCGATCCGGTCGCCAACCACCTGCCCGGCGGCGAGCACCCGGAAGCCGCGGCGAAGCGCTTCCTTGACGGCTTGACGGCTGCCGTCAAGGAGCATGACGGGCGCGTGCTGGTCGTCGCGCACAGCACGGCGCTGCGGCTGGCGCTGTGCGAAGTGCTCGGCATCCCGCTGGCCCGCTACCGCAGGGCGTTCCCGGTGATCGCGAACTGCCGTGGCGCGCGGCTCCGTGTCCGCGACGGCGAGTTCTCCTTGCTGTCGTTGAACGAACGGCTCGCGGCATGAGCGAGCAGAACCTGTCTCGGCGCCGCGAGGAGCGGCTGGACGAACTGACCGCGCTGCTGCTCAGCGAAGGCACGGCGACCGCGCAGGACCTCGCTGAGCGCTTCGACGTGAGCCTGATGACGATGCACCGCGATCTCGACGAGCTGGAGCGGCGCGGCCTCGTGCGCAAGTTCCGCGGTGGTGTCACCACGCAGCCGTCCGGCGTCTTCGAAAGCACAGTGCTCTTCCGCCAGCAGGCCATGACCACGCAGAAGCAGGCCATCGCGCGGGCGGCGCGGCGGCTCGTGGAGCCCGGCACGTCGATCATGCTGGACGACTCCACTTCCGTGCTGGAGCTGGCGAAACTGCTCGACGGCATCACTCCGTTGCGCGTGGTCACGAACTTCCTGACGGGGTTGAAGACGCTCGCTGGGACGCAGGGGATCTCGTTGACCGCGCTGGGCGGGGACTACGACCCCAACCACGACTCGTTCCTCGGGGTGGGCTGCGTGGAGGCGATCGAGGCGCTTCGCGTGGACGCGGTGTTCGTCTCCACCTCGGCCGCCGCCGAAGGGCTCGCGTACCACCAGGAACAGCACATCGTCTCGGTCAAGCGCGCGATGCTCGCCGCCGCCGCGCGGCGTTTCCTGTTGCTGGACAGCGGGAAGCTCGGCCGCGTCGCGCTGCATCGCGTTGTACCGCTGGATTCTTTCGACCTGGTGATCGTCGATGAGGGGATCTCCGAGGAGCAGCTGGCGGATCTCCGCGAGCGCGGGATCGCGGTGGAGGTGGCGCGGGCGTGAACGGCTTCGAGGGCGTGCTCTTCGACATGGACGGCGTGATCGTCGAGTCCGAGCACCTGTGGGAGCGGAGCTGGACGGTCAGCGCCGCCGAGCGCGGGTACGCGTGGACGGCGGAGGACACCTCGACGGTGCAGGGCATGAGCGCGCCGGAGTGGTCGGCTTACGTCGCGGCGCGGGCGGGGGTGCCGGAGGAGGCCGAGACCGTTCGCGCGGAGTGCGTGAAGTTCATGGTGGACAAGGTGCTCGGCGGCTCGGTGCCGTTGATGCCCGGCGCGGCGGAGCTGGTGCGCGCGGTCTCCGGCCTGGTGCCGGTCGCGGTCGCCTCCTCGGCGGCTCGGGTGGTGATCGAGGCGGTGCTGGCCGAGCACGGGCTGGCCGACCGCTTCGGCGCGGTGTGCTCCAGCGAGGAGGTCCCGCTGGGCAAGCCCGCCCCGGACGTGTACCTGGAGGCCGCGCGGCGGCTCGGCGTCGATCCCTTGCGGTGCATGGGGATCGAGGACTCCAGCAACGGGATGCGCTCCGCGAGCGCCGCCGGGCTGACGCTGGTGGCGCTGCCCAACGCGGCGTACCCGCCGAAGCCGGACGCGCTCGCGCTGGCCGTGCACGTCGCGGCCACCCACGACGACGCACGCGAGTACATCACCGGGAGGCTGACCCCATGACCCTTCGTGTTCTGGCGGCGGGCGACAACTTCGTGCTCAGCTCGTTGCTGAAGAGCGCCGTGCTGGCCGAGGTCCCGGACGCCGATGTGTCCACAGTGGACTTCCCGTGGCCGGACGTGCCCTTCGGCCGGGTGGCCGAGGTGGACGAGGCGACCGGGACCGAGGACGAGATGATCGCCGCGCTGCGCGGGCACGACGTGCTGGTGACGCAGATGGGCGCGGTGACCGAGCGCGTGCTGCGCGAGTGCCCGGGCCTGAAGCTGGTCGCGGTCAGCAGGGGTGGCCCGATCAACGTCAACATCCCGGCGGCCACCGAAGCCGGTGTCGCGGTCTGCTTCGCGCCCGGCCGCAACGCGACGGCGACCGCGGAGATGACGATCGCGCTCATGCTGTCGGTGCTGCGCAGAGTCCCGGAGACGCACGCGCACACCGCGAACGGCGAGTGGCGCGGTGACTACTACCGCTACGAGCGCTGCGGTCCTGAGCTGGAAGGCACTCCGGTCGGCCTCGTCGGCTACGGCGCGATCGGCAGCCGGGTCGCGAAGGTGCTCACCGCTTTCGGCGCCGAGGTCATGGTGTACGACCCCTACGCAGATCCGGAGCTGCCGGGCCTGGTGCACGACCTCGACGACCTGTTGATGCGCAGCCGAATTCTCACGCTGCACGCGCGGGTCACGGAGGAGACCGAGGGGCTGATCGGCATGCGCGAGCTGTCGATGCTGCCGCGAGGGTCCTATGTGGTCAATGCCGCGCGCGGCGCGTTGCTGGACTACTCGGCGGTCGTGGAGGCGCTGCGCGACGGACACCTTGCCGGAGCGGCGTTCGACACGTACGCGGTGGAGCCGCTCCCGGCGGGAGATCCGTTGCTCAGCGCGCCGAACGTGGTGATGACCCCGCACATCGCTGGTGCTTCGAAGGCGGTCGCGGAGAAGGCTGCGCGCATCGTGGCCGCCGAGGTCGGCCGGTTCGCGCGCGGCGAGGACCTGGCCAACTGCTCGAACCCGGAGGTGCGCGATGTACGTCGGAGTTGATGTCGGCACGTCCGTCACCAAGGCCGTCGCGTTCGGCCCGGACGGCGCGCAGCTGGACAGCGAGTCCGCGCAGACCAAGCTGCTCCACCCCGCGCCCGGGCAGACGGAGCAGGACGTCGACGAGGTGCTGCGCTCGGTCACCACCGTGCTCGACGCGGTGGTCTCCCGGGTCGGCCAGCCGGAGTTCGTCGCGATCACCGGTCAGGGCGACGGCCTGTGGCTGTCCGATGTGGACGGACGCCCCTCGCGCGCCGCGGTGTCCTGGATGGACGGTCGCGCGGCCGAGATCGTCCGGCACTGGACGGCCTCGGGGGTCGAGGAGGCGTTGTTCCGGGTCAACGGCAACATCCAGTTCCCCGGCAGCCCGGCCGCGATCTTGTCCTATTTGGACAGACATGAGCCGGGGGCGCTCGACCGCTCCGAGACGGCGGGGTACTGCAAGGACATCGTGTTGCAGCACCTCACGGGCCTGCGGGCGACCGACGCCTCCGACACGACCATGCCGTTCGGGGACCTGCACGGCGGCTACAGCGCCCGAGCGCTGGAGCTGACCGGGCTCAGCCACCGGGCGAACCTGCTGGCCCCGATCCACGCCAGGCAACCGGTCGGCGAGCTGCGCTCGGCGGACACCGTTCTCGCGCAAGGAACTCCGATCGTCTCCGGGCCCTACGACCTGCCCGCGTGCGCGCACGGCTCCGGCGTGGTCTCCCCCGGCGACGGCATGGTGATCATCGGAACCACCTTGGCGTGTCAGGTGATCACCGACTCCCCCGACACCTCCGGGCACCCCGCCGGGCTCACCCTGGCCACCGGCGTGCCCGGCTCGTGGCTGCGCGCGATGCCCGCGATGGTCGGCACCGCGTCGCTGGACTGGGTGCTGCGCATGATCGGAGCGACCACGAGCGACGTGCCCGCGCTGCTCGCCGAGTCCCCTCCGGGAGCTAATGGCGTCTCGGTCCTGCCGTACTTCTCGCCCTCCGGCGAGCGCGCCCCGTTCGTCGACCCGTCCGCGCGCGGCCAGTTCACCGGCCTGACCTTGCGTTCCTCGCGGGCCGACCTCGTGCGCGCCGTGTGCGAAGGCATCGCTTACGCCGCGCGGCACTGCCTCGAAGCCGCCGGGCTGACCGGCTCGCTCGCGGTCGCCGGTGGTGGCGCGCGAAGCCCGGAGTGGTTGCAGGTCTTCGCCGACGTCCTCGACCGGCCGTTGCGGCTGCCCCGGTGCTCCGAGGTGGGTGCGCGCGGAGTCGTCGTGAATGCCTTCGGCGCGCTCGGGCTTGAGCACGACGCGGAGTCCTGGACCGGCTCCGAGCGGATCATCGAGCCGGGCCAGGACGTCGCGCGCTACCGCGAGGGCTACGAGCGGTACCTGGCGCACCTCTCCGCCGCGCGCCCGCTCTGGACCTAGGCTTCGAGCTCCTTGTCCTCGCCGCGCTTGCGGAGGTAGGAGAAGCCCGGGATGCCCAGGATCGCCTTGCGCACGTCCTTGGTGACGTCGAGCAGTTCGTGTATGTCCGGGCCGACGCGGTCGAGCGTGCCCAGGATCGGCATGATGTCGGTGATCAGGTGCTCCGCGAGCTTCGGCAGCTCGTCGACCAGCTTGATCGCCGCCTCGATCTCGTGCGCTGACAGCTCGGTGACGAAGCGCAGCATCGGCTTCGTCGTCGCCAGGATCTCGTCGACAGCGGCCGTCACCCTGCGCGCGTGCTCCACCGCCTCCTCGGAGGACGTGATCACCGCGTCCGTCCGCTCGACGAGCTCGTTCGCCCGCCGCACCACGTCCTCCCCGGCCGTGAGCAGGTTGAGCACCCGGCCGGGTATCGACACCACGGTCGTCGTCGTCTGCACAGCCCAGTCGAACACTGTCCGGGGGCCGGGGAGGTTGAACACCATGTGCCCAGTCTGCCGGAAATCCGTGAACACTGGCGTGCGTGGACGAACAGGCTGAGCCGAGATGGTGCGTGGTCGCGAACGTCGCGGAGGTGACGACGCACGGGCCCGAGGCCAGCGAAGTGCAGCGGGGGCTGAAGCACTTCTCGCCGGGCACGAAGCTGTGGCTGGTGTCGCCGTTCTGGGGTTACGCCGGAGATCGGATCGAAGTGCTCGGACGGCATCGCGGAGCCCGTGGGCTGATCAGGCTGGTGGTGGAGCGCAGGCACCTCACCAACTTCCGCGTGCGCGGGGTGTACAACGCGCGCGTGCTGCGAGAACTGGGCAGCGACTGGCTGGACAAGGACAGGGCTGAGCGGATCGCCGAGTACTGGAACCGCGTCAGCGTCATGCAGTCCGGTGTGCAGTACCAAACGCGGCGCGCGGACATCGCTGAGCGGCTCGCGGTCGTGAGCGAGATGACCGAACCGAGAACGGCTTCGCGAGTCGTTGCCAGCAGCCTCCAACTGCTGTCGCGAAGTGACATGGCGGTGGGCCGGGTTTGGCGCGACGAAGCCGAGGTCGAGTCGGTGCGACGGCTGCTCGACCTGATTCGGGGGATCACCGCCGATCAGGACACCGACTACCTCGGGCACCCGGACTGGCCGCGGATCGCCGAGGCCGCACGGGCCACCGTGGCGCTGCTGTTCACTCCGCCGGGAAGTGGCGCGTTGCTGGACTGAGCGACGTACAGCCGTGTCAACCGGTCGGTCGATACGGCGCCCCCACCGCGCTGCCACGGTGAGGACATGCTCACCGCACAGGCCATCAACGTGACCCGGTTCGACCTCGGTGACGTCGGCGGGCTGCGCGTGCGGCTCGGCTACGCGCCGCTGACCACGGCCCTCTCGCTGGCACTCGACGCGATCGGCGGACGGCGCCGCGGGGCCCCCGAGTCGTGGCGCTCGGCGCTGCGGCTGGCAGCCCCGCCGGGCAGCCAGCACGCGCTCGCGCCCCTGACCAGCGGGCAGCACAGCGTCCTCCCCAGTTGCTTGCTGCCCGCTCCCACGCACGCCCCGGAGCCGGTCCCGGTGCAGCTGGAACGCTTGCGCGCCACCGATCCCGCGCTGCTGCTCGCCCAGCTGGAGGAGATCTTCGACGGTGGCACCCCGCCGGTGCGGTGGCGCTCAGCGGCGCTGAACCCCCGGCGGTGGCTGGACAGCTACGTCGGCGTGCTCGCCGTGTCATGGCGGGTGTTCGCTCCACTGTGGCGGCGTGGCGAAGCGGTGATGCGGCGCGAGGCGGAACGCGTGGGGCTGGCGGTGGTGCACGGCGCGGTGGAGCCGTTGCTGAGCACGCTGTTGCCGTCGGCGAGGCTGCGCGACGGAGTGCTCGAACTGCCAGATCCGGAGCCGACTTCGCTGCACGTGCCGGGCCGCGAGCTCGTGCTGGCGCCGATGCTCTCCGGGCACCGCGCGGGCGCGCTCGGCGTCGAGGGCGACGCGGGATGGCTGGCCTACCCGGCGCGCGGGGTCGGGCAGCTGTTCGACGCCTCCTCGGCGAACACCACCGACGGCCTGAGCGCGGTCGTCGGCCCGGTGCGCGCGACGCTGCTGCGCGCGTTGGACCGGCCGTTGACGATGGGCGAGCTGGCCACCATCGGCGGCTGCGGTCCGAGCACGACGACCTACCACTGCGAGCGCCTTGAGGACGCGGCGCTGATCCACCGCGAGCGCGTCGGGCGCTCCGTCCGGATCAACCGCACCGAACGCGCCGACGCGCTGATGGACCTCCTGGCCTAGAGCGCGGCAGCGATCTCGTCGGCCAGCTTGTTCATGATCTTCGCGTAGCTGGCGTGGCTCATCGGCGCGACCGCGTCCCACCCGGCGAAGCGGTTCGCGGCGGCGGCGGGCAGGGCGGCGAAGACGGCGTTGCGCTTCATCCGGTCGGGGGTGAACGAAGCCGGGCGCGTGTCCCACATGAGCACGTCCGCCTTGTACGCGCCCGCGTTCTCCCACGACAGCCGCTCGAAGTACCCGCCACCGGCGGTGTCCGGGTTCTTCGGCGTGGTGATCGGCAGCCCCAGTTCCTTCACGTAGTAGTCGAGGTCGGGGTTGCGCGCGGGCACGACGACGAAGTACTCGTCCTGCACCCCGCCCACGGCGAGGATCGTCCTGCCAGCGGCCCGCATCCGTCGCCGAGCGCGCGAAGTCGTTGTGCCGCAGCGGTGAACCGCTCCTCATCGGCCTTCACCCGCGCGGAGTCCACATCACCGCCGAGCGCGCGGGCGAGGTCCTTGTACCGGCGGATGCTCTCCGGCAGCGCGATCCCGGACTGCGCGACGCCGAGGGTCGGCGCGACCGGCTTGACGACCTTCTCCTGCTCCTCGGTGAGGTGCCAGAGCCCGGCGAACTCCTTGTACTTCCCGCTGACCACGAGCTGCGGCCGCAGCGAGGTGAGCGTCTCGATCCGGACCTCGCCGTACCCCGGCCCGGTGACGTCGGTGACCGCGTCCGGGTCGATGCTGCCCGCCTCGGGCTCGACCCCGCCGGAGCCGGTGCGCAGCGGGCCGAAGGTGCCGACGACCTTCACCCCGAAGTCCTTGAGCGCGCCCGCCGCGGAGACCTGCGCGACCACGCGCTGCGGTCTTTCCGGTGCGGTGACGGTGATCCCGCGATCGTCCACATAGGACCAGGCGGTTCCCTGCTGCTTCGTTCCGCTCGGGGCGCACCCCGCGAGCAGTCCGACGGCCAGCGCCAGGCCGACGAGCCTCCGCACCACAACCACCTCCGACTATTAGGTGAGGCTAACCTACCTACGATGTCGCCCTTTGAGGTGACAGGTGTGACCGGTGTCTAGGGTCCGCCCCCATGACGCTCACGCGAGTGCGCGCCGAGGGTCACGGCTTGGTGGCCCTCGTGTTCACACCGACCAGCTGGGAAGTGCACCCGACACCGGACGCAGTGCTGCGGTTACGGCGGCGGTTCTGGTGGTGGTGCTCCGGCATGGTCCTCGCGATCGCGTGGACGGCCATCGCCCCACCACTCCTGCGCGCCCCGGGCAGCGACGGCAACGCCTACTTCGTCGTCGGCGTGCTGATGCTGTTCGCGCTGCTCTGCTCTGCCGCGACCGCGCTTGTCGCCCTGGCATCCGCTTTCGGTCTGCGGGCGCTCGGTCTCGGCCGCTCCGCCAGGCCCGGGACCACGCCGCTGCTCGTGGTCCAGGCGAGCGCCGTGGAGACCGCGCGAGCCAGCGGCGGCACGATCACCGTTCGCACGTGCGATGGCACCGAGTTCCACTACTCGCGGCGCGGCCGAGCTTTGGAGAGCGCGTTCGCGAACCTCCTCGGTTCAAGACTGGTGTAACCCGTTTAGCGGACAGACACCGCCGTTGTCTAAGGTCCGCCGCATGACGATGGCGTGGGGGCCTGCGGTGACGGCGGTGCGCGCGGGACGGCATGGCCGGGTGATGGTCACGTTCACACCGACGGGATGGGAACTGCGGCCGAGCCCGGTGACCAAGGTCGACCTGACGAAGTGGTTCTGGTGGAGCTTCGGCGTGAGCCTGCTGTTCGCGTGGCTCGGCGTCATCCCGCACCTCGCGGGAGCCCCGAAGGAGGTCTCCTTCGCCTTCGCGCTCCCCGGCGCTCTGCTGCTGGCCGGTTTCCTCCTCTACGGCGTGTTCTCCGTCATCGCCGAGTTCGTCGCGTTCCTCGGGGTGATGTTCGGCCTGGCCACGCGCGGCGGGCGCAAGCGCTTCTTCGACAGCCCCCGCCCCTCACCGGACGCCGCGCCGCTGCTCGTGCTGCCCGCTGGCGCCGTCGCGGGGGCGCGCGCGAGCCACCACTGGCGCCGCGTGGTGATCACGGTGCGCATGGTCGACGGCATCGAGTTCCGCTACTCGCGCTTCGGCATGCGCCGCCACCGCGAGGACCTGGAGCGGGGCTTCACCAAGCTGCTCGGCCCACGCCTGGTCACCGCGTAGCGTCCACCGGACAGCCGCGCCGCGTGGTGATCACAGCCCGACCACTACGGCATGGCGTCCAGTTCGACCACGCGCCCGCAGCCAGCGGACAGCCTCGCCGCCTCGATGATCTCCAGCGCGGCGATGGCTTCCGCCGGCGCGACCGGCACCGGCGCTCCGTCCCGCACGGACGCGACCACCCCCCGGTAGAAGTTCTCGTAGGCGCCGAGTTCGGTCTCCAAGCGCTGCTCCGAGCCCTCGAGGCCGAGCGTTCCCCAGCGGTCCTCGGGCTCCACGCCCCAGTCCGGCGAACCCGGCCGCGCGCCCGCCTTCAGCGCGGCTTCCTGCCCGTCGAGGCCGTGCTTCACGTAGGCGGCGCGATCGCCGAGAACGCGGAAGCGCGCACCGCGCTGAGCTGCGAGCGAGCTTGACCACAGGTGCGACCGCACACCCGAAACATGGTGCAGCGCAACGAAAAAGTCGTCGTCGACCTGCACACCGGCGCGCAGCCGCGAGACCTCCGCGTACACCGAGCGCACCGGCCCGAACAGCTGCAGCGCCTGGTCGACGAGGTGCGCGCCGAGGTCGAAGAGCACTCCGCCCGCCTCCTCCGCTCCGGCGTGCTCGCGCCACCCCTGCTTCGGTGTGGGCACCCAACGGTCGAAGCGCGACTCGAAGCGCGAGACGCGGCCGAGCTCGCCGCTCTCGACGAGCTGGCGGACCGTGCGGAAGTCGCCGTCCCACCGCCGGTTCTGGAACACCGTCAGCGGCAGACCGCGCTTGTCGGCGAGCGCGGCCAGCTCGCGCGCCTGCGTCGAGGACGGGGCGAACGGCTTGTCCACGACCACCGGCAACCCGTGCTCCAGCGCGGCGGTGGCCAGCTCGACGTGCGTGCGGTTCGGCGTGGCCACCACGACCAGGTCGTGCTCGCCGGAGGCGAAGAGCCGCTCGGCGGAGTCGAGCGCGACCGCGCCCGGGTGCTCGCGCCGCAGCCGTTCGCGCTTGGCCGGGTCGGTGGTGACGACGGAGGTGAGGGCGAGCCCCGGTGTTGCGGCGATCAGCGGCGCGTGGAAGACGGCGCCCGCGATGCCGTAGCCGAGCAGGCCGACGCGGATCTCGGAGTGCATGACCCCATTTTAGCAACACCGTTGTGTAAAATTCGCGCGGCCCAGTAGGATCGTCCCGGTGCCCGCTGGTGTGAACCTCGACGTGGTCCGCGACCACAACGCCGCCCTCGTGCTCTCGCTGGTCCGGCGCAGCGGGGAGTTGAGCAGGGTCCAGGTCGCCGAGCGCACCGGGCTCACCGGGCAGGCCATCTCCAAGATCATCGCACGGTTGCTGGCCGAGGGCCTGGTGCACGAGGCGCGCCGCGAGGTCAACGGCCGCGGCAAGCCCAGGACGATGCTGCGCCTGGTCGGCCCGGCCCGGCACGCGCTCGGCGCGCACATCGACCGCGACGAGCTGCGCCTGGTGCTGGTGGAGCTGACCGGCGAGGTCGTGGCGAGCCGCGCGCGCACCTACGAGCGGACCCCGCTTGAGCCCGCGACGGCCGTGGCCATGCTCGGGGACATGGTCGCCGAGATGGTGGCCGAGCACTCCCCCGCCGAGATCACCGGCCTCGGCATCGGCCTGCCCGGACCGCTGGACCACGCCAGCGGGACGGTGCTCGGCGCGACGCACCTGCCGGGCTGGGACAAGGTCCCGCTCGCCGAGCTGGCTGCCGAGCGCACCGGGCTGCCCGTGCTGGTGGACAAGGACACCAACACCGCGATCCTGGCGGAGAACTGGGATCGCGGCGACACGCTCAACGACGCGGCGCTGGTCTACGTGGGCACCGGCATCGGAGCGGGCCTGCTGCTCGGCGGGCGCGTGCACCGCGGCGCGCGGACCAACGCGGGCGAGTTCGGGCACACCACGCTCAGCGTCGACGGGCCGTTGTGCGCCTGTGGCAGGCGGGGTTGCGTGGAGGCGCTGTGCGGTCCGGCCACGATCGGCGGCGGCCCGCGCTCGGCCGACGAGGCGGCCGTGTGGACGCCGGAGGCCGGGGCGCGCTTCACCGCGATCTGCACGGCGGCCCGCGACGGCGACCCCGACGCCGCGCGCGAGCTGGCCGGTGCCGCCCGGCTGCTCGGAGTGGCCGCGGCGGACCTGGTGGCGTTGCTGGACATCGACGTGGTGTTGCTCGGTGGCCGGGCGCTGCGGGACTGTTCGGAGATCTACCTGCGCGAGGTCGCGCGCGCCCTGCACGAGCAGGAGGGCGAGTCCGTGGTCGTCGCGCTCGCCGGCCTCGACCCCGACCAGGTGGCCGCCGGTGCGGCGCGGCTGGTGCTGGGGCGCACGCACTACGCCATGCAGTGATCAAGCCCTAGTGTGGCTCCATGAGGCGGATTCACGCGTGGCTGACCGAAAACCTGCCGTCGCTGATCGAGGAGCACGGGGTGCCCGGCGCCTCCGTCGCGGTCGTGGTGGACGACGAGGTCGTCGACGTGGCGGCGGGCGTGCTCAACCAGGGCACCGGGGTCGCCGCGACGACCGATTCGCTGTTCCAGATCGGCTCGGTCACCAAGCTGTGGACGGCCGCCCTCGTCATGCAGCTCGTCGAGGAGCGCGTGATCGGCCTCGACGACCCCGTGACCCGGCACGTGCCCGGCCTGCGGCTGCGCGATGAGCGGGTGACGATCCGCCAGCTCCTCGACCACACCAGCGGCCTCGACGGCGACGTCCTCACCCCGACCTCGCGCGGTGACGACGCCGTCGCGCTCTACGCCGACACCGTGGCCCCGGGCCTGACTCAGGTCATCGAGCCCGGTTCTGGCTTCTCCTACAGCAACTCCGGCTACGTGCTCCTCGGCAGGCTCGTGGAGGTGTTGCGCGGCAAGCCTTTCCACGTGCTGCTGCGCGAGCGCATCGCTGATCCGCTGAAGCTGAGCCATGTCGCCACCCTCCCCGAGGAGGCGCTGCTGCACCGCACCGCCGTGGGGCACTTCGGGCAGACCCCGGTTCCGGTGTGGAACCTGCCCGCCTCGATCTCCCCCGCCGGTTCGCTGCTCTGCACGAGCGCGCGCTCCCTTGCCCAGTTCGGCGCCGCGCACGTGCACGGCCACGAACTGCTCTCCGAAGAGGCCGTCACCACCCTCTGGTCGTCCACTGTGGACGTTCCGGAGATCGGTTCCTTCGCCACGCACTGGGGTCTCGGCTGGGCGTCGTTCGGCTGGGAGGGCGCCCGCGTCCTCGGCCACGACGGCGGCACCATCGGCCAGGCCGCCTTCCTGCGCGTGGTTCCGCAGGCCGGTGTCTCCGTCGCCCTGCTGACCAACGGCGGTTCCACCGTGGGCTTGTTCGCCGACGCCGTGCTCGGCCACCTGCTCAGCGACCTGGCCCCGGTGCGCCAACCGTCCCGGCTCACCCCGCCCGCCGCTCCCGCTCCGATCGATGCCTCCCTCGTCACCGGCGCCTACAGCTCGCCCGCGCTCCGCTTGGAGATCACCGTCGACGGCCCCGTTTCCGCCACCGCGCGCGTGTCCGCCGTCTCCGAGGAGACCCGCCTCGCCATGCCCGAGCCGATGACCAAGAAGATGGTGCGCTTGGACGAGCGCCGCCTCATCAGCGTCGAGCCCGGCATGGGCGGCAGGCACGAGGTCTACGTGTTCGTCGGCGACAACGGCCCCGCCGACTACGCCTTCGGCGGCGGCCGACTGCTCCCGCGCGTCGGCTAGAACGGTGCTGGGTCCGCGATGGGTTCTAGTTCCGTTTCGTGCACCCGCCCGCTCGGCGTGATCCACACGTGGCTGCCGTCGTCGCGGTTCTCACACCGCCAGTTGGAGTGCGTCTTCATGTTGTGGTGATGGCGGCACTTCGGCCGGAGATTGCGGATCGTGGTGTTGGTTCCGTCGTAGGGGCGGCAATGATCCACATCGCAGCGCTGAGCAGGTTGCTGACACCCGATCGCCGTGCACCTCGGGTAGCGGGCGTTGATCAACTCCCGCTGCTTCGCCGACGGCCGGTAGGTGTCGCTGACCTCTTCTGCCATGCCGGTGGCGGGGTCGGTCAAGATCCGCTTCCAGATGCCACCGGCGGCGATGTCCTGAGCGACGCTCGTCGGGATCGGCCCGTATCCCGCCAACATGCCGGGGTCGTCGGTCATCCCGAGCAGGGCGGTCACGGGCATCGTGAGGTAGACCATCGTCTGCCCCTGCGGCGCCGGGGTGTCCAGGCCTAGCAACAGATCCCGTGCGACATCCGCGCGCTTCTGGTCCAGAGTTCGGTCGTCCTTCGGCAGGGACTTCGCGATGCGGTCGATGTGGTCGTAGACCATCGCGGTGTCGTGGGCGGTGAAGGCCATCCGGAGTTCGGCCATGCCGTCATCGAGGTTGGTCTTCCACACCAACCGCTCCTTGCGCTTCTCCTCGTGACGACGCTCGGCCGCCTTGGGGTCGAGCTTGTGGATCAACGTCTGAGCACGGCGCCGCGCCGAGGTGTAGGTACGGGTCGGCGCGTAGGCCAACAGATCCGCCTCCGCGATCGAGGCTTGCGGCTCCTTCAGGACGCTGACTTGGTCGACGATGAGGCGGGCTTTGCCCTCATCGATCACCCCCGCCGACAGAGCCGCGAGCACCAACGGGCGTTCGGTCAGCTCGGCGGCGTTGGACAGGATGCGATCCGCCGCGCGTCGGGAGATGTGCAGGGAGGAGGCGACCTCATTCTGCACATACCGGTAATCACGATCATCAGCAGCGTTCTGGAATTCGATCAAGGCCGTGGCGAGTTCCGCTTTCGCATGACAAAGAGCAGCATGTTTCGCCTCAACCTCGACCAACAGTTCATCGAGGGTCATACCTCAATATTACTCCTGAATTCGAAACGATCATGGCTCTAAAGAATGAATTCCCAGGCGCCCCACCGCCCGAAAAACGCAACCTCCACGAAACGCAAGGCGCACAACAAACCGAGGCTTTACCTGGGGTGCGCGTGCCATACGCTCGCGCGAGGGCCGGGTTCACCACCCGTGCCCCTGTGAGGCCCAGGGGCACGCGCAAGGGGTTCCCAGGTCAAGCCGACCCCACCCACAAACCAGCGAACCCAACCAAACCGGGAAGCCCAGCCGTACCCCGCAGGAAAGAGCTACAAAAACCCTACAAAACAGTCAACACCACACCACCGCCAGAAGTAACAGCCACCGTGTGCCCAGAAT
>NZ_MUMH01000191.1 GCF_002155965.1 Allokutzneria sp. NRRL B-24872
TTCTTGGAGGGGTGGGGGTGGGAGGCGTGTGCTCGGGCCGGGGCATTGGCGGGAGCGCACGCTGTGCGGTCCGCCGGGACGCACACGTCGTTCATTTCTGCGGGGGAGTTGGTTTCAGTCGCTGGTTCTTGAGTGGGCTGGCGTTTGGGGCGCGCTGGTTCCAGCGTGGGGTCGGCTTGACCTGGGGGCCCCTTGCGCGTGCCCCTGGGCCTTTCAGGGGCACGGGATAGAACACCCGGCCCTCGCGCGAGCGTATGGCACGCGCACCCCAGGTAAAGCCGACCGTTCCAGCCGCGTGTTCCGTTTCGTGGGGGTTTGCGTTTTCGGTGTGGTGGGCGCCTGGGATTTCATTCTTTAGGGCCATGATCGACTATTTAATCGGCGTAGAATAGAAGGTATGGACGAAGCTGACGTAAAAGCGGCGTACGCGGCTATCTCTGAATCTGTCGCGACGTTCTCCGCGACGCTGGTCGACTACCTCGCGGGTTTGGATTCTCGTGATCGTGAGTTTGCCGATAACTTCATCGCTCCGGTGCTGAAGGTGTCGCCTGTCAAGGCCACGCGACTGATCGATAGCGCGGTGGAGTTGGTGGAGCGCCACGTGGTCTTCAAGGCGATGGCCGAAGGCCGAATCGACCAGGGCAAGTCACTCATGATCCTGGACCTGTTGCGTACCCTCCCCGTAACCCAGGCGGCGATCGTCGAGCAGGCCTTGGTCACTCACGCAGCGACCAACACCTACTCCGCGACCCGCCAGTACGGTGTCCGGTTCATCCACCGTCTCGACCCCAAAGCCGCCGAACGCCGTCACGCGGAGAAGCACAAAGCCCGCCTGGTGGAGAAGTTCAACCTCGAAGACGGTATGTCCTCCCTGCGCTTGACCATGACCGCCCACGACGCCGCCCTGTCCTACGACCGCGTCGATCGCATCGCTAAGGCCTTGCCCAAAGACGATCGCACGCTGGATCAGAAGCGCTCCGACGTTGCCCGTGACCTGTTGCACGGCAAGGAAACCCCGGCGCCGCAGGGGCAGACGGTGGTGTACTTGACGATGCCGGTCACCTCAGCCCTCGGTTTGACTGACGATCCTGGGATGCTCACCGGCTACGGCCCCCTCCCCGCACCCTTGGCGAGGGACATCGCCGCCGGTGGTGTCTGGAAGCGCATCCTCACCGACCCGGTCACGGGCATGGCTGAAGAGATCAGCGACGTCTACCGCCCCACCGCCAAACAACGCGAACTCATCGCCGCGAGATACCCGACCTGCACCGCCATCGGATGCAGACAACCCGCCCACCGCTGCGACTACGACCACTGCCGCCCCTACAACGGGTCCAACACCACGATCACGAACCTGCGACCCAAATGCAGGCGTCACCACCGCATGAAGACCCACACCAACTGGCAGTGCGCCAACGGCGAGGACGGCACCCACACCTGGACCACCCCCAGGGGCCACACCTACGAAACCGCGCCCGAACCCATCGCCGAACCCGCACCCTTCTAGGAGATCAGCAGCTGAGCACGAACGCTTGTGCCCCAGCCGAAACGTCAGAAGGTGAGACCGTCGCGGTCGGAGCGCAGGTGCTCGTTCTCCAGGACGAGGGAGTCGCGGACGGTGACACCGGCGGGCACGACGGCGCCGGGCAGCACCACGGAACGCAGGACCTTCGCGCCGGGCTCGATCACGCAGCCGGGGTGCAGGACGCTGGACTCGACCACCGCGCCGGGCGGGATCGGAGCGCCGGAGAGACTGTCCACATCGGACAGAATCGCAGGGGCCGACGAGGACAGCGTGCGGGGCAGCAGTGACGGGTCCATGGCGCCGGACAACAGCTTCAGCTGCTCGGAGTGGTAGCGGTCGACAGTGCCGATGTCCGCCCAGTAGCCCTCGATCGGGAACGCCGAGACCGGACGGCCCTGACGGATCATCTCCGGGAGCACGTCGCGGCTGATGTCGTGCTGCCAGCCGTCCTCGCCGCGCGCGACGAGGGAAGCGAGCACTTCCTGGAGCGCGTCGACGCGGAACAGGCAGAACGCGGTGAAGATCAGGTCGGAGGTCGGGTTCTGCGGCTTCTCCACGAGCGCGCGCACGCGCAGGTCGGAGTCGACGTCGACCATGCCGAACAGCTTGACGTACTTCAGCTCGATGCGCTGCACGCCGATCGTGCAGTGCGCGCCGGAAGCGCGGTGCGCGGCCACCATGGGCGCGTAGTCGAAGAGGTAGACGTGATCAGCGTGCTGCACAAGCACATCCGAAGCACCCGGTGCGAAGAGGTACTCGGCGTTGGACAGCAGCGCGTCGGCGGTGCCGCGCTCGGCGGGGCGCTCCGGCAGCAGGTCGAAGTCGGAGGTCCTGACGAACGAGTCGTGCGGTCCGAAGTGGACACGGGTCGGCGTGGAATCCCAGTGCCGCACGAGGTGCCGGACCAGATCGGCCTCGCGGTGCAGCGACAGCAGCACCACCTCGGGGATGCCGGAGCGCACGGAGTTGACCATGCTGAAGTCGACCAGGCGGCACGAAGCCGCGTACGGCACGAGGGGTTTGCACACCCGCGAGGTCAGCGGTCCCATCCGCTCCCCGAGCCCACCCGCGAGCAACCCGGCGCGCACACCGTCGAGCATCACCACGTCCTCCCCTGAGCGCTGGCCGAGGGCAGCAGCCTGCGCAGCGCCGCGAGCGAGTTCGCCGCCCCCTGATCGGTGGGCAGCAGAGCGTCCTCGTGCTCCACGTAGATCACTCCCCGGTAGTCCTCGTCGAGCAGCGCCGCCACGATCTCCGGCCACGGCAGCGAGCCGGAACCCAAGGCACGGAAGCGAATCGCCGGACCCGGGCCGTAGCGCGACCACCCGGACCCGCGCGGCTCGAACGGCTCCTGCCACACCTGAAGGTCCTTGGCGTGCACGGCGGCCAGATCGCTTCCCCACCCGCGCACGGCGTTCACCGGATCGTGCCCGACCGCCGCGAGGTTCGCGGGATCGACGCAGAGCCCGACGCCCTCGGCCGCCGCGAGCAACGCGCGAGCGCTCGCCGGGTCGTAGGCCACCTGCTTCGGATGTGGCTCAACCACAACGCGGACACCGAGTTCCGCGGCCAGCTCCAACGCGGGCTTGGCCGCGGAGCACCACGCCTCGACGTTGTCGGACCAACTCACATCGCTGCCCCACCACGACAACCACCGGCCGAGGTCGGGAACGCCGAGCATCAGCCGCACCAACGGCGCGCCGAGCCCGGCCGCGAGTCGCACGGTGCCGAGCGCGGCGCGTGTGCCGTATTCGCGCTTCTCCTCGGCGGTGCCCGCGAGCACGGGATCGGTGTGCGGGCCGTGCGGGCCGAGCACGAGCTGGGTGTCCCTGCTGTTGCTCACGCAGCCGACGCGGATGTGCGCGGCCGCAAGGGCGGTACGCAGTTCCGCGTGGTGCTCGGGGTCGTCCAGCCGCTGCGCGTCGACGAGCTTGAACGTGCTGTCGGCGGGCAGGTCCACCACGTCCACACCGGCCTGTCCGGCGGCGCGCAGCGCACCGTCGAGCCCGGCCGGCGCGAACGCCGCCAAGCACAGGCCGAGCCGGATCGGTCCGTGCGCCATCAGCCGTTCCCTCCCAGAGTCCGCGTCCACGCCCAGCCGTTCAGCGACGGCGGGAGCACGGGAAGCTCCCGCAACGCCGCCAGCACCATCGCGGTCGGATCGGTGACCAGGGTCGGCTCCGCCGAACCCAGTTCCCCGACCAAACGGGCACTCAGTTCCCTTGCGTACTCAGGACATCCCTGGAACACGCCACCGGTCAGCGTCGCCGACCACGAGCCACTGAGTCCCGCGCGGTCCCGTGCCGCGCGCACCGCGTCGACCATGTCGGTGAGAGCCCCGGTCACGATCTCGCCCGCGACCGCGTCTCCCTCCAGCCAACACCGGCAGACCGCGGAAGACAATGCGGCAACAGTGGATTTGGGGAACGGCTCGGCCGCGAGCGAGCGCGCGAGGTCCTGAACCGAACCGCCACCGAGCGCGGTGCTCAGCGCCGTGGCCGGACCGCGCCCGTCGGTGGCCCGGACACCTGCCCGCAGCCCGGAAAGGCCCATGGCGAAAGCACTTCCCTCATCGCTGCCGAGGTACTCGCACCCGCCCACCGAGACGGGCTCGCGTACTCCGTCGGAAGCGATGAACCCGGACCCGGTACCGCAGACCACGGCCACTCCGCGCCCGCGCAGCGGCGGCGCCACCAGCAGCGGGAGCACGTCACGGGAGATCACCATCGTCCCGCCGAGCCCGGCGTCGCGGGCGAGCCTGGTCAGCCGCTCCAGCTCGCGACCGGGGGCGTTGGCGTCCACGGTGGCCGTTGCCAGCCATCCGGTTGTCATCCGATCGCCGGACGCCGCGCGGATCGCCCGGAACAGCTCCCGCAGGTCGTCGTCGGCGGCCCGCGCGCCGACCGAAGCCGGGTTCACCGAACCCCGCCGCCAGCGGGTCCCGTTGTCCAGCAAGGCGGTCGTGCTGCTGCCGCCCGCGTCGATCGCCCAGTACGCCACCGCACCCCCGAGACACGCCGATCACCGACAGAACCACGCTACCGGAGGAGCGGCGGGCGGTCCGCCGACGTTTGCGCAGTATCGTTGGGCGAGCTGGATCACATCCCGTCCCCAGGGGCGGGATTGAGCAGGACTGGAGCGCTTGTGCGGCAAGGAAGCGGGGTCTTCGGACTCCTCGCTGTGGCTGCGAGTTGGGGCCTGTTCTGGGGCGGCTGGGCCGCGCTCATCCCGGAGATCAAGGCGGACCTCGCGCTGACCGATCAGCAGCTGGGGCTGGCGCTGTTCGCCGTCCCCGTCGCCGCGGTGCCGGCGATGGTGCTCACCGGCAGACTCGCGCAACGCCTCGCCCAGCACACGCTGCCGGTGGTGACCGGAGTCTTCGCGCTCGGGGTCCTGCTGGTCGGCCTTTCCGGCTCCTACCTCACCTTCGCCGCGTCGCTGCTGGTCGTCGGCGCGGCGAGCGGGGCGATCGAGGTCGCGCTGAACGCCACGATGGCCGCGCGCGAGGCCAGGGACGGCGAGCGGCTGTTCAACAAGGTCCACGCCGCGACACCGATGGCGATGGTCGTGGCCGCCCCGTGCGTGGGACTCGCACGACAGCTCGGCGCGTCCGCGCTGGCCGTGCTGGCGGTGATCGCCGTCCTGGTCGCGCTGAGCGCGGTCATGGCGATCGACCCGAACGGGTGGGTCGACAAGTCCGAAAGCACCAATGCGGAATCCAGTCCCAGACGGTTCTACGTGCCGCTGGTGGTGGTCGGGGCGGTCGCCGCGACCGTGCTGCTGATGGAGAACGCCGTCGAGCAGTGGGGCGCGATCCACATGGAGACCGAGCTGGCCGCGGGGCCGCTGCTGGCCAGCTTCGCCCCCGCCGCGTACATGGCGGGCCTCTCCGCTGGGCGTTTGCTGGCGCAGTGGCGGGGCGCGGCGCTCGGTGACCGCGTGCTGGTCGTCGCGGGCGGAGCGCTCGGGCTGGCCGGCATGGTGGTCGGCGCCGCGGCGTGGAACCCGGCGACGACGCTGATCGGCTTCGCGGTCGCGGGCATCGGGCTCGCGCCGGTGGTGCCGACGCTCATGGGCGCGGTGGGCCGCGCGGTCGCGAACGACCAGCGCTCCAAGGCGATCTCGCTGGTCACGACCATCGGCTACGCGGGATTCCTGTCGAGCCCACCGCTCGTGGGCACACTGGCGGGATGGCTCGGTCTTCCGGTAGTCCTGACGGTCGTGGCGATGTTCGGCCTCGTCGTCATGGCCGGAGCGGCGGCGCTGCGGCTGCTGCCGACACCGGCACGCGCCACGTGACTGGGGAGGAACTGTGGAACGCGTTCTGATCGTGGGGGCGGGCTACCTCGCGGGGCACGTCGGCCAGCGCCTGCGCGCGCTCGGGCACACCGCCGTGCTCAGCTCGCGGCGCCGTCCCGCGACGCCCGAGGCGCAGGAGCTGGACTGGCTGCCGCTGGACGTCGCCGAGCCGGAGTCCATCCGCGCCGCGCTCGCGCAGGCCCGGCCGGACTCCGTGGTCACGGTGCACGGTCCGTCCGACATCACCTGGTGCGAGGCCAATCCCGGGCAGGCCATGGCCGCGCACCAGGGCGGGGCGGAACACCTGGCGGACGCGCTCGGTGGGCGGCGCGCGCTGATGATCTCCACCGACAACGTCTTCCCCGGCGTCAAGGACAGCTGCGCGGAGTCCGAGCCGACCGAGCCCGCCAACGTCTACGGCCGGGTGAAGCTCGCCGCCGAGGACACGTTGCTGGCCACCGGGAACGCGATCGCGCTGCGCGTCAGCCTGGTCTACGGCTGGGACCGAGCCGGATTGCGGCCGAACTTCTTCACCACCTGCGCGCAGAAACTCGGTGCGGGACAACCGGTCGCGGTGCCGGGTGATCACTGGAACAGCCCGGTGCTCGTCAACGACGTCGCCGCGTGGACGGCCGCGCTGCTGGGCTCCGAGCACACCGGCGTCGTGCACCTCGGCGGTCCGCGCAGGCTGACCAGGGTCGAGTGGGCCAGGCACATCGCCACCGGCTACGGCGTGGACCCCGACCTGGTCAGCGCCGCGCCGCAGAGCAGCACCGCCTACGCGTGCCGCCCGCGCAACGCCTGCCTGCACAGCGACCGCGCGGCTGGTATCGAGGACCTGAAGGGACTCGAACCCGTCGACGTCTTCGAGGCCAGCAGCAAACTCATTGCAACAGGGGAGGAATCGCAGTGACCCATCTGTTCCTGGCCAGCAAGCGGGCCGCCGTCACCTACGCGCCGGACCCGGAGACGGGGGAGCTGCGGCCGTGGCTGGCACCCGGGGGCACGGGCAACGTGGTCGCGGAGCAGGCCGGGGTGCTGAACGTGTCCTGGATCGCCAGCGCGGACACCGACGACGACCGCAGGGCCGCGCAGGAGAACCCCGACGGCCTTACGCTGAGCCTGCACTCCGGCCGTGACATCACCGTCCGGTTGATCCAGCACGACCGCACGACCTTCGACGTCGTGCAGAACTTCCTGACGGCGGAACTGTTGTGGGCGGCCAACAACTACGGCTGGGACCGCTGGACGAACCCGACCTTCGGCGCCGAGACCTACGAGGCGCTGCGCCGCTTCGGCGAGTTCACCGACGACTTCGCCGACGCCATGCTGAAGAGCTCGGCGGGCGTGGACGACCCGGTGTACCTGGTGCACGACTACCAGCTGGTCGGCGTGCCCGCGAAGCTGCGCGCGCAGCGCCCGGACGCGCCGGTGCTGCTGTTCGTGCACATCCCGTGGCCCTCGCCGGACTACTGGCGCATCCTGCCGAAGGACGTGCGCGTCGGCCTGCTCGAAGGCATGTTGCCCGCGACCACGATCGGCTTCTTCGCCGACCGCTGGACCCGCAACTTCCTCGACTGCGTCGCGGATCTGCTGCCCGAGGCGAAGGTCGACCGCGAGGCCGGTGTCGTGCACTGGCGCGGTCGGCGCTGCCGCGTGCGCACGATGCCCTTGGGCTACAGCCCGTTGACGCTGCACGGCCGCAACCCCCGGCTGCCGGAGGGCATCGCGGAGTGGGCCGGTGACGGCCAGCTCGTCGTCCACAGTGGACGGACCGACCCGATGAAGAACGCCGAGCGCGCCGTGCGGGCGTTCGTGCTCGCGGTGAAGTCCGACGAGCGGCTGCGCGGCGTGAAGATGCTGGTGCGGATGAACCCCAACCGGCTCTACGTCGAGGCCAACGCGGAGTACGTGCGCCGCGTGGAGGCCGCCGTCGCGGAGGCCAACGCGGAGCTGGGTCCCGACACCGTGCTCACGCACTGCGACAACGAGGTCGACCACAGCGTCGCGTGCTTCCAGCGCGCCGACCTGCTCATGTTCAACTCCACTGTGGACGGTCAGAACCTGAGCACCTTCGAGGCGCCGCTGGTCAACACCCGCAACGCCCCGGTGATCCTGTCCGAGATGTGCGGGGCGGCCGAGGTGCTCGCGCCCGTGTGCAGCACGGTGAACCCGTTCGACCTCGTCGAGCAGGCACAGGCCATTGTGGACGGTCTGACCGCGCCGGAGGAGGAGCGCGAGACGGCAGCCAAGCGCCGCCGTGAGGTCGCCGAGCCGTGGACCCTGGAAGCCTGGGTGCGCATGCAGCTCGACGGGCTGACAGCTGATCACGAGGCTCGCGATGAGTGACCCGCACCAGGTAGCGCAGTACGCGATCGGCGACGCGAAGCTCGTCCGCGGCGAGGGTGTGCGGTCGTGGGACAGCGACGGCCGCGAGTACCTGGACTGCGTTTCCGGCACGTTCAACCTGATCCTGGGGCACAACCACCCCGAGGTGATGGCGGCGGTGCGGGAGCAGACGGAGAGCTTGGTGTTCGCCAGCTCCTCGTTCCAGACCGAGCCGACCAACGTGGTGATGCAGGAGCTGGTCAAGATCAGCCCGGCGAACCTGACCCGGGTGAACCTGCGCAGCTCCGGCGGCTCGACGGCGAACGAGGGCGCGATCAAGATCGCCCAGCTCCAGACGGGCAAGCGCGACGTGATCGTGCCGTTCCGCGGCCAGGTCGGCCAGTCCATGGCGGCGACCAGCTTCAACGGCAGCAGCCGCATGCGCGCCCCGTTCCCGTACCAGTTCCCCGGCGTCACGCACGTGCCCGACGCGTACTGCTACCGCTGCTTCTACGCGCAGGAACCCGACAGCTGCGCCAAGTTGTGCGTCGACCGGATCGCGGATTTCATCACCTACGCCAGCTCCGGCAGCGTCGCGTGCGTGCTGATCGAGCCGATCAGCGGGGTGGGTGGCAACATCGTCCCGCCGCCGGGCTACTTCGAGGACCTGGTGGCCTTCTGCGAGGAACGGGACATCATCCTGATCTTCGACGAGAACCAGACCTCCTTCGGCCGCACCGGCGAGATGTTCGCCGCCGACCACTTCGGCGTCCAGCCGCACATGATGACCGTCTCGAAAGGACTGACGGGCAGCGGTCTCCCGCTCGCGGCGATCCTCACCGAGGAGCGGATGGCGAACTTCGACCGCTCGCTGCACGGCTTCACCTACGGCGGCCACACGCTGTCCTCGGCGGCGGCCGTGAAGACCCTGGAAATCGTGCAGCGACCGGGATTCCTGGAGAACGTCCGAGCCTCGGGCAAGGTCCTCAAGGACCGGCTGCTCGACCTCCAGAAGGACAACCCGGTGATCGGCGACGTGCGCGGAGTCGGGCTGATGCTCGGCGTCGAGCTGGTCGAGCCCGACGGCGGTAAGGCCACCAAGAAGACGCACGAGTTCCAGCGCGCGCTGCACGAGCGCGGCGCGATCACCCGCGTCTCCGAGCACGGCCTCGGCAACGTCATCGAGCTGCGCCCGCCGCTCGTGCTCTCGCCGGAGGACGCCCACCTCATCGCCGACCGCTTCGGCGAGGCCCTGGACATGGTGTCGTGAGGGTCGACCTCGGACCGGACGGTCCGGCTCTCGTGCACTCAGAACCGTTGCGCCCCAAGGGGGAACACGCGGTCCGGGTGCGTGTGGAGCTGGCCGGGCTGTGCCGGTCGGACCTCAAGGAGGTGGCGGGCAACCGGCACGGCGTCAGCCAGTTCGGGCACGAGCTGGTCGGCGTCATCGAGGAGTCCACTGTGGATGGACTCACGCCCGGCGACCGCGTCACGCTCGACCCGAACGTGCCGCTGGAGCGGGGGACCGGCTTCGCCGACGTGATGTGGGCGGCCGGTTCGGCGGATCGCCTGCGGGCGGCGCTTCCCGTGGTGCCCGCCGACGTCGACGCGCGCCGCCTGGTCTTCACCGAGCCGTTGGCCTGCGCGCAGCACTGCCTCGGCTCAGCCGCCCGGCACACCGGCGAAGACCTTGCGGCGCAACGTGTCGGAGTCCTCGGTGCGGGCACGGCGGGCGCGCTGATCGCCGGGCTCGCGCACGCGCTGGGCGCCGAGGTCACCCTGGGCAACCGCAGTCGGGACCGCACGGACTTCCTTCGGTCCCGCGAGGTACTGGCCGCCCCCGTCGGCCCGATCGACGGGATGCCGTCCGAGGGCGTGGACATCGCGATCGTGGCAACGAGTTTCGTGCTGCCCGAAGTGCTGCGCGAAGCCCTGCGCACGGTCGTCCCCGGCGGCCTCGTCCTGCTCTACGGCGGGACCGCGCCCGGAGACGCGTTGCCAGGACTGGACTGCGACCTCGACGGCGTGCGCCGGGGCGAGCTGGTCGTGGAAGCGTCCTGGGACGGCAAACCGGTGCGCGTCGGCGGGAGCTACGGCACCGTCCAGGACGACTTCGGCGCCGCGATCCGCGCCCTCGTCGAGCTGGACCCGTCCGCGCTGCCGGTGGAGCGGATGATCACCGAGGAGATCCCGCTGACCGCGCTCCCCGAGACCATCCGTTCCCACCTCGCGACCCGCCCGCTCGGCAAGACCCTCGTGCACCCCTAGGGCCTGTCCTCAAAG
>NZ_MUMH01000192.1 GCF_002155965.1 Allokutzneria sp. NRRL B-24872
CCAGCCGCTCCCGTCACGGGGTCGGTCAAGATCCGCTTCCACACCCCACCCGCCGCGATCTCGCGGGCGATCGGTGCCGGGATGGGGCCGTAACCGCCGAGGATCGCGGGGTCCTGGGTGAGGCCGAGTGCTGAGGTGATCGGCATCGTCAGGTACACCTTCGTCTGACCCTGCGGGGTGGGAGTGTCGTTGCCCAACAACAGGTCCCGGGCGACGTCGGAGCGCTTCTGGTCCATCGTCCGGTCGTCCTTGGGCAATGACCTGGCGATGCGGTCGATGTGGTCATAGGCGAGCGCCACATCGTGAGCGGTCATCAACAGGCGGAGCAGGGCCATGCCGTCGTCCAGGTTCATCTTCTCCACCATCCGCGCCTTGCGCTTCTCCTTGAACCGGCGTTCGGCGGCGGTGGGGTCGAGGCGGTGGATGAACCGGACCGCGTACTGGCGGGTGGTCGAGTACGGGTTCTTCTCCGCGTGCGCCAACAACGCCTCCTCCGCCACCGCCGCGTGCACCACCGAGAGAACCCGCAACAGATCGACGATCATGAGCGCTTTGCCCTCGTCAACTCGGCCTTCGGCCAACGCCCGCAACACTCCCGGGCGAGAGGTCAAGTCCGTCGCCCGGTCGATCAACCGAGCTGCCTTCACTCGCGACACCCGCAGTTCACGCATCAGGATCTCTTCAGAGAACTCCCGGTCACGTGGATCGAGGTCAGAAATGTAGTCGAGCAGGGTCACGGAAAAGTCAGCTACAGCCTTGCCTATGTCCGTGAACGCTGTTTTGAGAACAACATCAGGGTCCATACCTCTATTCTACGCCAATAAAATAGGCGATCACGGCTCTAAAGGATGAATTCCCAGGCGCCCGAATTGCCGAAAGCCCCACGCTGGAACGTGAGCCGCGAGACAAACCGGTCGGCTTTACCTGGGGTGCGCGTGCCATACGCTCGTCCGCGTGGGCCGGGATTCATCCCGTGCCCGCCCGGCCAATGACGGCACGCGCAAGGGGCCCCAGGTCAAGCCGACCCACCGCTGGAGCCGGCGCAGGCTGGAAGCCCAGCCGCACCCACCGCTGGAGCCGGCGCAGGCTGGAAGCCCAGCCGCACCCACCGCTGGAACCGGCGCAAGCTGGAAGTCCAGCCGTCCCCGACCGGGAAGCCCAGCCGTACCCGACCAGAAACCCAACTCAACCTGGAAGCCCAGCCGCACCCCAGACCAACGAGCTAAATATCCCGAAAAATCTCGATCCGAGCCCCCAGCTGATTCAACCGGGAAGCCAACTGCTCATACCCCCGATTGATCACGTAAACGTTCCGCAACACCGAAGTCCCCTTCGCCGCCAGCATCGCCAACAACACCACCACCGCGGGTCGCAAAGCAGGTGGGCAGATGACCTCCGCTCCCGACCAATGTGTAGGCCCCTCGACATTCACCCGGTGCGCGTCCAGCAATGACACCCGCCCGCCGAGCTTCGTCAGCTCCGTCAAATAGAGCGCCCGGTTCTCGTAAACCCAGTCGTGGATCAACGTCGTTCCCTGCGCCGTCGCCGCGATCAGGGCGAAGAACGGCAGGTTGTCGATGTTCAGGCCCGGGAACGGCATCGGGTGGATCTTGTCGTTGGGCGCGCGCAGGCTGCTCGGCCGCACCACCAGGTCCACCAGGCGCGTGCGGCCGTTCGCGGCCGGGTACTCCTCGCTGCGGTCGTAGTCGAGGCCCATCTCCTCCAGCAGCGCCAGTTCGATCTCCATGAACTCGATCGGCACGCGGCACACGGTGATCTCCGAGCCGGTCACGATCGCGGCGGTCACCAGGCTCATCGCCTCGATGGGGTCCTCGGACGGCGAGTAGTCGACGTCGCGGTGCACGCGCGGCTGGCCGTGCACGGTGAGCGTGGTGGTGCCGACGCCCTCGATGCGCACGCCGAGTTCGGTGAGGAAGAAGCACAGGTCCTGCACCATGTAGTTCGGGCTCGCGTTGCGGATCACGGTGACGCCGTCGTGCCCGGCGGCGGCCATGAGCGCGTTCTCGGTGACGGTGTCGCCGCGTTCGGTCAGCACGATCGCGCGGCTCGGGCGGCGCGACCGGTCGACCTCGACGTGGTAGCTGCCGGAAGCCGCCTTCACCTCCAAACCGAAGGGACGCAAGGCGGTCATGTGCGGCTCGACGGTGCGAGTGCCGAGCGCGCACCCCCCGGCGTAGGGCAGCTCGAACTCGTCCTCGTGGTGCATCAGCGGCCCGAGGAACATGATGATGCTCCGAGTCCGGCGCGCCGCCGCGACGTCCATGGACGCCAGGTCCAGGCGCGCGGGCGGGACGATCTCCAGGTCGTTGTCCTCGTTGAGCCACCGCGTGCGCACGCCGATGCTGGTCAGCACTTCGAGCAGCCGGTTGACCTCCTCGATCCGCGCGACCTTGCGCAGCGTCGTCTTCCCGGAGTTCAGCAGCGCCGCGCACAGCAGCGCGACCCCGGCGTTCTTGCTGGTCTTCACGGTGATGCTGCCGGAGAGCGACCGGCCGCCCTCCACGCGCAGGTGCATCGGGCCGGAGCGGCCGAGCGTGACGATCTCGGAGTCCAGCGCCGCGCCGATCCTGGTCAGCATCTCCAGGCTGAGGTTCTGGTTGCCCTGCTCGATCCGGTGCACCGCGCTCTGACTGGTCGCGAGCGCCTCGGCCAACTGGGCCTGGGTCCAGCCCCGGTGCTTGCGGGAGTCGCGGACCAGGCGCCCGACTTGGCGCAGGTAGGCGGAGAGCTGTTCAGAGCTGTCAGACATGCCGCAGAAGCTATCTCATATCTGACGTACCCACCTCGTGCACCCCCGCCATTGCGTGGGGAGGCCAGCTCAAACCGCTACTTCGAATGCTTCCAGTGATGTACGCAGAGAGAAATGAGTCGCACGTGACCCAAAAAAGCTCAAGCGTGATACTTTTTGAGTATGGAGGAGCTTGAAACAGGTGTCCGGGGGCGCACGAAGCGGGCGATCCTGGCCGCGGCCGCAGCGACGCTGGCGAAGGACCGCGCGGCGACGCTCGCCGACATCGCGGCTGCGGCCGAGGTGGGGCGCAGCACCGTCCAGCGCTACTTCGCCGAGCGAGAAGACCTGATCAGCGCGGTCACGCAGGACTCGCTGCGGGTGCTCGGCGAGGCGACCGAGGAGGCCGACATCGGCAGGGGCGAGCCGGGGGAGGCGATGCGCAGGCTCGTCACGGCGGCAGTCGGCGTCGCCGAGCGCGTCCTCTACCTCTATGGCGACCCCGAGGTCCTGGCGAGCTTCGGCGGGGTCGACGCCGAGGACGAGGGCAGCATCGCCGTGCACGGCCTCATCACGCGCGGCCAGGCCGACGGCACCTTCGCCGCAGACGTCGACGCGTCGTGGATCGAAACGGTGCTGTGGTCGCTGGTCTACAGCGCCTCGGACGCGGTCAGCCGGGGGCAGATGCCGCGCCACACCGCGACGGCGATGGTCATCCGCACGTTGGAACAGGGAATCGCAGGGGGAAGCAGATGAAGATCTTGGTGACCGGTGCGACCGGCAACGTCGGCAGGATCGTGGTCGAACAGCTTGTCCAGCAAGGGATTTCGGTGCGAGCGTTGACAAGGGACCCGGCGCGAGCACGGTTGCCCGAAGGCGTCGAGGTCTTCGCGGGAGACCTCACCGATCCGGCGTCGCTGCCGCTCGACGGCGTCGACCGCATGTATCTCTTCCCAGTCCCCGGCACGGCGGAGGCAGCCGTCGCCCGCGCGGTCGAATCGGGAGTGAAGCGCATCGTGACGTTGTCCTCGGGCGCGGTGACCTTCGGCCACGACACCACCCACCACCTGCCGATCGAGCAGGCCGTCGAAGCCTCCGGTCTACAGTGGACACACGTCCGGCCTGGCGAGTTCGCGCTGAACAAGCTGTGGCTGTGGGGACCGTCGATCCGCGCGGAGAGCGTGGTCCGCGACCCCAACCCGGACGCGGGCTGGTTCCCGACGCACGAGCGCGACATCGCCGAGGTCGCGGTCACCGCGCTCACCGAGGACGGCCACGCGGGCAAGGCCTACGACGTCAACGGGCCCGAGCAGATCAACTACCGCGAACAGGTCCAAGCCATCGCCGACGCCCTGGGACGCGAGATTCGCTTCGAGGCAGTCAGCCGCGAACGCGCTCGCGAGCTGTACCTGGCCCAGGGCGGTTTCGCGGCGGAGAACGCGGATTTCCTGCTGGGATACGCCTCCTATGACGGAGAAGACCAGGAGCAGCCGGACTTCGAGTGGAGCGAGGAGTGGACCCTGCCCTCCGCAGAGCCGGTCACGGGCCGCGCGCGGACCTTCGCGGAGTGGGCGCGCGACCACGTGGACGACTTCCGCTAACCGCGCCAGGACTGGAAAGCCGTCAACCCGAACGACGAAGCCTGTTGCGGTGTCCCGACAACGCGCAGCGCGCTGGTCGTGAGCGTGGGGAACGTGATCCTCGTGAGATCGTTCCCCACGGTCGGCGTCCTGGTCTGCGCGGGAACGTCCGCCCAGGAGCCGTCCGATCGCTTGTACTGCAACGAGTACGACGCAGGAACACGGACTCCGCCCGCGTCGTCGTAGAAGAACAGCCGCACGTCCGAGGTCACGGTCGGCTTGCCGAAGTCGATCGCGAGCCAGTCGGTCGGATTGGGAGAGCGGTAGCTCGTCCACCGCGTGTTCGGCACGTCCAGGAAGAAGTTCTGGCCGTCGTTGGCCTGCGCGGGAAGATCACCGTTGCCGACGTTGGAGTACGACGCGCTCGCCTCCGGGAAACCCGAACCGCTCACGTTCGCCGCGTCGTCCACCAAGCGCGGCAACGGCTTCACGACACCTCGCGGCACGGAAACCCGCAGCGGCTTGAGGTCCGCTTGCCGAGCGACCTCACGGCCGTCGAGGTAGACGCGCAGGCCCTGGCCGCGACCGTAGTGCTTGCCGTCCTGATCCCACACCACACTCAGATTTCGACCGTGGTAAGCCAAGTTCTCCACCGCGAAGTGCGACCAGGTCGCCAGTGGGCTGATCAGCACGCTGTCGTCGGAGCGCGGTCGCACGCCGAGCAGACCGGACAGCACGAGGTCCGCGTAGGTCGAGTGGTTGTAGTCCTCGCTGTGGTTCCGGCCGTCGTAGAGCCAACGCGGCTCGTCGGGGTGGTGCGCCTCGGCGACGTAGGGCTTGCCGTCCTTGGCCTGCGTGAGCGCGTACCCCCGCAGCAGCGCGACGTAGTCCTCTTTGTCCACATAGGACTGAGCGGGGTAGTCGATCAGCAGGTTGGCCATCGCGGTCAGGGTCTGGCTCGTGGCGTACGGCCAGCTCGGCCCGCTCCACCGGCAGCACCCCTTGTCCGCGTCCTTCATGAACCACGGACTCCGGCGCTCGACGGTGGTCGGCCCGAACCGCGCGGAGAACCCCTGCGGGTCAACGAGTTGAGCCCACGCTTCGGCGTTCCCGGGCGGCGCGGTGTGGAACATCCACGGCACGAAGCCGATCTGCTCGCGGTCGGCGATCTTCACGCGATCCGGGTTGTCGTCGCGCATGACGTGCTTGTAGAACTTCTTGTCCTTGTCCCACAACCACTTCTCCTGCGCCTTCGTCAACGAGTCCGCGCGCTCCCGATAGGTGCGCTCGGTCGCGCGGTCCCCGGTGCGCCGCGCCAGCTCGGCGATCGCCCGCGCGTCGGCGATCTGGTAGCTGTTCAGCGTCGGCCGGAACCCGTCGCCGCCGTGGTACGGATCGGGGCTCTGGTACGAGCTCGCCGTGTACTCCATCGCGTCCCACACCGGCGTCTGCCAGTAGAGCCCGAGTTCGGCGTTGTACTGCGGCGACCAGCGTTCCCAGTGCCGCTTCAGCTCGGGCAGCAGGTTCGCCGCGAAGCCGACGTCGCCGGTCACCTCGGCCCGGCGCAGCGCCGCGTCGGCCAGCCACGAGGAGTACTGGTGCGCCCAGTCGGTCGTGTTCTTGTTCAGGAACTCCGTCGCGGGCTTCGGCCCAGCGCCCGAGCCGCGCATCCAGTAGCGCAGGTAGTCGTCGAGATAACGGGTGTCGCGCAGCCACCGGCCCTCGTACACGTGGTGCCCGGCCGCCGCGACGATCCCGCCGTCCGGCGCGGAGTACCCGACCGGCCCGAGGAACTCGCTGGTGATCCACCCCTCGCGCGTGTACTTCTGCGCCTCGTAGAAGGTGCGCCAGCGGTAGTAGTAGACCGACTCGATCTGCTTGTCCGGCAGGTCGACGAACGGGATGTTGGCCTTGAACCAATCCCGTTCCGGGAAGCCGGAGAGCTTCGCGTCCTGGTCGAGCACCTGGGTGCCCGGTCCCGGCTGCGGGTAGACCGGCGCGGCGGTCACCAGGGTGATCGCGGCGACGACGGCGGTCAGGAGAGCGGACACCTGGGTGACCTCCTGGCTCGGCGGCGGCGCGGGACAGGGGCAGCGGTCCCATCTAACCGGCTATCGGACGCCAGAAGTCAACATTTGGGCGAAAATTGTTCGGAAATGACCGGAGTCGATCACACCGTGGCGACGTGCACGTCCACCCCGAGCTTGCTCAGCGCGGCGACCTCCTCCGAATCCGCCGCCGCGTCCGTCACCAGGTGCGCGATGCCCTCCGACGGCACCGTCTGGACCATCGTGTCCACGCCGAGCTTGGTGTGGTCGGCCAGCACGACCACCTCGGCGGCGGTCGCGGCCATCGCCCGGTCCATCGCGGCCACCGCGACGTTCGGCGTCGACAACCCGCGCGCCGCCGTCAAGCCGTTGCCGGACAGGAACGCCCGCTGCATCCGCAGTCCGCCGATCGACTCCTCGGCGACCGCCCCGACGAGCGCGAAGATCGACCCGCGCAGCGTGCCGCCCGGCATCAGCACCTCGACCCCGCGCGAGCGCGCGAACGCCTGCGCCACGAGCAGCGAGTTGGTCAGCACGGTCAGCTGCGAGATCCTGGCCAGCCGCCGCGCCAGCGCCTGCGTGGTCGTCCCAGCGCCCAGCACGATCGCGTCGCCCGGCTGCACCAGCTCGGCCGCCGCGTTGGCGATCGCGGCCTTCTCCGCGCTCGCGACCTGCGTCTTCTCCGTGTAGCTGGGCTCGTAGGACGGCGCCTCGTTGGCGACGGCCCCGCCGTGGCGGCGCGCCAGCAGGCCCTCCTCCTCCAGCCTGCGCAGGTCCCGCCGCACGGTCACCTCGCTGGCCTGGACGATCCTGGCCAGCTCGCGCAGCGACACCATCCCGTTGGCGCGGACGAGCTCCAGCACGGCCTGACGCCGTTCGGCAGCGAACATGCGATCGACAGTAAACGATCAGAAACGATCAGGCGGCCTCGAAGGATCTCTTCGAGAGACCGATCAGGTAACCGTCGATCGTCGTGCGCACCGGCGCGTCCGGCCGCTCGCCCGCGCCGAGGGTGACGAACAACGGCACGTAGTGCTCGACCGTGGGGTGCGCGTAGGGCATGCCGGGCGCCTTGTTCCTGAAGTCCGCCAACGTGTCCACGTCACCGCGCTCCAGCGCCTCCGCGGCCCACGCGTCGAACTCCGACGACCAGCCCGGCACCGCGTTGGTCGCCATGATCTCCCTGGTCAGGTAGGGCAGGCCGTGCGTCATGAACCCGGAGCCGATCACCAGGGTGCCCTCCGCGCGCAGCGAACGGAGCCGTCGGCCCAGCTCCAGCAGCCGCGCCGGGTCGTGGGTCGGCATGCTCAGCTGGAGCACCGGCACGTCGCCGAGCGGGTACATCACCTTCAGCGGCACCCACGCGCCGTGGTCCAGGCCGCGCTTGGCGTGCCGGTGCACGGGCTCGCTGTCCGGCATGGCCGCGGTGACCCGCTCGGACAGCTCGGTGGCGTCCGGCGTCGCGTAGGTCATCTCGAAGTAGCGCCTCGCGAAGCCGCTGAAGTCGTAGACCAGCGGCGTTCCCGCGGCGGCCGAGCTGAGGCTGAGCGGGGCCGCCTCCCAGTGCGCGCTGACGATCAGGATGCTCCTCGGCTTGGGCAGGCTCTGCGCCCACGCGAAGAGCTGGTCGATCCACAGCTCGTCGTCGAAGAGCGGGGGAGCGCCGTGCCCGAGGTAGATCGAGGGCAGCGGGCCGTCGGCGGGCGTCCACTCCCGCTGGGCGCGGGCCAGCGGCAGGGCCTTCGGCAGGAAGCGGTCGAACGCGGCCGCGGGCGCTGGCATGGGCTCTCCCTCAAGGTTGAAGTTTCAACTTTGAAGGTAGACCCGAACAGTTGAGAGTTCAAGTGTGTGGGTACGATGATCGCCATGACCGAGGAACCGCGCTGGCTCACCGACGACGAGCAGCGCGCGTGGCGCGCCTACCTGCGGGCCAACCGGATGCTCTGGGTGGCGCTCGACCAGCAGCTCCAGCGCGATTCCGGGCTGCCGCACGCCTACTACCTGATCCTGGTCGCGCTCTCGGAGTGCCCGGGGCGCAAGGCGACGATGAGCGAGCTGGCCACGCTCGCCGGGACCTCGCCGAGCGCGCTCTCGCACGCGGTCGGCAAGCTGGAGGCGCAGGGCTGGGTGAGCCGCTGCCGCGACACCCTCAACGGGCGGATCGTGCTGGCCACGCTCACCGACGAGGGCTTCGCCGAACTCGCGGCCGCCGCGCCCGGGCACGTCGGCGAGGTGCGCCGGATGATCTTCGACCGGCTGGCGCCCGAGCAGGTCGCCCAGTTGGCGGAGATCTGTTCGGCCATCGCGGGCGAGGGCCCGGCCTGGCCGTGATGGCCGAACGCATTTACCGGTGAGCCCGTCACCGAATTGGCCGACGGGCTAAAAGTCCGGATTTAGTGCGAACGGTGCTCCGAGCGCGTTATCGTCACTCGTTCATCGCAATTGCGCGAATTCCCTGCGGAGTTAGCTCAGGTCACCGCTGGTCTTGCCGGGTTGCTGGAAGAGCATCGGGGCGACACTGGAGACGGCCTTCGGCTGTTCCACCGGCTGCTGGGTGACGACCAACTGCTCCACGGCCTGCTCACCGGCCTGCTGCTCGGTGCGCGGCGCGGGGGCCTTCGCCTTCTCCTTGGCGGGCTTCTCCTTGGCCTGCGCGGGAGCCGCGGCCTTGTCGCTGAGCGCGGTGCGCGCCGCGTTGATCCAGATCCGCTGCATGTGCTCGTCGCGGCTGCCCTTGATCGTGGTGAGCAGTCCGGAGAGCGCTCCGCGCAGCTTCGCGGCCAGCGTGGGGTCCTTGCGGACGTAACGCCAGACCGGGTGGTCCGCCGGCAGCCGGGCACTGGCGAGCCGCTGTGCCTGGATGCGGAGTTCGGCCGCGGGGAGGGTGGTCCACGCCGCGACGGTCTCGGCATCGAAAGTCATGGGCGAAGTCTTTCAGGTCCGGTGTGGCGACGGCCGACACCCCGCTTTTACCCGAACGAGGTCGATACGGGTGCGAAAAGCGTATGAGTGCACTCGCCTTGGCAGGACGATCGAGAGGGAATTTGATGCATTCGTTATTGGAGCTGTACTGGATCGGAGCTGTACGAGAACTCGACCGGTCCCTCGGCCGCAGTGTACCGGAAAGCTCCCGGCATTCGTCAGCGCGGCATGCGCCGCCACACCGCCCTCGGCAGCAGCCGGAGCAGCGCGAACAGCGGGCGCAGCGTCCCGGGCACCCAGATCTCGCCCTTGCCCTTGCGCAGCGCGCGCACCGTGGCGTCGGCGACCTGGTCGGGAGTGCTCGACAGCGGGGCCGGGGTCATGCCCTCGGTCATCCTGCCGATCACGAAACCCGGGCGGACCAGCAGCATCCGCACGCCGCTGCCGACCAGCGCGTCCGCGAGCCCGCTGGCGAAACCGTCCAGCCCGGCCTTCGCCGACCCGTAGACGTAGTTCGCCCGGCGCACGCGCACCCCCGCGACCGAGGAGAACACCACGAGCGAGCCCTTGCCCTGCTCGCGCAGGTGCTTGGCCAGCAGCGTCAGGATGCTGACGTGCGCCGTGTAGTCGGTGTGCACGATCGAGACGGCGTGCGCGGCGTCGACCTCGGCCCGCTTCTGGTCGCCGAGGATGCCGAAGGCGGTGATCGCCACGTCGATCGGGCCGTGCTGCTCGACGACCTTGCTCAGGAAGCCCTCGTGGTCGTCGACGATGTCGGCGTCGAACTCCGCCCGCTCCACCGTCGCGCCCGCGACGCGCAGCACCGACTCCTGCGAGTCCAGGTCGGCACTGCGGCGCGCGGCGAGCACGACCGTGCTGCCGGGGCGCACCAGGCGGACCGCGACGGCGAGACCGATCTCGCTGCGCCCGCCGAGGAGGAGGATCGTTCCGGCGTCTCCGCTGCCGCTCAAGGCGGTTCCTTTCGCTCGTTCACCCGCGCCAACCCATGAGGGGATGGCAACTCTAGCGAGGCGCTTCCCGCGGGTTGATCTTCGGTTACAATCGGGGCTGGTAGCCCGTTTGAAGGAGGCCTCGCGATGACCGTTTCCTCGTCCCCGCGCGCGGACGCCAGGCGCAACCGCGACCTCGTGCTCGCCGCCGCGTCGACTGCCTTCGCCGAGCGAGGGCTCGGTGTGTCCCTCGACGAGATCGCCGCGCTGGCGGGGGTCGGCGCGGGCACAGTGCACCGGCACTTCCCCGCGAAGGAGCGGTTGCTCGAAGAGGTCGTCGCGGCGAGGTTCGCCAGCTTCCGCGCGGCCGCCGCAGGGCTCACCGAGAACAAAAGGCCAGCTGAAGCCTTCTTCGGGTTCCTCGTCGCGGCGATCACCCGCATCGCTGTGGACCGCGCGCTCGCGCAGGTGGTCGAGGACGGCTCCGGCCCATGGGCGCGCGTGGCCGAGGAGGTCACCAGTGTGGTCGGCGACCTCCTCGCGGCGGCCCAGCGCGCGGGTGGGGTGCGCGCGGACATCAGTGTCGCCGAGGTGATGTCGCTGCTCGTCGGCTGCGTCGCGATGGAGCGCAGGAGCGCGGGCACGCGCATGACGGTCCTCGTGCTGGACGTGCTCCGTAACGAAAGTAACGAAACTCGGTGTGCGGTGTGCGGTGAACCGATCGCAGCTCCCGCGACCGGCAGGCGCCCCCGCTACTGCGGCGGTGCCTGCCGGCAGAAGGCGCACCGCGTGAGGACGTCGGGCTGACCGCCGTCCCCGCGCGCCGCCACTACGGGTAGATCAAGTCGATCCGCTCCTGGTGGATCGGGTAACCGGCCTTGGCGAAGGCCTTGGCCATCGGGACGTTGCCCTTGTCGGTGCCGGCCTTGATCTCCTGCGCGCCCTCGGCCGCGAGCTTGTGCGTGGCCTCCACCAGCAGGTCGTAGGCGTAGCCGTGGCCGCGCTGCTCCGGGACCACCCCGACGTAGCCGATCACCGGCTTGCTGTGCTCGGTGGGCACGGTCAAGCCGACGATCTCGCCGCCGGGGGTGTACGCGACCAGCCACCACTCGCGGGGGCCGCGCATCCACCGCAGGTAGTCCATGTCCTCCTGCGCCGCGGCTTCCTCGCCGTGCTTGGCGATGGTCCGGAGGGCGTGCGCGTCGAGGGTGCTCTTGTTCATCCTGCGGAAGATGTCGAGGAACACCTCGTCGTCGGGCTCCGGCCGGAACTCCAGTCGGCCCGGGCGTTCCGGCACGCCGCACTCGGGCGTCCACAGGTAGATGTAGCGCTCCACCAGCGGCGTCATGCCCGCGGCGGTCACGGCGTCGAGGCGGGCGTTCGCCGCCGCCAGGACGTCGGGGCGCTCGCGCCAACCCGGCACGAGGTTGAAGCTGAACTCCGTTCGGTGGGGCGCGCGGCGCAGCAGTTCCACCGCGGCGTCGGCGTCGGTGAAGTCGAACCAGTCCAGTGCCAGCGGGGCGTCGTCCTTCGGCCCGCCGAACCACGCGGCCCTGGCGACGACGACCCCGTCGCGCAGGGCGACCCAGCACCAGTCGATGCGGTACTCACCGCGCGCGTGCAGCTCGGTGAACGTGGTCTCACCTGCGGCGAAGCCGACGAGACGGTCGGTGGGAAGTGATTCGAAGAGCTCGACCTCGCCGGGGACCAGCGGGCGGATGACCAGATCGGTCATGGGTGGGGGGTTCCTCTCGGGAAGCGGGTGCGCGCTCCCCGGACCCTCAGGTCCTCGACGCCCGAACGGCTGGGAGGGAGCGCATGATCGTCGTCGTGACCACGGCACTCACCTCCTTGCACGGCTCTGGGGCGTCCGGCGCAGAGTAGGAGGAACCACCGGGACCGGGCAAACGTTTTGTTTCGGGGTGCCCCCGCCGGTGCGGTACGGGGCGCCAGGCATCATCGTGTGTTCTCGGCGTGCGCGGCGGGCTACCGTCGCAGATCATGTCGGGATCGGTCTGACGGAGTCTTTGGGGGAGTGACGTGGGCGAACAGCGCCGCGAGCTGGTCGTTGGCATGGCCTGTGAGCAGGGACCCCGTCCCTCGAACGCGGACGCGATCGCTGCCGCCGGTGCTCTGAACGGTGCGACGGCCATCGCCGTCGTCGACGGCATCGGGGGTGACGAGCACGTCGTCGCGGCGTCCCCGGCCTGTGTGGAGGAGGCCGTCGCGGTCGGTGCCGAGCACGGCGCGGTCGCCGGTCTGCTCGCCGCCGGTGAGGAGATGCGCGAGCGCCAGAACGCCGCCGCCGAGAAGGGCGCGCGCATCCCCGACGCCGTCGCCGCCGTCGCCGTGTACCTGCCCGAGCTGAACGTCGTCGAGGTCGCGTGGACCGGCGACTGTCGCGTGTGGACGCTGCACGCGGACGAGCTGCGCGTGCACACCGTCGACCACACCCAGGGCCAGCGCATGCGCGAGTACGCCGCAGAGCTGAGCGAGGAGGAGCTGGCCGACTACGACGAGGACCCCAACGACTGGGACCACGTCGTGCTCACCACCCTCGGCCGCGCCCACCCCGTCGACCCCGTTTCCTTCGGCAGCGCAAGGGTTTCCGCCGAGGGCGTGCTCGCCGTCGTCGTCGGCAGCGACGGTTTCCACAAGTCGCTCAGCGCTTCGGAGATCGCTGACGTCCTGCGCTCGCACCCCGATGACGCGCAGGAGGCCGCTGAGCAGCTCGTCACCTCCGCGCTCACCCGCTCCGCCGAGGTGCACGACAACGTCACGGCGGGCGTGCTGCCCCTCGTTACCGCTCCCGAGGCCGCTGAGGATCAGTCGGCCGGTTGACACACCCTTGCTCCGACCGGAGCAACGTGGAGGTCGTCAAGCACTGCGACCTTCGGGAGGGATTGTGTCGCTCGCACGCAACTTCGCCGCCGTTCTGCTCGCTGTCGGCGTCGTGGGGGGAACCGCTCCAGCCGCTTCTGCCGCTCCTGCTGCCGCTTCTGTTGCTCCGGAGTCGGCGGTGGTCGTCGACTGCGGTCTGTCCGGCTGCTCCTACACGTTCAGCCGCTCGTTCACCAAGAACAAGCTCCAGCCCGCCGTCCAGGGCGGTCCCGCCGGTGTGGCCGGTGTGCTGGCCGCCGCGTGCTCTCCTGGCGGCCCCATCGCCGCCGCTGCCTGCGCCGCCCTCGGCGCGGTCTGGGGGATGGTCAACCTCGGCGTGATCAACGTGGCCGCCGCGAACAACCAGTGCGCCGCGATCCACCTGCCGCACATCACCCCGGTCCCGGCCGCGTTCATCGACGACTCGGGCAACTGCCACGACAACTAGCCCGGGTTCGCCGGTCTTCAAGTACCCCCAACCCCCGTTTCCGAGGTCTCCAACCACAGCAAACCCCCGTGGCGCGGCGGGTTTGGGGGTCTTGAAGACACCCCAACCTCGGCAGGCGTGGATCGACCGCTTGCAGGGAGGACTAGGCGAAGAGCGGATCGACCCTGATGTTGCGCATCGGTGTCTGGTCCGGGTCCACCCACCTCGGCGGAATGAACGTCGGTAGCCCGTTGTCGAAGACGATCTCCCAGCCTTCGTCGTGCATCACGTGATGATGGTGCGAGCACAGCAGCACCAGGTTGTCGATCTTCGTTTCTCCGCCGTGAAGCCAGTGCAATACGTGGTGAGCTTCCGTCCATGCCGGGGGCCGGTCACACCCCGGGAACGCGCATCCCTTGTCCCGCACGGCCAGTCCCTTGCGCATCGCGGGGGTCGCGGTGCGGCTGTTGCGTCCGACGTCGAGCAACCGGCCTTCGCTGCCGAGCAGGACCGGGAGGATGTTGGCGTCGCAGGCGATCTGTCGGGCGAGTCCGGCGCTGATCGGTTCGCCCCAGGCGGTGAACCCGGTGCCGAGGCTGGCCATCAAGTCCGCGTAGGAGATCGTCACGATCACCTGCGGTCGTTCACCGCCGTGGGTGGGCAGGGCTTTCGCGGTCAATGCCAGGTCGATGACTTCGGCGAAGGCATCGGCGTAGCGCTGCTCGGTGGTCCGGTCATCGCCTGCGCGTTTCTTGGCGAGGGCGTGGAGTAGGGCTTGGATCTTCTGCCCGGTGAGGGTGTCGAAGCTGCCGATGAGGTGGAGGTGGCCGTGTTCGTTGGTGCCCATCTTCATCGACCGCTGCGCGATCCCCTCTTTCTCGTCCCGATACGTGCCCTCCGGATCGATCGTGGCCCGCGCGACCTTCGCCGCGTACATCAACTGCCGAGGATTCAACCGGGGTGCGTGACGGCAGAGAACCTTCTCAACCTTCTTCGCTTTGTCGGCGGGGACTTTGTCGACGGTGTTGGCGATGACTTGCGCATGTCGCACGCTGATCTTCCCCGCGTGCAGCTTCTTCCGAGTCCTGTCCAACCCGGGCAGCTGCCGCACCAACTGACTACGCCGGGCAGCGTCTTCGGGTGCGATCTTCAAAGTGGTGCGCAACAGGACTGTCAGGTCCTTGCAGCCCTGCTGTGCGGGCACGCCCTGAGCTTCCGCTTCGGCGGCGACCTCGATCGCCGAAGCGGTCACGATGTTGATGAGCTTCTCGTGCTCCCGCAGACAATCCAACAACCCATCACCGGTCAACTTGTAGGCATCCCGCTCACGAAGATGAGCCTGCAACGAAGCGATCAAACCCTTGGTATCAAACAACTTCCTCCCCCTTGTCTCCCTTCTTCCATTGTCCCAAATACGAAGATCGACATCCTCCCCGAATAGAGTGAACACGTTGCGTGACAACGGGTTCGTCGACTCCGTCGACCTCACACGCCCAGGCGCCCGCCACGCCGAAAACGCAACCCCCGCGAAACGTAAGCCGCACAACAAACCGAGGCTTTACCTGGGGTGCGCGTGCCATACGCTCGCGCGGGGGCCGGTGTTTCATCACCGTGCCCCGCCCGGCCCTTTTCGGCACGCGCAAGGGGTCCCCAGGTCAAG
>NZ_MUMH01000193.1 GCF_002155965.1 Allokutzneria sp. NRRL B-24872
AACGGGTCGGCTTTACCTGGGGTGCGCGTGCCATACGCTCGCGCGAGGGCCGGGTTCTCTACCCGTGCCCCTGTGAGGCCCAGGGGCACGCGCAAGGGGTCCCCAGGTCAAGTCGACCCCACGCAGCAACCCCCGCGCCCCACAACCCAACCGCACCCGCCGACGACACCGACACCCGCTGGAAGCTCAGCCGTCCCCGACCGGGAAACCCAGCCGCTCACGCTGGAAGCCCAGCCGTCCCCGACCTGGAAGCGCAGCCGTACCCCGCTGGGAAGAGCTACACAAAAACGACCTTCCGCATGCCCTGTGCGGCCATCACGACCTCCGCCTCCTCCTTCACCGCCGCCCGATCGACCCGGGACAGCTTCCCGTAGGCGCGCACGCTCAGAACGCCGTCCTCCAGGTCCCACTCCGCCGCGCTGAACCCGTCCACGAGCACCACCTGCGGGGCGAAGTTCTTCCGAGGCCGAACCTGGGCGTAGTACTCCTCGGTCAACACCCGACTCCGATCGGCGTGCGACAACGCCACGTTGTCGAAGTCGTAGAGGAACCGCGGCGGGGCGGGAACGTCCTCCGACGGGCGCGGAGCGTCGGGAAGGTCGAAGAGCTCGCGCCCGGACGCGTCCTCGAACACCACGAGATCGGGGCGCAGCCGGGAGAAGACCTCGCCGAGCCGCGTCAGCCCGCACCACTTCTGCGCGTCCATGACCGACGCCGGACCGAACGCGGCCAGGTACCGCAGGACCATCTCGTCCAGGGACAGAGGGCCAGAAGCGGACAGCACCGAGTGCGCGATGGGACCGCTGCGGCCCCACAGCCCGCGCGGGGGGACCTGCACGAGGGGCAGCAGGTTGCGGACGCCGTACGCGAGGGAGGCAGGGGAGCTGGAGGGGAAGTGGGTCGCCAGCTCGGCACCGAGTTGCTTGGCGGTCATGGCTCTCTCGCTGAGCAACCGCCTTCCCACGTCAGCGAGTTCCGCAAAGTCGACACCTGCCAAGGGTTTGCTGTGCATGGTGTTGTTCTGGAGGTCGCGGTCGAGGACGGGCTGCACCAGGGGGCGCAGCCCGGCCGCGTCGGCGGGGGAGACGAGGTGGATGGTGCCGCGCATCAGCACCACGCGGACGAGGTCGCCGTTCTCCAGCAACTCGGAGGCCTGTGACGGCTCGAAGCCCGACAGCCGCGAGGTCAGACCGAGGTACCACGTGTGCGGGGTCTGGGCCTGCATGCCGACGAGGTGCGAAACCGCGTCGGGGACCGAGATGTCGGTTCGCTCCAACAGCATCTGCCGCGCCAGGGTCGCCCGGTTGAGCTCGCGGCGGCTGAGCACGGCGCTCACGCGAGCTTCCCGAAGAACGAGCGGATGTCCTCGACGAGCAGGTCGGGGGCGTCCTGGGTGGCCCAGTGGCCGCCGCGGTCGTACTCGTTCCACGACACGATGTTGGCGTGGTCGCGTTCGGCGAAGCGGCGCAGCGGGGTGAAGTCGTGGGCGAAGCTGGCCAGGCCGGTGGGCGCGGTGGTCGGTGTCGTGGGGTGCTCGGTGTGGTGGTCCTCGTAGTAGAAGCGCGCCGACGAAGCTGAGGTGTTGGTCAGCCAGTACAGGGTCGCGTTGGTGAGCACGTGGTCGTCGCTGGTGGCCGCGAGCAGCTGGGAACTCCACGCGAGCTGGCCGGTGGGGGAGTCGGCGAGGGCGTGCGCGAGGTTCTGCGGCGCGGTCTGCTGGAGCTTGGCGTAAGCGGACATGTCGTCATTGAACTGCGCGAGGAACCGGACGTACGCCAACTCCTGCTCCGACAGGCCGTCGAGGTCACCCGAGGGGAAGGAGAACAGCTGCGTCACGTGCACGCCGATCACGTGCTCCGGATCGACTCGGCCCAGCTCGGGAGCGACGAAGGACCCGGTGTCGTTGCCGTGCGCGCCGTAGCGCGAGTAGCCGAGGCGCCGCATCAGCTCGGCCCACGCCCGCGCGGTGCGGTGGCGGTTCCACCCGCGCTCCCGCGTCGGCCCGGAGAAGCCGAAGCCGGGCAGTGACGGGATCACCAGGTGGAAGTCCGCGCTGAGCGGCTCGATCACGTCGAGGTACTCGAACACGGAGTTGGGCCAGCCGTGGGTGAGGATCAGCGGGGTCGCGTCCGGCCGCGCCGAGCGCACGTGCAGGAAGTGGATGTTCTGGCCGTCGATCTCGGTGGTGAACTGCGGGTGCTCGTTCAGGGCGCGCTCCCACTTGCGCCACGAGTAGCCGTCGCGCCAGTAGTCGACGAGGCGCCGCACGTACTCGCCGGGAACCCCGTACTCCCAGCCGGGAGGGATGGGGCCGCGCTGCACGCCGTCGGTGATCTCTTCACGGGGCAGCTCCTCCGCCCAGCGGACGCGGGCGAGCCGGTCGGCCAGGTCGTCGAGGGCACTCTGCGGGAACTCGGAGCGGAAGGGCTTGATCTCGGTCATGGGGAGGACTCTAAGAACCCATTAGGAAAGCTCGGTTCCTAGTGGGCTGTCAGACTGGAAAAATGTTGGACACCTCGGCACGACTGCTCCGGCTGCTCTCCCTGTTGCAGGCACCGCGCGAGTGGACGGGCACGGAGCTGGCCGACCGCTTGGAGGTCAGCACCAGGACCGTGCGCAACGACGTCGAACGGCTCCGCGCCCTGGGTTACCCGGTCAACGCCAACCGGGGCTCGACGGGTGGCTACTGGCTCGGAGCGGGAGCGGAGCTGCCGCCGCTGCTGCTCGACGACGAGGAAGCCGTCGCGGTCACCATCGGCCTGCGCACGGCAGCCGGCGGGACGATCGCGGGCGTCGAGGAAACGGCGCTGCGAGCCCTTGCCAAGGTCGAGCGCGTGCTGCCGTCCAGGCTCCGCCGCCGCGTGAGCGCGTTGCAGGAGTACACCGTGGCCGTGCCGAAGGACGAGCCCGGACCGCGCGTGGACTCCGAGGTTCTGGTGACCTTGACCGCCGCGTGCCGTGACCGCGAACGACTGCGTTTCCGCTACCGGACGCACAGTGGCGAGCCCAGCGCCCGGTTGGTCGAGCCGTATCAACTCGTGAACTGGGGGCGCCGGTGGTACCTCGTCGCGTGGGACGTCGAGCGCGTGGACTGGCGGACGTTCCGGGTCGACCGGCTCACCGAGCCGTTCGCGACCGGCGCCCGCTTCACGCCGCGCGAGCTGCCGGAGGACGTCGTGGACCGCGTGCGGCGCGGGGTCTCCAGCGCGGCGTGGCGCTATACGGCGAAGGTCGTCGTGCACGCGTCGGCGGAGGTCGTCGCGGCCCGCATCAGCTCGGCGGTCGGCACGGTGCGCGCGCTCGACGCGGACACCTGCGAGCTGCACACCGGCTCGGACTCGCTGAACGGCCTCGCGGTGCACCTCGGGCTGCTCGATCTGGGGTTCACCGTGACCGAGCCGCCGGAGTTGGTGGACCTGGTGCGACGGCTCTCCGAGCGCTACGGGCGAGCCGTTGCGCGCTGAGCCCTGGTTGATTCCCCAGTGATTGGGTTCGACGTCACCGATGCCCCGTAAGGTGCGTTCGTGGGTTTGTGGTAGACCATGCGTCAAACGACGGCCGTGCGGCATCACCCGGTTCTTTTTTGTAGGGACCCCACAACGCAGCGGCTCCGGCATGCGCCATGCGGGACATAGGTGTACCCGGCGGTAATCAAGCAGGGTGTAGCTCAGGTGCAGGCGGCGCTCCGGACCCCGGACGTCGCCTTCTGCTTGCTGGTACTTGGGAGGCTCAGCCGGTGTTCAGACGTGTCGCCATCGTCAACCGTGGAGAGGCCGCGATGCGGCTCATCCACGCGGTCCGGGATCTTTCGGCCGAGACCGGAACGCCCATCGAGACGGTGGCGCTCTACACCGACGCCGACCGCAACGCGACCTTCGTGCGCGAGGCCGACGTCACCCACTCGCTCGGCCCGGCCTCCGCGCGCCCGTACCTGGACCTCGCGGTCCTGGAGCGCGCGCTGCTGGCCACCGAGGCCGACGCCGCGTGGGTCGGCTGGGGCTTCGTCGCCGAGGACCCCGCGTTCGCCGAGCTGTGCGACCGCATCGGCGTCACCTTCGTCGGCCCGAGCGCCGACGCCATGCGCAAGCTCGGCGACAAGATCGGCGCGAAGCTGATCGCCGAGGAGGTCGGCGTCCCGGTCGCGCCGTGGAGCCGCGGCGAGGTCGCCACCCTCGAAGACGCGCTGCGCGCGGGCGAGGAGATCGGCTACCCGCTGATGCTCAAGGCCACCGCGGGTGGCGGCGGGCGCGGTATCCGCATGGTCGCCTCGGGCGAGGACCTCGCCGAGGCCTACGAGCGCACGAGCCAGGAGGCCCTGCGCGCCTTCGGCTCCGGCATCGTCTTCCTGGAACGCCTGGTCACCGGCGCGCGGCACGTCGAGGTCCAGGTGATCGCCGACGGCCAGGGCACCGCGTGGGCGCTGGGCGTGCGCGACTGCTCGGTGCAGCGCCGCAACCAGAAGATCATCGAGGAGTCCGCCTCCCCGGTGCTCGGGCCGGAGCAGACCGCCGAGCTGAAGGCCTCCGCCGAGCGCCTCGCCGTCAAGGTCGGCTACCGCGGCGCGTGCACCGTGGAGTTCCTGTACCACCCGGGCGAGAAGCTGTTCGCCTTCCTCGAGGTCAACACCCGGCTCCAGGTCGAGCACCCGATCACCGAGATCACCACCGGCACCGACCTGGTCAAGCTCCAGCTGCACGTCGCCGGCGGCGGCAAGCTCGAAGGCGCTCAGCCGCAGGAGCTCGGCCACGCCGTGGAGGCCCGGCTCAACGCCGAGGACCCGGACCGCGACTTCGCGCCCTCGCCCGGCCGCATCGCGCGCCTGCTGCTGCCCGCCGGTCCCGGCATCCGGGTGGACACCGGCGTCAGCGAGGGCGACACCATCCCCGCCGACTTCGACTCGATGATCGCCAAGATCATCGCCTACGGCCGCGACCGCGACGAGGCGCTGGCCAGGCTGCGCCGCGCCATGGCCGAGACCGTCGTGATCATCGAGGGCGGCGCGACCAACAAGAGCTTCGTGCTCGACCTGCTCGACCAGCCCGAGGTGATCGACGCCAGCGCCGACACCGGCTGGATCGACCGCGTCCGCGCGCAGGGCCGCCTGGTCACCCACCGGCACTCCGCCGTCGCGCTGGCCGCCGCCGCGATCGAGGCCTACCAGGACGAGGAGGAGGTCAGCCGCAACCGGCTGCTCTCCACCGCGCACGGCGGCCGCCCGCAGGTGCAGCACGAGAGCGGGCGCCCGCTGGACCTCAAGCTCCGCGGTGTCGGTTACCGGGTCAGCGTGGCCCGCGTCGGCCAGAACCGTTTCCGCGTCGGCATCTCCGGCGGCGGCGACGTGCACCCGGCGGACATCGAGATCAACCGCTTCGACGCGCACAGCGGCCAGATCGTGGTCAACGGCCGCCGTTTCCGGCTGATCTCCGCAACGCACGGGCCGATCCACCTCGTCGAGGTCGACGGTGTCACGCACCGGATCAGCCGCGACGAGGGCGGCGTCGTCCGCTCGCCCGCGCCCGCGCTGGTCGTGGCGACCCCGCTCGCGGTCGGCGACGAGGTCGACGCGGACGCGCCGATCCTCGTGCTGGAGAGCATGAAGATGGAGACGGTGCTGCGCGCGCCGTTCCGCGCCAGGGTCCGCGAGTGCCCCGTTTCCGTTGGCAGCCAGGTGGAAACCGGCGCGCCGCTGATGCGCCTGGAGCCGCTGGCCGAGGAGGACACAGCCGACGAGGACGAGGAGACCGGCGGCGAGGCCGAGACGGTCGAGATCGACCTGCCCACGCAGGCGGAGATCCCGGTCGCCGAGCGGGTCGAGCGCGGTCTTCAGGACCTGCGCAGCCTGCTGCTGGGCTTCGACGTGGACCCGCAGGACCGCAAGCGCGTCCTCGTCGACTACGTCGCCGCGCGCTCGGAGCTGGACGGCCGTCCGCTGCCGGGCGAGTTGGAGCTGTTCACCGTCTTCGCCGACCTGGTCGAGCTGAGCCGCAACAAGCCGACCGGCGAGCTGGTCGAGCCGGGCAGCCCCGTGCACAGCCCGCGCGAGTACCTGCACAGCTACCTCCAGAGCCTCGACGTCGAGCGCGCCGGGCTGCCCGAGGGCTTCCAGGGCAAGCTCAAGCGCGTGCTGGCCCACTACGGCGTCGCCGAGCTGGACCGCACGCCCGAGCTGGAGTCGGCGGTCTTCCGGATCTTCCTGGCGCACCAGCGCATGTCGACCGATGTCGCGGTCGTTTCCGAGCTGCTGCGCCAGTGGCTGGCGGGTTCTCCGCCCGCCGAGGCGCTGCGCGAGCGCGTCGGCCTCACGCTGGAGCACCTGGTGCAGGCGACGCAGGTGCGCTTCCCGGCGGTCTCCGACCTGGCCCGCGGCGTGGTGTTCCGCTGGTTCGCCCAGCCGCTGCTGCGCCGCGCCCGCGCCAAGGTCTACGCCGCCGTGCGCGACGACCTGCGCTACCTCGACCGCAACCCCGACGCCGCCGACCGCGCCGAGCGCATCCAGGCGATGGTCGCGAGCGCGGAACCCTTGGTGCGCCTCATCGGCCAGCGCATCGGCCGCGCGGGCTGCGACCACGCTCCGCTGCTCGAAGTCGTGACCCGCCGCTACTACGGCAACCGCGGCCTGTCCGAGGTGACCGCGCTCGACAAGGCTGGCTGCCGCTTCGTCACCGCTTCGCACACCACCTCCGACCGGGTGACCAGCGTGGTCACGACCGCGGTCGACATCGCGGCGCTGCCCGAGGCGATCAGCGCTGTCGGTTCGCTCGCGGCCGAGGTGGCCGATGGCGGCCTCGTCGCCGACCTCTACCTCACGTGGGAGGACCAGCCCGACACCGACGCGATGGCGGTGAAGCTCGGTGAACTGCTTGCCGCGCAAGCACTTCCGGTCGGCGTCCGGCGGATCACCGCGACCGTCGCCGGCACCAGCGGCGCGGTCATGCACCACCACTTCACCTTCGAGCGCGACGGCGCCGAGGACCGGCTGATCCGCGGCCTGCACCCGCAGATCGCCCAGCGCCTCCAGCTCCAGCGGCTGCGCGAGTTCGACCTCACCCGCCTGCCCTCGGCGGATGAGGAGATCTACCTGTTCAAGGCGGTCGCCAAGAGCAACCCGGCCGACGAGCGGCTGTTCGCCCTCGGCCAGGTCCGCGACCTGACGCCGCTGCGCGAGGCCGACGGCCGCCTGGTCGCGCTGCCCGCCGTGGAGGACGCGATCAACGCGGGCCTCGACGCGATCCGCAACATCCAGGCGCAGCGCCCGCAGAACAAGCGCTTCGACACCAACCGGATCATGATGTACGTGTGGCCGGCCACCGAGCTGACCACCGACGAGCTGGACACGGTGGTCAAGCGCATCCTGCCGACCACGGCAGGCGCCGGGCTGGAAGAGCTCCAGTTCATCGCGCGCAGGCGCAACTCCACCGGTGAGCTGACCGAGATCGCCGCGCGGGTCAGCATCGACCCGGGCAACGGCGCCACGCTGCACGTCGAGAAGCCCTCGACCGAGCCCGTGCTGCCGCTGGACGACTACCGGCAGAAGGTGCTGCGCGCGGCCCGTCGCGGCAACGTCTACCCCTACGAGCTGACCGAGATGCTCGGCAGCTTCGTGGAGCACGACCTCAACGCCGAGAGCGTTCTGGTTCCGGTGGATCGCCCGCGCGGCAAGAACACCGCGGCGATCGTGGCGGGTGTCGTGACGACCGTGACCGAGCGGCACCCCGAGGGCGTGACCCGGGTGATCCTGCTCGGCGACCCGACCAAGGCGCTCGGCGCGCTGTCGGAGCCGGAGTGCGCGCGGATCATCGCCGCGCTCGACCTCGCCGAGAAGATGCAGGTGCCGCTGGAGTGGTTCGCGCTCTCCGCCGGTGCGCGCATCTCGATGTCCTCGGGCACCGAGAACATGGACTGGGTCGCGGCCGCGCTCAAGCGGATCGTCACCTTCACCCAGGACGGCGGCGAGATCAACATCGTGGTCGCGGGCATCACCGTCGGCGCCCAGCCGTACTGGAACGCCGAAGCCACGATGCTCATGCACACCAAGGGAATCCTGGTGATGACGCCGGACTCGGCCATGGTGCTGACCGGCAAGCAGTCGCTGGACTTCTCCGGTGGCGTCTCCGCCGAGGACAACTTCGGCATCGGCGGCTACGACCGGGTGATGGGCCCCAACGGGCAGGCGCAGTACTGGGCGCCGAACCTCGCGGGCGCGCGCGACGTGCTGATGTCGCACTACGACCACACCTACGTCGTGCCGGGCGAGTCGGCGCCGCGCAAGGCCGAGACCAACGACCCGGTCACCCGCGACGTCTCCGACTTCCCGCACGCGGTGGTCGGCAGTGACTTCGCCACCGTCGGGCAGATCTTCTCCGCCGAGCACAACCCCGACCGCAAGAAGCCGTTCGACATCCGCACGGTCATGCGCGCGCTCTCCGACCAGGACCACCCGGTGCTGGAGCGCTGGGCGGGCATGGCCGACGCCGACACCTCCGCCGTGCAGGACGTGCACATCGGCGGCTGGCCGGTGTGCCTGATCGGCATCGAGTCGCGGGCCGTTCCGCGCCGCGGCTTCCCTCCCACCGACGGTCCCGACACCTACACCGCGGGCACGCTGTTCCCGCAGTCGTCGAAGAAGACCGCGCGGGCGATCAACTCCGCCTCCGGCAACCGGCCGCTGGTGGTGCTGGCGAACCTGTCCGGCTTCGACGGCTCACCGGAGTCGATGCGCAAGCTCCAGCTGGAGTACGGCGCCGAGATCGGCCGCGCGATCGTCAACTTCGACGGCCCCATCGTGTTCTGCGTGATCTCGCGCTACCACGGCGGCGCGTTCGTGGTGTTCTCCAAGGCGCTCAACCCGAACATGACCGTGCTGGCGCTGGAGGGCTCCTTCGCCTCCGTGCTCGGCGGTGCCCCGGCCGCGGCCGTGGTGTTCTCGGGTGAGGTCAACAACCGCACCGCGACCGATCCGCGCGTGACCTCGTTGCAGGAGCGCGTGTCGGCGGCCAGCGGTGCCGAGCGCGCCGCGCTGACGGCGCAGCTGGCGGAGGTCCAGTCGTCGGTGCGCGCGGAGAAGCTCGGCGAGGTGGCCTCGGAGTTCGACAAGGTGCACAGCATCCAGCGCGCGGTCGAGGTCGGCTCCGTCGACGCGATCATCAGCGCGGCTGAGCTGCGGCCCCGGATCATCGAGGCGATCGAGCACGGCATGAAGATCTGATCGCTGTCTGTTTTCACAGGACCGGTTGTGCCCTTTGGTGCAGCCGGTTCTGTGCTTTTATGGCTTTGTGCTTGGTTTTCGCGAGATCACCGATGAGAACCGGGACGCGGTGTGCGGTGTGCGCGTGCGTCCTGGGCAGGAGAAGTTCGTCGACTCGGTGGAGAAGTCTCTTCGGGACGCGGCGTCGACGCCTGAGGCTCGGCCGTGGTATCGGGCTGTTTATTGTGGCGACGTGCCGGTGGGGTTTGTGATGCTGAGTTGGAACGTTGTGCCGCGGCCTGGGATTTTGGGGCCGTATTTCTTGTGGCGGTTGTTGGTGGGGTCGGAGTATCAGGGGCGGGGGTTTGGGAGAGAGATCGTGCGGAAGGTGGTGGAGATGGTGCGGGCTGACGGTGGGGTGGAGCTGTTGACGAGCTATCAGCCTGGGGGGCCTGGGGCGTTTTATCG
>NZ_MUMH01000194.1 GCF_002155965.1 Allokutzneria sp. NRRL B-24872
GGGATCAGGCCGAACTTGATCAGGTCCTCCGGCATGACGTCGCCGAAGACGTCGGCGGCGTCGGTCTCGGCCTTGGACCGGATCTCCGCGCCGAAGCCGAGGCCGCGCTTGCCGACCCGGTCCTGCACGATCCGCTCCAGGCCCGCGAAGGCACCGGCCACGATGAACAGCACGTTCGTTGTGTCGATCTGGATGAACTCCTGGTGCGGGTGCTTGCGACCGCCCTCGCCGGAGACGTCCCTGGTGATCGAGGGGTTCTCGCTCTTGCGAGCGATCTTGTCCACCTCGTCGATGTAGATGATGCCGGTCTCGGCGCGCTTGACGTCGTAGTCGGCGGCCTGGATCAGCTTGAGCAGGATGTTCTCGACGTCCTCGCCCACGTAGCCGGCCTCGGTGAGGGCGGTGGCGTCGGCGATGGCGAACGGGACGTTCAGCAGCTTCGCCAGGGTCTGGGCGAGGTAGGTCTTGCCGCAACCGGTCGGGCCGAGCAGCAGGATGTTGGACTTGCCCAGTTCGATGTCGTTCTGGCCGTCCTTGATCCGGTCGCCCGCCTGGATGCGCTTGTAGTGGTTGTAGACCGCCACCGACAGCGTGCGCTTGGCATCGCCCTGCCCGATCACGTACTGGTCGAGGAAGTCGTGGATCTCGGCGGGCTTGGGCAGCTCGTCGAGCTTGACGTCGCCGGCCTCGGCCAGCTCCTCTTCGATGATCTCGTTGCAGAGGTCGATGCACTCGTCGCAGATGTAGACGCCGGGGCCGGCGATGAGCTTCTTCACCTGCTTCTGACTCTTCCCGCAGAAAGAGCATTTCAGCAGGTCGCCGCCGTCACCGATACGTGCCATGGCCGTTGACCTCTGTCCCCTCCGGCGCACCAGCACGCGCGCCTGGCCGTCTACGTCCTCGACGGTACCCGTCCCACCCGGAAAAGCGAGAGTGGTAGGACACGTCTGCCGAACTGTCGTGCTCCGAACGTGTCCTCGGTAAGTGAGTCACAAGCCTCTCTCGAACACGCCGAGCGCGCAACGGAAACCGCGCCGCTCGGCGTGTCGAGGCAGGACCACTCGTCTGCTGCAGCACCTGCTCGCGAACTGAAAGCTAGTTCGCGGAGAGCTTCCGGTACGGCATGACCTCGTCGATGATGCCGTACTCCTTGGCCTCGTCGGCCGTGAGGATCTTGTCACGGTCGATGTCGGCGCGGACCTGCGCGGGGGTGCGCTTGGTGTGCCGCGCCAGCGTGGTCTCCAGCAGCTGGCGAACGCGCTGGATCTCGTTGGCCTGGATCTCCAGGTCGGAGACCTGGCCGTACACGCCCTCGGTGGCGGGCTGGTGGATCAGCACCCGGGTGTTGGGCAGCGCGGAGCGCTTGCCCGGGGTGCCCGCGGCCAGCAGCACCGCGGCCGCGGAGGCGGCCTGGCCGAGGCAGACGGTGCGGATGTCCGGGCGGACGTACTGCATGGTGTCGTAGACGGCCATCAGCGAGGTGAAGGAGCCACCGGGGGAGTTGATGTACATCTCGATGTCGCGGTCCGGGTCGGCGGACTCCAGGTACAGCAGCTGCGCCATGACGTCGTTGGCGGAGACGTCGTCGAGCTGGCTGCCGACGAAGATGATCCGCTCCTCGAACAGCTTGTTGTAGGGGTTGGACTCCTTGACCCCGTAGTTCGTCCGCTCGACGAAGGACGGGAGGATGTACCTGGACTGCGGGGAGCGTGATTCGCTCATCATGTTCCTGCTCTCCTATCCGGTTCGGCGGTTCAGCGGGTCTGGGCGGCGCGGCTGATCACGGAGTCGATGAAGCCGTAGTCCTTGGCTTCCTCGGCGGTGAACCAGCGGTCGCGGTCGGAGTCGGCCACGATCTTCTCGACGGTCTGACCGGTCTGCGACGCGATCAGCTCGGCCATCTCGCGCTTGTGCTTGACCAGCATCTGGGCCTGGATCTCGATGTCGGCCGCCGTACCGCCGACACCGGCGGAGGGCTGGTGCATCATGATCCGCGCGTGCGGGAGGGCGTAGCGCTTGCCCCTGGTGCCCGCGGAGAGCAGGAACTGGCCCATGGAGGCGGCCAGGCCCATGCCGTAGGTGGCCACGTCCGGCTCGATGAACTCCATCGTGTCGTAGATGGCCATGCCCGCGGTGACGGAGCCGCCGGGCGAGTTGATGTAGAGCTTGATGTCCTCGTCAGGGTTCTCCGCGGCAAGCAGCAGCATCTGCGCGCAGATCTGGTTGGCGATGTTGTCGTCCACCTGCGAGCCCAGGACGATGATGCGCTCGCGGAGCAGGCGCTCGTACACCGAGTCGTTGAGGTTCAGCCCGCTGCTGCTCGCCCGCATCATGGGCGTCGGGACGGTCTCGTGCTGCGTCACGTCTGCCTGCCTTTTCCAACGATGTTCGGTGGCCTTGGAGATCTCGTGCCGCCACCGGGGCGTCACGGCGGATTCCGCCGGCTGCTGGGAGGATCTTGTTGCATCCGACCCTAACGAAAGCGGGCGGCGTCGTAGTCCCGACACCGCCCGCGTTCGCTCAGAGCGTGTCTCGGGGGTGAACCCCGGCACACCTGGAGGGTTCAGTCGTCACTCGGCTGCCGCGGCGACGGGCTCTTCGGTGCCGAAGAGCTCGTCCATGTCGACGGCCGAGCCGGAGGCGTCGGTCACCGTGGCCTTGCGGACGATGCCGGCGAGGGCCTTGCCGCGGCGCACGTCGGCGTAGATCGCGCCGAGCTGGCCGGACTGCTGCGCCCGCTGGACGTACTCGTCCGGGCTGATGCCGAAGCGCTGCGCCTGGTAGACGATGCGCTCGGTCAGCTCGTTGTCGCTGACCTCGACCTGCTCGGCGTCGGCGACGGCGTCCAGCACGAGCTGGGTCTTCACCGTCTCCTCGGCCGCTTCGCGCAGCTCGGAGTCGAACTGCTCGCGGGTCTTGTCCTGGCTCTGCAGCCACTGCTCCAGCTGGGACTCGTCCTGGCCGAAGTTGTAGAGCGCGTCGTACTTGCGCACGTCGACCTCGGCCTCGACCGCGGTCTCCGGCAGCGGGACCTCGACGACGGCCAGCAGCGCCTTGAGGACCTCGTCGCGGGCCTGCATGCCCTGCTGCATGTTCTTGACCCGGCCGAGCCGGGTGCGCAGGTCGGCCTTCAGCTCGTCGAGGGTGTCGAACTCGCTGGCCATCTGGGCGAACTCGTCGTCGGCGTCGGGGAGCTGGCGCTCCTTGATCGACTGCACGACGGCGGTGACCTCGGCGTCCTTGCCCACGTGCTCCCCGGCCACCAGCTTGGTGGTGAAGGCGCGGGTCTCACCCTGGGCGGCGCCGATCAGCGCGTCGTCGATGCCCTCGATGAGCTGGCCGGAGCCGATCTCGTAGGACAGGCCGGAGGTCTTGGCGTCCTCGACGTCCTCGCCGTCGACGGTGGCGGAGAGGTCCAGGACGACGAAGTCGCCCTTCTCGGCCGCGCGCTCGACGCCGACCAGGCTGCCGAAGCGGGCCCGCAGCTCGTCGAGCTGGGTGTCGACCTCTTCGTCGGCGAGTTCGACGTCGTCGACGGTGACGGCGAGCTCACCGAAGGCGGGGACGGTGATCTCCGGGCGGACGTCGACCTCGGCGGTGAAGGCGAGCAGGTCGCCGTCCTCCAGCTTGGTCAGTTCGATGTCCGGGCGGCCGAGGGTGCGCACCTCGCCGGTGTTCACCGCTTCCAGGTACTTGGCCGGGATCGCCTCGTTGACCACCTCGTCGAGGACGACGCCCCGACCAAGGCGGTTCTCCAGGACGCGCGCGGGGGCCTTGCCGGGGCGGAAGCCCGGGATGCGGACCTGCTTGGCGAGCTTCCGGTACGCCCGGTCGAAGTTCGCCTTCAGCTCGTCGAACGGCACCTCGACGTTGATCCGGACGCGCGTCGGGCTCAGCTGCTCGACGGTGCTCTTCACGTATTTCTCCTCGTGCGGACAACAAGCGTGCGCAAACCCCGGCAAACCGGATCCGGCCCCGGGTAACAGCCGCCGAGTCTATGTCAGCCCCAAGACCCCACCTCCACCGCACCCCAAGGCGCCTTGGCTGACGAACGCCGGACAGCGACACGGCAGACGCGAAGCGAACGCGAGAACGCTGGGTCGGCGACCGAACGCACCGTGGGGG
>NZ_MUMH01000195.1:0-289 GCF_002155965.1 Allokutzneria sp. NRRL B-24872
ATGAGTCCGCTCGGTGAACGTCCGGATCAGTTGACCGAGGTGGTGACGAGGACGGAGCCGGAGGCGGTGCGGCCCTCGATGCGCAGCGCGGGGTTGTCCCAGCCGGACTGGCGCTCCGCGAACACGGGGAGTTCGCTGCGCGCCTCGCCGGAGACGGACAGCAGGTCGAGTTCGGCCACGATGCCTTGGCGCACACCGATTCTGAGTGAGCCGGAGCCGCTGGCGAGGTGGATGCGGCCGGACGCGGCGTCGGCGACGGTGAGGTCACCGCTGCCGGTGCGGACCTCGA
>NZ_MUMH01000195.1:304-517 GCF_002155965.1 Allokutzneria sp. NRRL B-24872
GCCGTGCACGGGGCCGAGCCGGACGGTGCCGGTGCCGGTCTGCACGTTGGTGCTGCCGTCGGTGCGGTCCACGGTGATGTCACCGCTGGAGGTGGTCAGGTCGATCCGCCCAGCGGCGGCCCCGGTCGCCCCGGCCACGGTCACGGCGGCGGAGCCGGTGGTGACGGTGACGTGGGAGCCCCTGGGCACGCGCACGAGCACGGCCAGCGGCAC
>NZ_MUMH01000195.1:526-926 GCF_002155965.1 Allokutzneria sp. NRRL B-24872
CGGCGCACGGTCACCGAGGCGCCGTGGTCGCCGATCAGCTCGACCTCGACGCGGCCCGCGTTCACGTGCACCTCGACCTCGGCGGGCCGGGTGGTGACGAACTCGTGCTGGCGAACGACTCCGGTGTCGGAGCTGGTGTTGGTGGACTCGCTCATCTCGTCTCTCCCCCTGGCCTCAGCCACGAACCCAGCCGCGAAGGCGTTCGCCGGTCTCTGGCTGTTCCTGCTCCCGCCGCGCCTTCTGCTGGTTGCTCGCCCGGTTCTGCAGCGCGCTGCGCACGGCGTAGCCCATCCAGCTGTTCAGCGACACGCCCTGCGACGCCGCGGCCTTCTCGGCCTTGGACTTGATCTCGTCGACCATGCGCAGCGTGACCCGGCTGATGTTGCCGGTGGCGTCGTCG
>NZ_MUMH01000195.1:993-2069 GCF_002155965.1 Allokutzneria sp. NRRL B-24872
CGTCGCGGCCGCGGAGCCGGACCTCGACGACGTGGTCCTCCTGGGCGGCGGTGACCTGGGCGGCGAGGTCGGACAGCGCGTTCATGATCGCCAGGCGGGCGGCGGGCTCCAGTGCCGCCGCCAGCACCGCGGCGGTCCGCTGGGTCTGCTCGTCCCCGGCCGACGCCGCGGTGGCGAGGTCCTCGCGGAGCGCGGCGATGTAGGGCGTGAGGTCCATGACGTCACTATGGCGTCACTCGTGATGTCAGTCAACCGAGCGTGACGTCACGAAGTCTTATACCCGCAGGCGAACGCCGATCTTGAGCCCTCTACTGTGGCTCGCGGAGTGCGTCCGAACCCGGCGGGCGNNCGCCCGCCGAGGTGCCCTGGACCACCGACGCGGACGGCGGTCAGGCACTGGCGGAGTTCGCCGGGCGCGCGTGCTACCAGTCCTGGCGCAAGCCCAACCCGAAGACCGCGACCAACGCCGGGTACCTGCGGCACATCCTGGAGGTGGGCCACCTCTCCGTGCTGGAGCACGGGTCGGTGAGCTTCTACCTGACCGGCATGTCCCGCTCGCTCACCCACGAGCTGATCCGGCACCGCCACTTCTCCTACTCGCAGCTCTCGCAGCGCTACGTCCCCGAGTCCGACGCCGCGATGGTCGAGCCGGACGTGATCGCCAACGACCCCGAGCTGCACGAGATGTTCGCCAAGGCCGCCGAGGCCAGCGTGGCGGCGTACAACGAGCTGCTCGCCGGGCTGGAGAAGAAGTTCGCCGACGTCACCAACGCGACGCTGCGCCGCAAGCAGGCTCGCCAGGCCGCCCGCGCGATCCTGCCGAACGCCACCGAGACCCGCATCGTGGTGACCGGCAACTACCGGGCGTGGCGCCACTTCATCGCGATGCGCGCCACCGAGCACGCTGACGTCGAGATCCGCGCGCTGGCCATCGAGTGCCTGCGGCACCTCCAGAAGGCGGCGGAGAACGTGTTCAGCGACTTCGAGATCTCCTCGCTGCCGGACGGCACGGAGGTCGCCTCCAGCCCGCTGGTCGCCGAGGGCTGAGCTGAGCGGAGGGGGCGGGCGTGAGCACG
>NZ_MUMH01000196.1 GCF_002155965.1 Allokutzneria sp. NRRL B-24872
CCCCCGCCTCCGCCGCCCGCCGATGACGACGCGCTCGACCCGCTGCCGGACGACGACGGTGACCAGGAGCGCTCCGGCCGCGGCAGGAAGATCCTGCTCGCCGCGGCCTCCGTGGTGGGCCTGCTCGGCGTGCTCTACGTCGGCGACCTCCTGCTGACCCAGGGCAACGTGCCGCGCGGGATCACCGTGGCCGGGGTGGACGTCGGCGGTCTCGACCGGGCGTCGGCCGAGCGCAAGCTGCGCGAGCAGATCGAGCCGAGGCTGGGCAAGCCGGTGGCGCTGCGCGTCGGCGACGTCGAGACCGAGATCTCCCCGCAGGAGGCAGGTCTGACGATGAACTGGAAGGGCACCCTGGACCAGGCGGGCGAGCAGTCCTACAACCCGTTCACCAGGATCTCCTCCTTCTTCAGCACCACCGAGCTCGGCGTGGTCACCTCGGCGGAGGAGAGCAAGGTCAGCGGCGCGCTGGAGCACCTGCGCGAGGCCACGGACCGCCTGCCCGCCGAGGGCACGATCGAGTTCACCGACGGCAGGCCCAAGCCGATCGACCCCAAGCCCGGCCAGAAGCTCGATGCCGCCGGGGCGATCCCGGTGCTCAAGGCCGACTGGCCGAGCGGGCGGCGCGTGCAGCTGCCCGCGATCATCGACCCGGTCACCTCCACGCCGGAGGGCGTGCGCAGGGCGCTCGAAGAGATCGCCAAGCCCGCGGTGTCCGGCCCGCTGACCGTGCTCGGCGAGGGCGGCAACGCCATCGTGCAGCCGGTGGCGATCGGCAACGCGATGCGCTTCGAGTCCGACGGCAAGGGCGGCCTCACCGCGTCGCTGGACGTGCCCAAGATCGCCGAGGTCGCGCGGCCGCAGCTGGCCTCCACCGACAAGCCGGGCAAGGACGCCGAGATCGTCATCGAGGGCGGCAAGCCCGTGGTGAAGCCGTCGACCGACGGCAGGGGCGTCGACTGGGAGAAGACCCTCGGCGGCGCGCTTGAGGTGCTGCGCAAGCCGCAGGACCGGCAGATCAAGGCCACCTACTCGCAGCTGCCCGCGAAGCTGACCACCGAGCAGGCCAACGCGCTCGGCATCAAGCAGGTCGTCGCGGAGTTCGAGACCAAGGGCTTCGCCGGCGACTCCGGCCGCAACATCAAGCGGGCGGCCGAGCAGATCAACGGCGCGATCGTGAAGCCGGGCGAGACCTTCAGCATGAACAACCGCACCGGCCCGCGCACGGCGGCGACCGGCTACGTCGAGGCGGCGATCATCGAGAAGGGCGAGCTGAGCCGCGCGGTCGGCGGCGGTGTCTCGCAGATGGCGACCACGCTCTACAACGCCGGCTACCACGCGGGCATGGTGGACGTGGCGCACAAGGAGCACAGCTTCTACATCTCGCGCTATCCCAAGGGCAGGGAGGCCACGGTCTTCCAGAACCCCAACGGCAGCAGCGTGATCGACGTGAAGTTCAAGAACGACAGCAAGACCGGCATCCTGGTGCAGACGATCTGGACCTCCTCGACGATCACCGTGAAGCTGTGGGGCACCAAGACCTACGAGGTCAGCGGCCAGACCAGCGAGCCGTTCGCGCAGACCTCCCCGCAGGTCAAGGAGATCCCGCACGGCCAGCCCTGCACCGCCAGCGCCGGTGCCGGTGGCTTCAGCGTGAAGGACACCAGGACGATCAAGGACCTCACCTCCGGCACCACGCGCCGCGAGGAGCGGACTGTCCGCTACAACCCGCAGCACAAGGTCGTCTGCGCGCCGGCGCCCGCTGGCGGCTGATCGCCAACCACGTACGCGAAAGGCCCCGCCCTCGTGGCGGGGCCTTGTCGTTGCCCTGCTAGGAGAACTTGACGCAGCTGAAGTGCACGTACCCCACAACGCCGTGCAGAAGTCTCCGTCGGGCGTGTAGTGCCCGTGCACGACGGTTGCCTTGGCGCCCTTGTTGATCTGCCCGATCGCGATGTCGCTGGTCGGGGTCTTGCGGACCAGCACCGTGTCGACCACGTCGAAGCTGCCGAGGACTTTCGCGAAGAACTCCTTCACGGAGGCATTGCTCCGAACGGCCCGTTTCGCGTTGCCGCGCAAGGTGAATCTCTTGCTGGTGGAACGAGTCGTCGAGATCGGCGGCCGGGTGGGCATGGCCTGCTTCGGCCTGGTGCACCTCGTCGTGGCGTGGCTCGCCGTCCAGGTCGCTCTCGGTGGCAGTCCTGGCGAGGCCGACCAGAAGGGCGCGCTGGCCACGGTCGCCGCGCAGCCCTTCGGCGTGGCACTCCTGCTGGCGCTCGCCGCCGGGCTGGCGGCGTTCGCGCTCTGGCAGCTGTTGAGTGCGTTCTCCGGCCACCGCTGGGTTTCCGACCGGCGTGAGCGCACGGTCAAGCGGGTCGCCTCGGCCGCGCGCGGTGTCACGGGTGCCGCGCTGAGCGTCGCCGCGGTGAACTTCGTGATCGGCGCCGGGCAGGAATCCGGTGACCAGAGCCAGAAAACGCTCACGGCTGAACTGCTCGCGCTGCCGGGCGGTCCGTGGATCGTCGCGCTGATCGCCGCCGTGGTGTTCGGCGTGGGCGTCGCCGTCGTGGTCAAGGGCGTGCGCAAGAGCTTCCTCGACGAGCTGGACATGACCAGGCTGCCGAAGGGCACGCGGACGTGGACCCGGCGGCTCGGCATGATCGGTCACCCCGCGAAGGGAATCGCCTTCGGCGTGGTGGGAATCCTGTTGGGGGTGGCCGGTTTCACCGCCGACCCGAACCGCGCCGGTGGCCTCGACCAAGCCCTGCGCGAGCTCGCCGCGCTGCCGTTCGGCGTCTTCGTCCTGCTCGCCGTCGCGCTGGGGCTGGCGGCGTTCGGGGTCTACTGCTTCGCCGACGCCCGCTGCCGCAGGCCCTGAACGGGCTGAGAGGGCGACACCCGTCGGTGCCGCCCTCACCCGCCTCGACGTGCCTAGAAACGCGGGCAGTTCTCGTGCACGTACCCGATGACGTGCTGCCGTTCACGCGAGCGAGAACGGTGCGGTACCAGGACCCGGTACCCCGGGTCGCAAATACCCGCGAACTACCTTGACCTTGTCGCCCTTTCGAACTGCGTGAGCGCGTCGTCGCTGCTGGGGCCGCTTCCGCTGCAGGTGAGGCGATGGCGGGTGCGGCGAAAGCGAACAGCGCGGCTGCGGTGATCAGCGCCGACCAGGGGCTCGCATTTGTTCACGTGGATCGCGGTCGCACAGAGAAAAGAAGAAGCGGCGGCGCCTGGCTCAGGCGCCGCCGCTTCCGATCCCGACCGGGAACCGTGGGGAGATCAGAACGCCGCTTCGTCGATCTCCATCAGCGAGTTGTCCGTGCTCTCGACGATCTTGCGCCGGGAGGACAGCTCGGGCAGCACGTTCTTGGCGAAGAAGCTGGCCGCCGCGATCTTGCCCTCGTAGAAGGAGCGGTCCTTCGCCGAGGGGCCCGCGTCCAGCGCGGCGATCGCCACGTCGGCCTGGCGCAGCAGCAGCCAGCCGATCAGCAGGTCACCCATGCTCATCAGCAGGCTCACGCTGTTCTGGCCGACCTTGTACAGGTTGCGCTGGTCCTCCTGCGAGGAGGTCAGGAACCCGATCAGCGTGCCCAGCGTGCCCTGCGCGTCCTCAAGCGCCTGCTTGAGCAGCGCGCGCTCTTCCTTGAGCCTGCCGTTGCCGTTCTCGTTGGCGATGAACTGCTGGATCTCGTTCGCCAGGAAGCCGAGCGCCTGGCCCTTGTCACGGACGATCTTGCGGAAGAAGAAGTCCAGCGACTGGATGGCCGTGGTGCCCTCGTACAGGCTGTCGATCTTGGCATCGCGGATGTACTGCTCGATCGGGTAGTCCTGCAGGAAGCCGGAGCCGCCGAGCGTCTGCAGCGAGTGCGTCAGCATCTCGTAGGCGCGCTCCGACCCGACGCCCTTGACGATCGGCAGCAGCAGGTCGTTGACCCGGTTGGCCAGCTCCACGTTCTCGCCCGCGCGGATCTGGTCCTGGAACGAGGCGGTGTAGAGGTAGACCGCGCGCAGGCCCTCCGCGTAGGACTTCTGCAGCATCAGCGAGCGCCGCACGTCCGGGTGGTGGGTGATCGTGACGCGCGGGGCCGTCTTGTCCAGCATCTGCGTCAGGTCGGCGCCCTGCACGCGCTCCTTGGCGTACTCCAGCGCGTTCAGGTAGCCGGTGGACAGCGTGGCGATCGCCTTGGTGCCGACCATCATCCGGGCGTGCTCGATCACCTGGAACATCTGCGCGATGCCGTCGTGCACCTCGCCGAGCAGCCAGCCCTTGGCGGGCACCCCGTGCTGGCCGAAGGTCAGCTCGCAGGTGGTGGACACCTTGATGCCCATCTTGTGCTCGATGTTGGTGACGAAGGCGCCGTTGCGCTCGCCGAGCGCACCGGTCTCGGGGTCGAAGTGGAACTTGGGCACCAGGAACAGGCTCAGGCCCTTGGTGCCCGCCTTGGCCTCGATGCCGGGACCCTCGGGGCGGGCCAGCACCAGGTGCATGATGTTCTCGGTCATGTCCTGGTCGCCGGAGGTGATGAAGCGCTTCACGCCGTCCAGGTGCCAGGTGCCGTCCTCCTGCAGCACGGCCTTGGTGCGGCCAGCGCCGACGTCGGAGCCGGCGTCCGGTTCGGTCAGCACCATGGTGGCGCCCCAGCTGCGGTCGACCATCAGCTGCGCCCAGCTCTTCTGCTCGTCCGTGCCGTTGGAGTAGGCGATGGAGGCGAAGCTGGCGCCGGCCATGTACATGAACAGCGCTGGGTTGGAGCCCAGGATCAGCTCGGCCGCCGCCCACTGCACGGTGGAGGGGATGCCGAAGCCGCCGAGCTCGTCGATGGCGCCGAGCCGCCACCACTCGCCGTCGAGGAGCATCTGGTAGGCGTTCTTGAAGCTCTCGGGCAGCGTCACCGAGTGCGTCTTGGGGTCGAAGACCGGCGGGTTGCGGTCGGCGTCGGCGAAGGAGTCCGCCAGCGGCCCGGTCGCCAGGGCGTTCAGCTCGGTCAGCACACCGCGGGCAGTGTCCTCGTCTGCCTGCTCGAACGGCCCGCTGCCCAGCCGCTGCTGGACTTTGAACACCTCGAACAGGTTGAACTCGAGGTCGCGCAGGTTGCTCTTGTAGTGGCCCATCTCGTCGCTCCCGGGTATCGCGGGTTGCTGGCAGCGGGACACACGCCCTACTAGCCGGTAACAACAGGATATTACCCGTTGGTAACCGCTAGCAAGCGAAGGCCAAGGGAACTGATGTCACAAGCGGGTGAACTCAGGCCGCGGTTCGACCGAGCGTGACCATGCGGACACCCATCCCGACCAGCACCAAGCCGCTGAGCTGGTCCACCCGTGCGCGCACCCCGGGGCGGGCGAGGAACCGCCGCACCGCTCCGACGGCCAGCACCACCAGCGTGTACCAGGACGCGCTGATCGCCATCTGCGCCGCCGCGAGCACGGCCGTTCCGGCGAGCACGTCGCCGCCGACCGGGATGAACTGGGGGAGCAGCGCGAGGTAGAGCACGGCCGCCTTCGGGTTGGCCAGGTTCGCCACGAGCCCGGCCCGGTAGGAGGCGAACAGCCCGCGCTGCACCGCCCTGCTCTCCGCTTCACCGCGCCGCCGCCGCGACCGCAGGAGCGCCTGGACCCCGAGCCACACAAGGTAGATCGCGCCAACGACCTTGAGCACGACGAAGGCGATCTCCGAGGTGCGCACGAGCGCGGTGAGCCCGAAGGCCGACGCGAACGCCCAGAACACCAGGCCGCTGGTGTTGCCGAGAACCGTCGCCAGTCCCGCGATCCGCCCCGCGCGCAGCGACTGGTCGATGATCACCGCGAGGGACGGCCCCGGCGCGATCACAACCGCGAGCACCGTGACGACGAACGGCCAGGTCAGAGCCTCCATGCGCTCAGTCTGCGCCCCGCGCGCCACCACACCCACCCCACTGTGCGCCCCCTCACGCCCCCTCATTGCTCCGCGCGCCAAACGGGACGTTCGCGGGCCAGCGCCGAGCACCGAGAACCAGTGCTAGCGGGCCAGGCGGGCGAGCAGGGTGCCGAGGGCGAGCAGGGCGGTGACGACGAGCGCGATCACCGCGAAACCCGCGCCGTGCAAGGCAACCGCGAGCTGCGGGCCGAGGCTCGCGCCCATGAAGAGCACGAAGGAGTAGATCGAAACGGCCGTCGCGCGCGCGGCACCCGCGTTGTCGTTGATCGACTCGACGATGGCCGGGCCCGCCATCACCACGCAGGCGGAGAACAGGAACATGCCGATGCCGATCAGCACGAGGCTGCCACCGGATGCTGCCGCGATCGCCGTTCCGACGGCCGAAAGGCCAAGGGCCACAACGGTTCTGCGCGGAGCCGGGATTCGGGTGACCAGGGGTGCGGCGACGCCGGTCAACACCATCGCGGGCAAAGCGCTGGCGCGCAACCACAACAGCCCGTCGTGGTCGGCGAGCCCGGTGATCTGGATGCCGGAGTAAGCGCCGACGAACGCGGCCAGCAGGGTCGAAGCGGCGGCGTACAACAGCACCAAACGCTTGTTGCGCAACAGGTCCAGCATGACGCGCCACGGCGCCACGCTCACGGTCGGCCGGTCGTCGCGGTCCGGGCGCAGTGCGAACTTCTGCCACACGGCGCACGCGAGCAGGCCGACTCCGCTGATCACGAACACCGCCCGCCACCCGGCCAGGTCGCCGAGCAGCTGCGCGCCCACCTGGCCGATCACTGCGGACGAGACGAAAGCGCTGGTCAGGATCGTGAAGGCGATCGCGCGGCGACGCGGGTCGATCTGGTCGACGACGTAGGCCATCGCGGCGGGAGCGAAGGCCGCCGCCGCGAAGCCCTGGATCACGCGCAGCACCACGAGCGCGCTGACGCCGGGAGCGACCGCGACGGCGGCGGTGGTCACCGCGGCGACGGCGAGGCCGATGACCATCACGCGGCCGGGGCCGAAGCGGTCGGAAAGCGGCCCCAGGAACAGGAAACCGAAGGCGTAGGCCAGGCCGAAGGCGGTGGAGGACCAGGCGAGCGCGGCCTCGGGAACGCCGAAGTCCTGCGCTGCCAGGGGAGCGAGGGGAATGGAGCTGTAGAGCTGGCTCACCACGAGCACGGCGGCCACGCCCAGCGCGGTGATGGTCGGGCCGAGCGGGGCGTGGGTCCGCTGGGCGGCGAGGGCAGGGGACGAGTGCATGCGGGGAACGCTAGCCAACCAACTGGTTGGTAGTCAACCAACCAGTTGGTAGCGTTGGACCATGTCGAGGGACCCCAGCGCGACCAAGGCCAGCCTCCTCGCCGCCGCGCGCGTCGAATTTGCAGCTCACGGCGCCGCAGGCGCACGCGTCGACCGGATCGCCGAGCGCGCCGGGGTGAGCAAGGAGCGCATCTACGGCTACTTCGGGAGCAAGGACAAGCTCTTCGACGCCGTGCTGGACGAGGTGGTCGAGGAGGTCATGGAGTTCGTCGGCGAGCCCGGCAGGGACATCGCCGCCTACGTCCGGCGCGTGCACGACTTCCACCGGGAGCGGCCGGACCTGGTGCGGCTGCTGGTCTGGGAGGGCATGCAGGGCGGCGGCTCCTGCCCCAACCGGCGCAGCCGCGTCGAGCACTACGTGCGCAAGAACCAGGCGATGGCCGAGGCGCTCGGGCTGGAGACCGCCGAGGAGGCCGCGCCGTTGCTGTTCATGTTCATGGCGATCTGCTCGTGGTCGGTGGTCGTGCCGCAGGTGGCCAGGCTCGTGCTGGGCGAGGGCATCGACACCGAGGACGGCCGCGACCGGCTGCGCAAGCACATCGGCGACTTCGCCGAGGGCGCCGTGACTCACATACGTGAACAACAATCACGAGTGTGACTCGGTTCGCCCGTAACCATTCCGTTAACCGGCGTCCCAGCCGTATGACGTAAGCCACTCAGCAATCCCGTGCGGGTGCCGAGGGGCAAGGGAGTCCGCCAGCTCCCGTCGTCGCCGAACGACCCCAGGTGCCCTCGCGGTGCGCAGGCTTCGCGCACAACCCTGGGAGGTCTCATGGGGACCCTCGACTGGATCGTGGTCGGCGGGTACTTCTTCGTGATGGTCGGCATCGGCTGGTGGTCTCGCACGCGCATCAGGAACGTGCTGGACTTCTTCACCGCTGGCGGGCGGATGCCGTGGTGGCTCTCCGGTATCTCGCACCACATGTCGGGCTACAGCGCCGTGATGTTCGTGGCCTTCGCCAGTGAGGCGTACCGGCTCGGGCTCACCGTCTACGTCTGGTGGGCGCTGACCATCGGGGTCGGCATCGGCATCGGTGCCTTCCTGTTCTCCGCGCGGTGGAACCGGCTGCGCGCCAAGCACGGTGTCGCCTCGCCGCTGGAGTACCTGGCGACGCGCTACAACCTGCCCACGCAGCAGGTGATGGCGTGGGCGGGAACCCTGCTCAAGGTCGTGGACATCGCGGCGAAGTGGGCCGCGGTCGCGGTGCTGCTGCGCGGGTTCGCCGGCGTGCCGATCACGTGGGGAATCGTGATCGTCGGCGTGGTGACGATGGTCTACTCGGTGATGGGCGGGCTGTGGGCCGACGCGCTCACCGATTTCGGCCAGTTCATCATCCAGGCCGCCGCGGGCATCGTCATGTTCGTCGCGGTCGCCGCGCACTTCGGCGGCATCCAGTTCATGTGGGAGATCTGGGGCCAGCTGCCCGCCGCGAACAGCGAACCGCTGCGCGAGCCCTACACGGCCACGTTCTTCATGGCGCTGTTCATCATCAAGACGCTGGAGTACAACGGCGGCATGTGGAACCTGGCGCAGCGCTACATGGCCGCGCCGGACGGGGCCGCCGCGAAGCGCTCCGCGCTGCTGTCCAGCGCGCTGTGGCTGGTGTGGCCGCTGATCCTGTTCTTCCCGATGTGGGCCGCCCCGCTGATCGTGCCGGGCCTGGCGACGGCGGACGACGCCTACATCGAGCTCGGCAAGATCATGCTGCCCGCCGGGATGATCGGCCTGGTGCTCGCGGGGTTCTTCTCGCACACCATGGCGATGGTGTCCTCCGACGCCAACGTGATCTCTGCGGTGATCACCAGGGACATGCTGCCGCACCTGTGGAAGGGCGTGCGGAACCTGACCGCCGAGCGGCAGCTCCAGCTCGCGCGCGTCACCACGTTCCTGTTCATCGGGTTGAGCATGCTGATCGCCGTCACCTCGGGCGGTCAGGGTTGGGTGCTCAAGATCGTGGTCGACCTGGTCGCCGCGACCATGGGGCCGATCGCGGTGCCGCTGATGCTCGGCCTGCTCCCGTGGTTCCGCAGGATGGGGCCGAGCGCGGCGATCACCTCGGTGGTGGCTGGCCTCGGCGTCTGGGCCTTCCTCTACATCAGCCAGCAGAGCGGCGTCTCCGTCGACAAGGAGGCGCTGGTCGCCTTCCCGCTGCTGACCTCGCTGGTCCTGTACGTGGTCGTCGGTCTGCTCCGCCCGGAGCGCACCGCGCGCAGGGACGAGCTGATCGACTCGCTCTCCACTGACGAGGTGCCGGTCAAGACCTCTTGATCCGTAGTCAAGACGAACAGCCCTGGCGTCCCGGGGCTGTTTGTCTTGACCGGCGGCGATGGACGATGATGGGGCCGTGGCTCTTTCCGAGATCTCAATGGACCCCGACGTGCTCCAGGGCGTTCCGGTGGTGACCGGCACGACCATCTCGGTGTCGGCGGTCGTCGCACTGGTCTGCGAGGGCCTGAGCGAGCAGGAGATCATCGAGCGGCACCCGCAGCTCACCCCGGCCGACATCGTGGCCTGCGTCGAGTTCCAGCACGCGGGTTCGCGCTGATCAGCGCTTGAGCACCCGCGCGGCCAGCTTGTCGCCGGAGCCCACCATCAGCTGAAGCGGCTTGATCAGCACGGACAGCAGCACGGCCATCCTCGGCTTGCCGAAGCCCCGCGCGATCTTCGGGCCGAGCGCGCCCATCACCGCGACGATCCCGGGCATCGGCCTGATCCACATCGTCAGCTCGGTGATGCGGCCCTGCTGGTCCAGCCGCACCAGCGAGCACTCCTCGATCGCCGTGCGGCCGACCCGCCCTCGGTAGAACAGCGCGCGCTTGCGGTCATCGCCAAGGTCGGTGTGGAAGCGGATGTCCTTGAAGCTGCCCATCGCAGCCTCGAACACCATGCGCACGTCGGCCTTGCCGGTGAACCGGCCGCGATCGGTGAGCGGCGACCGCAGCACCACGTCCTCGGACATCATCGACACCGCCAGCTCGACGTCGCCGCTCTCGGTCGCCCGCCGGAAGGTCTCGGTCGTCGTTCTCGCCACATCCAGGCTCATGTCGCAGTACTCCTCGTCGTCGACGCCAATCCGCGCCACAGCAGGTCGCGGGCGAGCAGCACGATCTGCTCTCGGTTCACATCGCGGTTGCGCCACCACCAGGCCGCGAGCGCGTTGACCGCCCACTTGGAGGTCTCGGCCAGCAGCTCGTCGGCCCGCTCGCGCTCCAGTTCCACCGACAGGGACAGCTCGGGGATGCGGTGGAACAGCCCCGCGAGCCGCTGGCTGGCCAGCTCCTGACCGCGCCGGTGCGCCTCGGCCACCTCGGCGTCGCCGGGGGAATCGAGGAAGATCATTCGCCACGCGTGCTCGTTGCCCTCGATCCACGCGAAGATCGAGTCGAGCGAGCGCGTGACCAGCTGCTCCGGCGTCTGCGCCGGTTCCTGGGCCGACCAGTGCTCGACGAACGCGGTCGCCTGCGCGTCGAGCAGGTGCGCGTAGAGCCCGGCCTTCGACGGGAAGTGGTCGTAGAGCACCGGAGTGCTGATCCCGGCGGCCTTCGCGACCGCGCGCATGGACGCCTTGTCGTAGCCGTTGACGGCGAAGACCTCCGCCGCGGCGCTCACGATGAGCGCGCGCCGGTCGTCCGGCCGGAGCCGTTTCCTCGGGGTGGACCCCGCTTTACCTGACATCGGTTAGGTAGCTTACCCGCCTACCTGACGGCTGTCAGGTAAACCGCCCACATCAAGCAATTGCCGCCTGACAAGCCTTGATGTGCATCGCCCGATTGGGCAAAGTGTGGCTCGACGTGTTGACGGCGGGTAGTCGGGGCAGGACAGAGCATGAGGCGGCGGCAGTCATGACACTCACCCCGGAAGAGATCCGCACCGCGGCGTTCGCCAAGCCGCCGCGAGGGGAGCGGGGCTATTCCGACGACGCGGTCGACGCCTTCCTCGACCGGGTGGAGGCGACGCTGCGCGGGGAGGACAAGCTCACCCCGAAGGACGTCCTGGAGATCCGCTTCCCGCCCGCCAAGTGGCGTCGCCGCGGCTACGACGAGGACGAGGTGGACGACTTCCTCGACCGCGCGGTCGCGACGCTCAAGGCGCGCGCCGAGGACGACGACGCCCCGAGCTCGCAGCCCTCGGCACCCCGCATCCGCGCCGCCGACATCGGCAAGGTCGTCTTCAAGAAGCCCGGGCGCGGCAAGGCCGGCTACGACGACGAGGAGGTCGACGCCTTCCTCGACCGGATCGAGGCGTCGCTGCGCGGCGAGGACACGCTGACCTCGGAGAAGATCCGCTCAGCCCGCTTCAAGGCCGCCAAGCGCAGGGGCGAGGCCTACGACGAGGACGAGGTGGACGCCTTCCTCGCGCGCGTCGCCAAGCAGATGGACGACGACGAGCTGGCCGACCGCCCCACGGAGATCACCGAGCGCAAGGCGCCGCCGGTCCGCGACCGGATTCGCGAGCAGGCCTTCCGCCCGCCCGTTCCCGGTGGCAGGGGCTACGACGAGAAGCAGGTGGACGCCTTCCTCGCGCGGGTCGAGGCGACCATGCGCGGCAAGGACTCCATCACCCCGCAGCAGGTCGCCGACATCCGCTTCACCCCGCCCCGGCGCGGCAAGCCCGGCTACGACGCGGACGGCGTCGACGCGCTGCTGGACCGGCTCGCGCTGTCGCTGACCCAGCTGCCGCCGCGCAGCAAGCCCAAGCCGATGCCGATGCTGACCGCCGAGGACGTCCGCAAGGTCGCCTTCCACCGCCCGCGTCCCGGCGAGCTCGGCTACGACGAGATCGAGGTCGACCAGTTCCTCGACCGCGTCGAGGCCACGTTGCAGGGCGAGGACCAGATCTCGCTCAAGGACGTGCAGCGCGTCCGCTTCCACTCGCCAGCGCCCGGCCACGGCGGCTACGACAACGGCGAGGTGGACGCGTTCCTGGACCTGCTGGAGGTCCGGTGGAGCGGCGTGATGCCGACCGAGCGCCTGCGCCCCGTTCCGCGCATGCCCCCTCGGACCGCGCCGAGGGCTCAGCACTCCGGTTTCTTCCCGGCTCCGCCCGCCCGGCACTAGTTCCCGTGACGACAGCCCCCGAATTGATCTTTCGGGGGCTGTCGGCATGAGTGGATCATTTTCCGGGAGCGTGTTTCCGCCCGGCCAGGATCAATTGCACATCGGCGTTCCCATGACATTGTTCCAACTCGCGCAGCCCGAGCTGTGGCCGTACCAGAAGTGGCCGAACTCGTGCGCCGCGAGCACTCCGGGGCTCCTCGTGCCGTTCGGCATCAGCGCGATCGCCGAGCCGCCGTAGTTGCACCCGACCGCGCGCGCGACACCGCAGTTGGTGATGTAGCTGGTCTGGCAGCGCACCGGGACGCCGCCCGCGCGCTCGACGAGCCTGCTGCCGCCCCAGTAGTTGGCGCCCTGGCGGATCACGCTGGCCCACTGCGAACAGCTGGAGGTCATGGTCCACGCGACCGGCGCCGCGTCGGGCGAGAGCTTCACGATCGGCTCGGAGTCCAGCTCGACCGGGGGCTGCTCCCCGGCGGCGACCTGGGCGTGCAATTGCTGGGGGGAGGACTGGGCGGCGGGGGCGTCGGCCGCCCAGAGCACGGAGGCGACCAAGACGGGCAGGGCCGCGAGAACGAACCTTCTCATCGACGTGTCCTTTTGACGCAGGGATATTCGTAGGACGCAGGGACGTCTTGTCAGGAAGGTAGAACTCCGCCGGTAATGTGAAGAAGAGTCGGAAGTCGTGGACCTGCATCAGGTTCATTTATGTGAATCTGTGCAAATCCCGAAGAATTGACTGTGAACGCACTATTGGAATGCTGCGTTCAGCCGTCAACCGCAAGCCTGACGGGGCGCTGGTTCAGCACCCATCGCACCGTGGGGGGCTTGGGGGGTTCGACCCCCCAACATCACAAAGGCCGACCCGGCGAAAGTGGCGAAGCCACTGAGCAGGGTCGGCCTGAGGTCGAGAGCGGGTGACGGGAATCGAACCCGCGCCTACAGCTTGGGAAGCTGTCGTTCTACCATTGAACTACACCCGCATGATGCGATCACGAGCATACACAGGCGTGGTCCTTGGCGGGAGTCCGGGGCGGCTACGCTGGCGCCGTGCTCCTCAGTGACCGGGACCTGCGCAAGGAAGTCGAGGCTGGCCGCCTCGGGCTCGACCCCTTCGACGCCGACATGATCCAGCCGTCCAGCATCGACGTGCGTCTTGACCGGTTCTTCAGGGTCTTCAACAACACGAAGTACACCCACATCGACCCCGCGCTCCAGCAGGACGAGCTGACCTCGCTGGTGGAGAAGGCCGATGAGGAAGAGCCGTTCGTGCTGCACCCCGGCGAGTTCGTGCTGGGCTCCACCTTCGAGCTGGTGACGCTGCCGGACGACCTCGCGGGCCGCCTGGAGGGCAAGTCCTCGCTTGGCCGCCTCGGGCTGCTGACCCACTCCACCGCCGGGTTCATCGACCCGGGCTTCACCGGCCACATCACCCTCGAGCTGTCCAACGTGGCGAACCTGCCGATCACGTTGTGGCCGGGGATGAAGATCGGTCAGCTCTGCCTGTTCCGGCTGAGCAGCCCGGCCGAGAACCCGTACGGCTCGGGCGCGATGGGCTCGCGGTACCAGGGGCAGCGCGGGCCGACGCAGTCCAGGGCGCACCTGAACTTCCACCGGGTCGACACGCGCAGGTGAGCCGCCCCCGAACAGGGTGATGACCGCGGGCGGGTCCACACTGGGCGACGTGCTCGTCCCGTTTCCCCGCAGCGAACCGGAAGCGCCGCTCGCCTCGGCTCTGGAAGTCGTGAAGGAAGTCGGTCCGGCCGTGCCGGGTGAGATGGCCACGTTCACCGTGACCGTCCGCAACACCGGCGACGTCCCGCTGGTCGAGGTCTCGATCGACGACGACGAGGACGCGGTGTGCGGCAACAGTTTTCCCGAGCCGCTGCCGCCGGGGGCCGCGCGCACCTACACCTGCACCGCGGTGGTCGAGGACTACAGCCCACCCGGCACGGTCACGGCCACGGCGGTGGACCCGCAGCAGAACTCGGTGCGTGCGACCTACGACACCAAGGGGATCGTGCACCGGCAGCAGGTGGAGACCGTCGCGCCGCAGCCCAGCGCGCAGCCGGACGTGCTCGCCTCGGCCGGTGTGGAGCTGGAACCGTTGCCAGTGCTGGGAATCGGCATGGTCCTGGTCGGCGCGTTGCTGCTGGTCTCAGGCCGTCGGCTCAGTCACTGTCGAAGCGCCGGGCGAGATCGCCGTAGCGGGCCAGAACCCGCGCCCTGAGCTCCGGATCGGTCCTGGGCACCGGCTCCAGGAAGATCTCGTCCAGCTCGGCGAACTCCGCGCGCAGCTCCGCGTCGATGCGCACGCAGGCCCGCTCCAGCTCGGCCGCGGTCAGCGAGTCGTCGAAGTCCACCCTCGCGCACAGCAGCACCTGATCGGTTCCCGTGAGCATGGTGAGCAGGTCCGCGACGGCCTCCACCTCCGGCTGGGCCAGCAGGCGGTTGTGCACCTCGCGCACGAGCCGGACGTCCGCCTGACGCCCGATCAGCAGCGCCTTGTTGCTGCGCCCCAGGATGTAGGCGACCACCACGAGCAGCACGCCGATCAGCAGCGAGGCCACGCCGTCCCACACCGAGGAGCCGGTGATGTCGTGCAGGCCGACTCCGGCGAAGGCGATCAGCAGGCCGATGAGCGCTGCGGTGTCCTCCAGGAACACCGTCTTCACGGTCGGGTCGTCGGAGACCCTCAGGTACTCGGTGAAGGACCGCTCGTCCTCCCTGGCGTCCTTGCGGACCTGGCGCACGGCCTGCGTCCACGACACCAGCTCCATGGCGAAGGCCAAGCCCAGCACCAGGTAGCCGACCCACGCACTGGTCTGCTCGGTGCTCTCGCCCGCCAGCGTCTCGAATCCCTCGATGAACGCGAACAAGGCGCCCGACACGAAGATCGACACTGCGGCGAGCAGCGACCAGAAGTAGCGCTCCTTGCCGTAGCCGAAGGGATGCCTCCGGTCGGCGGGCCGCCCCGACCGCCGCAGCGCGGTCAGCAGCAGGCCTTCCGTGAACGTGTCCGCCACCGAGTGCGCCGCCTCGGCCAGCAACGCCGCCGATCCGGTCACCACGCCCGCGAACGCCTTCATCACGCCGATCGCGAAGTTCACCGCCAGCGCGACGAGCACGGTGAACGTGCTCTCCCCGCCGCCGTTCTCCCGCTGCTGCTCCGCCACCCCGAAACCGTAGATCGCCCCGCCCGCCCCCACACCCCGAGCGTTGCCACCTGAATGAC
>NZ_MUMH01000197.1 GCF_002155965.1 Allokutzneria sp. NRRL B-24872
GCCCTGAACGACCCCTTCAGGTACTTGAACGCACCGAACGACCCGTTCAGTGCGCTCAACGCGTCAAACGGGCCGTTGGCCAACCACCTCAATGACTCGTTCATGTGGTTGAACGTGCTGAACGAGTCATTGAGGTGGTTGGACGTGCTGAATGACTCGTTCAGCACGTTCAACGGACCAAACGAGGCATTGGCGAGGGGGCGGAGTGCGGGCTACGAGTACTGGTACTCGGTGATGCGCCACGCGGGGCCGTCGCTCCAGTTGGCCTGGATGCGCGAGAACGATGTGGCCGAGGAGAAGGTGACGATGACCGAGGTGGCCGAGGCGCGCTCCACCTTGACGGCGTGACCGGAGACGGGGCGCGCGGTGACGACGGAGACGTTGTCCTGGGCGAAGCGCAGCGTGGAGTCGCCGCCCTTGGTGCGCACGGTCCGGGTCTGCGGCTCGGGCTGGCCGAGCAGGCTCGGATCGGTCTGCGGTGTCGTGGTGGTCGTGGCGCCGCCCACGGTGGGACGGGTGGTCGTGGGCTTGGTGCCGTTCTCGGTGGGCCGCACGCTCGGCGGTGGTGTCGTGGTGGTGGAGCCGGGATCGACGGGACCGGGGCCGGGGCCCTGCGGGCCGGGGCCGGGCGGGTGGATCGGGATGCCGGAGCGAGAGGTCGGCGCGAGCGGCGCGGTCGCGCCCGCGACGGAGGTCGGCGGGCCGAGCGCGATGGCCTCGCCGTTGCCGCTGGCCCTGGCGGTCTCGGCGCCGAGGTGGTCCAGCAGGTCGAGGCGGCCGGGAGCGGCGGCGACCAGCACGGAGCGCAGGCCCAGCCAGGCCATGCCGACCGCGAGCGCGGTCGCCACCAGCCACAAGCCGAGATACCCCAGCCGCCGCTTCATCACTCCATCGTGCCATCCCCTGGCAAGACCGGTTAACGTGCGGCCATGCCATCGGTGCTCCTGGTCGAGGACGACGACGCCATCCGAGGCGCCGTGGTCCGTGCGCTCAACGACTTCGGTTACGCCACCTACTCGGTCAGCACCGGTTTCGACGCGCTGCGCGAGGTCACCAGGGCGGTGCCGGACGCGGTCGTGCTGGACCTGGGCCTGCCGGACATCGACGGGGTCGAGGTGCTGCGGATGATGCGGGGCATCTGCGACGTACCGGTGATCGCCGCGACCGCGCGCGACACCGAGGCCGACATCATCCAGGTGCTGCGCGAGGGCGCCGACGACTACCTGGTGAAGCCGTTCTCCGGCGAGCACCTGGCCGCGCGGCTGGCCGCGGTGCTGCGCAGGAGCAGACCGAAAGAGGCGGAGCGGACGTTCTCGGCCGGGCAGATCACGGTGGACCTGGACAGCAGGCAGGCCCGCCTCGGCGCGACCGAGCTGAAGCTGACCAGGCGCGAGTTCGACCTGCTCGCCTACCTGGTCGCCCGGCCGCACAAGGTGATCAGCCGGGAGGAGCTGCTGGCGGAGGTCTGGCGGCTGCCGCCGGGCCGCGACGACCAGACGCTGGACGTGCACGTGTCCTGGCTGCGCCGCAAGCTCGGCGAGAGCGCGTCGGCGCCGGTGTACCTGCACACCGTGCGCGGGGTCGGGATCAGGCTGGAGATCCCGGGTGCGCCGTAGCCTGGCGCTGGTCTCGCTCGCGGTGACCTCGATGGTGGCGCTGGCCTTCCTCGTCCCGCTGATGCTGGTGGTCTACGACCTGGCCAGGGACCGGGCGCTGACCGAGGCGGAGCGGCAGGCCAGCGCGCTGACCCCGGTGCTGGCGATCACCGCGGACCCGCTGACGATCGCGACGGCGCTGGCCTCCACCGAGTTCGGCCTCGCGCAGCGGATCGCCGTGCACCCGGCGGAGGGCGGGCAGATCGGCACCAGCCGGGCCAACCGCGAGCAGCTGGGCGAGGCGGTGCGGCGCGGGCACGCGTCCATTGTGGACGTCATGGACGGCAAGGCGGTGCTGCAACCGGTCGCGCTGGGCGAGCGGCGCACGGCGCTGGTGGAGTCCTTCGTGCCGCAGGAGGAACTGGAACGCGGGGTGACCGAGGCGTGGGTGTCGCTGGCGGCCGTCGCGCTCGCGCTGGTGCTGCTGTCGGTGCTGATCGCCGACCGGCTGGGCACGCGGGTGGTGCGCTCGGCCCGCACCCTGGCCGAGGGCGCGAAGGCGATCGGCGACGGTGACCTCGGCACGCGGGTGCAGGTGTCCTCGCCGCCGGAACTGGAGCGGACCGCGGCGGCGTTCAACGGCATGGCGGAGCGGATCGGCGGGCTGGTGACGGCGGAGCGCGAACTGGTGGCGGACCTCTCGCACCGGCTGCGCACACCGTTGACCGCGCTGCGCCTTGACGCCGAGACCCTGGGCGAAGGCCCTGGGGCACAACGGATTCGCAGCGCGGTGCACGCGCTGGAGCGGGAGGTCGACGAGATCATCCGCCGCGCGCGCAGGGGTCTGGTCGACGGGGACGCGGCGGGCTGCGACGCCGCGCTGGTCGGCCGGGAGCGGCTGGCGTTCTGGGCGGCGCTCGCCGAGGACCAGCAACGGCCGTGGCGGCAGATCGGAGCGGATCACCCCGCGCCGGTGCGGATCGCCCGCGACGAATTGGTCGCGGTGCTGGACGCCTTGCTGGGCAACGTGTTCCGGCACACCGAGGAGGGTGTCGGCTTCGCGCTCGGGGTGCGCAACCGGGCCGGGGTGGTGACGATCCTGGTCGACGACTCCGGGCCGGGGATCGCCGATCCGGAGGAGGCGCTGAGCCGGGGCGCGAGCGGGGCGGGCTCCACCGGGCTCGGCCTGGACATCGCGCACCGCGTGGTCCGCGCCGCGGGCGGGTCGCTGCGGATCAGCTCCGGTCCAATGTCCGGAACGAGGATTCGCCTCGACCTGCCCGCCGCGGACGCGAGCACTGCGGTGAGATCACCGGTGACGAAGGCTCCAGGCGATGATCACCTGTAACCGTTGCATACCAACCGGTTTGTAGACAGAGTCAGGACTTCTGGAGGGCGCGCTTGCCCTCGTCGGCGGCGAGGCCGAGCATCTCCAGCAGTTCGCGGCAGTCATCCGCGTTGGCGGCGTGCACGGCGACGGTGCGGGCCGCTCTGCCGTTCTGGATCTCGCAGTGGACCTTCTCGACTGCGCGTGCTTCGGCGATGCGGCCGTGCTCAACAACGGGGCTGGCGTGTCTTGCCCAGGTCATGCGGCACCTTCTTTCGTCCCGGTCGGGGAGGGCCCGGGACATCTGCGGTCGTATCCGATCGGCGCCACGCGGCTGAGCGCTCGCGGCGCGAAAGCGGGGGAAGAACGTCCCGCGAAGCCCCTCCATCATGGCATTCTCCGGCCGACGAATACAGACATCTTCCCGTTATCAACAAGTTTTCGCAGGTCAGAGCGTTGTGAAAAATTCCCGTAGCACTGGAGCGTGAGTGTCTGTACACGCACCGTCGCGCGGATTCCGAGCCGGGGTCGGGTGCAAACCATTGCGGCACCCTTGAGTCACGATGGGGTCACGAAAATGGACCGGCGGACAGGGAGACATCGTGAACGCGCCCGACGCACAGGACTTCCTCGATCTCGACAGCCAGCTCGACGACGCCGAGCGCGACATCGCCGCGACCGTGCGCGCGTTCGCGGCGCGGCGGCTGGCCCCGCACGTGGCCGACTGGTTCGACGCGGGCACCATCCCCGAACCCCGTGCGCTGGCAAGGGAGTTCGGCGCGCTGGGCGTGTTCGGCATGCACCTCGCGGGCTACGGCTGCGCGGACGCGGGCGACGTCGCCTACGGGCTGGTCTGCCGCGAGCTCGAAGCCGTGGACTCGGGCGTGCGGTCGTTCGCGTCGGTCCAGGGTTCGCTCGCGATGGGCGCGATCCACCGCTTCGGCTCCGAGGAGCAGAAGCGGGAATGGCTGCCAAGCATGGCTTCTGGCTCGTTGCTGGGCTGTTTCGGCCTCACAGAGCCAGATTCCGGGAGCGACCCGGGTTCGATGCGCACCAGGGCGCGGCGCGACGGCTCGGACTGGGTGCTCGACGGCACGAAGATGTGGATCACCAACGGCTCCGTCGCCGACGTCGCGGTGATCTGGGCGCGCACCGACTCCGGTGTTCGCGGCTTCGCGGTGCCGACGTCCTCCCCCGGCTTCACCGCGCGGGAGATCCCCCGCAAGCTCTCGCTGCGCGCGTCGATCACCGCGGAGATCACCCTCGACGGCGTTCGCCTGCCCTCGGACGCGGCGCTGCCGGGCGCTGAGGGGCTGGGCGCTCCGCTGTCCTGCCTCAACGAAGCCAGATTCGGCATCGTGTGGGGTGTGGTCGGCGCGGCGCGGTCGTGCTTCCTCGCGGCGTTGGAGTACTCGAAGACGCGCGAGCAGTTCGGCCGCCCGATCGGCGCTTTCCAGCTGACACAACGGAAACTCGCGGACATGGTGCTCGACGTGAACCACGCGGGCATGACGGCGCTGCGCATCGGGCGGTTGAAGGAGGCCGGGGCCTGCCACCACAGCCACGTCAGCCTCGGCAAGCTCGGCAACGTCCGCGCGGCGCAACGGGTGGCGAGCGCGGCGCGATCCATCCACGGCGCCAACGGGATCACGCTGGACTACCCGGTGCTGCGGCACATGCTGAACCTGGAGACGGTGGCGACCTACGAGGGCACCGAGGAGGTGCACGCGCTGAGCCTCGGCGCCGCCCTGACGGGCCACTCCGCGTTCCGCTGACCGTTTGCCCCGGTCAGGCGGTGGTATCCCGCTGGCATGAGAGCAGTGACGTGGCACGGCAAGCGCGATGTGCGAGTGGACACCGTTGCCGATCCGGAGGTCCGCGAGCCCACCGACGTGATCGTGGAGATCACCTCGTCCGGGATCTGCGGCTCGGACCTGCACCTGTACGAGGTGATGGGCCCGTTCATGACGCCGGGCGACATCCTCGGGCACGAGCCGATGGGGCTGGTCGTCGAGGTCGGCGGCGCGGTCACGGAGGTGAAGCCAGGAGACCGCGTGGTGGTGCCGTTCAACATCTCCTGCGGCACCTGCCACATGTGCGGCGAGGGCTTGCAGTCGCAGTGCGAGACCACGCAGGTGCGCGAGTACGGCATGGGCGCGTCGCTGTTCGGCTACACCAAGCTCTACGGCCAGGTCCCCGGCGGGCAGGCGGAGTACCTGCGCGTTCCGTTCGGCAACACGCTCCCGATCAAGGTGCCGCACGGCCCGCCGGACAGCCGTTTCGTCTACCTCTCAGATGTCCTGCCGACCGCGTGGCAGGCCGTGGAGTACGCGGCGGTGCCGAAGGACGGGACCGTCGCGGTGCTCGGGCTCGGGCTCGGGCCGATCGGCGACATGTGCACCCGGGTCGCACTCCAGCGCGGCGCCGGGCGGGTGATCGGCGTGGACCTCGTGCCGGAGCGCCTGGAACGCGCGCGCCGCAACGGGGTTGAGGTCTACGACTTGCGCGAGCACAAGGACGACCTGGCCGAGGCGATCCGTGAGTCCACGGGTCGGCGTGGCCCGGACTCAGTGATCGACGCCGTCGGCATGGAGGCCCACGGCTCCACCGCCGCGAAGCTCGCGCAGCAGGTGACGGGGTTGCTGCCGGACGCGCTGAGCCGTCCGCTGATGCAGAAGGCGGGCGTGGACCGCTTGGAGGCGCTGCACCTGGCGATCGACCTCGTGCGCCGGGGCGGCACGATCTCGCTGGTCGGGGTGTACGGCGGCATGGCCGACCCGCTGCCGATGCTGACGTTGTTCGACAAGCAGGTGCAGCTGCGCATGGGCCAGGCCAACGTGCGCAACTGGGTGGACGAGATCATGCCGCTGCTCACCGAGGACGATCCGCTCGGCGTCGACGGCTTCGCCACGCACGAAGTGCCGTTGGTGAGCGCGCCGCAGGCGTACGAGGCGTTCCAGAAGAAGCAGCACAGCGCGGTGAAGATCCTGCTCAAGCCCTAGGCGGGGAAGTACGGACGAGGTGACCGGACAGGCCCCCAGGTCGTGTCCGGTCACCTCGTCGACCCCAGAGCCCAAACCCTAACCAACGTTTGCTGAGCGCCAGTTCAATAATCGCCGAATGGCCGACAATTCAAGACAAGCGGTTACCCAACAGAGTTCCTAAATTATTTGTGGTCATTCCACTACTCCGCGCGACTGCTCCGAACAGCCTCACGCACGACGCGAACAGCGGAATTCGCGGCTGGCACGCCCGCATAGGCGCCCGCGTGCAGAACGACCTCGTTGATCTCTTCTTCGGTCAGCCCGTTGCGCAGCGCCGCGCGCACGTGCAGGCCCAGTTCGTCGTGGCACTTGAGCGCGACGAGAATCGCCAACGTGATGAAGCTTCGCGTTCTTCGGTCGAGTCCGGGCCTGGTCCAGATCGCTCCCCAGACGGCTTCGGTGATGTAGCTCTGGAAAGCCGACGGTTCGACCGCGTCGACGTGCGCGTCGCCGAGGACCTCGCGCCGGACGGCCTCGCCGCGCCCGCCCGAGCCCAGGTGCTCCAGGATCAGCTCGGCGAACTCCTCCGCGCGCTCCACGGGGCCCAGGTGGGCGGCGCCGGGAACGACCACCAGACGGGAGCGGGAAATGCCGGTGGCAATGCGCAGTCCGTCCTCCGGCGGAGTCGCGCGGTCGCGTTCGCCCGCGATGACGAGGGTCGGCGCAGTGATCTTCGGCAGTTCGGCGGCGAGGTCCATCCGCTGAATGGCTGCGCAGCAGGAGGCGTATCCCTCCGCAGATGTTCCCAGGAGCATTTCGCGCCAGAAATCATCGGCCGGAGTGGTGAACCAGCGCTCCAGCACATCATTCGCAATGGAAGAAACTCCCTCGCGAAGAACTCTTTCCGCCCGTCGAGCCCATGTTTCCTCGGTTCCCGGACTCGTCGACGTGCAGCACAGCACCAATCGGTCGATGCGCTGCGGAACCGAGGCGGCCAAGTGCATTCCCACCATTCCGCCGAGCGACAGGCCGACGAAGTGCGCTCGCCCGACCCCGTGCTCGTCGAGGAGTTCCACGACGTCGGAGGCCAGCTCCGCCAGCGCGTACGGACCCTTCGGCGCCGGGGAGGCGCCGTGGCCCCGATGATCGTGGCGGATGACCCGGTATCCGGCGCTCACCAGCGCTTTCGCCTGGTGGTCCCACACCCGCAGGTCGCTGCCCAGGGAGCCGCTGAGCACGACGACGGGTCCCTTCGCCGAGCCTTCTGACACACTGTGCAGCCTCATTCGCCCGCCCTCCGCAACGCTCGCTCGACGAAGTGCCTCGCGCTGCCCAAGTAGTCCATCCCGGACAATTCGGTCAATCGTTCACGGCTTGTGCGCGCTCCCACCACGGGATCGGCGGCGAGGGCCTCCACCAGGTCTCCCCCACTCGCACAGCACCGGGTGACGGCGTCGTGTGCGCGCTGCCTACCGACTATTGGCGTCAGCTCGGTCGTGATGCGCTCGGCGAATACGTCGCTGGCGAGATTCGCGCGCATTCGCGCTGGGTGCGCGCGGAGGCGTTCGAGGCTCGTGCGCAGCCAGTGCGCCGCGGAACCGCTGGTGCGCAACAGTTCGCGCAGAGGACGCCATTCGGAGTGCCAGGCGCCCGCCGCACGTTGGTGCTCCTGCACGCCCGCTTGGAGCAGTGTCGCGACGAGGCCGGGCGCTTGCGCGGCGCACCCGAGCACGGCGACTGCGGCCACCGGATTGTGCTTGTGCGGCATCGTGGACGAGCCTCCCGAGCCGGGCGGGCCCTCCTCGGTCACCTCGCCGATCTCGGTCTGCGCCAGCAAGGTGATGTCGCGCGCGATGGTGCCGAGCACTCCGCACAGCGCCCCGAGCGCCGACGCGGGCTCAGCGACGCGCAGGCGCACGGTGTGCCAGGGCAGCACGGGCTCGGCGAGGTCGAGTCGGCGCGCGAGGGCCGCCGCGACCTCAACACCGCGATCGCCCAGCGCCGCAAGGGTTCCGCTCGCGCCACCGAACTGGAGCGCTGGCTGGACGGCTTCGAGTCGGTCGGCGGCTTCCACGAGCCCGACGAGCCAGCCTGCCGCCGTGAAGCCGAAAGTCACTGGAAGTGCTTGTTGGAGAAGGGTTCTCCCTGGCTGAACGGTGTCGATGTGCTCCCGCGCGAGCGACGCGGCGACGCGCGCGGCGGCTCTGACGTCGTCGAGCAGCACCGCGACAGCGTTCCTGGTGGTGATCATCGCGGCGGTGTCGATCACGTCCTGGCTGGTCGCGCCGAGGTGCACGTGCCCGTCGCCGACGCGGTCGCTGAGGGCACGCACGAGCGGAGCTGCCGGGTTGCCGGTCTGGACCGAGGCCCTGGCGAGCTCGGCGACGTCGTAGAACTCGGCTCGGCAGTGCGTCGCGATGAGGTCCGCGTGGGCTCGTTCGACCAGGCCGATGTCGGCGAGCGCGGCGGCCAGCGCGGACTCGAAGTCGAGCATCGCTTGGACCCACGCGGTGTCCGAAACGGCCTCGCGCACGCCGCCCGCCGCGAGCACGCCGTCGAAGAGTCCCGGTTCAGACATCGAAGAACACCGTCTCTTCCCTTCCTTGCAAGCGGATGTCGAAGCGGTATCCGTCCTGTGTGGACTGTGCGACGAGCGTGTGCCGTCGATCGCGCGGAACCGAGGCGAAGACGGGGTCGGACGTGTTGTCGAACTGGGGGAAGTAGATCCGTGTCACCACTCGGTGCAGCAGGCCCCGCGCGAACACTGACACGTTGATGTGTGGCGCGGCTCCGGCTCCGGGAAGGGGGCCTGGCAGTTGAGTCAGCACTCCGAAGCGTCCGTCCACTGTGGTCGGACTGCGCCCGAAGCCGCGAAATCCACTGGTGACGCCGCGTGGATCATCGGGGTGGTCGAAGCGCCCTTCCGGATCGGCTTGCCAAGTCTCGACGAGGCCGTCTTGGACTGGCTGTCCGTTGCCGTCGAGCACGACGCCGCGAACCCAGAACGCTCCAGGGGTGCCTTGCGGGACAACGAACTCGCCGTCCGGCCAGGTCAGTCCGATGTGGAGGAACGGGCCGACGGTCTGCGCGGGCGTGCTCATCGGTGCTCCGGTGTCTTGTCCCGCCCGCGCAGGACGATGTCGAACTCAAAGGCGAGCGCACAGTCAGGTTCCGTCGCGGCGAGGTCGAAGCGGGCGATCATGAGGCCGCGCGCCCGCTCGTCCGGGACCGAGGTGAAGATCGGGTCGTGTGGCAGCAGCGGGTCGTCGGGGAAGTACATCTGCGTCACCAGGCGTTGCGTGAACGCCCTGCCGAACACCGAGAAGTGGATGTGCGCCGGCCGCCAGGCGTTGTGGTGGTTGCGCCACGGGTAGGCGCCGGGCTTGATCGTGAGGAAGCGGTAGCGGCCCGCCGCGTCGGTCAGGGTCCGGCCGACGCCGTCGAAGCCCGGGTCGATCGGCGCCGGCCAGCGGTCGGCCGTGTGGCGGTAGCGTCCGGCGGCGTTGGCCTGCCAGATCTCCACGAGCGCGTCCGGCACCGCCCGACCGTCGCCGTCGAGCACGCGGCCGTGCACGATCACCCGTTGTCCCAACGGTTCTCGCAGTGTGAGGTCGCTGTCGGACTCGGTGACGCGGCCCGGCCCCAGCAGCGGCCCGGTGACCTCGGTGAGCCCGTGCGGCAGCAGCACGAGCCGTTCGCCGGGGTGGCGCAGCCGCGTCGAGCCGTAGCTCGGCGAGTCCAGCGGCGGATGGGTGCCCTCGGGGTCTCTGCGGTAGCCGATGAGGTTCACGTGCCCTCCGAACTTCCGACGTAGTCCTGTGCCAGAGCGGTCGCGGCGGCGCGCGAGGAGGCGACGCGGCGCAGGCGGGCCAGGCTCAGCCGCTGGTCGAAGGGGTCGGCCGAGCGGTGCAGCATCTCGGTCATCTCCGTGGAGAACCGCTCCGCCCGCCAGGTGGCGCGCAGCCGAGTGTCCGAATAGGACAGTGCTTCGCTGTCGCGGCCGTGCAGCAGCCACGAGGTCAGCGCCTTCGACAGGAGGGCGACGTCGGCGACCGCGAGGTTCAGCCCCTTGGCGCCGGTCGGCGGGACGATGTGCGCGGCGTCCCCGGCGAGGAACAGCCTGCCGTGCCGCATCGGCTCCGCGACGAAGGCTCGCATCGAGGTGATTCCCTTCTCCACCAAGGGGCCCGGCTCGCACGCGGTGCCCAGCCGCAGCGCCAGCTCCGCCCAGATCCGGTCCTCCGGCCACTCGTCGAGCTGTTCATCGGGGGCGACCTGGAGGTACAGGCGGGTCAGCTCCGGCGAGCGCATGCTGTGCAGGGCGAAGCCGCGCTCGTGGTGCGCGTAGATCAACTCGTGGTGCGCGGGCGGCGTCTTCGCCAGGATTCCGAGCCAGGAGTAGGGGAACGCGCGTTCGCAGGTGCTGACCGGGACGGCGTTCCGGCTCACGCCGTGAAAGCCGTCGCACCCGGCGATCACCTCGCAGTGCAAGGTGCGCGCGGTGCCGTCCGCGTCGGTGAACGTGACGCTGGGCCGGTCGGTGGTGACGTCGTGCAGCGCCACGTCGGAGACGCCGAACCACGGCTCGGGCTCGGCCGCGTCGAGCAGGTCCCGCACGACCTCCTGCTGCCCGTAGACGGTGATCGACTTCCCGGTCAGCTCGGTGAGCCCGATGCGGTGCTCCGCGCCGTCGAAGCGCAGGGAAAAGCCCCGGTGCTCAAGGCCGACGCGGTCAAGGCGCGCCCCGAGACCGGCTTCGCGCAGGACGTCGACGGTGCCGGGTTCGAGCACCCCGGCCCTGATCCGGCCGAGCACGTGCTCGCGCCGCCTGGTCTCCAGCACGACGGCGTCCAGGCCCTCCAGTCGCAGGAGGTGCGCGAGCAGGAGGCCCGCCGGGCCCGCGCCCACGACCGCGATCTGAGTCCGCATGCGTCCACCTTCACGATCTTCGGAGCCCCGGACAGCCCGGGTTTCCACTGAGCGGAAGCCTCGGCCATCGCGTTCGGTAGCGGCGGCGCGGGCGGAGCCCCTGGACGGCCCTACGCCCGGACGGGGTGATCATCACCGAGAGCGACCACATAGGGTGTCCACGCAAGCACAGGAGGTAGGCGCAACGTGGGCGTGGTCGACTACTACGAGCTGCTCGGCGTCTCCAGGAACGCCACGGCCTCGGAGATCAAGACCGCCTACCGCGCGCTGGCCAAGGTGATGCACCCCGACGCCGGGGGCACTGCGGGCACGTTCCGGATGCTGCGCGAGGCCTACGAGGTGCTCGGCGACCCGGCGCAGCGCGCGAGCTACGACCGCGGCGGCGCCACCGCCCCGACGGGTGGTGGGACGGCCACGCGGACGCGCCCGGTGCGCAAACGCGACTTCGGCACCGACCCGAACTACGAACCGCCGCCCACGCTGCTCGACCCCGAGGACATCCCCTGGTGGGACGAGGTCGACCCCGAGGCGCGCGTCCGCTTCCTCCCGGTGACCAGCCCCGGGCACGCGCCCGCCGTGACCGCGCTCAGCGGGTTCACGTTGCTGCTGCTGCCCGTGCTGGTGGTCGACTTCTCGCCGCTGCTGCTGACGATGTGGCTGGTCACGGTGCTCGGCACGACCATGGCGATGCTGCGGCTGGCGCGCCGGTACCTGGCCTCCGGCAGGGCCGACCGCGACTTCGCCGCGCAGATCGGCGGGCGGCGCGTGTTCGGCGAGCCCGGCGCCGAGCGCGACCAGCTCGCCGAGCGCCTGACCGCCGAACTGCTCGGCGACTACCTGACCCGGCTGCCCGGCGCGCGGATCTTCCACGGCCTGTCCCTGCCCGGCTCGGTGTTCGCCGACATCGACCACGCCGTGCTCTGCGGCAGCCGCCTCGTGCTCATCGAGTCCAAGCTGTGGCTGCCGGGTCACTACGAGGCCGACGACGAGGGTTCCCTGTGGCGCAACGGGAATCCGTTCCGCGGCGGCACCGTGTCACTGCCCCGCGCCGTCGCCGCGTTCCACCGGCTCATGCCCGGCGTCGAGGTGCGCGGCGCCGTGCTGATCTATCCCAGCCGCCGCGGTGAGGTCAGCGTCGGGGAGGCCCCGGAGGTCCCCGCCCCGCCGATGACGCCCGAGGACTTCGTGCACGAGATCGGTGCTTGGCTGGCGGAGGACCCGCTGGCCGTCAACCGCAAGACCCTCCGCACAGTCCTCGACCGCGTCGTCTCCTGACCCGGCCCAGCACCCGACCCGTTTCGTACTCCTAGCGGGATTGGGGAACGCTCTCTTTCCCGCTTCCGGTACGAAACGGGTCGGGTGCT
>NZ_MUMH01000198.1 GCF_002155965.1 Allokutzneria sp. NRRL B-24872
CGGTCTCCACCACGGGCAGCGTCGAGCCGTCGCCCTGCCCCCAGATCAAGCGCTCAGCGGCGGTCGGCATGAGCTTGCGGTGCTTGGCAACCAAGCCCTTCACGGGGTCGAGGAACACCGCCGTGCAGTACAGCGTCGAGCCCGCCCGCTCGATCACCCCGACCACCAACGACACCCCGGTCCGCGCCGACAACCCGGCCAGCTCGGCGACCTCCGGGCCGGGCACGTCCACCGCGCCCGCGAAGTACTCCGCGAACTCCTCCCGCCCCGACGGCAACCGGTACCCCACGCGCGTCCCGAACGACGCCCCCTTCGGATAGCCGCCGAGCAACGCCTCCGGCAGCACCACCAGCGACGCCCCCGACTCCCGCAAATCCCGCTCGTAGCCGAGCACCTTCTCCACGGTTGCCCCAGTGGAAACACAGGAACCCACCTGGAGCGCACCCACCACCGACATCAGCCCACCACTCCCTACGATCGCCACCGTGACCACCAACCCCGGAACCATCGACAAGATCGCATGGATTCACCTGGAAGCCGGACACGTCCTGTCCACCCGCTCACGCGGCAAGGACACCTTCTACCTGCCCGGCGGCAAACGCGATCCCGGCGAGAGCGACCTCCAGACCCTCATGCGCGAGATCGCCGAGGAGCTGACCGTCACCATCGACCCCACCAGCGCCATCCACGTCGGCACCTTCCAAGCCCGAGCGCACGGCCACCCGGACGGCGTCGAGGTCCGCATGACCTGCTACTCCGCCACCTACACCGGCACGCTCGCCCCCGCCAGCGAGATCGAGGAGATCACCTGGCTCACCCACGCCGACCGCGACCGCGTCGCCCCCGTCGACCAGATCATCTTCGACCACCTGCACCAGGCCGGGCAGCTGCGCTGATCCGCGCCAGCACCTCCGCAACCGGCGCCGGCTCCCACTTCCCGCCCTCGCGCAACCGCACCGACGCCAACCCCGCAGCCGCCTCACGCGCACCGATCACCACCTGGAACGGCACCAACCGCGCCGCGCGCACCCGAGCACCAAGACTCCCCCGCTCCGGCCCCCGCACCTCCACGCGCAGGTCAGCCGACTCAGCGAACTCCGCAGCACACGGCACCTCCGCCTCCGACACCGGCAGCACCACGACCTGGGTCGGCGCCAACCACGCCGGGAACGCGCCCCCGTGCACCTCGATCAAGTGCGCCACCACCCGCTCCAGGCTGCCGATGATGCTCCGGTGCACCATCACCGGCCGGTGCTTCGCCCCGTCAGGACCGACGTAGGACAGGTCGAACTGACGCGGCTGGTGGAAGTCCACCTGCACGGTCGACAAGGTCGACTCCCGCCCCGCGCCGTCGGCGATCTGCACATCGATCTTCGGACCGTAGAACGCCGCCTCCCCCTCCACCGCCTCGAAGTCCACATCGGAAAGAACCTCGCGCAGCACCGCCTCCGCCCGCCGCCACAACTCCGGATCAGCCACGTACTTCCCACCCGCGCCCGGCAACGACAACCGGTAGCGCACCGGCTCGATCCCCAGCACCCGATGCGCCCGCCGCACCAGCTCCAACGCCGCCCGCGCCTCGTCAGCGACCTGATCAGGGGTGCAGAACACGTGCGCGTCGTTGAGCTGGATCGCCCGCACCCGGCTCAACCCGCCCAGCACCCCCGACAACTCCGCCCGGTACATCCCGCCCAGCTCCGCCATCCGCACCGGCAGATCCCGGTAGCTGTGCGGCCGCGACCGGAAGATCAGCGCGTGGTGCGGGCACAGACTCGGCCGCAGCACCACCTGCTCACCGCGCTCACCGCCGAGGTCCATCGGCGGGAACATGTCCTCGCTGTAGTGCGACCAGTGCCCCGACAACTCGAACAACTCCCGCTTGCCCAGCACCGGCGAGTACACGTGCCGGTACCCCGCGCGCCGCTCCAGGTCGCGCACGAACTCCTCCAAGGTGTGCCGCACCACCGCCCCGTCCGGCAGCCAGTACGGCAAACCCGCGCCCATCAACGGATCGGAGTCGAACAGGTCCAGCTCACGGCCGAGCTTGCGGTGGTCGTGCATCACGGTCTCCTCGCGGGAAAGGTGAGGCGAGCGACCACAGACAAGAGCCCCGGGGCACTCGCCCCGGGGCTCTTCGTCAGACAGGTGTCAGCGCGCCGGGACGGAATCCGGCGTCGTCGTCATGAGAGCGCGCTGCACACGACCACCGTAGCACCTACATGTTGATCATGTGCCCGGCGAGACCGTGGATGGCCTCCTTCACCGCCTCACCCAGCGTCGGGTGCGCGTGCACGTTGCGCGCCACCTCGTGCACGGTCAGATCCCACTGCTGCGCCAACGTCAGCTCCGGCAACAGCTCCGTCACCTCCGGCCCGATCAGGTGCGCGCCCAACAGCTCCCCGTGCTTGGCATCGCTGATGATCTTCACGAACCCAGCGGTCTCCCCGAGCCCGTGCGCCTTCCCGTTGGCGGTGAACGGGAACTTCGCCACCTTCACGTCGAAGCCCTGCTCCCGCGCCTGCGCCTCGGTCCACCCGAAACTCGCGATCTGCGGCTGGCAGTACGTGGCCCGAGGGATCATCACGTAGTCCAGCTCCATCGTCTCCACGTCCCCGATGGTCTCCGCCGCGATCACCCCCATCGACTCCGCCGCGTGCGCCAACATCAACTTCGCCGTCACGTCACCGATCGCGAAGATGTGCGGCACGCTCGTCCGGCACCGCCCGTCGATCTCGATCGCACCCCGATCGGTCAACCGCACCCCGGTCCGCTCCAGGCCGTAACCCTCCGTGCGAGGCACGAAACCGATGGCCTGCATGACCTTCCCGGCCTCCAGCACCCGCTGACCGTCCTTAGTGGACACAGTCACCCGCACACCACGACCGGTGTCCTCGATTGACTCCACCTTCGTCGAGGTCAACACCTCGATCCCCAACCGCTTGTACCGCTTCGCCAGCTCCGCCGACACCTCGGCGTCCTCCAACGGCACCACGCGATCAGCGAACTCCACGATCGTCACCTTGACGCCGTAGTTGTGCAGCACATAAGCGAACTCGACACCGATCGCACCCGCACCGGCGATCACGATGCTCTCCGGCAACTCCTCGCTGAGGATCTGCTCCTCGTAGGTCACCACGCGCGGCCCCAACGCCGTCCCCGGCAACAACCGCGTCGACGCACCCGCCGCGACGATGCAGTGATCGAAGGACACGACCTCGTCGCCGACCTTGATCGAATTCGCGTCCAGGAACTCCCCACGCCCGGTGAACTGCGTGATCGAGTTCTTCTTCATCAGGTAGTGCACGCCCTTGACGCGCCCGTCCGCCACCTTCCGGCTGCGCTGGAACGCCGCCGAGTAGTCGAAGGACACCTGCCCGTCCACCCGGATGCCATAGGACTTCGCCTCATGCTGGAACAGGTGCGCCAGCTCAGCGTTGCGCAACAGCGCCTTCGAAGGAATGCAGCCCACGTTGAGGCAGACCCCGCCCCAGTACCGCTCCTCGATGACCGCCGTCCGCAGCCCCAGCTGGGCTGACCGGATCGCGGCCACGTACCCACCCGGGCCAGCGCCCAGAACCACGACGTCGAAGTGAGTGCTCATACCCCAGACCCTAAGCCGCCCCCACCCCCACAGCCGTTCACGCCCCGAACGACCCCTTCAGGTACTTGAACGCACTGAACGGGTCGTTCAGGGCGCAAGCCCAGGAACAGCTGAGACTGGAGGTGCACGTGAGACCACGCCAAAGCCGCGTTCGGTGCGCTGAACTCCCTGAATGACTCATTCAGGACGCTCAAGTACCTCAACGAGTCATTGGGGGCGTGGGCCGCGCGCCTCGCGGAGGGTT
>NZ_MUMH01000199.1 GCF_002155965.1 Allokutzneria sp. NRRL B-24872
TTACGAGACATCCCTTAGGAGGACGAAACGGGTGGCAGTACGTCTGGGGGCGTGATGTACGTGCTGCTGGCGGCGGCGATCCTGTGCGAGGTGACCGGCACGCTCGCGCCCAAGTTCTCCGAGGGTATGAGCAAGCTGGTGCCGACGGTGGCCGTGCTCGTCTGCTACGGGGTGGCGTTCCTGCTGTTCTCGTTGTCGCTGAACCAGGGCATGGCCGTGGGCACCGCGTACGCGATCTGGTCCGGTGCCGGCGTCGGGCTGGTCGTGCTCGGGCTGACCGCGATCCAGCTGGGCGGTGCGCACACCTGACACGGGGTGTGTTCGGCGTTGTGCTCCATTCGTGCGAGAACCACTCGGACGGATTTGTGCGGGGTGGCGGCGCGTGCGATCCAATCCTTTTCCGAGTCACCTCGTTGCGCGTGCAACATGCAGGTCACGGCGCGCACTAGACCGATCAGATGACGTGATCGGGATAATGCGGCGAAACCGTGCGGCGATGGTCGACACTGTTTTTCGCGATTACTACAGTGGGTAATTGTCGGCCACCTGAATTATTGCTGAATGGTCACGGAACAATGTCACCGAGGAAGTTCACCCTGCTGGCGGCGTCCGCGATCGCGGCGCTGGCCGTCGTGGTGCTCGTCGTCGTCCTCGGCTGGCTGGACCCGGACACGACGCAGGCCGTGGACAAGTTCTCCCAGGTGCTCGCCTCCGCCGCCGCGCTCGTCGGCTTCCTGGTGACCGCGCGCCGCGCCGAGGGCAGCGACCGCAAGTGGCGGTTCTGGATGGCGGGCGCGATGGGCAGCCTGACCGTCGGCCTGGTGACCTGGACCTGGGGCCTGGTGTTCATGGGGATCGGGCTGCCCGCGTCCACGCTGGCGCCGATCGGCTTCATGATGACGCCGGTGTTCGCGCTGTTCGCCCTGCTCACGCTCGCGCGCGGGCAGCGCCCGCCGACCACGCCGCGCACGCGCGGGCCGTGGCTGCGCGCGCTGGACGGGCTGATCGTGCTCGGCGCGGTCCTGGTGCTGACGCTGGTGACGGCGGGCGAGTCGGTGGTGCGGATCTGGACCTCCGACCTGGCCGGGCTGCTCACCACCGTGCTGCACCCGGCGCTGTACCTGGTGGTGATCGTGCTGGTGCTGCTGCTCGCGCGGCGGCACCGGGTGGCCTGGCAGCTGCCCTTACTGTTCCTGGGCCTGGCCTTCGTCGCCCAGAGCACCTCCGGCTGGATCTTCGCCTACCTCGTCGCCAACGGGGTCGACCGCATCCCGACCTGGGCCGACATCGGTTTCATGGCGTGCCCGGTGTTCTACGCGCTCGCCCCGTGGGCGCCGACCGCGCCGCGCCGCGAGCCGGGGCCCGATCCGCTGCGCACCGGCGACTACCTGCACCTGGCCGTGCCGTACCTGCCGCTGCTGATCACCGGCATGTTCATCGGCGTCGGTACCGCGACAGGCGTCCGGCTCGGCCCCGCCGAGGTCTACGTGGGGCTCGCGGTGGTGGCGCTGGTGATCCTCCGGCAGCTGATCACCATGACCGACAACGTCGCGCTGCTGGAGGAGATCCGGCAGAGCCAGAAGCAGTTGCAGTACCAGGCCTACCACGACCCGCTGACCGGCTTGGCCAACCGCGCGCTGTTCCAGGAGTGCCTGGGCACGGCGTTGCGCTCGTCGCAGCCGCTGATCCTGCTGTTCGTCGACGTCGACGACTTCAAGACCGTCAACGACCGCTACGGCCACGCCGCCGGGGACGAGGTCCTGTGCGCGGTCGCGGGCAGGCTGCGCGCCGCCGTGCGCGCTGAGGACGTGGTGGCGCGGCTCGGCGGTGACGAGTTCGCCGTGCTGATCACCACCGGCCACGGGGACCCGGAGCAGGTGGGGGCGCGCGTGCTCACCGTGCTGGAGGCGCCCTACGGCATCCGCGGTGAGAACCGCATGGTGCGCGCCAGCATCGGCCTGGTCTGCTTCGGCGCGATGGACCCTGACCTGTCACCGGACGACCTCCTCGGCCGCGCGGACGCGGCGATGTACGCGGCCAAGCGCAAGGGCAAGGGAACCCTGGTGGTGCACGGCGCCGCGTCCGCGTGAGTGCGAGACTCCTCGCGTGCGTGCTGGCCGACTCCTGTCGTTGTTGATGCTCTTGCAGACCCGTGGGCGGATGTCCGCGACCGAACTCGCGCGTGCCCTTGAGGTGTCGCCGCGCACCGTCTACCGCGACATCGAGTCGCTGTCGTCAGCCGGGGTCCCCGTCTACGCCGACCAGGGCAGGGCAGGCGGGTACCAGCTGCTCGACGGCTACCGCACCCGGCTCACCGGCCTGACCGGCGCTGAGGCCGAAGCGCTCGCGTTCACCGGAATGCCCGGTCCCGCAACGGATCTGGGCCTCAGCGCCGAGCTGACCGCCGCCGAGCTGAAGCTGATGGCCGCGCTCCCACCCGAGCTGGCTTCGCGCGCGGCGCGCATCCGCGAGTGCTTCCACCTCGACGCCCGCGCGTGGTTCCGCGAGTCCGAGGGCGTGCCCCAGCTCGCCGAGCTGGCCAATGCCGTGTGGGACAACCGAGTCGTGCGCGTCCGCTACCGCCGCTGGGGCGATCCGCCCGAGGTCGAGCGCACGCTGTGGCCGCTCGGCGTCGTGCTCAAGGGCGGCGTCTGGTACCTCGTCGCGCGCTCGCGGGACCGCGACCTGACCTACCGCGCCTCCCGGGTGCTTGAGGTGATCGACACCGGCACGACCTTCGAGCGCCCCAAGGACTTCGACCTCGCGTCCTTCTGGAAGGCGTGGGCCGAGCGCTTCGAGATCGAGCAGTACCGGATGACCGCTCGCATCCGGCTGTCACCCGCGGGCATGGCCCTGGTGCCCTACGTCCTGGGCTTCCACGAGAAGCGCGTGGTGCGGGCCACGGCGGGCGAGCCCGACTCCGCGGGGTGGGTCACGGCCGATCTGCCGATCGAGACCATCGAGATCGGCCACACCGAGGTGCTGAAGCTCGGCGCGCACGCCGAAGTCCTTGAGCCGCAAGAGCTTCGGGACCGCCTCGCCGCCACCGCCCGAGCTCTGGCCGAGACCTACTCGAGCGAGTGAGCCCAGTACGGGATACCCGAACGATCTCAGATCGTCACGCAGACGTTCCCGCCCTGCTGGACTGACCGCGAGTTCTGGGCGTAGCCGCACACCAGGTGGTTGTTCGGCCGATAAAGATTCACCTCCCACCTGGCGCGGTTCGTCATGGGCGATTTATCGCCGCGCCATTCCGCGAAGAAGGCGCCCAGCTTGAATCTGTCCCCGACCTTCCGCACCTCAACGGTGATGTCCTTGACGTTCCGCCCTTCGTGCAGGGTGTGGACGCAGATGTACTGGCCGCAGGTGGTGTCGACTCGCGTTGCCGCCTGCGCGACCCCCGGGATCAGGCTGAACGCGACAGCGCACGCGACGAGCGAGGCGATTCGGTGCGTGTTTCTTGTGAACGCGGCCCGCTTCGCCTTCACCTAGGCGGAGCCGACGGCGAACAGGCGGACCACGCCGGGGTAGCGCCAGCGCTCCACCGCGGCGTCAGCCTCCTTGCGCGCGGGCAGAAAAGGCTTGGCGCACAAACGAACCACGGTCGGCAGGTAGTACACGCCCGGCACGGTCTCGGCGAGGAAGTGCGCGTCGTGCAGCGTGGACAAACCCTCCTCAACCCACCACCGGGGGCGGTTGGTCAGCAGGGTCAACGCCTCGGTGCCCAGGTCCTCGCGGGGCAGCAGGCCGAAGTACCCCAGCAGCTCGCGCGCGCCGGAAGGCAGTTCCCGCAGGGCGGACACCATGCGGAAACCGTCCTCGGACAGCGCGAGCGAGTCGGCCCACTGCTGCTCGTCGGCAAGGCGGGAGGCGAGGTGGGAGACCGGCCACGCGGGATGCGCGGCGAGCAGGACGGCGGCGCTGCGCACGGCCACGGGCAGGCCGCAGCACAGGGTCGCCAGGCGTCGCACGGCGACGGGGTCGCGCAGCGCGCGGTCGCCGAGGACGGAGTTGATCAGCGCGACGGACTCGGAGGCGCGAAAACCGCTCAACTGCACGGACTTCGCGCCGCTGTGCAGCACGAGCGCGTCGAGCCGGCGAGCGCTGGTGATCACCACCTGGCAGCTCGGCGAGCCGGGCAGCAGGGGCAGCACCTGGGCACTGCTGGTGGCGCCGTCGAGCAGCACCAACAGCTTCTTTCCGTCCACAGTGGACCGGAAGCGCGCGGCCAACGCCCGTTCGTCGTCGCCCTGCTCCGGCCGCACCCCCAGTCCGTCGAGCAGCCGGAGCAGGGCTTGCCTCGGGGTGACCTCGCCACGCAGGTCCACGTGCAGCTGGCCGTCGGGGAAGCGTTCGCGCTCGCGGTGCGCCCAGTGCACGGCGAGCGCGGTCTTGCCGGCGCCGGGCTGGCCAGTGATCAGCAGCGGACCCGCGCCAGTGCTGAGCGCGGCCAGCTCGGCGTCGCGGCCGAGGAAGTCGGCGAGGTCGGCGGGCAGCTGAGCGGGGCGCGGCCGGGACACCGGCGCCGGGCTGAGGGAGTCGGCGCGGATCGCGCGCTCCAGTTCGCGCAGCGCCGCCCCCGGCGGGACGCCGAGCTCGTCGCGCAGGGCGTCGGCGCAGCGCCGGAAGGTGGACAGCGCCTCGGCGGGCCTGCCGCGCTGCGCGAGGGCGGTCATCAGCTGGCCGACGAGGCGTTCGCGGAACGGGTGCGCGTCGACGGCCTCGCCGAGCTGGCCGATCAGGTCGATGTCGGCGCCGACGCGCAGCCGCGCGTCCACCAGGTCTTCAAAGGCCGCGACGCGTTCCTGCTCAAGGGCTTCGGTCACCGACGGCGCGAGCCCGGGCAGGTCCACGTCGGCCAGCGCGGGACCGCTCCACAGCGCCAGCGCCTCCGTCAGCGCGACGATCACGGCATCGTCGCCGGTGGCCTCGCGGGCCTCGCGGACCAGGCGGCGGAAGCGGTAGAGGTCGACCGAGTCCGGGTGCACCACCAGGCGGTAGCCGCCGCGCCAGGTCTCCACCCGGACCCCGGCACGGCCGTCGAGCGCCTTGCGCACCTTGGAGACGTAGCCGGACACCAGGTTCCGCGCCCGCTCGGGCGGCTGGTCGGCCCACAGCAGGTCGACCAGCCGCTCGATCCGGACCGCCCGGTTGGCCTCCAGCAGCAGCACCGCGAGCACGGCCCGGTGCTTGCCGGCGCCGAGGACGAGCTCGCGAACCAGAACGGGACCGAGCACCCGGAAGTCCATTCCTGCCCCTTCACGTTGGGAACGCACGTATCGAGCACTACGGGCGGTGCCTGCCCGACGTTCAGCGCATCAGGAAATTCGTTGCGGTCAGCTCAGTTGCCGAAAACCGATTCCTCACCTGGTCGTGTGTTTCGGCAGGTCCGAGCGCCCTGGTACGCAGTACCCATGCGTTCAACCCGCACCACCGCGCTGGCGTTGGCGGCACTGCTGCCGGTCCTGCTCGCCGCCACCCCGGCCCAGGGCGCCCACTACGTCGCGCTCGGCGACTCCTTCTCCTCCGGGCAGGGGACGGCGCGCTACTACCGGGACTCCGGCGACTGCGCGCGCGGGCCGCTGGCCTACTCCGCGCTGTGGGCCGCGGCGAACGCCGTCGCCAGCTACACCTCCGTCGCGTGCTCCGGCGCCACCACCTCGGATGTCCTCAAAGGACAGATCAGGGCGCTCTCGGAGAAGACGACGCTGGTCACGATCTCCATCGGCGGCAACGACATCGGCGCGCCGGCCGCCATGCGCGAGTGCACCCTCGGCTCCAAGGCGGGCTGCGACCGCATCCTCGCCAACGCGGTGAAGACGATCGCCACCACGCTCGCGGGCGAGCTCGACAGCACCTACGCGGCGATCCGCAAGGCCGCGCCCAACGCCAAGGTCGTCGTGGTCGGCTACCCGAGGATCTTCGAGCCGGGCGCGGGCAGCTGCGACGTGCTCACCCGCTCGCGCCGCGCCGAGGTCGTCTCGATCACCGATTCCCTCGCCGGCGTGATCTCCGCGCGCGCCGCCGCGGCCGGATTCGCCTTCCTCGACGCCCGCGCCGCCTTCGCCGGGCACGAGCTGTGCTCGCGGAGCCCGTGGATCAACGAGCCCGGCCTGCCCGCCGACGACTCCTACCACCCCAACCGCGCCGGAAACGCCAAGGGCTACCTCCCCGCACTGACCGCCCTCCTCACCTAGCTCCTCGCACTCCGCCCCCTCAACGCGCCTCGCAGTTGTCTAGGTAACCCGTTTCGTACCGAAAGCGGGAAATAGAGCGCTCCCATCGGCTGCTTGGAGTACGAAACGGGAAGTTGGCGCGCGGGGGTGTGGTGGCGCGCGGAATGGGTGTTGGGCGGTGGTGCTCGGTGACCCCGCGCGGCGGTCAGTCGGTGATGAACGTGATGTCGGGGTGCTGTGGGGATGCTCCGGTGAACAGGCCGGTGTCGCGGTGCCGCAGGTGGAGGTCGAAGAATCCCGCCACGTAGGCCCGCTGCGCCGCGATCGAGCGGTTGGCGTCGACGGTGCCGACCAGCTTCTTCACCTGCTCCTCGGGAAGGGCCAAGCGGCGCAGGACCACCTGGTAGTCGGTGAAGCCGATGTGGCCGCTGCGCCCGAGGAGCAGATCGCGCTTCCAACCGCGCTGGTTGGCCCAGAACTGCGGCCAGGAGCGGTCGCGCTGGTCGAGGTGGGTGTGCCGGACGAGGTTCCCGGTCGCCGGGTCGATCGCCTCGGAGCCCATCAGCAGGAAGGGGCGGTCGAGGCCGCGAACGGCCACCTCTCCGGGCAGGTAGGGCTGGCCCATCAGCTCGCCGAAGCCGTACGCCAGCGAGCCGTCGAGGTTGACGCCCGCGGCGATGCGGCGGTCGTGGACCATCGTCTCGCCACCGGTGAAGCCGCCGTAGGAGTGGCCGAAGACGCCGACCTCGCCCAGGTCGAGCACACCGCTGAGGCCGCGCGGCAGCGGGCGGGACGCGGTGCCCCTGGCCAGCCGGGTGAGGCTGTCCAGCACGAAGCGGGTGTCGGCGACCCGGACGTCGAGGATCTTCTTCATCGTGACCGGCTCGATCTCCAGGCGCACCGGCACTTCGACCCGGCCGCCGGGGAACTCCACGTTCGTCTCGTAGGTGTGGTCCATGGTCACCACGACGTAGCCGCGGCTGGCCAGGTCCTCGACGATCGCGGTCTGCGCGGAACGCGGGAAGCCCAAGCCCGGCGTGTACAGCACGACCTGGCGCTTGCCTGGGGTGGCGGGAGCACCGGTGCGCGCGTGGGTTCGCACCGCTGTCCAGTCGACGGAGCCCTTGGGGATGCCCAAGCCAGCGCCGAACTCGTCCTGCACTGCGGCGAGGCCGGGGGTGATCCACGGCGCGCGCGGGAAGCGGTGATCGTTGTGCGCCGGGTACCAGACGCTGATCATCAGCTCGCGCCTGCGCTCGGGCTTCCACGGGTCCGCGCGGGCGGTGTCGACCAGGTGCAGGTCGGTGACGCCCACGTGCTGGCGCCCGGTCGGTGCCGGGAGCTGGAAGGTGGCTTCGGCGCCGGGCGCGGCCGGGGTGAGCGCCAGCATCGCCGCCAGAGCCATTCCCGCTGCGGCGAGCCTGCGGAGCGTGAACACGGATCTCCTCGCGGTTGGGCGAACCCGAGAATCCTCGCCGCCCCGATCCGGGTTCACCAGGGCCACCTAGCGGATTCGGGTGCGGCCGGTCACCCGCTCGGCCGCGAGCCTTCCGGAGATCAACACCGGGGGAACTCCGACGCCCGGCGTGGTCCCGCACCCGGCGAGCACCGCGTTGGCCGTCCCGCTCACCGTGTTGGCCGGACGGAACGGCCCGGTCTGGGCGAAGGTGTGCGCGGTCGCGAACGGAGTCCCCGCCGCGTGCCCCATCGCCGCCCAGTCGGCGGGCGTGACCAGGCGCTCGACCTCGATCCCCGAGCCGAAGCCGGTCAACCCGCGCGCCTCCAGCGTCGAGACCAGCTCATCCCGGTAGCGCGGCCCGATCCGAGCCCAGTCCAGCGGTCCCGCCTGGAGGTTCGGGCACGGCGCGAGCACGAAGTACGTCTGCCTCCCCGCGGGCGCCAGCGCGGGATCGGTCGCGGTCGGCCGCGTGATCAGCAACGACGGGTCGGACATCGGCACGCCGCGGCCGATGATCTCCGTGAAGGTCCGGCTCCACTCGCGGCCGAAGGAGATCGTGTGGTGCGCCAACCTCGGCCAGCTGTTCGTGGAACCCGCGTGCAGCACCACCGCGGACGGCGAATACCGCAGTCCCACCGGCCTTTTCGGCGTGCGGCCCAGCAGGCGGTAGGACGTGTGCAACTCCGGCGTGAGCACGACCGCGTCGCAGGGGATGCGCTCGCCGTCCTCCGTGTGCACCGCCGTGACCCTGTCGCCCAGCCTCTCCAGTCGCGAGACCGTGGTGTCGTAGTGGAACTTCGCGCCCGCGTTGCTCGCGGCAGCTGCCAATGCGTCGGAGATCGCCCGCATGCCGCCCTTCGGGAACCACACCCCCGCCACGGTGTCCATGTAGGCGATCACCCCATAGGCGCCGAGCGCTTTCTCCGGGGCGACGCCCGCGTACAGGGCTTGGAAGGAGAAGATCCGGCGCAGCCGCTCATCGCGCACGAACCGCCCGATCGCCGGGCCGAGCCTGCCGAAACCGCCCAGCACCGCGAGCTTCGCCAATGCCGGTCGCGCGAGGTCCAACGGCGAGTCGAAGTTCGCGCCGATGAACGTGTTGATCTCCGCGCGGTACAGCTCCGTCAACCACGTGCGCAGCCGCCGGTAGCCCGCCGCCTCCTCAGGACCCGCGACGCGCCTGACCTCTGCTTCCATCGCGTCCGCGTCCGTGTGCACGTCGATGTTCGTGCCGTCAGCGAACTCCGCGCGGTAGGCCGGGTGCAGCGGCACCAGCTCCACGTGCTCGCGCAGCGAAGACCCGACCGCCGCGAGCGCTTCGTCCAGCAGCTCCGGCATCGTCAGCACCGTCGGACCCGTGTCGAAGCTGTACCCGCCCAGGTCCAGTCGGCCCGCCCGACCGCCCGGGACGGTGTCGCGCTCCACCACCGTCACGCTGCGCCCCGCCCCCAGCAGGTGCAACGCCGCCGACAGCCCCGCGAGCCCCGCGCCGACCACCACCACGTGATCGGTCCGTCCCGGCACCGTCCGCATGAGCTCCTCCTCCGTCCCCCACACCGTAGGCGGACCTGCGGAGTCCTACCCAACCGGTGGTGAGCGGCGTGGGCGGATAGCGTGGCGGAGTACAGGGCGGGTGAGGGTGAGGAGTGGTGGCATGGGCAGCCGCGAGCTCGACGCGGCCGGGATCGCCGATCCTCGGCTCCGGCGGGCGTACCTGCGGTGCCGCGCGCTCAACGCCCGCCACGGCCGCACGTACTTCCTCGCGACGAGGCTGCTCGGCCCGGCGCGGCGCCCGGCGGTGCACGCGCTGTACGGCTTCGCCAGGTGGGCGGACGAGATCGTCGACAATCCGTCCACAGTGGACACCGCGGCAGCCTTGGCGGAGCTGGAGACCAGCCTGCTGCACGCGCTGGAGGAGGGCGAGTCCGAGCACCCGGTGCTGGCCGCGCTCGTCGACACGATCGGCCGCTTCGGCATGGAGCACGCGCTGTTCACCGACTTCATGGCGTCAATGCGGATGGATCTGACGGTCACCGAGTACGCCACGTTCGCCGACCTCGGCCACTACGTGCGCGGCTCCGCCGAGGTGATCGGTCTCCAGATGCTGCCGGTCCTCGGCACGGCGTGCCCGCGCGAGGAAGCGGCGCCCTACGCGGCGCGGCTCGGCGTCGCCTTCCAGATCACGAACTTCCTCCGCGACGTCGACGAGGACTTGGAGCGCGGCCGGATCTACCTGCCGCTCGCGGAGCTGGCGGTGTTCGGGGTCGATCGCGAACGGCTCACCTGGTGCCAGGAGCGCGGCAGCGCCGACCAGGCCGTTCGAGCCGCCCTCGCCCACCTCATCGCGCTGAACTACGCGGACTACCGCGCGGCGGCGCCCGGGATCGACCTGCTCGCGCCGGAGTCACGGCCCTGCGTGCGCACGGCTTTTCGGCTCTACAGAGGCATTCTGGACGAGATCGTGGCGGCGGGGTACGACGTGTTCGCCCGTCGCGCCGTGGTGCCCAAGGCCCGTAGGCTCGCGGTCGCCGTACCCGCGCTCGGCGCGGCCCTGCTCACCCGTGGGTTCCAGGAGGTAGCTCGATGAGCCGTCCCATCACGATCGTCACCGGCGGCGGCCGGGGGATCGGAGCCGCGATCTGCGTGCGGCTCGCGGCGGACGGGCATGACGTGGTGATCGGCTACCGCAGCGACCGCGAGGCCGCCTCCGCCGTCGCCAAGGAGGTCGCCGAGCGCGGCGGCCGAGCGTCGCTGGTCGCGATGGACACGGCGGTGGAAGCGGACGTCGAGCGGCTCTTCGACGTGGCGGCCAGCGAACTCGGACCGATCACCGGCCTGGTCAACAACGCCGGTGTGACGGGGAAACTCGGCGCGCTGGTCGACACGAGCACGGAGGACCTGCGCCAGGTCCTGGACGTCAACGTGCTCGGTTACCTGCTGTGCGCGCGCCGCGCCGCCAAGGACATGGCCGGACGCGGTGGGGCGATCGTGAACATCTCTTCGGCGGCGGCGACCCTCGGCAGCCCCGGCGAGTACGTGCACTACGCCGCGAGCAAGGCCGCGACGGACGCGATGACCGTTGGCCTGGCGAAGGAACTCGCCAAGGACGGCATCCGCGTCAACGGTGTCGCGCCCGGCACGGTGCACACCAGAATCCACGCGGACATGGGTGATCCGGACCGGCCGAACCGCGTCGCGAGCCGCATCCCGCTCGGCCGGTCCGGTCAGCCGGAGGAGATCGCTGGCGCGGTGTCGTGGCTGTTCTCCTCGGACGCCTCGTTCACCACGGGCACCACGATCCGGATTGCGGGCGGGCTCTGAGATGAAGGTGCTCGAAGGTTTCGACAAGGCCGCTGCGGATTACGACCGCTTGGTCGGCGCGAACCCCGGTTACCACGCGCAGCTGCGATTGTCCGCGCGCCGCATGGGAATCCCGGACCAGGGGAGGGGGCAGCGGCTGCTCGACCTCGGCTGCGGAACGGGTGCTTCGACGGCCGCCCTGCTGCGCGCGGCTCCAGAAGCGGAGATCGTCGCGGTGGACGGCTCGGCGGGAATGTTGGCTCGCGCCAAGGAGAAGCGCTGGCCGTCGTCGGTCACCTTCGTGCACTCGCGTGCCGAAGACCTCGCCGAAGCCGGGGTGCACGGGCCGTTCGACGGTGTCTTCGCTGCCTACCTGGTGCGAAACCTGCCCGATCCCGACAGTGTTCTGCGCACCGTGCACGGCCTTCTCCGGCCGCGAGCACCGTTCGTCGCGCACGAGTACTCCGTCGCGGACTCGCCGTTGGCCAAGGCCGTGTGGACGGCGGTGTGCTGGTCGGTGATCATCCCGGCGGGTCGCTTGGTCTCCGGAGACGCTTCGTTGCACCGCTACCTGTGGCGCAGTGTGCTGGACTTCGATGGCGTGATCGACTTCGAGAACCGGTTGTCCCGCAACGGCTTTGACACCATCAGGACCGGAAGCATGTCGGGGTGGCAGCGCGGCGTCGCGCACACGTTCTTCGCCAGGAGGGCTTCGCGGTGAGTCCGCTGCCCGGCCGGGACCGCCACGCCGTCTTCCACGCGGCCCGCCCCGGCCGTTCCCGTGCCAGCGATCAGGTCGTGGCCGTGGTGGGCGGAGGGATCGCGGGCCTCGCGGCGGCGACAGCCCTGGTGGAGCGCGGAGTCCGGGTCGTGTTGTGGGAGCGCGAACAGCATCTCGGCGGACGCGTGGGCGGCTGGCCGACGACCTTGTCGGACGGCTCCGAGGTCTCGATGAACCGGGGCTTCCACGCGTTCTTCCGCCAGTACTACAACCTTCGCGGGCTGCTGCGCCGCACCGATCCGTTGCTGTCGCGGCTGACGCCGATGCTGGACTACCCGCTCGTGCACAGTGACGGCTACCGCGACACTTTCCAGAGCTTGCCGAAAACCCCGCCGCTCAACGCTTTCGCTTTCGCGCTGAACAGCCCGACGTTCACCCTGCGCGACATCACGCGCCTCAGCGCCCGCGCGGCGTTGCCGTTGGTGGACGTCCGCGTCCCGGAGACCTACGAGAAGCTCGACGACCTCAACGCGGCTGAGTTCCTTGAGCGGCTGAGGTTTCCTGCCGCGGCACGGCACCTGGCGTTCGAGGTGTTCTCGCGCAGCTTCTTCGCCGCGCCGACCGAGCTGTCCGCGGCGGAGCTGGCGACGATGTTCCACCTCTACTTCCTCGGCTCCAGTGAGGGCTTGGTCTTCGACGTCGCGGCCGACTCGTTCGCGACTCTGTGGAACCCGCTCGGCGGCTACATCCGTGCGCGCGGAGCCGAGATTCGCCTTGGTGCTGCGGTGGAAACGATCGAGGTCGGTGGCTCGCGACGTTTCGTTGTCGATGGTCTTGAGGTCGACGGAGTGGTGCTCGCGGCTGATGTCACGGGGCTGCGTGGGCTGGTCGACCGTTCTCCGGGGCTTGGTGACGCGATTTGGCGAGCGCGTGTCGAGGGGCTTCGCTCGGCGCCACCGTTCCTTGTGTCGCGGTTCTGGCTCGATCGGCCCGTGCGTGCGGATCGGCCAGGGTTTCTTGGTACGAGTGGATATGGCTCGCTGGACAACATCAGCGTGCTCGACCGCTACGAGCGCGAGTCCACGTCGTGGGCGACGCGCACGGGCGGCTCCGTCGTCGAGCTGCACGGCTACGCACTGACCACTGTGGACGATGCGCGCGCGAAGCTGCTTGCCGAGCTGCACCGCGTCTACCCTGAGACCGCCTCGGCGCGGATCGTCGACGAGCGCCACGAGCTGCGCGAGGACTGTCCGCTGTTCCCGCCCGGTGGCTTCGCGAACCGGCCGACCGTGCGGACACCGCAGGAAGGCTTGGTGCTGGCCGGAGATCTCGTGCGGATCGACCTGCCCGTGGCGTTGATGGAGCGCGCGGCGACCACCGGAACCCATGCCGCGAACGTGCTCCTGGAGCTGTTCGGGGTCCGAGGCCATCCACTGTGGACGGTCCCGGTCGCTGGCCGGTGGGCGCCGCTGCGCGCTCTTGCCGCGAGGTTCAGCCAGTAGGCGTCAGCGTGCGGTTGCGGCGCGCTTGGATGGCCGTTCGCACGAATTGTGCCGCGGTCGGGTGCACCGGAACCGTGTAGCCGAGGTTCCAGAGGTGCCAGGACAGCGTTGTTCGCATCCACTGGCCTTCGGCGAGCTCGTTGAGCGCCACCACGCCCGCGACCGTCGTCCGGCTCGCCCCGGGGAGGCGGTTGAGCACGCGCTGCGCGAGCCGCGACGGCTGGGCCAGCCAGCTCGGCGTGAGGATCACGACGACGGAGTACTCCTCGACCGAGACCGGCACGTCCGTGGCGGGCAGGCTGTCGACGGTCACTCCCCATGAGCGCAGATCCGAGCTGATGACGGCCTCCGAACGGCCGTCGAGGGTGCAGTCGAGCACCAGTGCGCGCATGTGGGGACTCCTGTGGAGGTGTTGGGGTGCGGCACCGGTTCTACCCTGTGCGGGGCCCTCACAACCTCACACGATCGTGTGATCAACTTCTCGGCGGGGGAATCGGCTGGTCACGCAGGGCCGCTGCCACGGCGACCAGGTTCCCCGCCATCGCCCGACCGGTGCTGTGCGACCAGTCCTTGCCCTCATCGGTGTCCGCATAGGACGGTCCGGGTCCCGGGCCGCGGTTCCAGTACGTCCACGCCTGGCCCGGGACCGTGTAGCCGATGTCACCGAGCCCGCCGCAGATCTCGCTGATCACGTGGTGCGCGCCGTCCTCGTTGCCGGTCACCACCACCCCGGCCACCCGGTTGTAGGCCACCGGGCGCTCCTCGTCGTCGGTCTCGGAGATCATCGCGTCCATCCGCTCCAGCGCCCGCTGCGCGACCGACGACGGCCGCCCCACCCAGGTCGGCGTCGCGAACACCAGGATCTCCGAGCTCAGGAGCTTGTCGTGCACGGCGGGCCACTGGTCACCCCCGCCGAGGTCGGTGTCCACGCCCGGCGGGAGGTCCAGGTCGACGAGGCGCACCTGTTCGACCGCCACGCCCAGCTTCTCCAGTTCGGTGATCACCACCGAGGCCAGCATCTCCGTGTTCGACTCGGCGGGGGACTTCTTCAAGGTGCAGTTCAGCACCACTGCGCGCATCGCCATGCCGCCCGGGTACCCCAGCTTCGGCGGGCTATCCGGGCCAGCGGCCTTCTTCACGCAGCGCGAACCGGCGCTCCGCGTAGGCGATGTCGTCGCGCCACAGCCGCTTCGCCGCCCAACGCATCGCCGGGCGCACCGCCCCCGCCACGTGCCGCGCGTACGCGAAGCCCGGGCGCGCCGAGTGCGCGATCGTCGCTTCGATCACCGCCGTCCGGCCCGGCGCGATCGGTGTCGCGTGGGTCTCCACCACGCTGCCCACGCCCTCGCCCTCCACGATGTGCATGACCACCGTGCGCGGCTCCGGGCAGCTGAACCGCGCCAGCACCGGCACGCCGATGTTCCTGGCCAGGCGGAACGTGACCTCCACCAGGAACTCCTCCTCGCCCGCGTCCAGCACGCGCAGCTCCGCGAAGGAGTAGGGGTGGAACCAGGCGCCGTGCCACGGGTCGAGCCGGTTGAACACCACGTCCTCCGGCTCGCACCTCCCCAGCACCGTCGCCACCGCCGAGATCGCTTCCGCGTGCGGTGGGCGCTCCGGCAGCACTGGCGCTTCCAGCGGCTCCTCACCGCCCACGCGGTCCAGCCGCACCCACGCCAGCACACCGTCGTCGTGCGCCGGGTAGCGCTTCCAGCCCGGAGTTGGCTTGTCTCCCAACGACAATCCGTGCCACCGGCACACCAGCGCCCCGCCGTCCACGGCCGCGTCGCACAGCGGAGCACCCAGGTGCGGGCACGCACCCGGCCCCACGCGCAGCTCCCCGTCCGGCGCCCGCCAAGCCACCAGCTCCTGCCCCGCGACGTGCCGCCCGAACGGCTTCGCCGAGGTGATCTCGGAGCTGGCCGCGAGCACGAACCAGTTCCCGGAGGGCTTCGCGAGCGCCATGTTCAGGGCCGCGGAGATCAGGCTCGGTTTCGCGCCGCGCCAGGTGGGTTCCTGTCGCGCCCAGGGTGGTGGGGAGATGGGCCGGATCGGCCAGTTCTTCGGCCAGCTCATGGGGGTGACACTAGGCCGGTTGTCGTGGTTGTGCAGGCGGGTGTTCGTTCTGGGGTTTCTGGTCGGGTACGGCTGGGTTCCAGCGGGGGGACGGCTGCGCTTCCTGGTCGGGTACGGCTGAGTTTCCGGCTTGCACTGGCTGGACTTCCAGCTGGGTTACGGCTGGACTTCCAGCTCGTTCCAGCTGGGCTTCCAGGTCGGCCGAGCTGGACTTCCAGGTCGGGCACGGCTGGACTTCCAGCTGGGGAACAGCTGTTTTTTAGATCGTTCCAGCTGGATTTCCAGGTCTGCGAAACTGGTCTTCCAGCGGGGGAACTGCTGGTTCCAGCGTGGGGATCGGCTTGACCTGGGGCCCCTTGCGCGTGCCCTCATTGGCCGGGCGGGCACGGGATGAATCCCGGCCCGCGCGGACGAGCGTATGGCACG
>NZ_MUMH01000002.1 GCF_002155965.1 Allokutzneria sp. NRRL B-24872
CCCTCATCGATCAACCCCGCCGACAGAGCCGCCAACACCAACGGGCGCTCGGTCAGCTCGGCGGCGTTGGACAGGATGCGGTCAGCCGCACGTCGGGAGATGTGCAGGGACGAGGCGACCTCATTCTGCACATACCGGTAATCACGATCGTCAGCAGCGACATGGAATGCGATCAAGGCCGTGGCGAGTTCCGCTTTCGCATGACAAAGAGCAGCATGTTTCGCCTCAACCTCGACCAACAGTTCATCGAGGGCCATACCTCAATACTACCCGCAAATAATAGTCGATCATGGCCCTAAAGAATGAATTCCCAGGCGCCCCACCACCCGAAAAACGCAACCCCCACGAAACAGAACACGCGGCTGGAATGGTCGGCTTTACCTGGGGTGCGCGTGCCATACGCTTGCCCGCGTGGGCCGGGATTCATCCCGTGCCCGCCCGGCCAAAGACGGCACGCGCAAGGGGCCCCAGGTCAAGCCGACCCCACGCAACAACCCGCGAACCCAACAAAACCTGGAAGCCCAGCCGTACCCCAGAAAAACGAGCTAAAAATCAAGGCTCCGCACGAACAACCAACACGGCGACGTCGTCCCGGTCGTTCTCCCCGGTCCACTCGTCCACCGCGCGCTCCACCCGAGCGATCACCTCGGCCGTCGACAGCCCCACGCACCCCGCGAGCAGCTCGGTCAGCCGGTGCTGCCCGAACATGTGCACGCCGTCGGGGCCGGAGCGCGCCTCGGTGATGCCGTCGCTGTAGAGCAGGCACAGCTCTCCGGCGTCCAGCTCCACGCGACAGCTCGGGAAGCGCGCGTGCGGCAGGATGCCGACGAGCGTGCCGGGCAGCGCGACTTCCTCGACCTCGCCGTCGCGGCGCAGCACCAACGGCGGTGGGTGCCCGCCGGAGGTCAGGTTCAGCGCGAGACCTCGGCCGGAGCGTGCCATCGAACCCGCGACCATCGTGGTGAACCGACGGCTCTGCGTGGCCAGCAGCACGTCGTTGAGCAGGTACAGCAACCGCGACGGGTCCTGCTCCACGAGGTCGAGCGCGGCGATCGTGTGCCGGACGCGCCCGGTCAGCGCCGCGGCTTCGGCGCCGTTGCCGCACACGTCGCCGAGCAGGAACAGCGCGCTGTTGTCCGCGCGCAGCCGCACGTCGTAGAAGTCGCCGCCGACCCCGAGCGGACCGCGCGCGGGACGGTAGGCGGCGCTCAGCTCCGCGCCGGGGACCATCGGCAGCTCGCGCGGCACGAGCGTGGTCTGCAGTCCGGTGATCGCCCGCTCGTACTCGTCCCACTTGCGCGCCCGCGCGATCGCCAGGTCGGCCCGCGCGGCGAAGTCCACCAACGTGCGGTGCCGCTGCTTGTCGTAGCCGTAGCGCACCGAGACCACCAGCGCGCCGATGCCCTCGCCGGCGCCCGGCAAGGGGATCACCAGCACCTCACCGTCCATTTCGGACAGCCACGGCAGCGCTTCGACCTCCTCGGCGGACATCACCCGCGCGCCCTGCACGTGCCCGGCGAGCGCGGCGGCGAGGACCGGCGCGGTGCTCGGCGCGGGCCTGCGGGCCTTGCCGGGATCGGGTCGTCCGGAGCGCCACCAGTTCACCCGTCCGCGCGGGATCGGCAGCACCACGACGACCGCGTCGCCCAGTACGGGGACCGCCAATTCGGCGATCTCGCGAGCCGTGTGGGGGACATCGCGCAGCTCGGCGAGGCGCAGCCCGACCTCGTTGAGGAAGCGCGCGTCGGTCGCCTGCCCGTTGCCCGCCGGCTCCTCGGCGGCCGGCTGCTCGGTCTCCAGCACCCGCCAGGAGTGCCAGCCGCCGCCCAGTTCGCGGCGGCGCACCCGCAGCCTGGCGCCCCGGTGGGTCAGCTCGAATTCCGCGTCCGGCGCGCTCGCGACGGTGAACAGGGCGCTGCCGGAGGGCTCGGGCCGCCTGCCGATCACCAAGCCCGGGAACAGCGACATCGCCGCCTCGTTGGCGGCCTGCACCCGTGCCTCGCTGTCCTGGACGACGATGGCGCCCTCGGCGTCTTCCACCAGGGCCCGCACCACGTCCAGGGACACGCTCCGCACCGGCGAGCCGCCGGGCAGTGCGCGCGGTTCGGTGTTGCTCACCTGTGCTGCCTTTGGTTGGCGGTCTTGTGGCAGGGCCGAGGCAAGCCTAGCCGAGGACACTGACACCAGGACTGGTGCACGAGGGCGATCTCCACCGGCCGGACGAGTGGCTGGTCCACACTGTCCGACGGACGTGGGACCCTGGGTCCTTCACCCCGATACGGCCTGGAGGTGTCGTGGAGTCGCAGTCGGAGCTGTCCGTTCGACGACGGGACCCGGATGACGCTGCGCTGGAGCGCCTGCTCACCGCGATGACGGACCTGCGCGACGGCAACTTCCGCAGACGGCTCATGCCAGCGGGCGACGGCGTGTCCGCGCGGTTGGCCGAGGTGTTCAACGAGATCGCCGAGCGCAACCAGCACCTCGCCGGCGAGCTGATGCGGGTGCGCCAGGCGGTCGGCGAGCAGGGCAGGCTGGACGCGCGGCTGGACCAGGGCGGCGCGCGCGGCGGCTGGGCGACCGCGGTCGACGCGGCCAACGGGCTGGTCGACGACCTGGTGCGACCCACGGTGGAGCTCAACCGCGTGCTGGTCGCGGCGGCCGAGGGCGATCTGTCCCCGCGCATCCCGACCCGGCGCGGCGGCGGTGAGATCGCCGAGCTGGGCATCACGGTGAACCGGCTGCTTGAGCAGCTGGCGGTGTTCGCCTCCGAGGTCACCCGCGTCGCCCGCGAGGTCGGCACGGACGGCAACCTCGGCGGCCAGGCCGACGTGCCGGGCGCGGCGGGCATGTGGCGCGACCTCACCGACTCGGTGAACGTCATGGCCTCCAACCTGACCGGCCAGGTCCGCAGCATCGCCTCGGTGGCCTCTGCGGTGGCCAACGGCGACCTGAGCAGGCAGATCCGGGTGAACGCCAGCGGCGAGGTGGCCGCGCTCGCCGACACGATCAACTCGATGACCGGCACGCTGCGCACGTTCGCGGGCGAGGTCACCAGGGTGGCGCGGGAGATCGGCTCGGACGGCCGCCTCGGCGGTCAGGCCGACGTGCCCGGCGTCGCGGGGATCTGGAAGGACCTCACCGACAACGTCAACTTCATGGCGGGCGCGCTGACCGCGCAGGTCCGCGACATCGCCACGGTGGCATCCGCCGTGGCCAGCGGCGACCTCACGCGCAAGATCAACGTCGACGCGCGCGGCGAGATCCTGGAGGTCAAGAACACCATCAACACGATGGTGGACCAGCTCTCCGCCTTCGCCGACGAGGTCACCCGCGTGGCCCGCGAGGTCGGCACCGAGGGCAAGCTCGGCGGCCAGGCCACGGTGCCCGGCGTCGCGGGCACCTGGAAGGACCTCACCGACAACGTCAACTTCATGGCGGGCAACCTGACCACCCAGGTCCGCAACATCGCCTCCGTGGCGACGGCCGTGGCCAAGGGCGACCTCAGCCAGAAGATCGACGTCGACGCCCAGGGCGAGATCCTGGAGCTCAAGAACACGCTGAACACCATGGTGGACCAGCTCTCCGCCTTCGCCTCCGAGGTCACCCGCGTGGCCCGCGAGGTGGGCAGCGAGGGTCGCCTCGGCGGTCAGGCCCAGGTTCCGGGCGTCGCGGGCACCTGGAAGGACCTCACCGACAACGTCAACTTCATGGCGGGCAACCTGACCAGCCAGGTCCGCAACATCGCCCAGGTCACCACCGCCGTGGCGCGCGGCGACCTGAGCCAGAAGATCGATGTCGACGCGCGCGGCGAGATCCTCGAACTCAAGAACACGCTGAACACGATGGTCGACCAGCTGTCGGCGTTCGCGGACGAGGTCACGCGTGTGGCGCGCGAGGTCGGCACTGAGGGCATTCTCGGTGGTCAGGCCCGGGTTCCGGGCGTGGCGGGCACGTGGCGCGACCTCACCGACTCGGTGAACTCCATGGCCGGGAACCTGACCAGCCAGGTCCGCAACATCGCCTCCGTGGCGACCGCGGTGGCCAAGGGCGACCTCAGCCAGAAGATCGACGTCGACGCGCGCGGCGAGATCCTCGAACTCAAGAACACCCTCAACACCATGGTCGACCAGCTCTCCGCCTTCGCCGACGAGGTCACCCGCGTCGCCCGCGAGGTCGGCTCGGACGGCAGGCTCGGCGGCCAGGCGACGGTGCCGGGCGTGGCGGGCACATGGCGCGACCTCACCGACTCGGTGAACTTCATGGCGGGCAACCTGACCAGCCAGGTCCGCAACATCGCCCAGGTCACCACCGCCGTGGCGCGCGGCGACCTGACGCAGAAGATCAACGTCGACGCGCGCGGCGAGATCCTGGAGCTGAAGAACACCATCAACACGATGGTCGACCAGCTCTCCGCCTTCGCCGACGAGGTCACCCGCGTCGCCCGCGAGGTCGGCACCGACGGCAAGCTCGGCGGCCAGGCGCAGGTCCGCGGCGTCGCGGGCACCTGGAAGGACCTCACCGACAACGTCAACGTGATGGCGGAGAACCTGACCAACCAGGTGCGCGGCATCGCGACGGTCGCGGGCTCGGTGGCCGGCGGCGACCTCAGCAAGAAGATCGTGGTCGACGCCAGCGGCGAGGTCGCGGCGCTGGCCGAGACGCTCAACGGCATGGTGGACACGTTGCGCGCCTTCGCCAACGAGGTCACCCGCGTGGCCCGCGAGGTCGGCACCGAGGGCCAACTCGGTGGCCAGGCAAGGGTTCCCGGCGTCGCGGGCACCTGGAAGGACCTCACCGACAACGTCAACTTCATGGCGCAGAACCTGACCAGCCAGGTCCGCAACATCGCGCTGGTCACCACGGCGGTGGCCCAGGGCGACCTGAGCAAGAAGATCGACGTCGACGCGCAGGGCGAGATCCTGGAGCTGAAGACGACGATCAACACGATGGTCGACCAGCTCTCCGCCTTCGGCTCCGAGGTCACCCGCGTGGCCCGCGAGGTCGGCACCGAGGGCATCCTCGGCGGTCAGGCCGAGGTCATCGGCGTCTCCGGGACGTGGCAGCGGCTCACCGAGAACGTCAACAACCTCGCGGGCAACCTGACCACGCAGATCCGGGCGATCGCCGCCGTCGCCACCGCGGTCACCGCGGGCGATCTGACCAGGCAGATCGACGTCGCGGCCTCCGGCGAGGTGGCCGAGCTGAACGAGAACATCAACCTGATGATCGCCAACCTGGAGGAGACCACCAAGGCCAACCAGGAGCAGGACTGGCTCAAGACCAACCTGGCGCGGATCTCCGGGTTGATGCAGGGCCACCGCGACCTGGGCGCCGTCGCCTCGCTGATCATGAGCGAGCTGACCCCGCTGGTCTCCGCGCAGCGCGGCGCGTTCTTCCTCGCCCGCACCTCGCAGAGCGGCCGGGTCACGCTGGAGCTGACCGCGAGCTACGGCGGGCGCAGCGCCGAGGACGTGATCACCGCCGTCGCGCTCGGCGAGACGCTGATCGGCCAGGCCGCGCAGGACAAGAAGACGATCCTGGTCACCGACGTGCCCGCGGGCTACGCGCGCATCGCCTCCGGCCTGGGCTCGGCGACGCCGACCAACGTGATCGTGCTGCCGCTGCTGTTCGAGAGCCAGACGCTGGGCGTGCTGGAGCTGGCCGCGCTCGGCGAGTTCACCACGGTGCACCTGGACCTGTTGGAGCAGTTGAAGGAGACCATCGCGGTCAACGTCAACACCATCCTGGCGAACTCCCGCACCGAGGAGGCCCGGCAGGAGCTGGAGGACCGCGCCCGGCAGCTGGCGACGGCCTCGAAGTACAAGTCGGAGTTCATGGCGAACATGTCGCACGAGCTGCGGACGCCGTTGAACAGCGCGCTGATCCTGGCCAAGCTGCTCGCCGACAACCTCGAGGGCAACCTCACGCCGAAGCAGACCGAGTTCGCCAAGACGATCTACTCGGCGGGCAGCGACCTGCTCCAGCTGATCGATGACATCCTCGACCTGTCCAAGGTGGAGGCGGGCAAGATGGAGGCCGAGCGGACCTCCGTCCAGCTGCGCGAACTGCTGGGCTACGTGGAGTCGCTGTGCCGCCCGCTCACGGTGGAGAAGGGCCTGGAGTTCTCCGTCGTCGTCGCGCCGTCGGTGCCGGAGACGCTGCTCAGCGACGAGCACCGGCTCCAGCAGATCCTGCGCAACCTGCTGTCCAACGCGGTCAAGTTCACCCACTCCGGCGGCGTCGAGCTGCGCATCCGCTACGCCGAGACCGCCGAGGTGAGCACCCAGGAGCTGCGCACGGCGCCCGGCCTGCTCGCGTTCGTGGTCTCCGACACCGGTATCGGCATCCCGCCGGAGAAGCTCGCCGTGATCTTCGAGGCGTTCCGCCAGGCCGATGGCACCACCAGCCGCAAGTACGGCGGCACCGGGCTCGGCCTGTCGATCACCAGGGAGCTGACGCAGCTGCTCGGCGGCGAGCTCCAGGTGCACAGCGAGCCCGGCAGGGGCAGCTCGTTCACCCTCTACCTGCCGCTGGACTCCGCTGTGCCCGATCCCAACGGCGTGCCGTCGCTCGACCCGGTTCCCGTGCCCGCCGAGCTACCGCCCGCGCGGACCACCCCGCAGCCCATGGTGATCGAGCCGTCCGCGCTCGTGTCGATGCAGACCTCCGCCCGTTTCCACGGGGAGAAGGTGCTCATCGTCGACGACGACCTGCGCAACGTCTTCGCGCTGAGCGCGGTGCTGGAGATGCACGGCCTGCACGTGGTGTTCGCCGACAACGGCGTCGCCGGGGTGCGCGCGCTGGAGCAGTACGACGACATCGCGCTCGTGCTGATGGACGTGATGATGCCCGAGCTCGACGGCAACGCCACCATCGGCGCGATCCGCGAGATGGCCACGCACGAGGACCTGCCCATCATCGCCGTGACCGCCAAGGCCATGCCCGAGGACCGCAAGCGCACCCTCGCCGCGGGCGCGACCGACTACGTCACCAAGCCCGTCGACACCGAACTCCTGCTCCAGCTCATCGCCACCCACCTGGAACCCGAGAACGCCCAGAGCTCCTGACCCCGCACGCTGTCATACCCAATGTGGCATTGGTTTCGCCAGACGTAACCAATGCCGCATTGGGTACGCGCCTACTTCCGGTCCTCTCGTTGCAACAAGAGCGTGACCAGGCTTTTCGCTTTGTCGCACGGCGCCCCGAACGCCTTGGTCTTGTCCGCTACAGCGATCGCGAGCGCGCCATCCACCCAGGGGAGATTCGCAGTGCAGACGCTCGTTGAGCTGTCCCACGTCAGGTAAATGGTGCGACCGGCCTCCTGATACTGATCCGGAGACTCTTTGGCCTTTCTCTTGGGATCATAGGCGATCTTGACAACGACCCAGGAAGAATTTTCTTGAATGGATTTGTAGAGCGCAATGTCGCCGCCCATGGCCTCGATGTCCCCAGCGATACCTGGCGGGTACTTGTCGCGATTGGGAGGCGTCGGCGGCTTGTAGCCCGCGTTGTACTGCTGCTGGTTCCAGCTGCAGGACTGCTGCCACTCGGGTATGTCGCCCGTCTTGGTCGGCCGGGACTTGGGGTCACCCACCCCCGGATAGCCGAGATCTCCCCAGTTCAGCTTCGAACACAGGTCGACCGCTACCGCTTTGACCTCGGTCCGGGCACTGGTCGACTCGACCGCGACAGCCTCGCCGCGCACAGACCCGCACGCGGTCAGCAGGGCGAGGGTCGCGACCACAAGGCCGCTCCTCGCCCGCAACGTCTTCAAGCTCGCCATGTCGGCCTTTCGAATGAGCGCCGCCAGGCAAAAGCAGCAGAATTACCTGCAGCCCGCTCGCGGTTCGCTGTCGTGAGATTTTCACAGGAAGCGCCGACAGGGTTAGTGGTACACCGAAAACAAGCGCTTCACCAACACCAGTATACCCCTGGACCAGCAATGCAGCACCCGGAGCGGCGGCCGGAGACAGACGAGGACAAAAGAGTGGACCACAATGGACCTGCGTCTGTCAGCCAGGAATTGTCGCCATCTCGATAACCGGCCTTCGCCTTGATCTGCTCGACAAGCTCCGTCGAAATGTCCGCGGGCGGTCAGCGAATGGTGAGGGTGGCTACCTGGTCGAGGCCGGTGATGGAGAGGACGCGGTGCGGCAGCGAGCCCTCGGGCGTGAGGACGGTGAGCGTGCCGCCCGCCGCCGTGGCCTGCAACGCCAGCTCGAAGAGCACGCGCACGCCGGTGCTGTCGACCAGGCGCACTCCGGTCAGGTCGACGGTCAGCGGCGCGGAGCCCGCGCGGCTGAGCTGCTGGAGCCTGCGGTGCACCTCCTCGGCGTCGACCGCGTCGAGAATTCCGCTCAACCGCACCAGAACCTCTTCGTGCCCGGTGTGCACCTCGAAGCTCACCTGGTCGGTCTCGTCGGTGAGGGGCTGGTCAACGGGCTCCTCGGCGAGGCGGGCGCGCCCGAGGTGCCGGGACATCCGCACGACCGTCCCGTCTGCGCCGCGCCGCACGTCCAGCTCGTCCATGGAACTGCGGATCAGGTGCATCCCCCGGCCGCGGTGCTGGTTCTCGCCGGGGTCGGTGGTGCGCCACTCCCCCTCGTCGGTGATCTCCACGACGAGGTCGCCGTCGCCGCGGACCTCGGCGGTCAGCCGCACGGGACCGGGCTCGCGGTCGCGGTAGGCGTGCTCGATCGCGTTGGTGGCCGCCTCGCCGACGGCGAGCTGGAGGCCCAGGACCTCGTCGGGGTCGAGGCCGATCCGCGCGGTCCACTCGCGCAGCGCCCGGCGGATGGTGGCCAGCTGGTCGGGCGCGGCGGTGACCGCGACCGACAGCGGCGGAGTGCGCGAGGGCTCCGTGCGCACCACGAGCAGCGCGGCGTCGTCCAGGATCGCCTCCCCGTTGAGCGTCGAGCCGACGAGGTGCGAGCACACGCTGTCCACCTCCCGCGGCACGCCCCTGAGCGAGTCGGTGAGAGCTCCCGCGTTGAGCAAACCGTTGGAGTACAAGACGAAAACGTCGCCCGCAGCGATGGTGGCGGTGTGCGCGGGCGGGCGCCACACGGCCAGTGCGAGCGGAGGCCCGATGCGCCAGGACAGCTCAGCGGCCTCGTGCTCGGTCAGCAGCAGCGGCCGGGGGTGGCCCGCACTGCCCACGCAGAGCTCTCCGCGTGCGGGGTCGAGCACCGCGATGCAGACGGTGCTGCCCGCCGCTCCCGGCACGTGCGCGGCGAGGCGGTCCAGCCGGGCGATCACGGCGTCGACGCCGTCGCCGTCCAGCAGCGCGGAGATGGCGGCGCCCCGCAGTTGCGCGGTGACCGCCGTGGCCGCGAGCCCCGCTCCGACGACGTCGCCGAGCAGCACCGCGAGCCGGCCCCCGCCCACCGCGAGCGCGTCGTAGAAGTCCCCGCCCGCGCGGCCGGGCTGCGTCGCGGCGACGTAGCGGGCGGCGAGGTGGTAGCCGGGCACGACGGGCAGAGTCGCTGGCAGCAAACGGTTCTGCGCGGCGGCGACCGCCCAGCGCGCCGCGACCTCGTCCACGTCGACCACCTGGACCAGGCAGCCGATGACGGCTCCAGCGGGGTCGCGGTGCGGACCGACGAGCGCGACGCGGGTCGGGGCGCCGGTGAGCCCGGTCCTGGTGGGGCGCCCGGTCTCCAGCACCGCGGCCAGCGCGGTCAGCAGCTCGGGATCGCTCAGCGGCGCGGGGTTCGCGGAGGCGTTGGAGTTCGCCGCGAGGACCTCGGCCCCCGGCCCCGCCAGCAGCCACACCGCGCCCGGGAGGTCCTCGATCGGGAACGGCGTGGCGAGACCGGAACGGTCGGGCACGGTGCCTCCATGATCGCGCTCGGCGGTGAGCCCGCGCCTCGGCGTGGGACGGTGGGGCACCTCCGGCACCGAAACCCTGTGGGGAGGTGGACCGCCCAAGCGGGTTCGGCCCAGCCTATAGACTCAGATGAGGGTGGTTTCACGCGGCACGCGCCTGAATTCCCGCGCGCGGTCCGCCTCGTGGGCCAACGCTGCACGACATCGCCGTGACGAGGAGCGCAGATGACCTGGCACGCGGATCGGCCGGCCCGGGGCGAGGGTGAGGACGGCCCCGACGCCGGCGATCTCATCCAGCTCTCCGTGCGGCCGCTGCCGACAGGCGCGGTCGTGCACGTCCGCGGCGAGATCGACATGCTCAGCGCCGCCCCGCTGCGCCAGGAGTGCGCGGGCCAGCTCGACCGCTCCGAGGCGCTGCTCGTGCTCGACCTGTCCGAGGTGACCTTCCTCGGCTCCTCCGGGCTGTCCGTGCTCGCCGAGGCCGCCGAGCTGGCCAAGGCGCGCAACACCCGGCTGCGGCTGGTCTACCAGGGCCCCGTCGTCGGCAACCCGCTCGCGGTCACCGGCATGGACTCCGAGTTCGACTCCTACGACACCGTCGACCGCGCCTTGGCAGACCAGCCCTAGTCGGGGTCGAGGTCGGGCAGGACCTGGCCGGTCTCGGCGTCGATGTCCAGGTCGCGGCGCTCGTTGCGGTCGTTGACCAGGTCCACGTCCCAGGTGCGGCGGCCGTCGTCGGTGTCGAGGTCGACGGCGGTGACGCGGAAGCCCGGCGCGGCCTGTTCGGCGAGGCGGCGGGCCTGCTCGCGGTCGACCTTGGGCGCGGCCGGGGAGGGCTGGCCCGGGGCCTGGGTGGCGGGCGCGGGCAGCGGCACGGTGGGCGCGGTGTCCGGCGGCGGCGCGGTCGAGCAGGCGGTCAGCGCGGCGAGCGCGACCAGGGCGCATACTCCCCTGAAGATCATCTTTCATCACACTTTCGGGTAGAGCGCGTCGGGGTCGGTCGCCGGTGAGGTACCCCGCAACACGCCGGTCGATCGCGTTTTCCACCTGATCAGGGCACACCTGACGGCGGGGGAAGCCCCGAGAAGGGCTGCTCCGGGTGACCGCTACGGTACCCGGCGTGATCAGCACGAAGACTCGACGGCGGCAGGGCTCCGCCGGCCAGCGACCCGTGGCCTCCTCGGTCTGGGTCCGCCCCGCCCGCGTCGGCGAGGGCAGGCAGGTCGCGGCGTTGCTGCCGAACGACCCGTCGACCGCCGAACTGCTGCGCTCCTCGATCGAGGCCGACCGCGCCGACGGCACCAACGGCACCGAGTTGCTGGTGCTGGTCGCGATCGACCGCAAGACCGACCGCCTGGTCGGCATGGGCGCGGCCGGTGTGCCGCGCCAGTGGATCGCCGCGCTGAAGCTGCCGCAGCAGGCCGCGCGCCTGGTCGCCAGGACCATGGTCGCGGTGGGCGCGCTCTCGGTGGTGCCGGAGGCGCTGCCGCAGAAGCTGATCCCGCGCATCCTCAACCGGCTCGCCGACCACTACCGCGACGCGGGCTTCCAGTGGATGGCCGGGCACTGCGCGACCGGCGCGCCCGCGTGGCTGAACACGCTGGTGGAGTCCGGGTTCACCGTGGGAGACAAGGGCGTCGGCATGCGCCTGCAGTCCGCGCTCTGGCCGATCCCGGCGAACCTGGCGACGCAGCAGACGCAGCACGCGTTCTTCCGCCAGCTGGCCGACGAGCCGACCGTGCTCATGACGCTGCAGGGCGTCCCGCTCCAGCTGCGCGACGGCGCCGCGCCCGTGGTCCCCGCCCCCGCGGCGCCCGCTCCGGCCGAGCAGGCCGCTCCCGAGGTCGCGGCCGCGCCCAAGGCCGAGCCGAAGCCGAAGGCCGCCGCCAAGCCGAAGGCCGAGGCCCCGAAGGCCGAGTCCTCCAAGGCGGAGCCGTCGAAGGCTGAGCCGTCGGAGACCGCCGAGCAGACCAAGGAGCAGGAGCAGGCGGACACCATCCGCACGGTCCGCCGCCGGGTCTCCGCGGCCAAGGGGCGGCTGACCCGCGCGCTGGACAGCGGCGACGAGGACCGCATCGCCGCCGCCCGCGCCCACCTGGCCACCCTGGAGCAGCAGGCCGCCTCCCTGGGCATCGTCAACTAGCCCACGCCGCACCGAACAGCCCCCGCCTCCACCCGGATCGGGGGCTGTTTCGTGCGCGGGAAAGCCCTGAACGACCCGTTTGGTGCGTTGAGCGCACTGAACGGGTCGTTCAGGGCGTTAGACGCACCGGACGGGACTTTCGCGATGGTGGGTGCGGGCGGCGGCGGAGTGCGGGGGTGCGCTTTCGGCGGTTGCGGTGGTGGTGAGCGGAGCTACGGTCAGTGGTGATCATGACTAGGGGGTTCCATGTCGACGAGTTCGGTGGGCGCCGTCGCGGCGCGCGTTGACGACGTCCGCAGCACGCTCGGGGAGAGCCTGGCGGCGTTAGGACAGGTCGAAGAGCAGCTGGAGGAGTACGCGGGGGCGCTCGCGGCGCTGGGCGAGGGCAGCACGGCGGAGGACCTGCGGGACGCGACGGCGCTCGCGGTGACGGCGCGGGAGGACCTGCTGCGGGTCTTCCGCATGGGCACCGACGCGGACAAGTCGTTGGAGCGCTTCAGGACGCGGCTCGCCGGAGGTGGCGGAGCGAGCGCGGCACCCGTTGCCAGGGCGGCAACTCCCACGCCCGTGCCGAAGCCGGACCGCGAGGTCGACGCGGCGGTCGAGCGGGCGCGCCAGGGCGATCAGACCCCGGTGCTGCCGGGCAAGACCGAGAAGCAGGACCAGCGCCGCTACGTGCAGATCGACGTGGACCACGAGCGCGAGGTCGGCGCGCTGCACTACGTCGGCCCGCGCGAGGAGGAGGACGGCGCCGAGGTCGGAACCTGGGTCACCAAGGGGAAAGCGCGCGAAGAAGGCGCGCCGCCGCTGTACGTGGACCGCGCGGCGAAGCGCGAGTTCCCACCCAACGCCGGAGTGCCGCTGGACAAGCTCCGCGAAGCACTGGCGGAATTCCGCTCAACGGGCCGCCGCCCGCGCTGCGTCGACTGGCAGGACCACGCCTGACCGCGCGGCCCCACCCTCCGCCGAGCCAACCAAGAACCCGTTTCGTACTCCAGTCGGGAAAGAGAGCGCTCCCAAATCCCGCTTTCGGTACGAAACGGGAGGGGTCTAGACCAC
>NZ_MUMH01000020.1 GCF_002155965.1 Allokutzneria sp. NRRL B-24872
CCATACGCTCGCGCGAGGGCCGGGTTCACCACCCGTGCCCCTGTAAGGCCCAGGGGCACGCGCAAGGGGTTCCCAGGTCAAGCCGACCCCACCCACAAACCAGCGAACCCAAGAGCTAAAAAATACGCCCCTCCAAAGCGCCCCAATCCCCACCACGAGGCGAATACCGCACAACCTCCCCACAAGCCACCCCACGCACCCCCAACTGCACCAACGCGTTCCCCGCCGCAGCCCCCTCCACAGGCCCGGCCACCACCGGCAGACCACACGCATCAGCAGTCAACTGGCACAGCAACGCATTCTGCGCCCCACCACCAACCACATGCACAACATCCACATCGACCCCAGAAAGCTCCATCGCTGATCGCAACGCACGACGATGAGCCAAAGCCAAGCTGTCCAAAATGCACCGAACGGTCTCCGCGCGAGACGACGGAATCTTCTGCCCGGTCCGCGCGCAAGCAGCCGCAATTCGCGCAGGCATATCGCCGGGCTCTGAGAACTCCTCGACGTCCACCACGGAACCGAATTCCTTCTCAAAAGAAAGAGAGGACAGCGAAACATCCCAGGACCGCAGGCACTCCTGCAAGATCCACAGGCCGGTCACATTGCGCAGGTACCGAACGGTGCCGTCCACGCCCAGCTCGTTGGAGAAGTTCGCAGCGCGGCTGGCGGCACTCAGTACCGGAGAAGAGAGCGAGAGTCCCACGAGGGACCACGTACCGCACGAGATGTACGCGAAACGAGGCGACGACGCGGGCACACCCACGACGGCGGAGGCAGTGTCATGGGAGCCGACGGCGACGACAGGGATCGGGCCCAACCCGAGGTGCGGGGAGAGCTCGCCGATACGGGTGCCCGGCTCGCGGAGAGCACCGAACAGCGACGGATCGAGGCCCACGCGGCGCATCAGCTCGACGTCCCACTGCCGGCGGCGGACGTCCAGCAAACCGGTGGTGGACGCGTTGGTGACCTCGGCGCCCATCGAACCGGTCAACCAGAACGCGAGCAGATCGGGGATCATCAACAGCTGGGACGCCGACGCCAACAGGGGTTCCACGGCGAGCTGGTAGATGGTGTTGAACGGCAGCACCTGCACTCCGGTGCGCGAGTACAGCTCCTCAGCCGGAACGGGGAACGACGAAGTGACTCCGACAGTCCGGGAATCGCGGTAGTGCACGGGATTCCCGAGGAGCGCGCCGGAGGACGACAGCAGGCCGTAGTCGACGGCCCACGAGTCGATGCCGATGCTGTCGACCGGACCGGCTTCACGCAACCCGGAGAGAATCCCTCGGTACAGAGCCAAAATGTCCCAGTACAGCGAGTCGCCGACGCGCACCGGCCCGTTCCAGAACCGGTGCACCTCGGTCAGTTCCAAGGAACCGTCGACCAGCTCGCCGACCATCACCCGGCCGCTGGAGGCGCCGAGGTCGACCGCGGCGACCCTCACGCGCCGACCCGGACTTCGCGGAACTCCAACCCGATCAGTTCCGCGACGCAGCGCAACGACGCGGCCTCGTGACCGATCCCCAGCGCCCAGTGGTGGTCGACGCCGGAAGCGCTCCACGCGTCGGTCCACTCGCCGGGGTCGCAGCCGAAGTCGACGCGCGAGGTGGTGTTGCCGATCTCCAACAGCGGCCCGGGAACGACGGTGCCCTCAGCCGCCACCATCACGTAGCTGCCGTCGCGCTCCTGACCGAGCCCGAGCAGGGTGACCGGTCCTTGGCGCACGTCGAACTCGACGGACACACCCCAACCGCGCTTGCCGTGGTAGACGCCGAGTCCGCGCAGCAGCGGCCGGCGTGCGCTGATCGCCAGGTGCGCGGGGCCGTCGTGACCCATCTCCACCACGTTGTCGACGAAGTTCAACGCCTGCAACTCGGTGAAGGAGCCGCCAGCGCCCAACCGGTCCATGATCAGCATCGCGAGGGAGTTGCGCAGCTCGTACTCGCCAGCCGCGGGAACGCCACGCGCGGTCAGCAGGGACGCGCCGAGGATCATGCCCGCGCCCAAGCGCTCGTGCTGCTCGCCGTCGAGCCCGCGGTGGTAGTACGCCAGCGAGTCGAGCGCGAAGTCCGAGACCAGTCGGTCCAGGCCGACGGAAACCTGGGCGCCCCACGCGAAATCGTCGTCGACGACCGAGGAGTCAAGCTCGAAGACCGAGCGCGCCAGCTCCATCCGAGCGCCCACCTCCGCGTCGGTCACGGCCGCGACCCGCACGCGCAGGTCGTCCAGCTCCAGCACTTCGACGTGCCCGCCGAGCTGCGCCGACACCGACGTCAGATCCGTTGAGACGTCGAGCATTCCCGGGTAGAGGTGCCCCATCAGCCCGTGCCTGCCGTGCCGCAGCGCGCCGCGCACCCCGGCCGCCCGCACCCACCGCGCGATCCGCATCCACGCGCGCTCGTCCTCGACATAGCCCGACACGCTGCGGAAATCCACGCCCGCGCGCCGGAACGCGTTGGCCATCTCCGGCAGCGGGCACGCGCCGCAGTACGCCAACCACGCGCCGGTGTCGAAGGACGCGTGATCCATCTTCTCCGTGGGCTGGAGGTTGATCAGCAGCACCGGAGCCCCACTGCGTTGCGCGACGGGCACGAGCATCGAGGCCGTCATGTACGTGGTGAGGAAGCCAACGATCAGGTCGCAGCCCGCCACGCGCAGCTTCTCCGCCGCCGAGGCGCCTTCCTGAGCGTCGGAGATGAACCCGACGTCCACCACGTCGATGTCACCGATCGCGCTGAGCCGATCCGACACCCGAGCGGCCGATTTTTGCAGTTGCGGCAACAGGTTCGGGAACTGCGGCCAGTACGCGCCGAGGCCCCCGGCGACCAGTCCGACCCGGGTTCGCCGGGTGCGCACGCGCTCCATCCTCGAAGCTCCTCAGCGTAGGAACGCGGCGGCGACGCCAGCGTCGACGGGAATGTGCAGTCCGGTGGTGTGCGACAGCTCTCCGGCGGTCAGCACGAAAACGGCGGCGGCGACGTGCTCCGGCAGCACCTCGCGCTTGAGCAGGGTCCGCTTGGCGTAGAACGCGCCCAGGTCCTCCTCGGCGACACCGTAAACGGCCGCGCGCTGAGCACCCCAGCCGCCCGCGAAGATCCCCGAACCGCGCACGACGCCGTCCGGGTTGACGCCGTTGACCTTGATGCCGTGCTCGCCCAGCTCGGCCGCGAGGAGCCGGACCTGGTGCGCCTGGTCGGCCTTGGCCGAGCCGTACGCCAGGTTGTTCGGCCCGGCGAAGACTCCGTTCTTCGAGGCGATGTAGACGATGTCGCCGCCCATGCCCTGCGCGATCATCGCCTTGGCCGCCGCGCGCGCGACCAGGAACGAGCCGCGCGCCATGACGCCGTGCTGGACGTCCCAGTCGGCGTCGGTGGTCTCCAGCAGCGGCTTGGAGATCGACAGGCCCGCGTTGTTGACCACCAGGTCGACGCCGCCGAAGGCCAGCACGGCCGCATCCACAGCAGCAGCAACAGCTTCGCTCGACGTGACGTCCACGGTCACCGGAACGGCAACGTCAGTGGAGCCCAGCGACTCCGCGACCGCAGAAGCCGCCGCAGCATCGCGGTCCGCGACGACGACGCACGCGCCTTCAGCGGCCAGCCGCTCCGCGATCGCCCGGCCGATGCCCGAGCCGCCCCCGGTCACGAACGCGACCCGCGCAGCGAGCGGCTTGGGCTTGGGCATGCGGGCGAGCTTGGCCTCTTCGAGCGCCCAGTACTCGATGCGGAACTTCTCCGACTCCGGGATGGGCGCGTAGCTCGACACGGCCTCCGCGCCGCGCATCACGTTGATGGCGTTGACGTAGAACTCGCCCGCCACGCGAGCGGTCTGCTTGTTGGCGCCGAAGGAGAACATGCCGACGCCGGGCACGAGCACGATCGCGGGGTCCGCTCCGCGCATGGCGGGCGAATCCGGCTCAGCGTGCCGCTCGTAGTAGGCGCGGTACTGCTCGCGGTAGTCCGCGTGCAGCTCGCGCAGGCGCGCGACCGCGTCCTCCAGCGGAGCGTCGGCGGGCAGGTCGAGCACGAGCGGAGCGACCTTGGTCCGCAGGAAGTGGTCCGGGCAGGACGTGCCGAGCGCGGCCAACGGCGCCAGCTTCTCGCGCGCGAGGAAGTCCAGCACCTCGTCGGAGTCGGTGAAGTGGCCGACCTGAGCGCGGTCCGTCGACGCGAGCCCACGGATCACCGGGGCGAGCGCCGCTGCCCGTGCGCGCCGATCAAGAACCGGTAGCGGCGCGAATCCTGGCTTCACAGAGCCGAAAGGCTCAGTGACACCCCGGGTGGAGATGTACTCCTGAGCGGTCTGGATGATCTCCAGCGAGCGCGCCTCGCACTCCGCCGAGGTCTCACCCCACGCGGTGATGCCGTGCCCGCCGAGGATCACGCCGATGGCGCGCGGGTTGGCCTCCTTGACCGCCGCGATATCCAGGCCCAACTGGAACCCCGGCCTGCGCCACGGCACCCAGACCACGCGGTCGCCGAAGATCTCCTTGGTGAGCGCTTCACCGTCTGCGGAGCACGCGATCGCGATCCCGGCGTCAGGGTGCAGGTGGTCGACGTGCGCGGAGTCGACGAGCCCGTGCATCGCGGTGTCGATGGACGGTGCCGCGCCGCCCTTGCCGTGCAGGCAGAAGTCGAACGCGGCGACCATCTCGTCCTCGCGCTCGACACCCGGGTAGACGTCGATGAGCGCGCGCAAGCGGTCCAGCCTCAGCGCCGCCAGCCCGGAGGCGGTCAGCGTGCCGAGGTCGCCGCCGGAACCCTTGACCCACAACAGGTCCACAGCCGTGCCGGTGACCGGATCGGTGGCGCTGCCCTTCGCGGAGGTGTTCCCGCCCGCGTAGTTGGTGTAGCGCGGATCGCTGCCGAGGCGGTTGCTGCGCCCGAGAAGCTCCTGAAGGGTGGTCATGCTCCCCAACCTGCCTGTGTGCCGCCGACGCGGTCGGCCTCGATTCGTTCTTGGTAGCCCGAAGCGCGGTACGCCGCAACTGGATCGGGGTCCAGCCCCGCGTCCGCGCGCACCTCCCGCAGCATCGGGCGGACATCAGTGGAGTAGGCGTCCATCAGCACCGCGTTCGCGCCGAGGACGTCCCCGGAGCGCTGCGCGTCGGCAAGTGCTTCGGCGTCGATGATCAGCGCCTTGGCCGTGGCCTCTTGGACGTTGAGCACCGAGCGGATGATCGCGGGGATCTTCGCCTCGATGTTGTGGCACTGGTCGAGCATGAACGCGATCCCCGCCTCGGGCCGCAACGCGTCGGCGGAGACGATCTCGTGCATGATCCGGAACAGCTGGAAGGGGTCGGCCGCGCCCACCATCAGGTCGTCGTCGGCGTAGAACCGCGAGTTGAAGTCGAAGGCGCCGAGCTTGTTGGCGCGCAACAGGAACGCCACGATGAACTCGATGTTGGTGCCCGGCGCGTGGTGGCCGGTGTCGATGCAGACCGTGGCTTTGTCGCCCAGCTCCGTGCAGTGCGCGTACGAGGTGCCCCAATCGGGCACGTCCGTGGTGTAGAACGCGGGCTCGAAGAGCTTGTACTCCAACAGCATCCGCTGATCCGGGCCGAGCCGGTCGTAGACCTCGCGCAGCGCTTCGGCGAGCCGGTCCTGGCGCGCGCGGATCGAGTCCTGGCCGGGGTAGTTGGTGCCGTCGGAGAACCACAGCTTGAGGTCGCGGGAGCCCGTCGCGTCCATGATGTCCACGCACTTCAGCAGGTGGTCGATCGCCTTGCGGCGAATCCGCGGCTCGGGGTTGGTCACCGAACCGAGCTTGAAGTCGGGGTCCTGGAACACGTTGGAGTTGATGGCCCCGAGCGCGACGCCGTGCTCCTCGGCGTGGGCGGCGAGCTTGCCGTAGTCCTCGACCTCGTCCCAGGGGATGTGCAGCGCCACGGTCGGCGCGATCCCGGTCAGCCGGTGCACCACCGCGGCGTCGGCGATCTTCTCCCACGGGTCGCGCGGGACACCGGGCTGCGGGAAGACCTTGAAGCGGGTGCCCGAGTTCGCGTACGCCCAGGACGGCGTCTCGATCCGCTGTCCGGCCAGTGCCGCGCGGACCTCGCTCGTAGCTGGCATGGTTCGCTCCTCCCCCAAGGCGCTTTGAAAGGTTTCATGTCGCGGTTTCACCACCGTAGAGCGGCCCCTCGGCCAGGGTCAAGACGCAGGTAACAAGTCGACCCCCATGCCCTTGTGTGCCCCTGATCGCGTAGTTACAGTGCCGATTAATACGTTTCATTTTGTGAGCGGGGTCGCACGGCAGTGTCGCCGTTGGAAGACGAGGAGTCGCCATGACCGCACCCCAGGACGTCCGCCAGGACGACCACACGATCAGCAGACAGCAGTGGAAGATCTCGGTGCTCGCCGCGATGGCGTCCTACCTGGACGCGGGCTCGATCGTGGCGCTCGGCGCGGGGATGAGCGTGTTCCAGGCGGAGCTGGGGCTGACCAGCACCGGGGTCGGCGTGCTCGCCGCGATCGGGCCGAACGCCATCGGCTGCGCGATCGGCGCGTTCATCGGCGGGCGGCTCGGCGACAAGCTCGGCCGCAAGCGGATCTACAAGTGGGACCTCATGGTCTACGCGCTGGGCATCCTGCTCGTCGCGGGCTCCTTCACCACACCCATGCTGTTCATCGGCACCTTCATCGTCGGCGTCGCGGTCGGCGCGGACGTGCCCACCTCGCTCGCGCTGGTCGGTGAGCTGGCACCGGCCAAGGGCAGGGGCAGACTCATCGGGCTGACCCAGGTCGCCTGGTTCCTCGGCCCGGTCGTGGTCCTCGTCCTCGCGCTCCTGCTGACGCCGATGGGCATCACCGGCACCAGGATCGTGTTCCTGTCGCTGTTCGTGGTCGCCGTGGTGACGTGGGCGCTGCGGCAGGGCATCGCGGAGTCGGCTCGCTGGCAGAGCGCGGCGTCCTCCGGCAAGCCCTCCCCCACCGCCCAGGTCAAGGCGCTGTTCTCCGGCCAGAACCTGCGCGCGCTGGTGTGGACCGGCACGATCTACACGTTCTGGGGCCTGGCAGCGGGTACGGCGGGCATCTTCACCCCCTACATCGTGACGACGCTGAACGCGGGCACGCAGTCCGCGGGCGTGGCGCTGAGCTGTGCGGGCTTCGTCATCGGCATCATCGCCACGGTCACCATCTTCATGCGCCTCAACGACAAGAGCTATCAGCGGCGGCGCACGATGTGGGCGGTCGGCTCGCTGATGCAGGTCACGGCGTATGCGCTGTTCCTGGTGCTGCCGTTCACGGTGCCCACGGTGGTCCTCAACGTCGTGCTGTTCAACATCGGCGGGGCGCTCGCGGGCGAGCCGACGTACAAGGTGTTCAGCCAGGAGCTGTTCCCGACCATGTTGCGCGGCACCGCGCAGGGCTTCACCTTCGGCGTGGCCCGGGTGCTGCTGGGCGTTTGGAGCTTCTTCGTGCCGATGTTGGCCTCCGCTTCGATCGGCCCGGTCGCCGCGCTGCTGGCGGGTTTCCTGTTGGTCAGCGGTGTCGTCGGGTACTTCTTCATGCCGGACACAGTCGGGAAATCGCTTGAACAGATCGAGAAGGAGCGTGGCGTCGCGACATGAACGCCGACGTGATTCTCCCAGCGGAGGCGTCATGGTGAACGAGTTGCTCGCCCGGTTCACCGATCCGGCTCCCGAGTACGGTCCGCTGCCGATCTGGTGGTGGAGCGGCGCCAAGGTGACCAGGGAACGGCTTCGCGAGCAGATGGAGAAGCTCGTGGCGGGCGGGGTCAGGCAGGCCGTGGTGCTGTGCCTCGCCCCGACCGGGCCGATGTTCGGTTCCGTCGCCGACGATCCGGCGTTCCTGACGCCCGAGTGGATCGAGCTCTTCGACGGCGCGTGCGCCGACGCCGAGGAGCTGGGGTTCACGCTGTGGCTCTACGACCAGATCGGCTTCTCCGGGGCGAACTTCCAGGGCAGGCTGATCGCCGCGACCCCGTCCTCCGCCGGACAGGCGCTCTACCGGACCTCCGTGGAGGTTTCCGGCGCACAGGACCTAGCGCCTCCTGAAGGCCACGTCGCCCTTGCGGCGTACGCCGTTCTTCCCTCCGGCGAGCGGCCCGCCGTCCCGCTCGCCGGAGGGTCCGTCCAGTGGCCGGGTGGCCCCGCGCGGGTCGTGATCGTCCACAGTGGAACGAGTGGGTTCGACTACTTCTCCACTGAGGCGTGCGCGGCACTGCTCGACGAGGTGCACGGCACGCTCGAACGCGGTGTGGGCCACTGGTTCGGCCGCAGCATCGGCGGTTTCTTCCAGGACGAGCTGCCCGCGATGCCCACATGGGGAACGGATTTCGCGACGACCTTCGCCTCGGCTTACGGCTACGACCTGCTCCCCGTGCTGTGGGCGCTGTGGGAGGACGACGCCTCGCCGGAGGCCGTGCGCGTCCGTCGCGACTACCACGCGCACCGTGCTTCCCTTGCCCGGCGCGGGTTTTTCGACCAGCACGACGAGTGGTACCGCTCGCGCGGGCTCATCTGCGGCTTCGATCAGGCGACCCCGTCGCGTGAGGGCGATCCGGCGGGCGGCGTGCGGTTGTACGGCGACTACCTCGGCACGCACTCCGGGTACGGCGCGCCCGGCAGCGATCACTGGGGCGATGCCAAGGTGCACAGTTCGCTGGCGCACGCGAACGGCCACGGCCGCACGTGGATCGAGGCGTTCCACTCCTCGGGCTGGGGTGGCACGCTGGAGGAGACCTACGACTGGCTGGCCCCGTTCTTGCGGCGTGGAGCCACTCTCTACGACCCGCACGCCGTTTATTACTCCACTGTGGGCGGTTGGTGGGAGTGGGCGCCGCCGTCGACCTGTTGGCGCCAGCCGTACTGGCCGTCCTACCACGTGTTCTCGACCGCGGTCAGCCGCCTGTGCTCGGTGCTCACGGCAGGGCGGCACGTCTGCGACGTCGTGCTGCTGTCTCCGACTTCGACGGTGCAGGGGCACCTGACGCTGGACGGACCGCTCGCCGCCGCGGCCGAGGCCAACGAGGCCTTCCTGGCGCTCAACGGTGTTGGCACCTGGTTCGCGGAGAAACCCGGAGTGCTGGAGCGAGCCGGGATCGACCACGACGTGTTCGACGAAGCCACCATCGCGCGCGCTTCCGTCCTGCCCGGCGGGCGGCTTCGCGTCGGTGACGAGGAGTTCAGCACCGTCGTCCTGCCCGCCGTGCACGCGTTGCACGCCGACGCGGCGAACCGCCTGCTGGAATTCGTCGCTGAGGGCGGGCGCGTGGTGTGCGTCGGCCGTGTTCCTTCGTTGTTCCTGGACGGCTCGGTGGAGTCGTTCCCGGCCACCGTCGTGTCGTCTGTGGAGGAAGTGCCCGCCGCCGTCCGCCAAGGACAGATCCGAGTCTCAGCTGATACTCCGTACCTGTTGCGGCAGGTCGGCGACGCGTACGTGCTCGCGCTGACCGCGCACGACGACGTCAGCGGGACCGCCGCGCCGATGCTCGACCTCGGCGAGGGCTACTGGTGGTCCAACGGCGTGGAGTTCGACTGGCAGGGCTACAACGAGCAGCTTCGCACGCGCGGCTACGACTTCCGCGCGCCCGGCGATCGGGTGGCGCACGTTCAGCTCTCGGGCATCTCGAACGTCCGCGCGCAGAGTTGGGCTCCTGGACGGGGCACGCGCACCGAGCTGGCGATCGCTTCGGACGGGTCCTTCGAGGTCCCCTTCGACGACGGGTCGGTGGCCCTGGTGGTACTCGCTCCCGACCTGCCACCCGCCCAGCTGCCCCGCGCCGCTGTGTCCTCAATGGACATTCCGGGACCGTGGACCGGCATCGCGGAGTCCACTTTGGACAACTCGCGCGGAGATCTGGCCGCACCATCGCGGACCGGGGTGCTGCCGATCGAGATCTGGCGCCTGTCGCACCACACCGGCTCCGAGTGGTGTGAGGTCACCGCGTCCTATGGCCCCTTCGCCTCGGTCCACGACGGCGACGGCGTGTGGCGCCCGGCCGAGTGGTCGCTGGCGCGCGGCGTCCAGAACGACCCGCTGCACTCGGACACGTTGGGCCCCAAAGGACAGGTGCCCGAGGAGTTCATCGACTGGCGCGAAGTCCCAGAAGGCACCACTGTCGCGATCCGCACGCACATCGACCTTGTCGAGGGAGCCGGCCTCGTGGTCGGCGCGGGGGCTCCGCGTCGCGTGCTGCTCAACGGCGTCGAACTCCCGATCGAGGGTGAGGGACACCAGTCGGTGAGCCCGCTGCCCTCCGGTGGAGAACTCGTCATCGAGCTGACCGCGACGCGGACGGGGCCACTGCGCGCGTCCTTCGCCGTGGTCACCGATGTGGACGCCTACCTCCGTCCAGAGTGGATTCGTCCTGACGGGCCGGTGGTCGTCGGCGCCTCGCACGACATGACCTTCTCGTTCGATCTGAACGAAGTTCCAATCGGTACTTCCGCTCTGATCGGATCTGACGGCGCGTGCAGCGTGCTGGTCAACGGCGTGGAGATCGGCAGGCAGGGCGACTTCAACCCCTACCCGGAGCACCGCGAGATCCGGCTGCACACCTACGAGCTGGCTCCGCACCTGGTCGTCGGCGTGAACACCGTGGTGCTCCGCGTGACCCACCAGAGCCACCACGGCACCGCCGCGACCTTCGACTCCGCTTCGCTCGGAGTTCGCAGCGGGCCGGGCTGGACATCGGCTGTGCTGCAACGGGAACACCGGCGCGACCCGCGCTTCGTCTGCGCGTACCCACGGCCGCATCCTTTGCCCGGAGCCGACTGGCTCGACCCCGCCGTGTCCTCTGCCGGAGTCGTCGTGCCCGTTGTTCCGGACATCGCTCCCACCGTGCCTCGCACTGAGCAGCTGCGTTTCGCGCTTCCTCCCGGCACCGTCTCCGTCCGCGTTCCGTCCACTTTGGACATGATCGCGGTCGTCGGCGATGAGGAGGTCAAGGTCGTCGACGGCGTCCTGCGCCTGCCCTCTCCGGCGCGCGCTGGCGACTTCGCGACGCTTCTCGTGTCCGCTGTGGACGGTCGACGCGGCGGTGCCCTGCTGGACGGGCCGCTCGAAGTGTCCGTTGTCGAGGCGGAGTTTCCCCTGGGCGACTGGGCATCGCTCGGGTTGCACAACCTCGGCGGCCACGTCCGCTACCGGACGACGTTCACCGTTCCCGAGCTGTCCGGACGACAGGTCCTCGATCTCGGCTCGGTGCGCGGCGCCGTGTCGGTCATCGTGAACGGCGAGCACGCCGGAGACCTCGTGTGGGGGCCGTGGCGGCTCGATGTGAGCGATTTCCTTGTCACCGGGGAGAATCACGTCGAAGTCGTTGTGCGCGGAACGCTGGCCGGATACCTGGACGACGCCTCGCCGACGTCCGGGGTCTACGCCGGACAGGTCCGAAGTGGACTCTTCGGCCCCGTCCGGCTGCTGACCACTCAGACGGTCAGCGAACCCCAGTAGGCATCACTTCTCGTGCAAGCCCGCGCAGCCACGTGTGCGCGGGGTCGTTGGCGTAGCGCTGGTGCCACGCGAGGTGGATGGGGATCGCGGGCATGGACAGCGGCAGCGGGCGCACGCGGAGGCCGAAGTCCTCCAGCAGCGGGCGGCTCGTCAGCTCGGGGACGGCCACGACGAGATCGTGCTCGCGGACGAATCGCAGCGCGGCGGCATTGGTCGGGGCCGCCGCGACCACCGTGCGCCGCAGGCCCTGAGCCTCCACGGCGTCGTCGATGGGATCACGCAGCCGCCCTCGGCGGGACACGGTGATGTGCTCCGCCGCCGCGTAGTCCGCGAGCGTCAGTTCTCCTTGGCACAGCGGGTGTTCTGGGCGCACGGCGAGCACGAGCCGGTCGTGGCCCACGACCTCGTGGCGCATCTCCGACGTGGCGGGCGTGCCGGAGTGGGCTTCGAGGTCGACGTCACCGCGCCGAGGGTCGTGGACGTCGCCGCTGGCCTCGGCCAGGAACCGCAGGCGGACGCCGGGCGCCGCGGAACGCACGGCGCGGAGCAGGGCGGGCCCAGCCGCCGCGGCCAGGGCGTCGTGCCATTTCAGGATGAAGGTCCGCTCCAGGGTCGCCGGGTCGACGTCGGTGCGCGGCGCGAGGACCTCTTGGGCTCGCTGCACCAGGTCGTGCACGGTCTCGCGCAGTTCGAGGGCGCGCGGGGTCGCGGTCATGGTCCGGCCGGTGCGCACCAGGATCTGGTCCCCGGTGGCCCGGCGGATGCGGCCGAGCGTGCGGCTCATCGCGGGCGCGGAGACGTGCAGGCGCGCGGCGGCCCCGGTCACGCTGCCCTCTTCCAGCAGGGCGTCGAGCGCGAGCAGCAGGTTCAAGTCCAGTTGCATGTGAGTAAATCCAGTCGTAACTAGATTGCATTTGAAGTTAATGATGCCTGCTCCTAGCGTCGAACGCGACACCGAACAACCCGCGAGGAGCGACCATGAACCTGGTGGAACACACCGTCGAAGTCGTTGTGGCGGCAGGAGAACTCCTGCGCGAGCGCTACGACGTGTCCGCGCGGCCAGGGAGTCTGGACGAGATCGTCCGTGACATCCACGCCAACGACGACGCGGTCCTGGCGCTCATCAAGGAGCCGTTGCTGCGGGCGCGGCCCGGGTCGCGCTGGGCGGAGGACGAGCTGGCCGGAGGCGCCTTGCCGCCGGGCGAGTGGTGGGTGGTGGACACCGCTGAGGGCAACATCAACCACGTCCACGGCATGGCCGAGTGGGCGGTGACCGCCGCTCTGGTGCGCGACAACTCCCCCGTGCTGGCCGTGGTCGTCCTGCCGCTGACCGGCGACGTCCACACCGCTGTGCGGGGCGGCGGGGCTCAGCTGAACGGTCAGCCGCTGCGCGTCTCCGCGAAGTCCGAGCTCGGGGCGGCGCTGGTGGGAACTGGGCAGGCCAAACCCGGCGAGGCCGTTGAGGACCTGCACCGCATGGGCGCCTCGGTGACCGCGATGCTGACCAACGCGCTGGTCGTGCGCGTCTCGGTCCCGGCGACGATGCAGCTGATCCACGTCGCGGCGGGCCGCATGGACGCGTTCTGGCAGTACTCCGACGTGCGCTCGGGCCTGCTGCCCGGGGCGCTGCTCGTCGCGGAGTCCGGCGGCGCGGTCACCGACACGCACGGCGAGCCGTGGAGCCTGTCCAGCAAGGACTTCCTGGCCTCAGCCCCCGGCGTGCACGCGGCGGTCGCCGGTGTCTTGGCGGCTGCGGCATGAAGATCGCCGTACTGGGTGCCACCGGGCGGACGGGGCGGCTCGTGGTCGCACGCGCACTGGAACGCGGGCACGAAGTTGTTGCCCTGGCGAGGAATCCGGCCGATGTCGAGCCCTCAGACCGCCTGCGCGTGGTTCAGGCCGATGTGGCCGAGCCCGGCAGTGCGGCCGCCGCCGTCGAAGGGGTCGATGTCGTGCTGAGCGGTCTGGGCGTCACGCGGAAGCAGGAACCCGCGATCCTCGTCGAAGGAGCCCGCGAGCTCGCTTCGGCCGCACCGCGCGTCATCTGGCTGACCTCGTTGGGGATGGGGAGCACCGAAGGAGCCCTCGGCGCAGTCACTGGCGCTCTGCTCAAGCGCCTCCTGCGGCACGAGTGGGCGGCCAAGGGCGTCGCTGACCGTGTTCTCAGGGACGCCGGTGGCACCACCGTCCACGCCGGCCCGTTGACGGACAAGGCGTATCAGGGCAATGGATTCCTCTTGCACACCAAGGACTTCAAGCCCCGGGCGCTCCCTCCGACGGCCCCGCGCGCCGGGATCGCCGCGCTCATGGTCACCGAGGCCGAGACACCGCGCTTCGCCGACGCGGACACCATCGCCCTGTTCCCGCGCTGAGCGGGAGCGAAGGGCCCTAGGCGGCGGTGGCGCTGCGGTACCCGGCGATGACCGTGCCGGGGATGCGACCGCGGTCGGAGAGCTCGTGGCCGTTGAGCTTGGCCCACTCGCGGACCTCCTTGGCCTCGCGCCTGGTGAGGCCCGGGGAGGCGTCGGTGGCCCGGCGGCGAACCCGGCGCGCGGCGGCGACGTAGTTCTCCAGCGCGGCGTTGAGCCTGGCCGCGTTCTCCTCGTTGAGGTCGATCTCGTAGACCACACCGTCGATGGCGAACTCCGTGCGCGAGACGTCGTCGCCGACCTGACCGGTGAGGTCGTCGATCATGTGGACGACCGTGCGCTGGGCCATGGTGGAACTCCTAGGGAAAGTGCGGGGACAACCGCCACAATTGAACTGTTCTTCGTTTTCGCGCTACCGCACGACAGAAACTATGGAGACCGACCGCGCGCGACAAGGGTTTCATCCACGACGGAAACGTGAATCGCGCCGGGGGCACGCCACCGCGCCCGGCGCGCGCGTGGCCCCAATCCTGCGGGAGCAGGACCGGACGACGGGAAAGCGACTCGCTCGTCCCCTCGGCTCGCCCACCCGCCGTCTCCGGTCACCGGAGGTCGACATATCCGGGCACCATTGCCCACCTCGAGCGCCTGATCACGGCCGACGACTCGATCACGGCCACCGACGAGCCCCGGTGCCGTTACCGTCCGCCCTGCTTCCCGGGCCGGAACACCATTGTTCCAGGGGACGGGCCCCAATTCCCGACGGTGTCGCCCGTGGTGACCGGGCCGGATTCCACAGTTCAGCAGGGTGGGACCGGCGGGTTCGAGCAACCGATTGCTGACTGCGACATCCGCGTCGACCATCGGCACGACGCCACCCGGACGAAACGATTCCCACCGCCCGGCGGGCTCCCTCCCGCAACACCGGGAAGCTGGGTGCATTCCCGGGTCCGATCGCCGTGTTGGGGACTTGCCACCGCAACGCAGCTCCTGACGACAAGTGTCACCAAGACCACTACGAGGACATTTCCGAGCCGGTTCACGACCGGGATCGATTACCGGTTTACAGTGTGCGCCGAGCGAGACAGGTCACTGCACTTCCTGGCCGCCGCCGCCATAGCGCGAGGTCAGCTCCGCGCCGATCCGGCCCAGCTCGGCGCGGACGGACGGCGGGTCCAGCACCTCGATCATCGAGCCCCAGCCCGCGAGGTTGCGGGCGAGGTCCCTCGGCGTGGGCGCGGCGAGCCGAACCCGGGTGCGGCCGTCTGCCAACTCGGCCTCGATCTCGCAGTGGCGGCCGAAGTGGTCCTGGAGCACCCACAGGAACCGCGACTCGACGAGCACCGAGGCCCAGGTGCGCGAGCGCTTCTGTTCCACCTGTCCCACAACGGTTTCCCAGGCCTCCGCGAGCGTGAAGTCGTCGGGGCGCTCCGCAGGCTCGTCGGTGGGATCGGCGGCGATGATGCGATCAACTCGAAACGTTCGCTGACCGCGCTCCGTTCCGGCGATGAGGTACCAGACATCGTCCTTGTCGACCAGGCCCCACGGATCGATCAGGCGCTCGCCGCGGTCGCGGTAGGTCAGGCGGACCTTGAGCCTGCGGACCACGGCGGTCTGCAACAGCTCGACCAGCGGTGAGCGCGGCCGATCCCGCTCGCCCCACCGCGTCGGGTCGATCATGGTCGCGCTCGCGGCGGCCTCGGCCTCGGCGCGGAAGGTCCGCGGCAGTGCGCGAACCAGCTTGCGCAGCGCGGCCTTGGCCTCCCCCGACACGGCGGCGGCCGGGCCCACCAACAGGAACAGGGCCTGCGCCTCGGCGGCCGACAGCCCGGAGAGATCGGTGCGGGCGCCGCCGACGAGCGACCAGCCGCCCCCGCGCCCGGGCTGCGGGTAGACGGGAATGCCCGCGGCAGAGAGGGCTTCCAGGTCTCGGCGGGCGGTGGCGACGGAGACCTCCAGCTCCCGCGCGAGGTCGGCGGCGGTGACGCGGCCCCGCGACTGCATCAGCAGCAGTGCCGCGACCAGGCGATCAGCTCGCATCAGAACTCCCCGATAAAAGTGCTCAGTTGGTGAGCACTTTAAGCCAGAGGATGGGTCTCATGTTGCGAGGACTGACCACCGTGAACCTGTTCGCCGACGACGTCCCGGCCGCCGTTGCCTGGTACTCCGACGTGCTCGGCGTCGCCCCCTACTTCTCCCGCGAGGTCGCCGGCCGCCCCGCCTACGTCGAGTTCCGCATCGGCGACTACCAGCACGAACTGGGCCTGCTCGACCGCCGCTTCGCTCCGCCCGGGTGGGCCGCGGGCGTGGTCGGCTCGATGACCTACTGGTGCGTCGACGACGTCGAGGGCGCGTTCGCGCGGCTGCTGTCGATGGGCGCCACCGAGCACCAGAAGCCGACCGAGCACGGCCCCGGCTTCGTCACCGCCTCGGTCACCGACCCCTTCGGCAACGTGCTCGGCGTGATGGTCAACGTGCACTACCTCTCCGTGCTGGAGCAGCGGTCATGAGCGCCGTCTCCGCGAGCACACCTGCTGAGTGGCGCGCGTGGTTGGAGCGGAACTGCGCCTCCAGCAAGGAGATTTGGCTGATCATCCACCACAAGGGCAGCGCGACGCCGAGCGTGCGCTACCACGAGGCGATCGAGCAGGCGTTGTGCTTCGGCTGGATCGACGGGCTGCACCGCAAGCACGACAAGGACAGTTCCCGGCTCCGATTCACCCCGCGAGGCCCGCGCAGCACGTGGAGCGCGGTGAACCGGGAACGCGCGGCGAGGATGGTCGAGCAGGGCCTGATGACCGAGCGCGGGCAGGCCGTCATCGACCTGGCCCGCGCCAAGGGGACCTGGGAGCTGACCGCCAGCTTCCCGGAGGACCTCCAGCGCGCACTTGCGGCCGACAAGACGGCGGAGGCGAACTTCGCGACGTTCCCGCCGTCGTCCACGCGGCTGATCCTGGAGTGGATCGCGGGCGCGAAGAAGCCCGAGACCAGGCAACGCCGGATCGAACGCACCACAACCCTTGCCGCACAAGGCATCCGCGCCAACCACCCGAACACGAGGACGATTACCTAGAGTGATGAAGCTGAAACGATGGGGCCTGATCTCGCAGGGGCGCCATCAAAGCGCGGAGGTCGCTGCCGCCCTGGCACGAGCCAAGAAGCTCGGGTGCGACGTGACGCCGAGCAGGAACGGTCACCGCTGGGGCTGGGTGATCTGCTGTACGTGCGGGAAGAACATTACGGTGCACTGCACACCCAAGAACCCGGGTGACCAAGCCAAGCGCATCAACGAGTTCGTTCGTAGCCATCAGCATTGAAGGAAGCGCACCTGATGCCCGAGTGGAGCTTCACTCTGCTTGTCAATCAGCCCCTCACTCCCGAGCAGGCCGACGCGTTCGACCACTGTGACGCCTTCGGCGACGGATCGGTGTCCTACATGCTCGGCCCAGCGAAGCCAGAGCAGTACCCGGTCCGAAGCGACCCTGCCGACTTGATACAGCTGTGGTGCGACGTCGAAGCTCCGACGTTGTTGGATGCCGTAGCTCAAACTGCCCGCAACGTCCGGCTCATCCCGGGCCTGCGCGCGGTGGGCGCCGCGCACAAGGACACCGTCACCCTCGGCGACGCGGCGCAGCGCTGCGATCGCGACTACGAATCCCTGGTGCAACTATCTCAAGAGGACGAACGGTTTCCGGAGCCGTTGGAAACTGAAGGAACCGTCTTCTACTCGTGGCTGCACATCGCGGACTACCTGCGCCGCCTCGGCGACGACGTCCCACACACTCCCCGCGAACTCGTCATCGCCGACCGCGCGCTGCGACTCGTCGAAGACCTCCGAGGAACCGACGTACAACCCGGAGCACTGCGCGCCCTCGGCCTACCGTAGAGCCTCGGCCAAGCGCTGGGCGAGTTCCTGGCCGTTGGTGTGTTCGAGGGTGGACACGAGGATCTTCGGCAGGTCCTCGGCGGGGCGGTCGAAGTCGCGGGACAGCGCCCGCCCCAACGCGGGAGCGTCGGCGACGACCTTGAGGTCCACGGCGGTGTCCACGAGTGCGGCCCACACCCTGGGGTCGTCAACGGCGTCGCGGACGGTCCGAATGCTGTGCGGCACAACAGGATCGGGAACCTGCCAGCGGTGGGGTCCAGGGCCGACCCCCTCCGATGTCGCCGAGCCCGGGACGTGGACGGTCGCGGTCGCGCCGTCGGGAACTTCGACCTCCAACGTAAACGTGCCACTTTCTCGTTGCCACGCAACGGAAGCGCGGCCGTAGGGCGTCTCGTGCTGAGCTGAGGCGTGGGTTAGACCGCCGCCGAGCAGCGGGCGCACCAGCAGTGATCGGTACCCGGGCGAGCCGGGGGCGAGACCGGCGACCGTCCGGTGCAACCAGTCGGCGACGGCGCCGAGCGCGTAGTGGTTGAAGGAGGTCATCTCGCCGGGGTTGATCGTGCCGTCCGGGAGCATGCTGTCCCACCGCTCCCAGATCGTGGTCGCCCCCATCGTGACCGGGTACAGCCACGACGGGCAGCCGCGCTCCAGCAGGAGCCGGTACGCCACCTGGGGTTGCCCTGCCAGGCACAGCGCGTCAGCGATGATCGGCGTTCCGACGAAGCCCGTCGCGATGCGGAAACCGTTGGCGCGCACGAGATCTGCCAGCCGAGCGCCCGCTCCGGCGCGCTGCTCCGCGGTGGGCAGGAGATCCCAGACCAGCCCCATCGCGTACGCGGTGGGCGCGTCGCTGACCATCCGACCGGACGGGGTCACGTAGGCGTCGGCGAAGGCTGCTCGGACCGCAGCCGCCAGAGAGCCGTACGAATGCGCTTCGTCCTGGCGGCCAAGGACTTCAGCCGCTCGCGCAACAATCGATGCCGAGTACGCGAAGTGCGCTGTCGCCACGATGTCGTGATCGGTCTTCGCGGCGAACGGGTTCTCCGGCGGAGCGGCCGGGTCGAGCCAGTCACCGAACTGGAAACCGCCGGACCAGATGAAGCCCGGACCGGCGAGCGCGGCCTGGCGGTCGACCCACGCGCGCATGCTGGCGAACTGGTCGGCGAGCACGCGGACGTCGCCGTAGCGCTCGTACAGCGTCCACGGCACGACCGTTGCGGCGTCACCCCACGCAGCGGCGCTCGGCGCGTGCTCGCGCAGCACGTCAGGGATCACGAAGGGAACACAACCGTTGTCGTACTGGTCAGCCGCGAGGTCGCGCAGCCAAGAGGTGAGGAAACCAGCGCTGTCGGCAAGGAAGGACGCGGTCGGGCCGAAGACCTGGATGTCACCAGTCCACCCGAGCCGCTCATCGCGCTGCGGGCAATCCGTTGGCACATCGAGGAAGTTGCCGCGCATCGCCCGGCGAACGTTGTCGTGCAACGCCTCAAGATCGGGCTCCGAGCAGCTGAACCATCCCGTGGCGGGCAGATCCGACGACAGCACAACGGCTTCGAGATCAGCGGCGTCGAGCGAGTCCACGCCGTCGACCTCGGCGTAGCGGAAGCCGTGGAAGGTCAGCGACGGCTCGCACACCGCGTCCGTGTCGCCCGGCAGGAGATAGTGGTCGGTGGCCAGAGCGGAGCGCAGCGGCCTGGTACCGAGTTCGCCGTGTTCGAGCACTTCGGCGTGCCGCACGGTGACCCGCGTAGTCCCCGCGCGGACGTGAAGCCGAACCCAGCCGACAAGGTTCTCGCCGAAGTCCACGAGGAGCTTGCCTGAAGGCGATCTGGTGACCGAGACGGCGGGAACCGTTGCCACGGCGCGCACCGGCGGCCCGAGCGGCACTTCGAGGCGGCTCAGGTCGAAGTCGAGCACGTCCACGGTGTCCACAGTGGACTCTGGCGCGCGCAGATCCGTTGTTTGACCGTCGTAGAGGTCGTCGGCGGTGACGTGGCTCGACCGCGCGGTCCACGTGGCGTCGCTGCCGAAGACGTGCTCCGAGCCGTCTTCGCACGTGACTTCGAGCTGAGCGAGCAGGGCCAGCCGATCGCCGTAGTGGGCGCGCTCGCCCTGCCACCCGAGCCGACCGCGATACCACCCGTTGCCGAGCAGCACCTCGATGTCGTTGTCCCCGCTGGACAACAGCGACGTCACATCGTGCGTGCGGTAGCGGAGGCGGTGCCCGTAGGAGGTCCAGCCCGGGTCGAGCTGGATGTCACCGACGCGCGATCCGTTGATCGAGGCAACGTGCACGCCGAGCGAGGTCATGTGCAGGCGCGCACGAACTGCCTTGCCGGGCAAGGAAATCCGGCCGCTGACCAGTGGAGCGGGGTCGCCGACCCGGCCGATCGCGCTGGGCGAGACGAACCGCGCCGACCAATCCGAAGGGCTCAGCAAGGGAGTCTCGAACTCGACCGGCTCGCCGCCGTCCACGCGCAGGCTGCCCCGGAAGCGCGAGCCCAGTGGCGGGAACGGCCACGGCACCAGCACCCGCTCGGCGCCGTCGAGGCGGTGGCGGCTGACCTGACCGGAGGAGTCGGTCAGCTCCAGCTCAGTCGCGCTCCCCTGCCAGCTCAACCGGGGTTCGGGGGTGCCGACGACCACGGGGCCACGGCGCGGGAGGTGCTCGAAGCGGACGGCACTCGGTTCAGCCATGAACTCGCCTCCGGCGCGTTGGAACGTTTCAAATCGTGGGTGTGACGGTACGATGGCCGAGCGCGACCGTCAAACATCGGCTGGTCCGCACGGTTCAGGGGTTCGAGTCAGGGGGCGGCGTGGCGGGTCCGGGAGCACCGAGCATGAAGGACGTCGCGGCGCGCGCCGGGGTGTCGCTCGGCACCGTGTCCAACGTCCTCAACAAGCCGGACCGGGTCAGTGTGCAGACCCGCGACCGCGTGCGCGCCGCCATCGAGCAGCTCGGCTTCGTCCGCAACGAGACCGCGCGCCAACTGCGCTCCGGGCACAGCAGGACGCTGGCCTACGTGGCACTGGATTCCGGCAACCCGTTCTTCACCGACGTGGCAGAGGGCGTGCAGGACGCCGCCGAGGCCGCCGGGCTCGCGGTGTTCCTGTGCAACAGCCGCGAGGACGGCGGACGGCAGGACTTCTACCTCGACATGCTTGAGCAGCAACGGGTCGAGGGCATCCTGATCACCCCGACCGACAACGCCACCGACCGGCTCGACCGGGTGCGCGGGCGCGGCATCCCGGTCGTGGTGGTCGACCGCGACGCGGGCCCGGACTTCTGCTCGGTGACCGTGGACGACGTCGCTGGCGGGGAGCTGGCCGCGACGCACCTGCTGGAGGCGGGCCACCGCAAGATCGCCTACATCGGCGGCCCGCTCACCATCGGCCAGGCCGCCGACCGCCTGACCGGCGCGCGCAAGGCCGTCGCCGCGGTCCCCGGCGCCGAGCTGGTCGTGCTGGAGACCGCCGCGCTCAACGTCGCCGAGGGCCGCCGTGCCGGCGAGCGCCTGGCCGGGCTCCCCGGCTCGCGCCGCCCCACCGCCGCGTTCTGCGCCAACGACCTGCTCGCGCTCGGGCTGTTGCAGCGCATGGTGCGGCTCGGCCTCGACGTGCCGGGCGACCTGGCGATCGTGGGCTACGACGACATCGAGTTCGCCGGAGCCGCCGCTGTTCCGCTGACCTCCGTCAGCCAGCCCCGCCACCTGCTCGGGCGCACGGCGGCGGAGCTGTTGCTGACCGAGGCCGCGGACTCCGCCGAGGGCCACGAGCACCGCCAGGTCGTCTTCTCTCCCGAACTCGTCGTCCGCGCCTCAACAGCCCTCCGCACCACCCCCTAGAACATGGTGTTGTCGTTGGCGGAGTGCTCGGGGATGTCCTGCACGACGTCCCAGTGCTCAATGATCCGGTCACCCTCGAAGCGCACGATGTCCACGATCGCCGAGCCCCTGCTCTCCGGCGTCAAGCGCATGTGGCCGTGCACGATCACGTAGTCCCCGTCAGCGAGCACGCGCTTGAAGGCCAGGCGCAACAAGGGGAACTGGTCGACGAAATCACGAAGGAAGCGACCGGAGGCGGTGGCCCCGGAGGGTGCGTGCGGGTTGTGCTGGACGTAGTCGGGGTGCAGGTGGACGGCAGCGGCCTCCTCGGGGCGCTTCTCGTTGAACGCCAGGTTGAGGAAGTCCTGGACAGCCTTCTTGTTCGCTTCGCTCATGCGCAGTCCTTCGACAGGGGTCACCACGGGACGACGGCGTCGTCGCCCCAGAACTCGCCGGTGGGACCGTCCGCGCCGAGCAGCGCGAGCCGCAGCGGTGCGACGGCGCCGTCGACGGGGGTCCGCTCGCCACGGGGGAACGGGGACGCGGTGTTGAGGTCGGTCGCGACGAGGCCGGGGTTGGCCGCGTTCACCAGGATTCCGTCCTGCCGCAACGCGTTCGCGTAGAGCAGGGTGATCGAGTTCAGCGCGGCCTTCGACGAGCTGTAGGCGAGCATGCCGCGCGAAGCGATCGGGTTGCCGGGATCGCTGAGCAAGTGAAACGAGCCCAGCGGGCTGGACATGTTGACCACGCGTCCTGTGGGCGCGCGCCGCAGCAGCGGAACGCACGCCCGCGTCACGGTGACGACGCCGAAGACGTTGACCTCGTACGCCTCGCGCAGGAGTTCCGGGCCGAGGTCGGGCACCGAGACGCCCCATTCGACGGCCACGCCCGCGTTGTTGACGAGCACGTCGAGCCGCCCGCACTCCGCCTCGATCACCGCGACCGCACTGTCCACTTCGGACTGATCGGTCACGTCGAGCCGGAGCGCTCTGACGTCGCCGGTCAGCTCGTCGGCGGCGCGTTGCCCCAGTTCGAGGTCGCGCGCCCCCAGGTAGACGGTCATTCCCTCGGCCGCGAGACCGCGCGCGATCTCCTTGCCGATCCCCTTGTTGGCGCCGGTCACCAGCGCGACTTCTCCGCTCATGCGCTCACTCCACCAGCGGCGGGGCGCTCCGGGGAAAGACCACTTCGGTCCTTGCTTATACCCTGGAGGTATGACGGATGTGGAGGTGCGGGAGCTGCGGTACTTCCGCGCGGTCGCCGACGAGCTGAACTTCTCCAGGGCGGCGCTGCGGCTCGGTATCGCCCAACCGCCGTTGTCTCGGGCGATCCGCCAGCTCGAACGCCGCGTGGGCGTGCAGCTGTTCGTCCGCGACACCCGCCAGGTCGCGCTCACTCCGGCGGGGCACGCACTGCTCGCGGAGACCGGGCGGGTGTTCGACGCGGTGTCGGCGGCCGTGCACAGGACGCGCCGCGCGGGTCAGACGACGCCGTCGGTGGTGGTGACCGCGAAGGCCGGAGTAGCGACGGAACTGCTTCGCCGCGTCGTTCGCGCGTACGCGGAAGTGCCTGGCGCGCAAGCGGTCGAGATCGTGGTGAGCGGCTACGGCGAGCAGACGGCGATGCTCCGCGACGGGCGCGCGGACCTGGCCCTCATCGGCTCCCCCGCCGACCACTCGGGCTTCGACACCGAGCACCTGGCGAGCGAGCCGAGGGTGGCCGCGCTGCCGGTCGGGCACGAGCTGGCCGACCGGGAGTCGTTGCGCTGCAAGGACCTCATCGGCCAGCCGATGTCGCAGTGGCCAGAAGCCTCGCACGCCGACCGCGTGTACTGGGCGGGCCGCGACCACGACCTGCCGACGGGCGGCCCGGAGATCCACGACAACTCGCAGCTGCTGGAGAACGTGGCGCTCGGCCAGACCGTCGCGCTCATCCCCCGCTCGCTCGCCGAGCACACACCGCGCCCGGACATCGTCTACCGGCCCGTGCTCGACGCGAGCCCTTACACGACGGTGATCGCGTGGCCCTCGGGCTCGACCGCGCCGTGGATCGCGCGCTTCGTCCAGCTCGCGTGCACTCAGGTCGTGACGACGGTGATCGACGGCCCTTCCTCGCCGTAGCGCGGAACCCAGACCTGGTAGCTCTGCGCGGGAGCTTCGCGCTCGCGCCAGAAACCGCCGATCTTGTGCACGATGTCCCACCGCACGGTGTAGCTCTCGCGCGGGCGGACGCTGACGCCGCCGGGCGTGGAGTCCACCTCGACGGGACCGTTGCGCGCCTCGGTGACGACGTTGTTCCACGAGAACGACCACTGGTGCCCCGACCCGCGCTCCACCACGGTGGTCTGCCCGTCGACCTGCGCGCTCATGAACGCCACCCGCGCGGGCTGCTCGAAGTGCCAGCCGGAGCCGTCGAGGTACTCCGCGGTCAGCACCGTGCTGGCGCGCAGCACGGCGCCGTCGACGCGCACGCACAGCCGCAGGCCGATCCGCGATCTCCCGTCCGGTGAGTGGTGGTGCGTCAGAGCGATGGAATCCGTTGGGGTGCAAGCGGAAACCGGAGCGGTCGGCGCTGGGGTGAGCGCCGTGACCATGAGCATGGCCAGAGCCGTGGCACGCATGAGCACAGGCTCACACGCGAGGGGCGGCGGACGCCCGGCGAACACCCGTCCTGGGTGACCACCGATCGGGACCGCTCCCCCGCCGAGGGGCCATCCTGGTCAGGTGAAGCGTGGACTCGTCGTCAACCTCGTGGCCGCGATCGGTCACCCGCCGCTCGTTCTGTGGCTGGCGCACGGAGCCGGCACAACCGTCTCCGTTGTGCTCGTCTACGCGCTCGTCCTGGCGGGCGTCCTGCTGTCGGCCGAGGCGGGTTGGCTGTTCGCCGGGGTGATCGCGTCGCTGCTCGCGGTCGCGACGACCATCTCCGGCGTCGACGACGACGCCGCGCGCGCACGAGGTGTCCACGCCAGCTGCGTGGTCGTCGGTGTCGAGGAGCGGGACGAGACGCGGTCGCACACGGGGTCGGACGGCTCGGTCTCGATCAGTACCACGACCGTCCACGACCACCGCCTGCGCTGCGACGGGGTGCCGGTCGACCTGCTGAGCTGGCCCTCCCGTCTCGCCGAACCAGGTCAGCGCCTGGAGATCGTCCACGACCCGCTGCGCCCCGGAGAACCGGCTCCAGCGAGCGCGGTGCGCAACCGCGGTGGGTCGCACGGCGTCGCGCTGATCGCCACGGTCCTCGCCGTGGTGTTCCGGGTCGGCGGCGTGCTGCGGCATCGGCGCGCTGAGCTCAGCTGACCCCGGCGAGCGCGAAGAACTCCTGGCGGGAGCGCGGGTCCTCGCGCAGGGCTCCCTGAAGCGCGGAGGTCACGGTCCGCGAGCCGGCGGCGCGGACCCCGCGCATCGACATGCACATGTGCTCGGCCTCGATCACCACGCCGACACCCTTGGGCGCCAGGTGGTCGCGCAGCCAGTCGGCGACCTGCTTGGTCAGGCGCTCCTGCACCTGGAGGTCGCGGGCGAACAGCTCGACCACGCGCGCGAGCTTGGACAGGCCGAGGATGCGCTCGCCGGGCAGGTAGCCGACGTGGGCGACGCCGTGGAAGGGCAGCAGGTGGTGCTCGCACAACGAGTGCACGGGGATCGACCTGGCCAGCACGAGCTCGTCGTAGCCCTCCTCGTTGGGGAAGGTGGTCAGGTCGAACTCGCGCGGGGTGAGCAGTTCGGAGTAGGCGTGCGCGACCCGTCTCGGTGTGTCGGCCAAGTGCTCCGAGTCCGGATCGCGGCCTAACGCGACGAGCAGGTCGGTGACCGCGCGCCGCGCGGCTTCGACGTCGACACCGGTGCGGCCGTGCACCACGCGCAGCTGAGCGGTCATGGGCTCCTCCTTCTATCGCCAACTCACGCTAACATTAGAAGGATGTCCCACCTCTCCGCCATCGCCGCACTTGACGAGCCGACCCGGCGGCGGCTCTACGAGTTCGTCGCACGGCAGAGCGCCCCGGTCGGCCGGGACGAGGCCGCCGACGCGGTGCAGCTGCCGAGGACGACCGCCGCGTTCCACCTCGACAAGCTCGCGGCGGAGGGGTTGCTGGAGGTGGTCTACGAGCGCCGCACCGGCCGCTCCGGACCGGGCGCCGGACGTCCGGCGAAGCTCTACCGCCGCTGCCCCCGGCACATCGCGGTGTCCCTGCCCGAGCGCCAGTACGAGCTGGCCGCGCGGTTGCTCGCCGACGCGGTCGCCGAGGCGCAGGAGACCGGGGAGGCCCCGCGCGCCGTGCTCGACCGGCACGCCCACGCGCTCGGCGCGCGGTGGGGCCGCGAGTCCGCCGGATCGTCCACTGTGGACGAAATGCTGGAGCGGCACGGCTTCGAACCGAGGACCTCGGGCGCGGTGACCTCGCTCGGCAACTGCCCGTTCCACAGCCTCGCCGAGCGGCACGCGGCCATGGTGTGCGGGATGACGCTGCGCCTGCTGGACGGGCTGCTCGAAGGCCTGGCCGCCGAGGACGTCAGCGCGCGCCTGGAGCCGACCCCGGGGCACTGCTGCGTCCGGCTGCACGCATCATGTCGGGGTGACCACGCCCGAACGCCCGATTCCGAACCCGAACGCCGATGAGCGCACGACGCTGGAGAACTGGCTCGACTTCTACCGCGCCACCCTGGTCTTGAAGTGCGAGGGGCTGACCGAGCAGCAGCTGCGCACCGCCTCCGCGCCGCCGTCCTCGCTCACCCTGCTCGGTCTGCTCCAGCACCTGGCCGAGGTCGAGCGCAACTGGTTCCGCCGCGTGCTGGCCGGGGAGGACGCGCCGCCGATCCACCCCAGGACCGGGGAGGCCAACGGTCACGACGGCGGGTTCGAGCTCGCCGAGGACGCCACCTCCGCCACCGCCCGCGCCACCTGGGAGGCGGAGGTGGCCGCCGCGCGGGCGAACTGCGCGGGCCGGGAGCTGGGCGAGACTGGAACCTTCGGCGGCGCGGAGTTCAGCCTGCGCTGGATCTACACGCACATGATCGCCGAGTACGCCAGGCACTGCGGCCACGCCGACCTCCTGCGCGAGCGGGTGGACGGCGCGACCGGGGTCTGATCCGCTCCTGGTCGATGACCGCTACTGGTTGATGAACGAGCCGAACGCCGCGTGCACCTTGTCGTCGGTGGTGATCACGTGCACCTGCGAGGGCGGCCCGATGTCGGCGAGCAGGCGCGGCCGGGAGTAGTTGAGCACCTTCGGACAGGTCGAGCCGTCGATCTCGATCTTGGTGTCGGTGACCAGCTTCCCGGTGCGCAGCTCGTAGGCCTTCACCGGGATGGCGATCTTGTGGAAGGTCACCTGGACCGGGAAGGTCGGGCTGATCTTGCTCTCGTACGGGCAGGTCCGCATGGCCGCGCCGAACTCCGTCGTGCCCGCGCAGACCACCAGCACGGCGTCGGTGGGGTCGTTCGCCTTCCACTCGCCGGGGAGCTTGTTCGCGTACTCGCTGTTGCCGTAGATCAGCGAGCGGTTGGTGCCCTTGCCGTAGGGCGCGGCGCCGCTGTACTGCGCGGGCCGCGAGCAGTACGCGGGCTGCGAACCGGCCGAGCCGCGCAGCAGGTCCCGCACGTTCGCCAGCTCCAGCGCGAGGGTCGCCTGCTTGACGCCCTCCTGCGCCTTGGCGATCAGTTCGTGCCCCGGGTACTGGTCGATCAGCTGCTGGTAGCGCTGCCGGGCCTGCTGCCAGTTCTTGACCCTCATCAGGTCGTCGCCGCACCCGAGCAGCGCCGCGGGCGCCGTTCTGCCGACCACGTCCGACGCTCGGTCCAGCGCGATCCCCGTCGGCTTGCGCTCGCGGAGCCAGTCGGTCACCACGGCTGTGTGGCACGGGTTCTTCGCGGGCAGCCCGGCGAGGAAGCCGTCCAGCACGACCTCGGCCATCTTCTCGTGGCCGCGGAACTGGAGCAGCACCTGCGCGAGGCCGTCGAAGCCCTCCTTCAGCGCGTCCGTGCGCCCGGTCAGCGCCGTCGCGAGCTTGCCCTTGGCCGCGCCCACGAGCTTGCACGCTTCGCGGGTCACCTCGCCTCGGTAGGTCGTCGTCAGGTCCACGACGCGGTGGCCGAACCACAGCTGCTCAACGGAATCCACCGCTCGCGCGCAGTCGCCCTGTGCGCGGGCGTCGGCCAGCGCGACGTCGATCCGGTGCAGGTCGAAGCGCAGCAGGCCGACGACGACCACCACGGGCAGTGTGAAGGCGAGCAGCACCGCCCAGCGCCAGCGCTTCGCCCGGCGCCCGCCCGCGAGGAACCAGCCGTGCCAGATCATGGCGGCCCACCACAGCAGCACGACCACGTCGAACCACCACTCGCGCACCACCGTGGCGAGCAGGGCGACGAGCACGACGGTGACCAGGCTCGTGATCAGGGCGAGGCGGCGCTTGCCGAGCGCGAGGTAGCCCGCGCCGAACAGGGACGCGTTGCCCAGCGCGGCGCCGAGCGGTCCGACTCCGGGCTCGGGCTCGGGCGTCCGGTCCTCGGGCTCGACCTGGGTCGGCTCGTCCATCGGGGTCCCTTCAAGGGCGGTCAGGGCAGGGTTCACCCATTCTGGCCACCCGGGACGGGAGGGGTCCCGAAGCGATCTCAATCCGTGACCGGGTTCTCCATGCTTCTCGACCGTCCACAGTGGACTCACTGAGGCACTGATCGGCGGATTGACGTGCCGCCGAACGGGCGCCTAGGTTCCCAGAGATCGTTTTCTCGGTCGGGAGGCGGCACGATGTCCTACGGCAACCACGGGAGCAGTCTGCGCGATCTCGCCCGCCTGCGGTCCTCGCGCAGGCGCAGGGCGTCGAGCTGGGACCGCAGCGGCGGCAACGACGACCGGCTCACGATCCAGCCGGGGCAGACCGCGGTGCTCGCCGACATCGAGGGCAGCGGCTCCATCACCCACATCTGGTGCACGGTGGCGCTGCCGGGCGATGCCGAGCAGGAGCCCGACTTCCTGCGCAGGCTGCTGCTCAAGATCACCTGGGAGGACAGCGCCGACCCCAGCGTGCTGGTGCCGCTCGGCGACTTCTTCGGCATGGGGCACGGCAGGACCGGCAACTTCGTGTCGGCGCCGCTGCAGATGAGCCCGGAGGACGGCAAGGGCTTCAACTGCTGGTTCCACATGCCCTTCCGGCGCCGCGCCAAGCTCGAACTGATCAGCGAGATGTCCAGCGCGCCGGTGTACTTCTACTTCTACGTCGACTACGAGCTCTTCGACTCCATCGAGGACGACCTCGGCTACTTCCACGCGCAGTGGAACCGGGTCAACCCCACCGACGGCGTCGAGCAGGGCGAGCAGTCCAACGAGGAGTTCCTCTTCGGCGGCACCAACACCGACGGCGCCGGCAACTACGTCGTGCTCGACGCGACCGGGCACGGGCACTACGTCGGCTGCGTGCTCAATGTGCACAACCTCCGCGAGACCGAGCAGTGGAACTGGTACGGCGAGGGCGATGACATGATCTTCATCGACGGTGAGCCGTTCCCGCCGTCGTTGCACGGCACCGGGACCGAGGACTACTTCAACACCGCGTGGTGCCCGACGCAGTCCTACTCCGCGCCCTACCACGGGCTGACGCTGCCCGGCGGGCCGAACTGGAGCGGGCAGATCTCGATGTACCGCTTCCACGTCGAGGACCCGGTGACCTTCACCCAGTCCATCCGCGTGACCATCGAGCACGGCCACGCCAACAAGCGCTCCGACGACCTGTCCTCGGTCGCCTACTGGTACCAGACGTTGCCGCACAAGCCCTTCGGCATCCTCCCCGTGGCCGAACGCCTCCCCCGCCCCACCTGATCCGCCCGCTCAACGCGCCCCGCAGTGGTCTAAACCCTTCCCGTTTCGTACCGGTAGCGGGATTTGGGAGCGCTCTCTTTCCCGAGTGGAGTACGAAACGGGTTGTCGGCTACTGGGGGCGGGTAGCGTTGTCGACGACGCGGTCGCGGGCGATGGCGCTCTTGGAGCCCATGCCGATGGTGGCGTAGACCTCCGGCCACGCGCCGCGCAGCCACAGGCCCCACGCGAAGCCGACCACGGCGATCACCAGGTAGGTGGTGGGGATGCCCCACGCCAGCGGTGAGTCCGCGTCGACGCCGAGCAGCTTGTCGAAGTTGGCCAGCACCAACACCATCGCCACGCACATGCCGATCGCGGCGAGCACGGGGGCGATGACCCGGCGCCACGCGGACTCGGCGGTGGGGCGCTTGACGAAGAAGCCGATGACGGCGAAGGAGGTCGCGGTGATCAGCAGCATCACGCCGAGCGAGCCTGACGTGCACCACCAGTAGAACAGGTTGATCACCGGGTCGAGGTCGAAGAGCGCGTAGACCACGATCACCGCGAACGCCAGCGCGCTCTGGATCAGCGAGCTGTTCTTCGGCGCCCCGGTGCGCAGCGAGGTCCGGCCGAGCACGGCGGGCAGCACGCGTTCCCGGCCGAGCGCGAAGGTGTAGCGGGCGGCGAGGTTGTGGAAGGCGATCAGCGTGGCCAGCGCGCCGGTGACGTAGAGCGCGCGCCCGATCATCGCGAAGCTTGTGCCGAGGCTGCTGGCGGCCAGGCTGTAGATCAGGTTGGTGCTCTCGGTCTGCGAGGCCCTGCCGATGTGCTCGGGGCCGGTGGCCACGCTCATCGCCCACGAGGCCAGCGTGTAGAGCCCGACGAGCACGCCGAGCGAGGTGAAGGTGGCCATGCGCACCGTCTTGCCGGGCCGCCTGGCCTCCTCGCTGAACACCACCGAGCTCTCGAAGCCGACGAAGGCGGTGATCGCCACCGCGAGCACCGCGCCGACCCCTGGCGAGAACAGCGTTTCCGGGTTCAGCGCGTCGACGGTGACCACGCCGCCCGCGGGGTGGGTCAGGTTGCCGATGCTGTAGACGACGATCACCAGGATCTCGGCGACCAGCAGCACCGCGAGGATCTTGCTGTTGAAGTCGACGTGCTGCAGGCCGAGGAAGGCGACGAGGGCGCACCCCACCAACGCGATGAGCCACCACGGCAGGTCGACGCCCCAGTCGCGGAACAGCGCGGCGCCGGCGTCCCCGATGGCGCCGTAGACCCCGATCTGGATCACCGTGTACGCGATCAGCGCCACCAGCGCCGCGGAGACCCCGAGCGGCCGGGTCAGTCCCCTGCTGACGTAGGCGGAGAAGGCGCCCGCGTTCACCACGTACGGCGCCATCGTCACGTAGCCGACGGAGAACAGCGCGAGCAGCCCGCCCGCGACGACGAAGGCGACCGGGATGCCGATCAGACCGGTGACCGAGTAGCCCGAGGTGATCACCATGGTGACCGCGGTCAGCGGGGCCGCCGCCGACATGGCGAAGAAGATCACCGACGGCACGCCGAGCCGGTTGGCCGCGAGCGCGACCGCGACCCGTCCACGGCTGCCGTGCGCCCTGTTCTGGGACACCTTCTGGGACATCGGGGAACTCCTGGCTTGGAAACGAACACGCGGCCAGAGCGAGTTGATCACGCGAGTGGGCGGAGCATAGCGGAGTGCTCCACTTCCCCCGAACTCCCCCGAAGGAATGGAAGAACTAGCGTCTCAAGAATCTGATGCGCCGACCGACCGGAACAGAATGCATTTCGCAATTCCTCGCTCGAACGTCTTGTAGCGGAGCCGGTCGCACCGCCACGCTGGTGGTTCCCGCGCGCGCGAGCGCGCCCGTGACGCCGCCTCGACGTGGAGGTTTCGTTGTCCCTGCAACGATCGGTGTTCTCGCAAAGCATTCTGCTGTTCCTCGTCCTGCTTCTCTCCCTCACCAACCTCACCCTCCCGGCGGTTGCGGCGACCGGAACGCCGCTGCGCGAGGGAACGGGCCTGTATCCGCGTGTCCTGCGCTTGTCCAACGGCGTGGTCGTCGCCAGCGTCGTGACTTTCGAGGGCAACCGCGGAATAGCGGCGATCTACCGCAGTACCGACGACGGTGGAAGTTTCACCCAGATCGGCAACATTGCCGACCCGGCCGCATCGGAGGGTCGCGGCCTGTGTTGCGGGAGTTTGTTCGAGTTATCGGGTCGAGTGGGTGATCTCCCGGCCGGGACGCTGCTCTGGGCGGCCTCTGTCGGCCAGAACGCGCCGGATCGGCGGATGTCCCTGCGCGTGTGGCGCAGCCCGGACCAGGGGCGCACCTGGTCCTACCTCTCCACCTGCCGCGTCGCCCCGAACACCGGCGGCCTGTGGGAACCCGAGCTGTCCGTGGACGCGTCGGGACGGCTGGTCTGCCACTACGCCGACGAGACCCGGGGCGGCCAGCACAGCCAACTGCTCGCACGGGTCTCCTCCACCGACGGCGTGACGTGGAGCGCGCCGGTCGACACCATCGCCCTCGCCGTGCAGGGCGAGCGCCCGGGGATGCCCGTGGTGCGGAGGATGCCCGACCGCAGCTACTCCATGCTCTACGAGGTGTGCGGTGTGCCCGGCCAGTTCGACTGCGCCGCGCGCTTCAGGACCTCGGCGGACGGGTGGAACTGGGGCGACGCCCGCGACATCGGGCCGGTGGTGCGAACCCAGGACGGCGGCTACCTCGCGCACGCGCCGACCTTCTCGTGGTCCGACAACGGGACCGCGCGAGGTCGCCTGATCGCGGTCGGGCAGCAGCTGCGCCGGGCGGACGGCAGCACCTCGCCGGAGAGCGGGCGGGCGCTGCTGGTCAACACCGAGGGCGGGCACGGCAACTGGTTCACCATCCCGGCCCCGGTCCAGGTGGCCGACCCGCCGAACAACTACTGCCCGAACTACAGCTCGACGCTGCTGCCCTCCCGCGACGGGCAACGCGTGCTGGAGATCGCGACCGACTACGACGGCGGGGTCTGCAAGCCTTACCACGCAACGGGTTCGGCCGTGGGCACCGGCGGCGCGGACGGCCTGGCCCCCGGCAGGACGTACCGCTTCATCAACGTCCACAGTGGACACTGCTTGGACGTCGCCGCCGACTCGCGACTGCCCGGCGGCAACATCCAGCAGTGGACGTGCAACAACCTCGGCCCGCAGAACTTCCGGGTGGACTCGGTGGCGCCCGGCGTGTTCACGCTGACCGGGGCCAACAGCGGGCACTGCGTCGAGGTCACCGGGCAGAGCACGGTCGCGGGCGCCGACGTGATCCAGTGGACGTGCAACGGAGTTCCCGGACAGCGTTGGCGCGCCTCGAACGTCGGCAACGGCTACTACACCCTCACCAACGTCAACAGCGGCCAGTGCCTCGACGTGGTCGCGGGGTCGCAGGCCCCGGGCGCGGATGTCGCGCAGTGGCACTGCAACCGGCTCGCCCCGCAGATCTGGAAGGCCGAACAACGCTGAGCACGGCCGAAATGAGCTGAACGGCCTAGAAGTCCTTGTGCGGCAACGGGTTACCCTCCCGTCCTCAACTCCTGTCCCCCTGCACCAGGAGGTTTCTTCGTGCTGCGCAAGATCATCCAACTGTGCCTGTCCCTGGTCGTCGCGTGTGCCGGGGTGGCCGTCGCCGCCGCCCCGGCGCACGCGGACGGCTGCTACACATGGGGCAGAACGCTGTCCCAGGGCATGAACGGCGAGGACGTCCGGCAGCTCCAGATCCGCGTGTCCGGCTATCCCGGCCACGGCGCGGTCCTGGGGCTCGACGGCGACTTCGGCCCCGCGACCAAGGCGGCCGTCACCCGCTTCCAACAGGCGTACGGGCTCCCCGCGGACGGTGTCGCGGGCGGCCAGACCTTCACCAAGATCTACCAGCTCCAGGACGACGACTGCACGCCGGTGAACTTCGCCTACTCCGAGCTGAACCGCTGCAACTCCACATGGGCAGGTGGCGCCGTCCCCGCCGCCACCGCGAAGGCGAACGCGCTGGTCTCCATGTGGAAGCTCCAGGCGATGCGGCACGCCCTCGGTGACAGCTCCATCCGCGTCACCAGCGGCTTCCGCAGCGTGTCGTGCAACAACGCCGCCGGTGGGGCGTCGAACAGCCGCCACCTCTACGGCGACGGCGTCGACCTCGGTTCCGGACCGCACTCGCTGTGCAAGCTCGCCCAGCAGGCGCGCAACCACGGGTTCAACGGCATCCTCGGCCCGGGCTACCCGGGGCACGGCGACCACACGCACGTCGACCACCGGTCCAGCCGCTTCTGGTCAGCTTCCAGCTGCGGGATCTGAGCCCGCGCGCACCGGCTCCCCTCACCCGGTCCCGGGTGAGGGGAGCCGGTGCAGATCCGCCACGATGTGCTCGACGAACGAGTCGACCCGGTCCAGGTTCCGCGTGTGCAGCGCCGACACGAGGTAGCCAGCGCCGATCGTCGCGTCCCATGCCCGCGCGCGGCGGTACATCCGCTCGTCCACCGCGCCGCGCACGTTCTCCCAGCCGTGCCACGCCATCAGCGCCGCGTCGATCGCGGGATCGGTGACGAGCGCGAGGTCCCAGTCCAGGACGCCGACCAGGTCGCCGTTGTCGTCCCAGTGCACGTTCCCCATGCCGATGTCACCGTGCACGAGCGCGTCCGGAACCGGCTCCATGGCCAGCGCTTCCTCCAGTCGGCCCAGGCGCTCGGCGCGCTTGTCCGCCGGGAGGCGCGGGATGACCTCCTCGGCCAGGACCCGCGCCCAGCCGCGACCGTCCGGGTAGGTCGGTGACACGTGCAGCAGCGCCTCGAGCTCGGGGCTGACCGGGCACTCGCGGACCGCGCGGAGCAGGTGGCCGATCTGCCCGGGATCGCCGTGGCCCTCCGGCCAGGGCTTGCCGCCGATCCACGACAGGGCGACGGCCGCTCGCTCGCCGAAGGTGGTCACCGGGGTCAGCGGCTCGGGAACGGCGAAGGGCGGATCGGCGGCGGCGATCAGGCGCAGCACCTCGGTCCGGCGGGGCATCGCCTCGGCGTGCATCGCGCGCCTGCTGACCCGGACGGCAGCCACCCCGGGCACCAGGACGACCTCGTGCATCGAGCCCCCGGCCATCCGCGCGGAGTCCAGCGGCACCCCGGGCAGGAGCGCGTCGGCGATCTCCAGCAGCTCGCCGGAGACCGCCGACCCGTCACTCTCTTCTGACACGGGCCGTACCTTCACACACCCGCCTCAGGATTTCAGCCGGTGTGTCAGCACCGACCGATCGCGCCGACGACCACCGGCTCCTGGCGCCCCTGGAAGGCGTTGGAGACGTCGTGGACGCCGGGACCGACGCACCAGGTCGTCGTGCGGAAGACCGCGCGGATCTCGATGCGCTCGGTGCCGGTACCGCACCGGTGCCAGTGCAGGTGCTTGGGCAGGCCGTACTGCGGGGCGTCCAGTGCCCTGATCATCCCGCAGGGAACACCGCGAGCCTGCTCGGTGTCCGCCGACGCCTCGGCGGACACCGACAACGACAGGCTGGCGAAGGACAGCGCGGCCACGACGGCAAGACGAAGAGCGGTCATTCTCTCCCCATATCACGGATCGATTTCTTGACTTGTTTCGATAAGAATCGTGACAGGATCGGAGAACTGACGCACGAACCTTCTTCGGGGGACACGGGATCGCGAGAACGATTCACCCGGATATCGAATCAGTAATACGGGCGTTTCGGCTCAGCAGTCGCCGATCTTCGAGACGGTCACCGGCTCCTCGCACCCCTGGAAGGTCAGGCCGAGGTCGTGCGGCGGGTTGCTCCACCCCAGGCACGCGGTGGTCGAGCGGAACACGGCGCGGATCTCGACCCGGTCCGGCACGTGGTCCTGGCGGCAGGTGTTCCAGTGCAGCGCCCTGGGCAGCCCCATGGCGGCGTCGGCGGCCCGGATCATGCCGCGCGGGTAGTCGCGCTCCACAGCGGCGACCGCGACCGGCAGGCCGGCAAGCGACGCGGCGACAACGGCGGCAAGACGAAGCGCAGTCATTCCCCCTCCCTATATCCCGGAAATTTCGGTAAGCATGCTGACAGGATCAGCCCAAGGCAGCACGAGCCACTTTCAAGGGACGCCGAGAATTGCGAACGATCTTCAGGCAGAATTGAAGTGAGCAATTCGGACACTCCCCCGGCGGGGCGCCCCGCCGCCCCGAGCGCGGCGGCCGACACTGGCTCGGCGCCCCACCCCGCTCCGGCCGCCCATCACCGTTTCAAGATCCTGGTTGGCCTTCTGCATCGATTCGCATACCTTGTGTGACTCCTCCCCCAGATTCACCGGCTCACTGGAGAGCGATGAAGACGGTCAGCCAGCTCCTGGTCACCTTGCTGCTCGCGACCGGTCTGTCCGCGCTCTCGCCCGTGAAGAACCCCTGCTCCGCGATCGCCGCCCCGGCCGTGCCCGGAGCGCGAGTGCTCTCGGTGACCGGCGTCGAGCGCCCCGCCGGCGAGGCCGGAGTCCCCGGCCGCCCGCCGATCCCCGGGGTTCCGGCGCGGTGCGAGGTGACGGTGGAGCTCAGCCACGCCGACGCCGGTGACCGGGTGCGGGTCGAGGTGTGGCTGCCGCTGAGCGGGTGGACCGGGCGGTTCCTGGGCACCGGCGGCGGCGGGTTCGCGACCGGGTTCTCCGCCGAGGGCCTGGCACCCGCGGTCAAGGGCGGCTTCGCGGCGGCGGCCACCGACGGTGGGCTCGGGATCAACCCGGTCAGCCCGCGGAGCTGGGCGCTGGACGCGGCGGGCCGGGTCAACTGGGGGCTGCTGACCAACTTCGCCGCGCGCTCGGTGCACGACATGACCCTCGCCGGCAAGGCCGTGACCAGGAGCTTCTACGGCCGCAGCGCCTCGTTCTCGTACTGGAACGGCTGTTCGACCGGCGGGCGGCAGGGGCTGGCCGAGGCGCAGCTGCACCCGCGCGACTACGACGGGATCGTCGCCGGGGCGCCCGCGATGGACATGCCGCGCTTCTCGATGGCGCAGTTCTGGCCGCAGGTGGTGATGAACCAGGAGCGCACCCGCCCCTCCGCCTGCGAGTTCGACGCGTTCACCAGGGCCGCCGTCGACGAGTGCGATCTGCTCGACGGTGTCGCGGACCGCGTCATCGGCGACCCGGCGGCGTGCCGCTTCGACCCCGCGCGGCTGGTCGGCGCTCCGCTGCCGTGCGGGAGCACGGTCAGCGCGGCGGCGGCCGAGGTGGTCCGGCGGATCTGGGAGGGCCCGCGCGGGTACTCCGGCAGGCTCGGCCAGGGCCTGGTCAAGGGCGGCAGCTTCGCCGCGGTCGCCGGTCCCGCGCCGTTGCCCATCGCGGACAACTGGATCAAGTACTTCGTCGGGCGTGATCCCGGCATGGACACCTCGAAGATCGACTACATCGGCTTCGAGCGGCTGGTGTTCGCCTCCACCGGCGCGTACGACCACCTGCTGGCAACCGACCGCGCCGACCTGTCGGCCTTCCGGGCGGGCGGCGGCAAGCTGCTGGTCTGGCACGGTCTCGCTGACGCGGAGATCGCTCCGGGCACCACGATCGACTACTGGAACCGGGTACAGCGGGCCACCGGTGGCACCGACGACTTCTTCCGGCTCTTCCTCGCGCCCGGCTCCGGCCACTGCGGCAGCGGGGTCGGCGTCTCGCCCGTTGACCCGCTGCGCGCGGTGATCGACTGGGTGGAGCACGGGCGCGCCCCGGACACGCTGCCCGCCGCGACCACCGACGCCAAGACCACGCGCGACCTGTGCCGCCACCCGCGCAAGCCGGTCTACGACGGCCACGGCGACCCGAACTCGGCGGCCAGTTTCACCTGCACGCCCGCGTGAAACCGGGCTGAAACCGCGGCGAAGCCCGTGCCGCGCACGCTCTGCGGCATGAACATCGCAATAGCCGCGGAGGGACTGCGGAAGTCCTACGGGGACAAGGTCGTGCTCGACGGCGTCGACCTGACCGTGCGGGCCGGAACGATCTTCTCGCTGCTCGGGCCGAACGGCGCGGGCAAGACGACAACGGTGCAGATCCTGTCCACGCTGATCCGCGCCGACGGGGGCACGGCGCGGGTCGCTGGCCACGACCTCCGCCGTGCGCCCGAGGCGGTTCGCACCGAGATCGGTGTCACCGGGCAGTTCGCCGCCATCGACCGGCTCCTCACCGGTGAGGAGAACCTGCTGCTCATGGCCGATCTGCACCACCTGGACCGAGCGAGCGGACGGCGGCGCGCGGCCGAGCTGCTGGAGCGCTTCGACCTGGTGGAGGCGGGCACGCGGCTGCCGGAGACCTACTCCGGCGGGATGCGGCGGCGGCTGGACCTGGCGATGACGCTGGTCGGCAGCCCGAAGCTGATCTTCCTCGACGAGCCGACCACCGGGCTGGACCCGCGCAGCAGGCAGACCATGTGGCAGATCATCCGCGAGCTGGCCGACACCGGCGTGACGATCTTCCTCACCACCCAGTACCTGGAGGAGGCCGATCAGCTCGCGAACCGGATCGCCGTGCTGCACAACGGGAAGCTGGCCGCCGACGGCACGCCGGACGAGCTGAAGCGGCTGGTCCCCGGCGGGCACGTGCGGCTGCGCTTCACCGAGGACGACCAGCTGCTCGCCGCGACAGGGGTGCTGGGCGACGTGGTGCGTGGGGAGGACGGGCTGAGCCTGCGCGTGCCCAGCGACTGCCGCGTCCGGTCGCTGCGCGCGCTGCTGGACCGGCTCGACGACGCGGGCGTCGAGGTCGAGGAGCTGTCCGTGCACACCCCCGACCTCAACGACGTGTTCTTCGCGCTGACCGACTCACGCCAGGGGGTTCCCAGTGCGTGACTCCCTGACCATGGTGCGCCGCAACCTCTTGCACGCGCGGCGCTACCCGTCCATGACGCTGAGCACGGTGGCGATGCCGGTGCTGATGCTGCTGCTCTTCGTCGGCGTGTTCGGCACGGCGCTGGGCACGGGCATCGGCAGCGGGAACTACGTCGACTACCTCGCGCCGGGGATCATCCTGATGGCGGCGACCTCCGGCAGCGTCGCGACGGCGGTGTCGGTCTCGGTGGACATGACCGCGGGCATCGTGAACCGCTTCCGCACCATGGCGATCTCGCGCACCTCGGTGATCACCGGGCACGTGGTCGGCGGGGTGCTGCAGACCACGGTGAGCATCGCCTTCGTCGTCGGAGTGGCGCTGCTGCTGGGCTTCCGGCCATCGGCGGGCCCGCTGGAGTGGCTCGGCGTGCTCGGGCTGCTGCTGGCGATGACCTTCGCGATGACCTGGCTGGCCGCCGCGTTCGGCCTGGTCGCCAAGGGGCCGGAGGCCGCGAGCAACGCGCCCATGCCGCTGATGTTCCTGCCCATGCTCGGCAGCGGTTTCGTGCCGCCGGAGCGCATGCCCGCCGCACTGCGCGTCTTCGCCGAGCACCAGCCGTTCACCCCGATCATCGAGACGCTGCGCGGCCTGCTGATGGGCACGCCGACCACCTGGGGCACCGGGGCGCTCGCGCTCGGCTGGTGCGCGCTGATCTCGCTGACCGGATTCCTCTGGGCGCGCCGGGCGTTCTCCCGCGCCGTCGCCCGCTGACCCACCGCAGAAGGGACCACCTGCCATGACCCTGCCCGCCGACACCTGGGGCCTGCACGAAGCGCACTTCTGGTTGCGCGGCCACACCCGCGAGCACCCGGTGGAGTTCGACGCCGAGCGCGGGATGTGGATCATCACCGGCCACGCGGAGGTGCTCGCCGCGCTCAGCGACCCCGCCCGGTTCCGGTCCAACCTCAGCGCCGCCTTCCCCGACACCGTGGACATGTCCTTCAACGAGGGCAACCTGATCCAGATGGACGGGCAGGCGCACCGCAAGCTCCGCGCTCTGGTCAGCAACGCCTTCACGCCGAAGGTCGTCGCCGACCTCGCGCCCAGGATCGCCGAGCTGACCGGTGAGCTGCTGGACGCCGTCGACGGCCAGGAGGAGGTCGAGCTGGTCGCCGCGCTCGCCTACCCGCTGCCGGTGATCGTCATCGCCGAGCTGCTCGGCGTGCCCGCCGGTGACCGCGAGCTGTTCCGCCAGTGGGTGGACGTGCTCTTCGAGAACCCGCAGGCGTTCTCGCTCAACGACGACCAGGACAAGCTCGCGGAGGACTTCGCCGAGCAGGCGAACGTGCTCAAGCCGATGACCGACTACCTCACCGCGCACGCCGCCGAGCGCAGGCGCGCGCCGAGGGAGGACCTGTTCACCCGGCTCGTGCAGGCCGAGGTGGACGGGCAGCGGCTGAGCGACACCGAGGTGGTCAACTTCGCCGGCCTGCTGCTGCTCGCCGGGCACATCACCACGACCATGTTGCTGGGCAACACGATCCTGTGTCTGGACAGCTTCCCGTCGCAGGCCGAGCGCGTGCGGGCAGACCGTTCGCTGGTGCCGAGCGCGATCGAGGAGTCGCTGCGGATGCTCAGCCCCTTCGCCACCACCGCGCGGGTCACCGCCGAGGACGTGGAGCTGGCCGGTCGGACCATCCCTCGCGGCCAGCTGGTGCTGCCGATGCTCGGTGCCGCCAACCGCGACCCCCGGCGGTTCGAGCGGCCGCAGGAGTTCGACCCCGCGCGCGACCCCAACCCGCACATCGCCTTCGGCCGCGGCGCGCACTTCTGCCTCGGCGCCCCACTGGCCCGGCTCGAAGGCCGCATCGCGGTGAACCTGCTGCTGGACCGCTTCCCCGCGATGCGGACGATCCCCGGCCGCCCGCCGACGTTCATGGCCTCCCCGGACATGACCGGCGTCAACGCCCTCCCCCTCCGCGTCACCGCCTAGCGCCCGCCACACCCGTTTCGTACTCATAGCGGTCCTGGGGGCGCGCTCTCCCGCTATGAGTACGAAACGGGGCTCTCCAGTCCGGCGGTTTTCCGTGCACACTCATCGCCCGGGGCCGGGTGCGGTTGGCCAGCGGGCGCGCACGACCGCGAGCGCGTCCGTGCGCAGCTCCACCAGGCTCCGGCCCGCGTACTCCGCGACCGCCTCGGCGTAGGCGGGACGGTTCGCGTTCTCGGCCGCCTCGCGGATCGCCGCCGCGGACATGGTGGGCTGGAAACCGCGTTGGAAGCGGAAGCGCTCGGCCAGCGCGATCAGCCGCACCCCCGCGTCGTTTCCCCTGGCGAAGTCCGCCATGCCCAGCGCGGCGAGGAGCGTGCCGTAGAGGACGTGGTCCATCAGCACGGACGGGGCCCTCAGCGGCCGCTTGGTGAGCAGCGCGGTGAGCACGCCCGGCATCCCGCCGACGATGTCCGCGACCAGCTCGATCTGGCCGTGCTGGGCGTGCGCGACGACAGCCACCCCGTGCACCTCCACGACCCACGGGTTGATGCCCAGCTCGGCGGTGCCGACACCGGGGTCGTCGCCGCCGAGCACGCGTTCGGCGACCAGCCGCCACTGCCGCAGACCCGCGTCGATCTCCCCGCGCGCCAGCTGGATCTCCGCCCGCGCCGCCATCTCGAAGGTGATCAGCCCGACCGCCTCGGCCAGCCGCTCCGGGACGATCTCCTCGATCCCGCGCTCAGCGGCGTCGATGTCGCCAGCCTGGAGGTCGGCAAGCACCACGCCGAGGCGCATCTGCGTCAGGTTGAACGCCCCGAACTCGGCCAGCTCCCGCACCGCCGCGCGCGAGTGGTCGCGGGCGGCGTCGGAGCGCCCGAGGTACAGGTACAGCTCGCTCAGCCGCCCGTGCGCGGTGCTCAGCAACAACGGGCTTCCCTTGTCTTGCAAGCACTCCAGCATTCGTTCGCTCACCGCGAGCGCGCGGTCCAAGTCGCCGCGGTTCTCCCACAGGTAGCCCACGACCGCGCTGGCGAAACCCGCGACCAGCGGCCATGGGCTCTCGCACAGCGTCTCCAGTTCCTTGAGGTCCTGCGTGCTCAGCACGATCGACAGCGCACCGCTCACGGTGCGCGGGGACGGCGGCGGCAAGCGGCGCAGCACGAGCAGCGAGCGAACGGCGTGCGGGCCGAGCACCATGAACGTCGTGACCGCGCTCAGCACCGCGATCGCCCTGGTCACCTCGGCCAGCTCAGGACCGGGGTCGAAGCGCACGAGCACGTCGTCGACCTCGCGGGTGATCATCGCCATCCGCGCGTAGTTCGACTCCAGCAGCCACAGCCCGCCGAGCGTGGCCGCCGTCGCCGCGACCACCGCGCCGTCCCGGCGATCCAGGCCCATCCGCAGCGCGAACCCCAGGTTGTCCTCCTCAGCCCGGACCACCTCCGCTCCGCGCACCGTGGGCCTGCCGAACACCAGGTCGTGGTTGCGGACGCCGAACTCCCTTGCCCAGCACAGGAAATCGTTGTGCACGCGGTCCGATTCACCCTCGGCCTCGCGCTGCGCGGCGCTGAACTCGCGGACCGCCTCCAGCATCCGGAAGCGGGTCCCGCTCGGCGTGTCGGCCACCTTGACCAACGACTGGTCCACCAAGCGCTCCAGCAGGTCGAGCGTCTCGTGCCCGCCCAGCAACCGCTCGGCCGCCTCGGCGGTGAACCCGCTGGGGAACACCGCCAGCGTCCGCAGCGCCGCCTGGCCGGCGGGGTCGAGCAGCGTCCAGCTCCAGTCGACGACCGCGTGCAGCGTCCGGTGCCGCCGCGGCGCGTCCCTCGATCCGCCGCGCAGCAACGCGAAACGGTCGTTCAGGCGATCCGCGACCTCCACGACCGACATCACGCGCACCCGCGCGGCGGCCAGCTCCACCGCGAGCGGGAGCCCGTCCAGTTGACCGCACAGCTCCTCGACCACGCGCTCCGGCAGGTCCACGCCCGGCCTGGCCGCACGCGCGCGCTGCCGGAAGAGCTCGACCGTGGTCGGCAGGCTCAGCTCCGGCAACGGGTACACCGCCTCCGAGGAGAGCCCCAGCGGTGCGCGGCTCGTCGTGAGCACGCGCAGGTCCGGTGTGAGGGCCACCAGCGCGCGCACCAACTCCGCGACGCGCGCCAGCACGTGCTCGCAGTTGTCCAGCACCAGCAACGCCGACGCGGCACCGCCCAGGCGCGCGATCCCCGGGACGAGGTCCGACCGCTGTACTTCGCGCAGTCCGAGCGCCGCCGCGACCGCTCGGGTCACATCGCCGTCCGCGGGCAGGCCAGCGAGTTCGACGAAGTACACGACGCGCTGGTCCACCCGCCTGCTCACCGCGTGCGCGAGCCGGGTCTTGCCCAAGCCGCCCGCGCCGATCACCGAGGTGACCCGCGAGGTCCGCAGGAGGTTCAGCACCGCGTCGATGTCGTCGTCCCGGCCGAGCAGCGGGTTGGGCTCGTGCGCGATGCCGTGCCGCACCACGGGCGCCTCGCCCCGCAGCAGCTCCTGGTGGATCTTCTGCAGCTCCGCGCCGGGGTCCGCGCCCAGTTCGTCGCGCAGCGCCCTGCGGTGGGCCTCGTAGCGCGCGAGCGCGGCGGGCACGGGCTCGCAGCGCAGGAGCTCCGCCAGCAGCTCCTCGTCCCTCGGCGACACGTCGACGAGGGAGGTCAGCGCTTCGAGCGCCTCGTCCTTTCGGCCGAGTCTCGCCAGCGCCAACGCCCGCACCCGCTCCAGCGCGCTACGGGTGCCCGCACGCTGAGCGCGCAGTGCCGACACCGGATCGTCCGGCTCCGCTCCGCCCAGCCCAGCGCTGCCCAGCGCGGCGCCCGCCCACAGGGCCAATCCCGCCTCGGCGCACGCCAGGGCCGCGGCGTGGTCCCCCTCACGGGCGTGCCGCGCGCTCTCCGCAGCGCTGAGCACCACCGCCGCGGCGTCGACCTGATCCTCGCCCAGCGACAGCCGGTAGCCCGTCGCGGTGCTGACGATCAGGTCGGCTCCGAGTTGCGACCGAGCCCGGGAAACCAGGATCTGCAAGGCTTTCGCCGGGTTCTCCGGCAGCGCGCCCGGCCACAGCCCCTCGATCAGCCGTCCCGTGCCGCACCCCGCCCGCAGGTCTCCCGCGAGCAGGGCCAGCAGGCCCCGCAACCGCGGCCCGGTGATCTCGCGGTCGCGGTAGGCCACGCGCGGCAACAAGGTCAACTCGGTGGTCACCGGCCCAGGTTAGAGCCCCACCGCCGCCGGGCACCGCGCTTTCGGTCAGCGCCGCGCGACGACCGGCGGTGCGGGTCCGGCCACCCTGCGTGACTCAGCCTTCCGGCTGGGCCGCATGGCCTGGCGGCCGAGCCGCGGCACCCCTCTGACCAGCCAGTGTGGTGGCATCACGACGAAAGCGAGGCAGCCATGATCACCATCGTCACCACCTGGGTCGGAGTCGCCGCCGGGTTGGCCGTGCTCGTGCTGATGGCCCTGTCCGACCACATGAACGACAAGGCTCAGCCCGAGGGCCGGATCGCCCCGAAGCAGGCCAGGCGCACGCTGCACCGGGGCACGACCGCGGCGACCGCCACGGCCACGGTCGTGCGCAGGCACCGCGTGCTGCCCAGCCGCTTCGCACGGCTCCACCGCGCCGCCTGACCTCCCGCTACGGCAGGTCGACCGAGCGGAGCTGGTTCTCCAGCACCAGCGGCAGCACCAGCCTGGACCGCGTGCGTGCCGTCTGCGTTGAGCTGCCACAGTCCGGGCCTGTCCCAGCTCGCCACCGGTTTCGGCACCGCCGTGTCCATGCACCAGCACTTCCGCGGTCCTGGTCGAGGCGCAGTCGGACCACGCGAGCAGGTGCACCGCAGGCCTGTGACCGCTGCGTCCTCGGCGTCTCCGAGCCACTACCGACGCGCCTGGAGGTCCACGGACCTGACCGGGCTCAGTTCGGCGATGGGCGCACGCGCGGGAACACGGCGTCGAGGTCGACGTTGAGCACCACCTCGCAGTCGCAGTGGCCGCCGTACCCACGCAGCCCGCGGTGGAGGTCGTCGAGCGGGACACCGTTGCGCGCCGCCCACGCGTCGGTGGCCCGCAGCCCGTGGTCGCAGCCCTCGGCATCGACGGCTGTCTCCACGTGGCCCAGCAGTGATTCCAGTCGTGGTCGGTCCAGGGGCAGGGCCACCGCGTCCGCCCAGCGGTCCTCGACCTCCTGCCAGTCGTCCCACTCGACGTCGTCGTCCTCCTCACGAGCCGCACGAGCCCGGATCTCGTCAAGGTCCAGGCTGATCCGCACGTCCATCAGACATCCTCCCTTCACCGCACAGCTCCAGAACGTCCACAATGGACAAATGCACACGAAGTGTTGGCAGACAACGAGATCGGTACCCATCGACCACGTCGCCGCCCGAAACCATTATTCACCACGATCCAGCGCTGTCAAATTTTTCCTTGCGCCACAACGATAATGACACTTAACACGAAAACGGCGGCCTGAAAACCGCGTTATGTTGACGTAACGCGGAAAGCAGCGGCCGGGGAGCGGCGGGTCAGCCGCCGATAGCGCACGGTGGACGCGGGCCAGGGGTTCGTCACGCGCCCGGCAGCGGTCCGGTACCAGCTCTGGCACCCGTCCCACACGGTCCTGCCGATCGCCTTCTCCAGGCTCCGCCGGTACTCCCGCATGGCATCCGGTCTGACCTCCAGCCGCCCGGGTCCGGACAGCATCCGCAGGCAGTTCAGCACGTGGCCGACCTGGCACTCGATCATGAAGATGTTGGAGTTGTGGCCGAGGATCGTGTTGGGGCCGTGCACGAGGAAGAGGTTGGGGAACTCCGGCAACGCCATCCCGAGGTAGGCCTCGGCGCCGTCCGCCCACCGCTCGTCCAGGCTCACCCCGCCGCGCCCGCGCACCCGCATCGGAACCAGGAACTCGGTCGTGCGGAACCCGGTCGCGTAGACGACGGCGTCGACCGCGCGGTGCTTCCCGTCGACCGTCTCGATCCCGGTGGCGGTCATCCCGGCGATGCCGTCGGTCACCAGGTTCACGTTGTCGCGGTTGAGAGTCGGGTAGAAGGCGTTGTCGATGAGAACGCGCTTGCACCCGATCGGGTAGTCCGGGGTGAGCTTCGCGCGCAGCGCCGGATCGGCGACCCCTCGGCGCAGGTGCCGCCGAGCGACCCACTCCGCGGGACGCGCCGACCAGCCCCGCGTGATCACCGGCGACAACGCGATGTCCGCCGCGAAGTAGGTCAGCGCGCGGTAGAGCGACTGCGTGAACGGGAACCGGCTGAAGGCCCATCGGGTGAAGCGCCCGAACTCAGCTCCTGGCTTGGGCACCACCCAGTTGGGCGTCCGCTGGTAGACGTCGACGTGCCTGGCCGCCCGCGCGACGTGCGGCAGGAGCTGCGCGGCGCTGGAGCCGGTACCGATCACCGCGACGTCCTTGCCGGTGAGGTCAACGCCGTGGTCCCACCGGGCGGTGTGGAAAGCCGCGCCGCGGAAGTCCTCGCGCCCGGCGATCTCGGGCAGTTTCGGCCGGTGCAGCTGTCCCACGGCGGAGACGACGATGTCGACCACGTGCTCCTCGCCCGTCGCGGTGCGGATCACCCACCGGCCGGTCGCCTCGGAGTAGTCCGCCGACACGATCTCCGCGCCGGTCCGCAGATGGCGCCGGAGGTCGTACTTGTCCGTCACCTGCTGGAGGTAGGCCAGGATCTCGCGCTGCTCGGGATAGCGCAGTGACACGTCGCGGTACTTCTCGAAGGAGAAGGAGTACAGGTGCGAGGGGACGTCGCAGCCGCAGCCGGGATAGGTGTTGTCCCGCCAGATGCCGCCGACGTCGTCGGCCTTCTCGAAGACGGTGAACGAGTCGATCCCGGCCCGCCGCAGCTCGGCCGCCATGCACAGTCCGCCGAAACCCGCGCCGATGATGGCGATCGTCGGGAAAGTCATGGCGCGGGACCGTAGGCAGCAGCGCTGAAATCCCGGTGAAACGTTCAGCCCTCGGGATCGGTGACCCTCGCGAGGAAGTGCAGGGCGCCGCTGCTGTCGTGGCGCAGCGCGAACAGGAACGGACGGTCGATCCTGACCTCCACCGGCGGCGTTGCCGGGGCCGACATCCACGAGATCGCAGCGGTCGCGGCGGCACCTTCGACACCGTGCTCGTCGATGGAGAGCACGGCCTTGTGCTGGACGCTGCCCAGCGGAACCCCGTCCGCCAGCTCGGCGCCGGACGTGAACGCCTCGACGACACCGAGCCGTCCCAGCGCCTCGCGCAGTTCCACGCCGGTGGACAGGCGGAACCGGGGCAGTCGCAGGTCGACGTGCGCGCTCGGCGCCGGGGCGAGCAGCTCGGTCAGGGACTCGGGCGTCAGTTCGTGCTCTTGGTCCGCCAGGTCGCCGCGCGGCATCAGGACCACGCCGGTCACACCGCCCGCCGCCGGGAGGTTCACGACGTGCCAGCCGCCCGTGGTGGTGTACTTCGCGTCTTCGGTGACCACGCGCATCGTGGGCACACGGCGTTCGCCGTCAGGCGCGTGGAACACCGCTGAGTGCGTCAGCTGCTCGCTGAACGCCGTGAACCACGCGCTCCGCAGGTAGACCGCGACCACGAGCGCTGAGACCGAACCGGGCGGCAGCTGGTCGATCAGGGACGGGATCAAACCGCGAGTGGTGGCCGCGACATCGGCGTTGATCAGGCTCTTGGCCTCCTCCGGCGCGGCCAGGAACGGCGCCGAGCGGGTCTCCGGCCGTTTCGCCACACTCGGATCGGCCCAGTGCGTGGTTGACACCGCCAGCTCGGGCTGCTCGACGTGGTCCGGTACGGGAGCCAGCTGCTCCGCGTCCCGCTCGGCGAAATCGCCCAGCACGGCGAGCAATTCCTCGCGTGTGGTCCCCCGTGCTCCTTCCGCGACCTCGCGCAACGCCTTGGCGACGCAGTAAGGCGCCCACGCGATGTTCGCGCGCGGGTCGAGGACGTGGTGCAACGCGAGCGTGAAGGGGAGCATGCCCGGATGCTAGTTCGAGTGCTGGCGCGCGGCTCCCCTGCGCGGGGGACGTCACGGCCCGCGCAGCCGTTTACGCTGCGCCGGGCACGATGAGCGGAAGGCAGCGGTGAACACTCCCGGAACGTTGACCAGGCAGTCACGGCTCGTCGCGGCGCTGTGCATGTGCGTCGACTCGGTGCTCTACGTGACGAATCTGCGCAAACCCGCGTTCGGCTGGGTGGACGTCGTCGCGATCGCGCTGATCCTGCTGGTCAACGCGGGACTCGCCACCTCCGCGAAGCGCTCGGGGCTCGTGGCGGTGGCTGTGGCGGCCGTGCAGATCGTCATCCCGCTGGTGTTCGATCCCGGCTCGCACCACATCTGCACCACCGGCGGCATGATGGCCGCTTATCGGGTCGGCGCGTGGCTGCCCGCGTGGCCGGGACTGCTGTCGATCGGCGCGCTCGCGGTCGCTGACTTCGCTGACGGCAAGTTCCCCGGTACAGGACCGCTTCCGCTCATCATCACCATCACCAGCAGCGCGGTGTTGCCGTGGATCGTCGGCCGCCACACCACCACGCGCAGCGCGTACATCGCCGAGCTGGAGCGCCGCGCGGACCGTCAGGAGCAGGCGGTGCAGCGCGCGCTCGCGGAGGAACGCAGCTCCATCGCGCGCGATCTGCACGACATGATCTCCCACCACGTCAGCGCGATCGGCGTGCACGCGGGCGCCGCGCGGCTCGGTATCGGGTCGACCGGCAACGCGGCCGCGCAACGCTCGTTGAGCGCGGTGGAGACGGCGAGCCGTTCTGCCATGACGGACCTGCGCAGGCTGCTGGATCTGTTGCACGGCAAAGACGACCACCAGCACCGCCAGCCCGGGATGAGCAACGCGGACGAACTGCTCGCCGGGGTGCGCGCGGCGGGACTGCCGGTCACCATGACCACGAGCGGGGCACCGTTGGAGTTGCCGGGTTCCGTCGACGTCGCGCTCTACCGCATTTTCCAGGAAGCACTGACAAACGCATTGCGGCACGGTGACGGGGTGGCCGATGTCGTGTTGGAGCACCATGACGAGGAGGTCGTCCTGACCGTGACGAATTCCTTGAGGGGCAGCAACAACGGCACTGACCGCGGTTCCGGGCTGACCGGCATCCGGGACCGCGTGGCGCTCTTCGGTGGACAGGCGCGGTTCGGGCCGGACGGCGAGAACTGGGTGCTTCGGGTGAGCCTGCCGACCAAGGAGACCGCGTGAGCCTCAGGGTGCTTCTGGCCGACGACCACGCGTTGTTCCGCTCCGGGTTGCGCGCGGTGCTGGACACACAGGAGGACTTGGAATGCGTTGGAGAGGCCGAGGACGGGCTCGCGGCCGTGGCGGAGACCGCGCGACTGCGACCGGATCTCGCGGTGCTCGATGTGCGCATGCCACGGTTGGACGGGCTCGCGGCGGCCGAAGCGATCCTCCGCACTCCTGGTAATGCCACCAAGGTCCTCGTTCTGACCACCTACGACAGCGACGAGTACGTCTACCGCGCGTTGCGCGCGGGCGCGAGCGGCTTCCTGTTGAAGAGCCTGCCGCCGGAGGAGATGATCTCGGCGATGCGGGTGGCGGTGCGCGGGGACGCGCTCATCGACCCGTCCGTGACCAAGCGGCTGATCTCGCGCTTCGCCACGAGCATCGAGCCGCCGTCGAAGCCGCCCGAGGTGCGGCGGTTGACCAGCCGGGAGTTCGAGGTGCTGCTGCTGATCGCCGCGGCGCACAGCAACGCCGAGATCGCCGAGCGGTTGCGCGTCGGCGAGGAGACGGTGAAAACGCACGTCTCGCGAGTTCTGTCGAAGCTCGGACTACGCGATCGGGTACATGCTGCCGTGTACGCCTACCTGCACGGACTCGTCCCGATGTCCCCCGTGAGAGGGATGGCCGCTCCCCCTCAGCCGTGACGATCTTGTCGGGGCCAGGTCCTACCGTCGGCCCCGATGAGAACAACAGCCACAGCGCTGGTCGCGTTCCTGCTGCTGCTCTGCGGGGCGCCGCACGCGTTCGCCGACGGGGCGATGGCCGGGGCCGATGTGCACGTGGCGCAGACCCTGGGCTCCCGCGAGCTGACCGTGGTGCTGCGCCGCGTCGACGCGGTGCCAGGACCGTTGCGCGTCAACGTGATCACCCACGCGGGCAGTCCTCCGGGGCGGCTCGCGCTCCGGCTCGTGCCGACCGGTGCGGGCTCGGCGGGCGGCGACCGCGCCGAGAGCACCACGACCGTCGAGCTGCGTGATCGCCCCGGCTCGCACGACGCGACGCTCTCGGTCAGCGCGCCCGGACCGCAGGAGCTCGTGCTCGACGAGGTCGCGCGCATTCCCTTCGTCGTGCCGGTGACCGTGCTGTCCCCTGCGGAGCGCGTGACCTACGGCGGCTTCGTGGCCGCGGGTGTGCTGTTGTTCGTTTCCCTTGTGGTGTCGGTGAAAGCTCGACGTTCGTGGCCCGCGCTGGTGCCCGGCGGCGGAGTGGTCGCGGCGCTGGCCGTCGCGGTGACCGGCGCGCTGCTGTCGGCGTCCACGCCAGCACCACCGATACCGGGCACGGACATCGACGCGACGGTGGACAACGTCCTCGATCCGTACTCGGTGCGCGCACAGTCCCTTGTGGACACATCGCGGCCTCCGGTGAACGTGTTGGCGTCGCAGGGATTCGTGCCCGGCGGCGTCGAGTTGACGCTGCGCTTCACCGATGGCGCGAGCGGGCGCCCGGTTGACGATCTGCTCGTCCACGACAGCGCGCTGGCGCACCTGTTGGTCGTGCCACCGTCCGGGGCGCTGCGGCACCTGCACCCGGTCCGCGTCGCTCCCGGCGAGTACCGCGTGCACCTCGCCGATCCGGAACCTGGCTACCACGCGGTGTCCGTGGAGATCGCGAGACGCGGCGGTGGTGTGCAGTTGGTGCGCTCCGCCACGGGGTTCACGCTGCCCGGCGCGCCGCGTCCCGCCGTGCCGACCGTCGAGACCGTTCACGCCGAAGGCGGCTCTCCGGAGACGATCACCGCGCGGTTCAGCGAGAAAAGGGACCTGCAACCGTGGCTCGGCATGGTGGGCCACCTGATCGTGGTCGGTCCGCTGTCCGACGAGCCGGAGGTCGGGCGTGCGGCGGCCGGAGCGGCGACGTGGGCGCACGTGCACCACATGGCGCCGCTGACCCGGGGCGGCGCGGGCGGGCTCCCCGACGAAACCGTTGCTGCGTATGGGCCGGAGGTGTCGTTCACGCACACCTTCACGCTGCCCGGCCGCTACCGCGCGTGGATTCAGGCGGAGCGCGAATACGCCCTCACGACCAGGCCGGTGGAGATCGTCGTGTCACCGGGTGGAGGGAGCCCATGACCACGCGATGCCTCGGAACGGAGCGTAGACGGTGGGTGGCGGTGGTGCTCGCGGTGGCGCTCGTCGTGGCGGGCGCGGTGCTGCTGTTCGGCGGCGGGGACGGCGGGCGGGTGGAGCTGACTTCTAGTTCCACCAGGCATTCCGTGCGCCTGGTGGTCAAGCGGGCGCGTGTGGGCACGACGGCGATGGACGTGGAGACCACCGGAGCGTCCACTGTGGACAGTGTGCGGCTGGAGCCCGCGATGCACATGGGCCACGCGATGCGGCCCGCCGCGACCACGGTGGTGGGACCGGGGCGCTTCCGCGCTGAGAACGTGCTGCTGGAGATGACCGGGCAGTGGGAGGTGACCGTCGTGCTGCGCGACGGCACCGGGACCGAGCGCGTCGTCTTCCCGTTGCTGGTGAGCTGAGGAGAGGGACAACGATGGCTGTGACAGCTCCGGCGGAGCGCGCCGGGACCGCGAAGGGGCTCGCGCCCGCACTGGTGGTGTTGCTCGGCGCCCTGTCGTCGCTGGTGGGGCTCAGCTGGGACGTGCAGTGGCACATCGACGTCGGGCCGGACACCTTCTTCACGCTGCCGCACCTGTTCATCTACGCGGGCAGCGCGCTGACCGGGCTGACGGCGCTGACGGTGGTGCTGCGGACGACGGCGGCCGAGCGCGCGGGCCGCGAGGTCGACCCGGCGGTCGGCGGGCGGGCGGTCGGCGTGTTCGGCAGGACCTTCGCCGCGCCCGTCGCCTACCTGGTGATCGGGACCTCGGCGGCGGTGTTCCTGGTGTACGGGCTCTGGGACCAGTGGTGGCACGGGGTCTACGGCTTCGACGCGACGATCGACTCGCCGCCGCACATCGGCCTGCTGCTGTCGGTGTCCGCCACGATCATCGGCTCGCTGATGACCTTCGCGGTGGTGGCCGGGCGCGAGCGCTGGGGCCGGGCCGGAGTGCTCCTCGCGGTGGCGATGCTCGTGGCGTTCTGCACCATCACCTCGCTGGCCTTCAGCGGCGCCGACCTCGGCGTCAACGCGGTGGACATCAGCATCGCGTTCACCACGGTGATGCTGTTGCTGATGGCGACCTCGTTCTTCCGCAGGACCGGCGCGGCGTTGCTGACCGCCGTCACGGTCGCGGGCGTCCAGGCGGTGCTGTGGGTGTTCACGCCGTGGGCGACGACCACGTACGCGGACTCGGTGGGCCTGCCGGTGCGGGACTACGTCGAGGGCGTTCCGGCGATGCCGAACCTGATCCCGATGAGCCTGCTCGGCGTCGCACTGCTGGTGGAGCTGGCCAGGCGCGGCCCGTGGTCGGCGCGCGCGTTCGCTCCTGCGCTCGGCGCGGTGGGCGCGGTCGTGATCACCGCGCTCGCCCCGGTGCAGCGCCTGATCACCAGGGGGTTCCCGATCACCGACGTCGGCGCCCTGGCCCTCACCTGCGCCGTCGCCGCGCTGTTCGGGCTGCTGGCCGGATTCCTCGGTCGGCGCTTCGGCGTCATGTTGCGCGCCCTGACCCCCACCCAGGAGGAAGCTCGATGATCAAGTGCCTGTCGGCGCTGGTGCTCGCGCTCGGCGCACTGGCGCTGAGCGCGCCGACCGCGATGGCCTACGAGCCGGTCAACATCGTCCACACCGAGCGCGTGCAGGTCGGGCCGTACGGGCTCACCGTCGGGTTCAGCACGTGGCCCGTGCGCGCGATGCAGTCGCTGGACTTCACGTTCGTGCCCGAGGGCGGCATCGCGGGCAAGAGCGGCACACTGCGCCAGGTCCACCAGGACTCCCAGCAGGCCGAGAACCCCAGGCGCGGGCGCAACGCCCCGCTCGCCCGGCACCCGCGCAAGCGCGAGGTGTGGGGCCTGGACATCCACTCGTTGAACCGGCCGGGTACGTGGTCGCTGGCGTTCACCGTCGACGGCCCGGCCGGGCGCGGCGAGGGCGTCCTGAGCGACATCCAGGTGCTCGACCAGCCGGGACCGCCGCTCGCGCTGAGCTGGGCGGTGAGCGCGCTGCCGCTGCTCGGGCTCGTCGGCTTCCTGGCAGTCGCCTGGCGGCGTACACCGAACGAACGCTACGAACCCGTAGCGATTTAGGGCAGGATGGGCGCGATCTATCACCCGACCCAGGGAGTGTGTGGTGGCGTCCTCTCCGTCCCGCCTGTTCGCCGAGATCAGCACCGCCGAGCGGCCCGGGAGCACGCGCGTGCTGATGCGCAGAGCCGTGGTGCTCGGCGCCAGCATGGCCGGGCTGCTCGCCGCGCGGGTGCTCAGCGACCACGCCGAGGAGGTGCTGATCATCGAGCGGGACGCCAGCGAGGCCGACAACGAGCCGCGCCCCGGTGTCCCGCAGGGCACGCAGGTGCACGGCCTGCTCCCGGCGGGGAACCTGCAGCTCGACCGCTGGTTCCCGGGCTTCACCGCCGAGGCGATCGAGGCGGGCGGGACGCTGCCGACGCCGGACAGCGCGCGGATCTACCTCAACGACGTGCTCCGGCCGCCCTCACCGCCGGTGGCGGGCATCGGCGCGCTGGTCAGCACGCGCCCGTTCCTGGAGACCCTGGTCCGGCGCAGGACGCTGGCCGTGGAGAACATCACGCTGGTCACCGGCCAGGTCAAGGGCGTCGACCTCTCCTCGACCAAGGTCACCGGCGTGCGCTACACCCCGACCGGCGCGGACGAGCCGGTGACCGAGGCCGCGGACATGGTCGTGGACGGCATGGGGCGCTCCAGCAAGCTCAGCGACTGGCTGGAGGCCGCGGGCTGGCCCGCCCCGGAGCTGAAGCGCATGCCGATCAAGCTCAACTACGCGACCACGCTGTTCCGCCGCGACCCGGAGATCAGCGACAGCATGGTGGTCGTCGCCCAGACCACGGCGGGCAAGGGCCGCGTCGCGCGGATGGGCGGCATCAACGCGGTGGAGGACGACCGCTGGATCATGCTCATCGCCGGGTACGGCGAGGACCGGCCGACCAGGGACTTCGACGAGTTCAAGGCGCGCTGCCGCCGCGACTTCCCCGCGGTCTTCGGCGATATCGCCGAGCGCGCCGAGCGGCTGGGCGAGGTGGTCACCTACCACCAGGCCGACAGCAGGCGGCGGGAGTTCCACAAGCTGACCCGGCTGCCCGGCGGCCTCATCGCGGCAGGCGATGCGGTGGCCTCGTTCAACCCCGTCTACGGCCAGGGCATGACCTCGGCGATGCTGCACGCCTCGTGCCTGTCGGCCCACCTGCGCTCCGGCGCCTCCCCCGCCGAGCCCGCGCACGCCTACTTCGAGCGGGCCAAGGTCGTGGTCGACGCGGCGTGGCAGATCTCCACCCAGGCGGACCTGGAGCTGCCGCACGTGGACGGCCCGTACCCGAAGGGCTACCGGATCACCAGCTGGCTCGGCGACCTGGTGTTCGCCGCGTCCATGAAGGACGAGGAGATCAACGCCCGGCTGAGCGCGGTGACCATGATGCTGGCGCACCCGATGTCGTTGGCCCGGCCGAGCACGCTGCTGCGCGCGGTCAGGGCGAAGCTCTCCCGCTGACGCGTGGCCCGGCTCAGTCGGCGAGGCGGTGGATCACCACGATCCCGCCCATCACGGGCTGGTCGAGGCGCTCGTCATCGGTCTCGATGTACTCGTCGAGCACCGCGCAGATGCGCCGGTCGAGCTCCTCGACCTGTTCCTGGGACAGGTGCAGCATGAAGCGCGCGTAGGTGCGCACCGACTCGGGCCCGGCCTCGGCCAGCTCCTCCTGGAAGGCCGCGATCGGCGCCTGCGCGGTGCCGCCGACATCGTCCGGTGGGGCGGAGAGCCACCAGGTGTTCGTGGCGCAGCGGTAGGGCTTCTCCAACGCGCCGCTCTCCCCGGTGCGCACCGGGGCCTGCTCCAGGAAACCGGCCTTCACCAGGTGCCGGACGTGGTGCAGGACCGTGCCGGGGTCGCGGCCGAGTCGTTCGGCGAGCTGCTTGTTCGTCATCTCGCGCTGTCGGCACAGCCGGAGGACGCGCAGCCGCAACGGATGGCTCATGGCCTTGGCCTCGTCGGCGGTGATCTCACGACGCTCGCGCATCTCCCCAGGCTAGGTCCTGATGGGGTTTTCTACTATCGATGGACTTTTCCCCATCGGCGTGTGAGCCTCCATCGCATGGAGAACGCCTTGGGGGCGCAGTACTGGAAGCTGTGGGCGTCGTCGGGCCTGTCGAACCTGGCCGACGGCGTCGTGAAGGTTGCGTTACCGCTGGTCGCGGTGCAGTTCACCCGCTCCCCCGTGCTGGTCGCGGGCCTGGCGTTCGCGGTGACCGTGCCCTGGTTGCTCTTCGCACTGCCAGCGGGCGCGCTCGCCGACCGCCTCGACCGGCGCAGGGCGATGATCGGCGCGAACGTGGTGCGCACGGTCGCGCTGGGCGTGCTCGCGCTGGCCGTGCTGACCGGTTTCGGTTCGATCTGGGCGCTGTACGCGGTGGCGCTGTGCATCGGCACGGCGGAGACGATCTACGACACGTCAGCGCAGTCGATCATCCCGCAGATGGTTGCGCGCGAGGGCCTTTCCCGGGCCAACAGCAAGCTCTACGCGGTGGAGCTGACCGCGAACGAGTTCGTCGGCCCACCGCTGGCCGGGTTCCTGGTCGCGGCGGGAGCGGCGTTCGCCTTCGGCGCCCCGGTCGCGCTCTGGGCGCTCGCGGTCGCGGCACTGCTGCTGGTGCGCGGCACCTACCGGGTCCAGCGCGAGCACCGCACGACACTGCGTGCCGATATCGCGGAGGGGCTGAAGTTCCTTGTGCACCACAGGGTTCTGCGCACGATGGCGGCCATGGTCGGCATGTCGAACTTCGCGACGAACGCCGCGTTCTCGGTGTTCGTGCTGCACGCGGTCGGGCCGGCCTCGGCGCTGGGCCTGTCCGAGCAGTCCTTCGGCCTGCTGATGACCGGCGTCGCGGCGGGCAGCCTGGTGGGGTCGTTCGTGGCGGAGCGGATCGAGAAGCTGTTGGGCCGCTCGCGCGCGCTGGCGCTGAGCGTGCTCACGACGGCGGGGGTCGTGGGCGTGCCCGGACTGACCACGAACCCGTTCGTCATCGCGGCGGTGTTCTTCGTCGGCGGGATCGGGCTCATGACGTGGAACGTGATCACGGTGTCCCTGCGGCAGCGCATCACCCCGGACCGCCTGCTCGGCAGGGTCAACAGCGGCTACCGCCTGCTGGCGTGGGGGTCGATGCCGCTGGGCGCGGTGGCCGGAGGGCTGATCGCACAGCTGCTCGGCGTGAACGCGGTGTTCCTGGCGGTGGCGCCGCTGGTGCTCCTCCAGCTGCTCGGGATGCGCGTGCTCACCGACGCGAATCTGGCAGCTGCTGAGAGGTGACGACCAGCTCGGCGAGCTTCTCCAGCAGCTCCACGACTTCCGAGGGGTCGTCGAGGCCGAGCGACTCGGCGACCGCGTCGTCCACAGTGGACTTGAGGAACTTCGCCGCGCGCGCGGGGACATCGGGTGCCTGACGGACCAGGGTTCTCCTGCGATCCCCGGGATCGGTCGTGGTGAGCAGCACGCCCGCTTCCCTGAGCCGGGCGACCGAGGCCGAGACGTGGCTCTGCGGGAAGCCGGTGCGCGCGGTGATCTCGCTGACCGAGCTGTCCGGGTGCTCGAAGACGTCGATCATCACCGTCCGCACGCTCGCGGGCAGCTCGTGGAAGTGGGACGGCTCGATCGCCCGCTCGCCGATCTTCATCAGCCTGCGCCCCAGCAGGTACAGCTCCAACCCTCGCACCGGCCCAACCTACATCACACCTGATGCATCAATATTGATCCATCAACTCTGATGCTTTACCGTTGCGGGCATGACGACGACGAGATCGATCGCCAGCGACGGCGCCGACCTGCACGTCCGCGTCCAGGGCCGAGGCGCCGCGCTGCTCGTGCTCCAGGGCGGCGACGGCATCGCCGAGGGCACAGATCCCCTGGTCCGCGAGTTGACCGCGCACTTCACGGTGATCACCTACGACCGCAGGGGGCTCGGCAGGAGCCCGGTGCGCGGCGCGGCCGACGACCACGACCTGAGCACGCACGGCGAGGACGCGAGCCGGGTGCTCGCCGCCGTCACCGACCAGCCCGCCGCGGTCGTCGGCTTCAGCATCGGCGGCCTGATCGCGCTCGACCTGCTGGCCCGCCACCCGGAGCAGGTCCGCGTGCTGGTCAGCCACGAGCCGCCCGCGATGGCGCTGTTGCGCGGCGCGGCGTCCGAGGAGGCGGTCGCGGAACTGACCGACATCATCACCACCCACCGCGAGGCCGGAGCGGCCGTGGCGGCGCCGAAGCTGATGGGGCTCGCCGGGATCACCCCCTCCTCGCCCCCGTCGGAGCCGGACGCCGCGCGGCTGGCGAACCTGGACTTCTTCATCGGCGAGGACATGCCCGCCGTGCTGCGGCACGAGCCGAACCTGGCCGCGCTCAAGGGAAAGCCGCTCGTCATCGGGCTCGGCAGGGACACCGGCGACATCACCGCGAGCCGGTGCGCGCGAGCGCTGGCGGCCGAGCTCGGCGCCCCGACCGCGGACTTCCCCGGCGGACACTCAGGATTCCTCTTCCACCCCCAGGAGTTCGCCGCCCGGCTCCTGACAGTCCTATGAGGACAGACGCGCACCCGTTCGGGCTGGTCACCAAGGGCCTCCAGTTGCCGGTCAGCGGGGCCGATGTGATGATCAGCGCAACGACAACGGCCGAACGGGTGATCAAGTGCTGCTCCAGGGAACGGGCGAGGTGCGACCGTCCGGGCTGGAGCGCGCGCTGGTGGGCGGGGGCGTCGCCCGGTTCGAGGGCAGGCCGCCGACGCTGGAGGACTTCCGCGCGGCGATGCGCCCCCGGCTCGCCGAGTGGCCCAGCCTGGGACTTCCCGAAGCCGACATCACCACGCACGTGCGGCAGTGGGTGTGCCGGACCGGCACCGGGCTCAACGCCGCGGTCGAACAGGTCATGTCGGTCAACCTGCGCACCGAGCGGCCGCTGTGGGAGCTGTGGCTGATCCGCGGCTACGCCAAGGACGAGTGGGCCGTCGTGCTCACCACGCACTCGGCGCTGCTGGACACCGCCTCGATCATCCACGTGGTGACCGGTCTGTTCGACCCGGTGCCGATCCCCCGCCAGCGCGGGCGGCGCGATCCCCTGCTCTCCGCCACCGACCGGACCACCCGGGGTTGGCTGCCCGCTCAGCACCGGCCGCTTCCCTTGGCGCGCAAGGCTTTCGCCCAGTTCGACGGCTCCGGCGAGCGGCAGTTCTTCTGGGCAGCCGCCGACCGCGAGCGGCTCGACCGGATCGCCGGGCGGAACGGGCTCACCGTGAACGACGTGTTCCTGGCCGCGCTGACCACCGCGATCCGGGAGTGGCGGCACACCCCGTGGGAGCGCGGGCTGCCGTGCCCGGTGTGGACGGTGGTGCCCGGTGTCGACCGGTTGGTGCTGCTGCCGTGCCACGAGCCGGACCCGGCGACGCGGCTGGCCGTGATCGGCGCGGCCACCTCCCCCGACGGCGACGGCGGCCGTCCGTCCTGGTTCGCCCAGCGGTCCAGGCGGATCGGCCTGGTCGCGGGCAGCGTGCCCGGCTCGGACCGGGAACTGGCCTTCCAGGACTGCCGGATGCGCCAGCTGGCCCCGCTCGGGCCGCTGCCGCGCGGGCACTGGCTGAGCGCGTACCTGGTGGACAACGCGGGCCACGTCGGTGCCGGGTTCGTCATGGACCGGGCCGTGCGGGACGGGGCGCAGCTGTGCCGCCTGTGGTCGCTGGCGCTGGCCGAGCTCGACGAGATCTGCTGACACCCGATCACCAGATGTCGTAGACGAACACGCCCAAGAATCCAAAAGAAGGATGATCGGCAGCGCCGTCACGGCAACACAAAAAATCATCACCGCAGAAACACGATTGTTTCTCTCACACATTTAGATTATTCCTCCACAACCCCGCTGACCTTCGAGGTAGACCAAGGACACGCTCGGAACGGGCGCTGGGTTGCCTCGAATTCCAGGTTTCACCGGGCGCCGAACAATCGCATCAAAAATGACTTCGGCCGGTAGCGTGCCCGCCGTGTCGCAAAAGATCGCGTCGTCCCGCACGCGCATTTCCGCGCTGGTGGCGGGCGTCGTCAGCGTGCTCTCCGCGCTCTTGGTCCCCCTGGCCCCGGTAGTCCAGGACGTCGCGACGTTCTCGTGGCCGGTCGCGGGCTCGGCCAAGCCCGTCCACCTGCTGCTCTACCCGTACCAAGCGGCGGAGCTGAGCGCCACGTTCTCGTGTTCCACCCTGGCCGAGGCCGCTCGGCGAGGTGGGCGCGAGATCGTGCTGAGCACCACCCCGGACACCGACGCCGGGCGACGCGACGGGCTGGTCGTCGAACTGGACGGCTCCGCGCTGACCATCACCAACCGGGGCAGGACGGTGCACCGGGAGCAGGTCACGGGCTCGACCTGCTCGTGGCAGGTCTCCGCAACGAGCGAGCGGACCGTGGTGTCCAAGGACGGCAAGCGGGTGGCCGGAGCGGACTCCGACGTCCGGCCGCACGTGCTCGGCGTGTTCTCCACCCTGGACGGGAAGGTTCGCGACCTCACCGGGCTCGGCGTGCGGGTGGTCAGCGACACCCGCTTCCAGACCTCGCCGTCGGTGTGGAAGTACGGACTGATGGTGCTGTCCGTGCTCGCGCTCGCCGTGGCACTGCTCGCGCTGCGGCGGATCGATCGCGAGTCCGGCCTGCCCGTGCGGCGAATCCTGCCCCGCGGGTTCTGGCGCCCGCGCCCGCCGGATCTCGTCGTCGGTGGCGTGCTCTCCGCGTGGGCGTTCATCGGTGCTCTCACCGTGGACGACGGTTACATCCTGACGATGATCCGCGCCAAGGAGACGAGCGGGTTCGTCGGGAACTACTACCGCTGGTTCAACGCGCCGGAAGCACCGTTCGACTACTTCTACGAGCTGTACCACGCAATGACCAGGATCAGCGATTCGCTGCTGTGGTTGCGATTGCCTTCGGTCGGCCTGGGGATCGTTGCCTGGCTCCTGTTGAGCAGGCTGGTGCTGCCACGCGTGGTCAAGTGCTCGCCATGGCTGGTGTGGGCTGCTGCGGCGGTGTTCCTGGCGTGGTGGCTGCCCTACAACAACGGCATCCGCCCGGAGCCGTTCATCGTGGTCGGCACGCTCGGGGTCTTCTGCGCCGTGGAACGGGCTCTTGCCACCCGCCGATCACTGCCGCTCGCAGTCGGCCTGCTGATCGCGGTCGCGGCGGTGGCGATCACCCCGACCGGCGTGATCGCGTTCTTGCCGCTGCTGACCGCGCCCCGTGAACTCCTGGGGCTGGTGCGGCGCCGCCTTCCGCTGCTGGTCGTGCTCGGCGCGTGCGGGTCGTTCGGGCTGCTGCTGATGTTCTACGACCAGACCTTCAGCGCGGTCATGGAGGCCACGCGGGCGCGGAGCGCGATCGGACCGAGCTTGCGGTGGGACCAGGAGATCCAGCGCTATTCCAGGCTGTTCGAGCCGGGCTACGTGGAGGGGTCGGTCGCGCGGCGCACTCCCGTGCTGCTGTTGGCGCTGTCGCTCGCCCTGGTCACCGCGGTCCTGTTGCGCGCGAAGAGAATTCCGGGCGTGGCGAGCGGCCCGACCCGACGGTTGCTGCTGACGACCGCGTTGGCACTGGCGGCGATCGCGCTGACGCCGACGAAGTGGACGCACCACTTCGGCGCCTTCTCCGGGCTCGGTGTCGCCGTCGTCGTGCTCGGCGTGTGGGTGCTGGCCGCCCCGGCGTTGCGGTCGGCGAAGGCTCGTGGGATCGCGCTCGGCGGTGTGATGGTGGTGTTCGCGATCGGGCTCAGCGGCATGAACGCGTGGTGGTTCGTCTCCGCTCCGGACGGCCTGTGGGCTGAGCAGCGGCCGAACGTCTTCGGCGTGCGCCTGAACACCGTGTTCTTGGTGGTCGGCCTGCTGATCGCGCTGTTCGCGGTGGTCAAGGCAGCTTTGCGGGGCACGGAGCGACCGAGCAGGCTGCCCGGCCCCGCGCTGGTGGCGGCCCTCGGTTGCGCGGCCCTGGTGGTGCTCCAACTCGGCACCTTCGCCGCAGTGACCGGCGCACGCGCGAACACGTACTCCGTCGCGAAGCAGAACGCCCGGAGCGTGTTCGGCGAGGACTGCGGGCTCGCGTCCGCGTTGAAGATCGAGCCGAAACCGGAACTCGGCATCCTGTCCTTGTTGCGCGGCAAGGAAGAACTCGGCCCGTTCAGCGCACAGGGCGGCTACGACCCCGCGTTCGGCCCGCCGTACCTGTTCGACCGGCCCAGCACGGGTGTGCCGGTGTGGGGCAGTCGCGTGGACGGGGATCGCACAACCGGCACCGCGACCACCGGCTGGTACCGCGTCGAGGACTCGTTGCGCAGGGGCGACGCGCCCTTGGTGATCTCGGTCGCCGGGCGGCTGCACGACGGCAACGAGCTGGCGGTGGAGTTCGGCGACTCCCGGGGACGGCCCGTGCGCCGCATAGTGGTGGACGAGTTCGCCATGCGCGACTTCGACTCCGACGACCCGACCGTGCGGCGACTTCCCACCGATACTCCACAGTGGAGGGACGTGCGGCTCGACGTGCGGGACGCGGTGGCCGGCGCCGACTCCATCCGGCTGGTCGCCACCGACGGCTCCTCCGGAACGGGCGGCTGGCTGGCGTTCACCCCGCCGAAGGCACCTGTGCTGGTGCCGATGCGGGAGGTCGTCACCGACACCGACCCCACGATCGTCGACTGGCCGGTCGCGGCCGTGTTCCCGTGCAACCGGCCGGCCTCCCTCGCGCTGGGCGCGGTCGAGCTCCCCCGCTACCGGATCGCTCCGGGTGGTGTCACGAGCGGGCTGGCCGGCATGAGCTACGCCGCGGACAGCGCCGGCCCGTTCGCACCGGTCACCGCGGTCGCGACGCAGACACCGCTGCCCACGTACCTGGTCAACGACTGGCGGCGGGACGTGGTGGTCGTGCACCGGATCGAGCAGCGGCACCCCCTCGGCACTCCTGCCGTACAGCTGAGCCGGGTCCTCGCCCCGGGCCTGAGCGGGCGGGGCAGGCTCAACACCCCGGGCGTGGACGACCCGCTGACCACCAGGTGACGGTTTCTGCGTTCCGCGAAATATTGCGCGCCGCGCAAAAAGTCTGTGTACTCTCCCCGCCATGGGTCTGCGGGAGCGCAAGAAGCTGGCGGCACGCGCCGCGCTGAGCTGGGCAGCGCTGCGCCTCGCCATGGAGCACGGCCCGGAGAACGTGCGGGTGGAGCAGATCGCGGCCGAGGCGGGGGTCTCGCCGAGGACCTTCAACAACTACTTCTCCTCGAAGGAGGAGGCGATCTGCGCGATCGGGCTCGACCGCCAGGAGCGGGTGCGCGCCGCGCTGCTGGAGCGCCCGGCCGAGGAACCGCTGTGGGAGGCGGTGATCACCTCGGTGCTGGAGCAGTACGAGGGCGAGCCGGACCGCGAGATGGTCGCCAGGGTGCGGATGCAGATGTGCCACCCGTCGTTACAGGGCGAGCACCTCAAGGCCCGGGCGGAGATCGAGCGCGTGCTCGCCGAGGGCATCGCCGAGCGGATCGGCACCGATATCCGAAGTGACATGTACCCGAGCCTGGTAGCCGCCGCGGTGTCCAGCGCGACGCGGGTGGCCATGAACCACTGGCTCAACTCAGAACCCCCCGCGGAACTCCTCTCGACCTTGACCGAGGCACTGCGCTCACTCGCCGCGGGCCTGCCGCAACCACCACGCCGAAAGAAGCCCTCGTGCTGACCAAGCTGCTCCGCGCGCATCTGGGTGCCTACAAGCGGCCCCTGCTGCTCGTCGCGTTCTTCCAACTGGCCCAGACGCTGGCCGCGCTCTACCTGCCGACGCTCAACGCCGACATCATCGACAACGGCGTGGTGAAGGGCGACACCGGCTACATCCTGCGGATCGGCTTCGTCATGCTCGCCGTGTCCCTGGTGCAGATCGTGTGCTCGCTCATCGCGGTCTACTACGGCGCCCGCAGCGCCATGGGGCTCGGCAGGGACATCCGCGCCGCGGTCTTCCACCGGGTGCAGGACTTCTCCGCCCGCGAGGTCGGCCAGTTCGGCACGCCGTCGCTGATCACCAGGACCACCAACGACGTCCAGCAGGTGCAGCTGCTGGCGGTGATGGTGTTCACCATGGTGGCCTCCGCGCCGATCATGGCCGTCGGCGGCATCGTGCTCGCGCTCGACCAGGACGTGCCGCTGTCCAGCCTGCTGCTGGTCGCCGTTCCGCTGCTGGGCGTGGGCGTCGGCCTCATCATCGCCAAGATGCACCCGGCCTTCCGCTCGATGCAGACCCGCATCGACGGCATCAACCGGGTGCTGCGCGAGCAGATCACCGGTATCCGCGTGATCCGCGCCTTCGTCCGCGACACCCACGAGCGCGAGCGCTTCACCGGCTCCAACAGCGAACTGCTCACCGTGTCGCTGCGCGTCGGCAAGCTGACCGCGCTGATGTCGCCGGTGGTGATGCTGGTGTTCAACGCCTCCAGCGTCGCCGTGCTCTGGTTCGGCGCCGGGCGGATCGACAGCGGTGCCATGCAGGTCGGCGCGCTCACCGCGTTCCTGTCCTACCTGATGCAGATCCTGATGTCGGTCATGATGGCCACCTTCATGTTCATGATGCTGCCGCGCGCGCAGGTCTGCGCCGAGCGCATCCAGGAGGTGCTGGACACCTCCCCCAGCGTCGTGCCCGCGAAGAACCCGGTGCGGCTGCCCGAACCCCGCGGCGAACTGGAGCTGCGGAGCGTGGAGTTCCGCTACCCCGGCGCGGAACAACCGGTGCTGCACGGCATCGACCTCCTCGCGCGGCCCGGTGAGACCACGGCGATCATCGGCGGTACCGGTAGCGGCAAGACGACCTTGCTGAACCTGGTGCCGCGCCTGTTCGACGCCACCGCGGGCACCGTTCTCCTCGACGGCGTCGACGTCCGCGACTTGGACGCCGACTCGCTGTCCTCGGCGATCGGCATCGTGCCGCAGCGCGCCTACCTGTTCTCCGGCACGATCGCCTCGAACCTGCGCTACGGCAATCCCGACGCGACCGACGACGAGCTGTGGCACGCCCTGGAGATCGCTCAAGCCCGCGACTTCGTCGAGCAGCTGCCGGAACGGCTCGAAGCCCCGATCGCGCAGGGCGGCACCAACGTCTCCGGCGGTCAGCGCCAGCGGCTGGCCATCGCCAGGATGCTGGTGCACCGCGCGCCGGTGCTGCTGTTCGACGACTCGTTCTCCGCGCTGGACTACGCCACCGACGCGGCCCTGCGCGCGGCGCTGGCCGACGAGACCGCCAACTCCACCGTGGTCATCGTCGCCCAGCGCATCAGCACCATCCGGCACGCCGACCGCATCGTCGTCCTCGACGAGGGCCACATCGTCGGAACCGGCAGGCACGAGGAGCTGATGGGCTCCTGCGAGGTCTACCGCGAGATCGTGCTTTCCCAGCTCAGTGAGGCGGAAGCGGCATGAGCACCACGACCAACTCCCGACCGGCGGGCCCCGGCGGCAACGCCATGGCGCGGATGATGGGCCCGCCCACGTCCAAGGCCACCGACTTCCGCGGTTCGGTCAAGCGGCTGCTCAAGCTGCTGGCGCCGTTCCGGCTGTCGCTGATCGGCATCCTGGCCGTCGGCGTCGTCAGCATCGCGCTGACCGTCGTCGGGCCGCTGATCCTCGGCAGGGCCACCGACCTCATCTTCTCCGGCGTGGTCAGCAAGCAGTACCCGGAGGGCCTCGACAAGGCCCAGGTGCTGGCGCAGCTGCGCGCGGAGGGCAACGACACCCTCGCCGACACCTTCTCCACGCTCGACCTGCGGCCGGGCCTCGGCGTCGACTTCGGCGCGGTCGGCCAGGTGCTGCTGCTGGCGATGGTGCTGTTCCTGCTCTCCTCGCTGTTCGCGCTCGTGCAGGGCAGGCTGACCGCGCGGGTGGTCCAGCACGCCGTGTTCGACCTGCGCGAGCGCGTCGAGGCGAAGTTCGCCAGGCTGCCGCTGAGCTACTTCGACAAGCAGCCGCGCGGTGAGGTGCTGAGCCGCGTCACCAACGACATCGACAACATGTCCACCTCGATGCAGCAGACGCTGGCGCAGATGATGACCTCGCTGCTGACCATCGTCGGCGTGCTGGTGATGATGCTGGTGATCTCGCCGCTGCTGGCGCTGGTCGCGCTGGTGACGGTCCCGCTGTCGGTGCTGGTCGCCGCCAAGATCGGCAAGCGGGCGCAGCCGCAGTTCGTGAAGCAGTGGGGCACCACCGGCAAGCTCAACGGGCACATCGAGGAGATGTTCACCGGGCACGGACTGGTCAAGGTCTTCGGCAGGCGCAAGGAGGCCGAGCAGACCTTCAAGGAGCACAACGACGACCTCTTCGACGCCGCGTACCGCTCCCAGTTCATCTCCGGGACGATCCAGCCCGCGATCATGTTCCTGAGCAACATCAGCTACGTGCTGGTCGCGGTCGTCGGCGCGCTGCGGGTGTCCTCCGGCGCGATCTCGCTCGGCGACGTGCAGGCGTTCATCCAGTACTCGCGGCAGTTCGGCCAGCCGCTGACGCAGATCGCCGCGATGGCGAACCTGTTGCAGTCGGGTGTGGTCTCCGCCGAGCGGGTGTTCGAACTGCTCGACGCCGAGGAGCAGAGCCCCGAGCCCGCCGAGCCGGTGCGCCAGGCCGCGGTGCGCGGGCAGGTGGAGTTCCACGACGTGTCCTTCCGCTACGAGCAGGACAAGCCGCTGATCGAGAACCTGTCGCTGAGCGTGCGGCCGGGGCGGACCGTGGCCATCGTCGGCCCGACCGGCGCGGGCAAGACCACGCTGGTCAACCTGCTGATGCGCTTCTACGAGCTCGACGGCGGGCGGATCACCCTCGACGGCGTGGACATCGCGGACATGACCCGCGAGGACGTGCGCGCCAAGACCGGCATGGTGCTCCAGGACGCGTGGCTGTTCGGCGGCACCATCGCCGACAACATCGCCTACGGCTCCCCCGGCGCGACGCGCGAGCAGATCGTGGCCGCCGCCGAGGCGACGCACGTGGACCGCCTGGTGCGCACGCTGCCCGACGGCTACGACACGGTGATCGACGAGGAGGGCGACAACGTCAGTGCGGGTGAGAAGCAGCTGATCACCGTCGCGCGCGCGTTCCTGGCCGAACCCGCGATCCTGATCCTCGACGAGGCGACCAGCTCGGTGGACACCCGAACCGAGGTGCTCATCCAGCGCGCGATGAACGCGCTGCGCGAAGGCCGCACGAGCTTCGTGATCGCGCACCGCCTGTCCACGATCCGCGACGCCGACCTGATCCTGGTGATGGAGTCCGGAAGCATCGTCGAGCAGGGCTCGCACGCGGAACTGCTCGCGGCCGGAGGCTCCTACGCGCGCCTCTACGCCGCCCAGTTCGCCAACCCCCTCACCACCGCGGAGGCCTAACGCCGAGTGCAGTGGAAGGCCGTCACGGGTGGGAGGTTGGCCCAGACCGTGCGGCCACGGCGCACCTCGCCGAAGGTGTCGGCGAGCAGCGCCGCGAACTCCCTGCCGCTGTCGGTGCGCGCGCGGTGCACCGACAGCAGCGTGGCGAAGGAGCCGTCGGGGTGCAGCACCTTGGCGATCGCCGCGAGGGCCGCGCGTTGGTCCTCGCGGCGCATCACCGTCCACGGCAGCGCGCTGACCACTGCGTCCACCCGCTCGACCTGGTGCTCGTCAAGAATGCGGGGCAGCTCCACGGCGGACTCGCAGACGACTTCGACCCGGGGTGACGCAGTCCGGCGCAGGCGCGCGGCGAACCCCTCGTTGATCTCCACCGCGAGCAGGCGAGAGGAGACGGGCAACGCGTCGTCGAGTGCGCGGGTGATCACTCCGGTGCCCGCGCCCAGCTCCACGACGGTGTCCGTGTCCTCAGCACCGATGCCGTCGAGCAAGGCCGTTGCGCAGCGCCGGGTGCTGGGCACGAACGCGCCGGTGCTCACCGGCCTGCGCAACGAGCCGAGCACGAACGGGACGAACTCCCAGGAACGGCTCATTCCTGTGCAGTTCCCCTGGCCCTCGGGCGGAAACATCGCCGCGCCCGAGGGCCAGAACTAGGTGCGGGTGAAGATCCAGCGCGTCGCACCGCGCGGCTCGGCGTTGGCCACTCCGACAGCGTCGTGGAGCGCGAGGCGGTAGAGGTGCCACGGCGCGGGCCCGGCGCTCGGCGCGGTGAAGGCAGCGGTGAGCGCGTCCCCTTGGACGGTGGCGGGCCAGCCGCTCGCGCGGTAGACGGCGGCCACGCGTTCGAGGGTCGCGGAGTTGGTGACGCGGTGCGCTTCTCCGTTGAGCACCAGGTCGATTCCGCGCAGCCGCACCGAAACGCTGCACGCGGGGTTCTCCGAGGGCGTCATGCGCGCGGCTCCACGGCAGCTCGGCACTGCCTGACTGGTCGAGGTTGCGGGTCGCTTTCGCAGTCGTACCCGCGCATCGAACGGGCCGGGCCTGGTTGGACACCCTCGCCGAGAAAATCGTGAAAGTCGTGCGCCGGTCAGCGGGTTGCCGCACCGCACGGCGGCTCGTGATGAGGACATATGACCACAATGCCGCGCTCCGCAGCCGTCGCAGGCACCGCCGCCCTCATTCCCTTGTCCCCGCACCAGTTCCGCCGTGTCGAGCCGGTGGACGCCGGAGGAGCTGAAGGATCGCAAGTACCGCGCCGCGAACCCCTAGCCGCGCAACGCCGACAGCGCGCACAGAGCCGCCCAGCCAGCCGCGACGCCCGCCGCCTTCCCGCGCGCACGACGGTCCGGCAGCGTCAGACCGAACACGAGCGCGTCGGCGGCGTCGCTGGCGACGCGGGTCAGCACGGCCACGCGCTGGGCTCGGCCGGGCGGAGCGAACAACATCGCCGCGCCGATCGCGGTGTCACGCATGCCGATCGCGGTGATCAACGTTCGCACGGACGCCGTGACGTCCCCGCTGGGCGTGGTCAGGCCGCAGGGCTTGGCCAGCACCTGGGGGCGCACGGCGGTCGCGATCCCATAGGCCGCGGTCGCCGCGCCGAGCACCCGAGTCAGAGCAGACATGCCCGCAGAGGTACCCGGCGCCCCGCGACCGAAACGGGTCGGCGTCAGGTCGCGGCGGCGATCACCCTGGTCAGCGCCTGGTGGAGGTTTTCGAGCTCGTCGAGCGGGATGCCGAGCCGAGCGACGACGGCGGGCGGGATCTTCTCCGCTTCGGCGCGCAGCTCCCGCCCGGCGGCGGTGAGCGTCACGGCGAGGCTGCGCTCGTCGCGGCTGTCCCGCTCGCGCCGCACCAGGCCACCGGCAGCGGCGCGTGCTGCCACAGCGCGAGCATCACCAGGTACTGCGGGTGTGTCAGCCCCATCGGCTCCAGCAACGGCCGGTAGATCGCCACCACCGAGCGCGACGCCACCGACAGGGCGAAGCACACCTGCCGCTCCAGTTCGAGCGGGTCCGTCTGCTGAGTCACACGGGAGAGCCTACCAATGATTGGTACACTAACCATTGGCGTGGCAATCATCAGGACAGAGGAGACCCCGTGCGACGACCGAACCCGGTGTTGTGGCTGTGGTACGCCTTCGGCGGCAAGCTGCCCGCGCGCCACCGCGACTGGGTGGTGCACGACCTGACCTGCCGGACCTGGTTCGCCCGGCACGTGCTGCGGTCGCTGGTCCTGGTCTCCCCCGTGCTCGCGCTGCTGTACCTGGTGTTCGGCGTGGCGCTGGCGGGGCCGGGCGAGGTCGTGCTGCTCGCGCTGGTGCTCGGCATGATCGTCGGCGTGTACTACTCGCTGTCCTACGCGCCGGAGAACGCCGACACGCGGCTCACCAAGTACGGCTTCCCGCGCGGGCACGCCACGAACACGCGCCGCGAGCGGGAAGCCAGGTCAGCGGCGGCCTCGGTGGCAGAACGCGCCGCGCGGGCCTCGGCGCGCGGCTCCGGAGTTGACGCGTAAGGCGGGCGCCAGGCGCCACAACCGCGCGTCGATCTCCGCGTCACCCATGGCCAGTACGAGGACGTCGGTCTCCACTCCGGCCATCGCGAGCACGCCATCGGGCGCCTCGTCGCCGAGCGCGGCACGGAGGTGCTCGGCGAACTGCTCGCGGTTCCACGGCCCGGCCTCCATGGACCGCACGACCGCCCCGTCTCGGGCGAGCGCGTCACGCAGGGCACCGGTCAGGGGCTCGTCGGCGCAGTCGGCGGCGGTGACCACGAGCCACGTGCCGGACTCCGGAGTGCCGCGCCACAGCTCGCCCTGCGGCCGCGACGGCACCGTCACGTGCTGGAACGGGTAGGTCGGCAGGTCAACGCGGCGCGCGCCGGTGCCGGCGAAGAACTCCGCCCAGTCGAGCTCGACGCCTCGGTCGTGCAGCTGCGCGAAGCCGGTCACCAGCGAGCGCGCCTCCGCCTCGTCCGGGTGCAGCAACGCCACGCGCGCGGTGCTCGGCGCGGTGCCGAAGGCGATCTCCGGCATGGTCGAGAGCACCGCGAGCGGTCCGAGGTCCAACCGCGACAGCGGAACGACCTCCGAGTCAGCGGCGAGCACGCGCACGCACGCCTGCGCCAAGGACAGCTCGCCCGTGCAGTACGCGGCGCTGATCTCGCCGACGCCACGCCCTTCGACGCGGTCCAGCAACAGACCCCAGTGCTCAGCGAGCCGGTGCAGCGCTACCTCGACGGCGAACGTCGCTGCGCGCTCGTAGTCGGCCTCGGGCTCCTCAAGCTCGAAAACGACGTCCTGCACCGGCTGGTCCAGCAGCGCGTCGAACTCCGCGCAGACCTCGTCGAAGGCCTCGGCGAAGACGGGGAACTCCGCGTGCAGCTCGCGCCCGAACGCCGGGGGCGCCTCACCGGTGCAGAAGTAGCTCGGCGAGACCTGGCCCGCCCTGGTCACGTCCAGCTCGCTCGCGGCGATGGCGGTCAGCTCGTCGAGCACTTCGTGCCGGTCGCCCACCACGGAGATCCGCAGCGGCAGCGCGGCGCGGCTCGTCGCGAGCGAGTAGGCGGTGTCGGTGAGGTTGGTGTCCTCGTCGGCTTCGAGGTGGTCGAGCAGCCGCAGCACCTGCGCGCGCAGTCCCGCGCGGTTGGCGGCGGAGAGCAACAGCGGCGTGTCGGGCAGCTCGACGGCAGCGCCCAGCTCGACGGAGCTCCGCACCGGCTCCAGCACGAGGGAGGCGCCGGTGGCTCCGGGCGGCGAGGAAATGCCCACCACGCCAGGGAGATCCGGGGTCAGCGCGTGCAGTCCGGCCAGACCGTCCACTTCGGACGGATCGAGGCCGGCGACGCGCAGCGCGGCGTCGTTAGCGCGCTCTACCGTCGAACCCACCGCGCTCGCGATGATCACGGCGACGACGGGGTGGCCGTGCCGGCGAGCGTCGGAAAGGCGCTCCAGCACCAGCATCGCCGCGCCGTCGGTCGTGGTCGCCCCGCCCGCGATGGCGAGCTCGCACTCGTCCTCGCGCAGCGCGCGGGCGGCCATGTGCACCGCGATCAGCGGCGTGTGCGCCGTGTCCACGGTGATCGCGGGCCCGGCCAGCCTGAACGCGCTCGCCAGCTCCGCGCCCGCGCAGCCGTACGCGCCCGTGCGGCCCTCGCGCGCCGTGGTCGGATCGAGGCCGCCGCGCTCCAGGACCTCCCACGCCAGCTCCAGCGAGACCCGCCTGGCGGCGTCGAGGTCCGCGGCGTCGATCCCGAACAGCGCCGAGTCGAACCCGGGCTGCCCCGCGCCGGGCTGCCTGTGCGCTACAGACACGATCGCGATCCGCTCGTCCCGTGCGGACATGTCGTCCCCTTTCTCGACGACCCCGAGGGCCGTCAAGCACGCCGGCGACACGCGGTCGGTGCCGAGCACGCCCCCAAGCGCGCGCGGCACCACCGAACCTAGGGACGGTGGCACCGAAAGCCGACCCCTATCCCCGTCGAAGACCCCCAGATCCGCACAGGGGTGCAGGGATTGACTTCCCGCGCCGCGCCCGTCATTCCGCCCCAGGAATGGTTCGCCGGTACTTCGGAACGGGAACTTACCAGTGCCGGGCCCGCTCGCTTCGCCTGGAATCAGGAACTTCACACCGTACTCAGCCGCCATAGCGGCAAGCCATAGCTCTATCCTATCGCTCCACCTAGAAAGCCTGACGCTGCCGTGAAGCGGGGGTGAATTTTCCCCCTTCCCGTCCCGTTTTCACAACCCGAGCAGGGATCACGAAAAGAACACACGACAATGATCGAGTAATGAAACGGCCCCGTTTCCCAGCCGGGTCCAGCGGGAATCGGGTCGCCGGTGCCGCGAGGCCCGCGCGGTTAGGCTCGGACGGCGGAGGGCACTCCGAGCGCGAAACGATCACCGAAACACGGGGGTTCCTCGGATGCCGACGACGTTGCCGGGACGGGTCACCGCGTGCCTGTTCGACATGGACGGGGTGCTCACCAGCACCGCCGAGCTGCACCGCAAGGCGTGGAAGCAGGTCTTCGACGAGTTCCTGGCCGCGCGCGAGGGCCCGTCGTTCACGCCGTTCAGCGAGCAGGACTACCTGGACCACGTCGACGGCAGGCCGCGCCGGGACGGGGTGCGCGCGTTCCTGGCCTCGCGCGGGATCACGCTGCCGGAGGGCGGGCCGGACGACCCGCACGACCTGGCCACCGTGCACGGGGTCGGCAACCGCAAGAACGACCTGATCGAGAAGATCCTGGACGAGGAGGGGGTCACCCCCTACCCCGGCTCCGTGCGGTTCGTGAAGGCGGCTCACGAAGCCGGGATGGCGCTGGGCGTGGTGACCTCCTCGGCCAACGGCGAGCGCGTGCTGGCGGCGACCGGGCTCGCGCCGTTGATCAGCGTGCGGGTGGACGGCGTGGTGATCGATCAGGAGGGCCTGCGGGGCAAGCCCGCGCCGGACTCGTTCCTGGCGGCGGCGCGCCAGCTCGGCGTGGAGCCGTCGGCGACCGCGGTCTTCGAGGACGCGCTGTCCGGCGTCGAGGCCGGGCGCGCCGGGGGCTTCGGCTGCGTGGTCGGCGTCGACCGCGCGGGGCAGGCGGAGGCGCTGCGCGCGCACGGGGCCGACATCGTCGTGAAGGATCTTGAGGAGCTGCTGTGAGCGACCGCCGACGTAATCTTCCGCGCGGAGGCGAAATGGGATACAGCGTGGACCCGTGGCAGTTGGCCTGGCGTGGGTTGGACGTTGGCAGCCTTGATCGCACCGAATCGAGCTTCGCCCTGTCCAACGGGCACATCGGGCTGCGCGGCACGCTGGAGGAGGGTGAGCCGCGGGGACTGCCCGGCACCTACCTCAACGGCTTCTACGAGGAGCACCAGCTGCCCTACGGCGAGGGCGGCTACGGCTACCCCGAGGCCGGGCAGACCGTGGTGAACGTGACCGACGGCAAGATCATCCGGCTGCTGGTCGAGGACGAGCCGCTGGACATGCGCTACGGCCGCGCGCTCTCGCACGAGCGGGTGCTGGACTTCCGCTCCGGCACGCTGCGCAGGGAGACGGAGTGGGAGTCGCCGACCGGGCGGCGGGTCACCGTGCGCACCGAGCGGCTGGTGTCCTTCACCCAGCGCGCGGTCGCCGCGATCCACTACGAGATCGAGCCCGCCGAGGACATCCAGCTCGTCGTGCAGTCGGACCTGCTGGCCAACGAGCCGATCGAACAGCGCTCCGGCGACCCGAGGGTGGCCGCCGCGCTGGAGGACCCGCTGGTGGCCGACTTCGCGGCGGCCACCGGTAGTCGGGCCGTGCTCGCGCACCACACCAGGCACTCCGGGCTGCGGATGGCCGCCGCCATGGACCACACGGTGCACACCAAGGACAACCTGCGCACCGACGTCCACGCCGAGGACGACCTCGCGCGCTTCACCGTCGCGGTCGACGTGCCCAAGGGCGAGCGGCTGCGGCTGACCAAGTACCTGGGCTACGGGTGGTCGGCGAACCGGTCCGTGCCCGCGCTGCGCTCCCAGGTCGAGGCGGCGTTGGACGGCGCGTTGCAGACCGGCTGGGAAGGACTCCTCGCCGAGCAGCGCGCGTTCCTCGACCGGTTCTGGGCTGCGGCGGACGTCGAGATCGACGGCGACGAGCGCGCGCAGCAGGCGATCCGCTTCGCGCTGTTCCACGTGTTGCAGGCCGGGGCGCGCGGGGAGACCCGCGCCATCGCGGGCAAGGGCCTCACGGGTCCCGGCTACGACGGGCACGCGTTCTGGGACACCGAGATCTTCGTGCTGCCGTTGCTCACCTACACCGTTCCGGAGGCGGCGCGCGACGCGCTGCGCTGGCGGCACTCCACTTTGGACAAAGCGTTGGAGCGCGCGCAGCAGCTCGGCCAGCGCGGCGCGGCGTTCCCGTGGCGCTCGATCAACGGCGCGGAGTGCTCGGCGTACTGGCCGGCCGGAACGGCGGCTTTTCACGTCTCCGGCGACGTCGCCCACGCGACCGCCCAGTACGTCGCGGCGACCGGCGACGAGGACTTCGAGCGCGAGTGCGGCGCCGAGCTGCTGATCGAGACGGCGCGGTTGTGGGCGGCGCTCGGCCACCACGACCCGCAGGACGGCTTCCGCATCGACGGCGTCACCGGCCCCGACGAGTACAGCGCGGTGGTGGACAACAACGTCTACACCAACCTGATCGCGCAGAAGAACCTCCGCGAGGCCGTCGCGGCGTGCGAGCGCCAACCCGACGTGGCGCGGCGACTCGACGTCTCCGGGGACGAGGTCGCGGAGTGGACCACGGCCGCCGAGCGGATGACCATCCCCTACGACAGCGCGCTCGACGTGCACGAGCAGTCCGAGGGCTTCACCGCGCACGCGGAGTGGGACTTCGCGGGCACGCCGGAGTCCGGTTACCCGCTGCTGCTCAACTACCCGTACTTCGACCTCTACCGGAAGCAGGTGATCAAGCAGGCCGACCTGGTGCTCGCGATGCACCTGCGCGGCGACGCCTTCACCGCTGAGGAGAAGGCGCGCAACTTCGCCTACTACGAGGCGCGGACCGTGCGGGACTCCTCGTTGTCCGCCGGGACGCAGGCGGTGCTGGCCGCGGAGATCGGCCACCTCGACCTCGCGTACTCCTACCTGCTCGAAGCGGTGTTCACCGACCTCGACGACCTGCACGGCAACTCCCGCAACGGCCTGCACATGGCCTCGCTGGCGGGAGCGTGGACGGCGGTGGTCGCGGGCTTCGGCGGCATGCGCGACCACGGTGGAAAAGTGACCTTCGCGCCGAGGACCCCGCCAGCGCTCAACCGACTTTCTTTTCGAATCCGCTTGCGGGACACCAGGTTCTGCGTCACGGTCGACCGCGACAGTGCCACCTACCGCGTCGACTCCGGTCCACCGCTGCACACCTCGCACCACGGTGAGGCGATCGTGGTGGAGACCGGCTCGGAGGTGACGCTGCCGATCCCACCCGCACCCGAGCCGCCGAAGGTGAGTCAGCCGGAGGGGCGCGCACCCCGAGGACGCACATGAGCACTATGCCGATCTGCCTCACCTGCGGCACCCAGTACGCCGCCCCGCGCCCCGACTGCCCGATCTGCGAGGACGAGCGCCAGTACGTCCCGCCGAGCGGGCAGGCGTGGACCGACTTCGCGACGCTGCGCGCGGGCGAGCACCGGGCCGCCGTGCGCGAGCAGGGGCCGGGGCTGATCGGCATCGGCAGCGAACCGCGCTTCGCGATCGGGCAGCGCGCGCTGCTGGTCAGGGCTGAGTCCGGGAACGTCCTGTGGGACTGCTCCGCCTACCTCGACGACGAGGTCGTTGAGCGGGTCCAGGAGCTCGGCGGCATCACGGCCATCGCGATCAGCCACCCGCACTACTACACGACGATGGTGGAGTGGGCGCACACCTTCGACGTGCCGATCCACCTGCACGAGAACGACAAGCAGTGGATCGGTCGGCCCGACCCGGCCGTCGAGCTGTGGAGCGGCACCACCAAGCAGCTCGCCGACGACCTGACGCTGATCAACCTCGGCGTGCACTTCGCGGGTGGCACCGTGCTGCACTGGCGCGACGGGGCCAACGGCGCGGGCACCCTGCTCACCGGCGACATCGTGCAGGTCATCCCCGACCGGAACTACGTGGGCTTCATGTACTCCTACCCGAACCTCATCCCGGAGCGGCCGAGCGTGGTGCGCCGCGCGGCGGAACTGCTCGCGGACTACCGCTTCGAAACGATCTACGGAGCGTGGTGGGAGTCGGAGGTGCCGCGCGATGCCGAGGAGGTCGTGCGGCGCTCGGCGAAGCGCTACCTGGAGCACGCCCGCGACTGATCAGCGCCTGGTCAGCGCGGGTTGGACGCCGAGCATGTCCGAGTAGATCTCGATCTTCTTCTCGATGGCGGCCAGGTGCGCGCGCTGCTCGGCGAGCGAGGCGACGATCTTGTCCCGGTGGTCCTCCAGCAGGCCGAGCCGGGCCCGCTCGTTGCCCTCGCCCGCGCGCACCAGGTCGGTGTACTTCCTGATCTCGCCGATCGACATGCCGGTGCTGCGCAGCCGCAGGATGAACTCGATCGCGCCCAGGTTGCGGTCGCTGTAGCGGCGACGGCCCGACGGCCCGCGCTCGATGTGGTCGAGCAGACCGGCGCGCTCGTAGTAGCGCAGCGTGTGCGTGCTGACCCCGGCGGCAGCGGCGGCCTCGCTGACCGTCAGCGCCCCGTGCGATTCGTCCATGCCAGCATCTTCACCGTTGGAGTGCACTCCAAGTCAAGCGTTGGTGAACCTGAACCGCATCATCCTGCCCATGTCGCGCAGGACGGGGATGGCGGAGAACAGCCTCATCCCGATCCGCGAGGGCAACGACAGCAGTTCGGTCCCGGGAACGTCCACGCTGCGCAGGGCGTCCACGCAGGTCAGACCGGGGTGCAGGCGCTCGATCTGACGCGGGTCGTCGATGCCCCAGTGCAGTGTCGAGCCCGAGTTGCGCACGGCGGGGATCATCTTCTGCGTCCGGATGCCCAGCGAGCTGAAGCAGTCGAAGAGCAGTTCGCCCGAGGGGAAGCGCTCGGTGACGCGGCGGATCAGCTGGGTGCCCTCCTCCTCGCGCAGGTACATGCTCAGCCCCTCGAAGACGACGAGCACCGGGCGGTCGTCGGGCACCCGCTCCAGCCACGCCGCCTCGGTCACCGAGGAGCCGATCATCGTGTAGTCGCCGGGCGGGGTCGGCAGCAGGCGCTCGCGCAGCTCGACCACGTCGGGGAAGTCCACGTCGAACCACCGCGCCGACGGCGGGGCCAGCCGGTGCACGCGCGTGTCCAAGCCGCACGCGAGGTGCAGCACCGTGCACTCCGGCGTCGCCGCGAGGAACTGCCGCGCCCAGTCGTCCAGCGTCTTCGCCCGCAGCGTGACGCTCACCGACCTGCTCGCGGTGATCCCGGTCTTGCGGAAGTCGTAGTCGATGCGCCGCACCGCCTCCGCCGAGACCGTGTCACCGAGGACCGGCCGCGGCAACGCGCTGTCCAGGGCTCGGCCGTAGAGCGTGGCCAGCATGGTCTCCTGCGTCCCGGTCAGCGTGATCTTCTCGCGGTCCATGGCGTCAAGCTACACCTGCTTCACAAAAGCCTGAATGTTCAATAGCGCTGCGCGTACCGGGTGGGCGGTTCGCCGAACATGGCCCGGAAGTCACGGACGAAGTGCGCCTGGTCGGAGTACCCGAGGTCGGCGGCCAGCACCGCCCAGTCGATCGGTTCGCCCCGCGCCAGCCGCTCGGTCACCTCGTGCAGCCGGTAGCGCCGGATCACCCACTTCGGCCCGATGCCGACGTGCTCGGCGAACAGCCGTTGCAGGGCCCGCACGTTCGTGCCGAGCTCCCGCGCGAGCGCGTCCACCCTGGTGATCCCCGGCTCCGCGATGATCTTGTCGACCACCTCGGCGGCGTGCTGGGCGCGCGCGTCCGGCTCCGGCAGGTGGGCCCGGAGGAACGCTTCGACCGCTGGCACGTCCGGCTCGTTCGGCAGGCCTGGGAAGAGCTCAGCCGCGTCGACCACGCGGTCGGTGATCGTGCTGACCGCCGCCCCCAGGAACGGCCGGAACATCCCTGGCCGAAACGCCACGCCGAGCACTCCCCCGCTCCCGTCGAGCACCTTGACCTGGTGCCCGCTGGCCACGCCGTTCACGCTCGCGCGACCGTTCTGGAAGGTCAGGTGGACGTTGGGGTAGGGAACGATCAGCTGCCGGTACGGCTCGTCGTACTGCCACGACACCACCCAGTACCGCGCCACGTACGGCGCCAGGTCCGCGGACGGCCCCGGAAAGGCGTGCCGCTGGTGCTTCACCCACGCGCCGCCGAGCCCGCGCGCGTCCCTGCTCATGACGCGCAGCCTATGTCGCCTTTGTTCAAGACACCCGCCGACCGCGCGGGTTTGCTCTCCTGTCATGAGCGACCTGATGGCCCGCGCCGCCGCGCCTTTCCTGGAGATCGTCGGCTCCATCCAGCCCCACAACCTGGCGGCTCCCACCCCGTGCTCCGAGTTCGACGTCCAAGCCCTCATCGACCACCTCCTCCACTGGGCCCCGTCCCTGGAAGGCGCCGCGCGCAAGGAAGCCGTCCCTCCCGGCGCGATCCCCGGCCCGTGGCCCGAGGCTCTGCGGACCCAGGTCGCCCGCACCCTCACCGCGTGGCGCCCCGCCTCCGCGTGGGAGGGAATGACCACCATGGGCGGCTCTTTCGAGCTCCCCGCAGATTTGGTCGGCGGAATGGTGATCGGCGAGTTCGTCCTGCACGGATGGGATCTCGCCCGCGCCACCGATCAGCACGCCGAATGGGACCCAGATGTGGTCTCCTACGTTTACGGCGAGGTCGCTCGGAGCGCGGACCAGGGTCGCTCGATGGGCGTCTACGGCCCCGAGGCCTCCGCTCCGGAGAATGCGTCACTTCTGGAGAAAGCTCTCGCGTTGAGCGGCCGTTCCCCATCGTGGAGTACGTGATTTTCAGAACGGCGCCGGTTCCGCGATCGGCACCGGATGAACGTCCTCGGTCTTCCCGCTCGGCGTGGTCCAGGCATGCGCCCCGTCCTCCTGGTTTTCACACTTCCAGTTCGAATGCGTCTTCATCCGGTGATGCCGACGGCACTTCGGCCTCAGGTTGTCCAGCGTCGTGTTCTCCCCGTTGTAGCGACGACAATGATCAAGATCGCAGCGATGTGCGGGCTGATTGCAACCGATCGCCATGCAGGTGGGATACCTGGCCGCGATCAACTCTCGCTGTTTCGCGGTGGGCCGGTAGACATTGCTGATCTCCTCCGCCGCCCCCGTCACCGGGTCAGTCAAGATCCGCTTCCACACCCCACCCGCCGCGATCTCCCTCGCGATGGGCGCGGGGATCGGACCGTAGCCACCGAGGATCGCCGGGTCCTGGGTCAAGCCGAGG
>NZ_MUMH01000200.1 GCF_002155965.1 Allokutzneria sp. NRRL B-24872
CCGCCGCTGCGCGACGGCGGGCAGGCGCAGTTCATCGACCAGCCGGTGCCGGACCCCGCGATGACGAGCACGGCGGCCACCCGGCAGTGGGCGCTGGAGCGGCTGCACCTGCCGTTGACGCAGTCCGACCTCGCGGGTCACGCGCGGATGAGCCTGCGCACCTTCGCCCGGCGTTTCCGCGACGAGGTAGGGGTGAGCCCGGGGCGCTGGCTGATCCAGCAGCGGGTGTCGCGGGCGCGGGAGCTGTTGGAGGCCAGCGACCTCTCGGTGGAGCAGATCGCCGGGAAGGTCGGCTTCGCGACGGGGACGTCCTTGCGGCAGCACCTGCGCGAGGCACTGGGGATCTCGCCGGTGGCGTATCGCCGGACCTTCCGGACCGAGACGGTGTAGCAGTCGTGCAGCGCGAACTCGCCCACCAGCTCGATGAGCGCTTCGATCCACCACAGCTGATCTGGCAGACCGGACACGACCGGACCGACCGCCACGGCGATCTGCCTGAAGTGCTCAGCGAACTTGCTTCCCATACAAGAGCGTCGATCGGCGACCGCCGAAATCGACACCCACGGGCGCTACTTCCCGTTCGCTGAGCGCAGCGTGCGCATCGTCTCCGCGAGGCCCGCCGCGGCTTCGGGGCCCAGCGGAGCGAGCACGCGGCGGCGCAGGATCTCCGCGCACGCGGCGCGCGCCTTGTCGGCGATCTCGGTGCCGTGGTCGGTGAGCGCCGCGTAGATCACGCGGCGGTCGGTCTCGCACGGCTCTCTTCGGATCAGGTCGGCCGCGACCATCCTGTCGGCCACTTTGGTGAAGCCTCCGCTGGTCAGCGCCGCCTCGTGGGCTAGGCGGGTCATCGGCATCCGCCGCTCCGGCGAGCGCACGAGCCGCAGCAGGATGTCGAACGGGGCGGGGGCAAGGCCGAAGCGCTCGGCGATCTCGTCCATCAGGCCCTGGTGGGTGGCCAGGTAGCCCTCGATCACCAGTCCCCACAGCGTGACGACGTCGTCGTCGGAGTCCAGCTGGGCGGGCAGCGCGCGCGGCGTCGTCATACCGACAGCGTAGCCCACGGTATCTTCTGAGAAGACCTCTTGCGCGGAAGAGAAATCGGGGTTAGCGTCTGCCTCACCACGGACGAGGAGGAGTCATGTCGATCAGCACCAGCGGCCTGCACCACGTGACGGCCATCGGCGGCGATCCCAACCGCAACGTGGACTTCTACCTGCGCACTCTGGGGCTGCGCCTGGTGAAGACCACGGTCAACTTCGACGACAACGGCACCTACCACCTCTACTACGGCGACTCCTCGGGCAAGCCGGGCACGCTGATGACCTTCTTCCCGTGGCCGGAGGCGCCGAAGGGCCGCGTCGGCACCGGGCAGGCCAGCGTCACCGCCTTCTCCGTGCCGGAGTCCTCGATCGGCTGGTGGAAGCAGCACCTGGAAGCCACAGGCGTTGACGTCAGCCGCGTTCGCAACAGCGACAACGAGGACACGCTGACCTTCCGCGACCCCGACGGCCTGGTGCTGTCGCTGGTGGCGCACCCGCAGGGCGATCCGCGCGACCCGTGGGACACCGCGCTCGTGCCTGCGCAGCACGCGATCCGCGGCCTGCACTCGGTGACGCTGTCGGTGACCAAGGAGGACGCGACGGCCGCGATGCTGACCAACGACCTCGGCCTGCGCTTCGTGCACCAGGACGAGAACCGGCTGCGCTTCGAGGCGGGCGACGGTGGCGCGGGAGCGCTGGTGGACGTGCTCGTCACGCCGAACGCGCCGCGCGGGTTGACCGCCGCCGGGACCGTGCACCACGTGGCGTGGCGGGTGCCGGACGAGCAGACGCAGGTGTCCTGGCGCGAAGAACTGGTCGACAAGGGCGTGAACGTCACCTCGATCATGGACCGCCAGTACTTCCGCTCCATCTACTTCCGCGAGCCCGGCGGCACGCTGCTCGAAGTCGCCACCGACACCGGCGGCTTCGACATCGACGAGCCGTTGCTGGAGCTCGGTCGCGCGTTGAAGCTGCCGCCGTGGCTGGAGCCCAAGCGCGAGCAGATCAAGGCGATGCTGCCCGTGCTTGACCTGCCTCGCGAGAACAACCCGGAGGTCGTGTCTTGAGCGAGTTGGAGCACCGCTTCGTCGAAGGTGACCCGGAGCTGCCCGTGCTGTTGCTGCTGCACGGCACGGGCGGTGGGCCGGACGACCTGCTCGGCCTCGTCGATCACCTGAGCCCGGGATCGGCGACCCTCGCGCCCGCCGGGCCCGTGTCGGAGAACGGGATGGCACGGTGGTTCCGCCGGTTGGCCGAAGGCGTGTTCGACTTCGAGGACGTGCTCGTGCGCGCGCACCAGTTGGCGGACTTCGTCGAGGGCGCTCGCGAGCGCTACGGCTTGGGGGAGCGGCGGATCGTCGCGGTCGGTTTCTCCAATGGCGCCAACATCGCCGCCGCGGTGACGCTCGTGCGCCCGGACGCGCTCCGTGAGGCGGTGTTGTTCGCGGGAATGACGCCGTTGCCTGATCCACCGCTGCTCGACCTCTCGGCCAGCCGCGTGTTCCTGGCCAACGGGCAGCGCGACCCCATGGCGCCGCTGGCCTCGGCGGACCGGCTCGCGGGACTGCTCGGCGAGCGCGGGGCGTCGGTCACCCGGAGCCTGCACCCGGGCGGTCACCAGATCACCGCGGACGGGCTCGCGGCTGCCCGCGAATGGCTTTGACCGGCCCGTTCGGGCACGAGCGGGCCGGGGAGCCGGGAAGGCGCTTTCCGGTGCTGTCCGCCAGCGGTGTGGTTTCGGGCGGTGGTATCGGTTGCGCGGACCCGATCGGGCGGGCGGCGTGCCCGGTTCGGGTCCGGGTGCGGAATGCGTGCCAGATGTCCGACATTGGCCAGGGACAAATGTCATGGAAGTTAGTCAGCGGAGTTACCGAACGTGATGCCGAAGAAGCGCGGCCCTTTTTCGTACTCCTTCTTTTTTCGGATCACTTGACTCTGGTCGCCGGGTGTGTCTGAGCGCACGGGTGATCCACGTCTCGCTCCGTTCGGGGGATCTCCCCAGTTGTGCCGCGCTCGTGCCGTTCACTCGCCGGTCACCTGCCATGATCGTCGGCCCCTGCGGCACGCTGGGGCGGGGCTGCTCCGGTTGGCCAGGCGCGCTGTCAGCCGATGGATGGACGTCGACTCATCGGGCCACATCAGAGTTCGTTAATCATCGCTGTTCTTTAAGGTCCCGTGATGTGCCGGAGTGGTCCCGTCCTTCGGCGAAGCCACCAGCGAAAACCATGATCCGAGCCGTTCTCGGAGAGCGCGGAGTGGGGTTTGCGTTAAATGTCATTCTCTTCATGCGGGCCGTGTCGGAAGGCTCCTCGGGCGAGTCGGGCTGGGTAGTCTCTTCGTCGTGGTAGCGCTCTCACCTCGGGGGTGCCGCCGTGGCGGAAGGGAGCTGGCCCGCGTGGTGGAGGACGACGTGCGTGACGGTGGGCGACCCGTTCGTCCCGCGCGTGTCGTCGGCCGCTCCACGGAGGTCGCGGCACTGACCGCTCGTGCCCGATCGGCACTGTCCGGGCGTTCGCAGGCGGTCGTGCTGCGCGGCCCCGCCGGGATCGGCAAGAGCCGCCTGATCGAGGACCTGCTGCCCGGTCTCGCGCTCGAACACCGCGCCACCGTCCTGCGCGCCGACTGCCGCGAGGTCACCAGCGGGGTCGGCTACGGCGCGGTCCGCGCGCTGTTCGCCCCGCTCGGCATCACCGACGAGGACGACGCCCGGTTGACCGCGAGCGCGCGGTGGGCGCTGCCCGTGCTGGCCGAGAACGCCGCGGCGGACGGCCTCGGCGACAGCCCGTCCTACCGCGTGCTGCACGGCCTCTACTGGCTGGTGGTCAACCTCGCCGCCGAGGCTCCGCTGGTGCTTGTGCTGGACAACGCGCACTGGTGCGACGAGCGCTCGCTGCACTGGCTGGACTTCCTGCTGCGCCGGGCCGACGACCTGCCGCTCCTGGTCGTGCTCGCGCACCGCGGGCCTGGCAGCGCCGGGCTGGGCGCGCTGCTCACCCACACGCGGTGCACCTCGCTGGACCTCGGGCCGCTGAGCGCCGACGAGATCGCGGAGCTCGCCGCGGACACGCTCGGCGCCCGGCCGACGCCCGCGTTCCTGCGCGCCTGCGTGGAGGTCTCCGGGGGTAATCCATTGCTCACCGCGAGGCTCTTCACCGAGCTGCACCGGGATGGCGCTTTCCCCGATGACGAGGCCGTCGCGCGAGCGCGGGTGGTCGGCCGGGACGTGCTGGCCTCCTCGGTGCTGCTGCGCCTGGCCGGGTTGCCGGAGCATGCGCGGGCGGTGGCGCTGGCGGTCGCGGTGCTCGGCGCGGCGGTGCCCGGGGGCGGGGCCGACATCGTGAGCATGCTGGCCGGAGTGCAGGCGCGGATGGTGGGCCTGAGCACGGAAGCCTTGCGGCGCAACGAGGTCCTGCGCCCGGACGAACTGGACTTCGTGCACGACGAGGTGCGCGGGGCGGTGCTCGCCGCGACCCCGGCGGACCAGGTCGAGCGCCTGCGCATGCGGGCGGCGCGCCTGCTCAACGACGCCGGGCGGCCCGCCGAGGAGGTCGCCAACCAGCTGATGCTGCTGGCGGAGCTGCCCGAGCCGTGGATGCTCGGCGTGCTCACCGACGCCGCCGCGCAGGCCGAGCAGCGGGGCGCGCCGGACGCGGCCGCGAGCTATCTGACCCGAGCGCTGGAGCACGTCGAGCCCGCCGCGCAGATCCCGATCCGCGCACAGCTCGCGCGCTGCCTAGCGCACACCGATCCCGTTGGCGCGCTTGACCAATTGGGTCGCGTACTGAGCCTGAGCACGGACGTGCGGCAGCGTGCCGAGGTGGCCGTGCACTACGGCCTCACCGCGCTCGCCACGCAGAAGGCGCCGGAAGCGACCGCCGTGCTCAGCGGAGTCCTGGCGGAGCTGGGCGAGGCGATCGGGGACGAACCGACCGCCGCCGACGCCGATCTGCGGACGCGGTTGTGGGCGGCATTGCTCTTCGTCGGCTCGGACGAGAAGACCACGATGCCGGTGCTGCGAGAGCTGGCCCGCACCATGCCGTTGCCGCACGGGGAAACGCCTGCCGAGCGCGGAGTGCTGGCGATGGCCTCCTCGCTCGCGGCGGTCGAGTGCAAGCCCGTCGAGCACGTGGTGGACCTGGCGCGGCGGGCGCTGCGCGGCCCCACCGGAGCGCTTCCGAGCTGGGCGGTGCTCAACGCCGCGTTCACCCTCCAGATGGCCGACAAGACCGACGAGTCGCTAGCGGCCTTCGGCTCGGTGCTGGAGGACAGCCGCGAGCACGCGAACCTGTGGTCCTACTGCATGACCTTGGCCAGCCGCGCGGTGCTGCACTACAGCGTGGGGGATCTGGCGGAGTTCACCGCCGACATCCACACGGCACACGCGGTGTTCGAGCAGGAGCCGTGGGACAACGCGGGCATGGTGCCGTGGGTGGGGCTGGCCGTCGCGCACCTGGAGCGAGCGGAGCTGGACGAGGCGGAGAAGGCGTTGGCGCGCGTGCGCATCGACCGCATCGACGACCTCATCTGGGAGGGACCGCACTACCTGATGGCCGCCGCGAGGCTGCACTGGCGGCGCGGTGATCTCGACGGCGCGCTCGACCACCTGTTCCGCTGCGGCGCGATCCTGGAGGAGTCGGGCATCACCAACCCGCTCTACGCGCGGTGGTGGATCGACGTCGCGTGCATCCGCGCGGAGCAGGGGCAGCAGCGCCACGCCCGCGAGATCGTCGAGCGCTCCCAGGACCTGGCTCAACAGTGGGGAACTCTGCGCGGTGTCGGCCTCGGCCTGCTCGCGGAGGGGGTGCTCGCGGAGCCGAGGCGCGCGGTGCGGGTGCTGAGCGAGGCGGTGGACGTGCTGTCGGGCACCTCGGCCCGGCTCGACCACGCGCTGGCGCTGTGCAAGCTGGGCCAGGCGTCGCTGTGGGTCGACGAGGCGAAGGGCGCGCGCGAGCACCTGCGCGGCGCCCTCGACCTCGCGACGCGGTGCGGCTCGCAGGTGCTGGCCAACGAGGCGGGCAGGCTGCTGGTGTTCGCGGGAGGGCGGCTGCGCAAGGAGATCCGCTCACCGCTCGACGGGCTCACCGGCAGTGAGCGCCGCGTCGCGGTGATGGCTGCTGAGGGCAACAGCAACCGCGAGATCGCCGAGTCCCTGTTCGTCACCGTCCGCACCGTCGAGGTGCACCTGACCAACGTCTACCGCAAGCTCGGGCTCAGCCGCCGCGCGGAGCTGCCCGGTGCGCTCGCCCGCACCCCGGCCTCGGAGAAGGGCACGGCGTGAGGGCCGTTGCGGAGCGCCGCGGCTGGCGCGACGAGGACGAGCTGGACCTGTTGGTGGACCGGGGAACCGAGCTGGACCTGCTGAGCCGGTCGGTCACCGGGCTCTCGCTCGGCCGCTCGGCGCTCGTGGTGATCGAGAGCCGTCCCGGCGCGGGCCGGACGGCGTTGGTGCGCCGGACGATCGCGCTCGCCGAGGCAGCGGGCATCCGGGTCTGCGCGGCGCGGGGCTCGCGCACCGAGTCCGAGCTGCGCTACGGCGTCGTCTCTCAGCTGCTCGCGGCGTTCCCGGACGCGGACTGTCCAGTGTGGACGGACACGCGGTGGGCGGAGTCCGAGCGCGAGTCGGAGGTGCTTCCCGCGCTCTGCCGGGAATTCCTCGGCCTGGCCCGCCGCGAGCCGCTGCTGGTGGTGGTCGACGACGCGCACTGGTCCGACCCGAGCTCGGCGCGCTGGCTGCGCGCGCTGGCCCGTCGGCTGCGCGAGGTGCCGCTGCTGCTGGTCGTCGCGGGCAACGACGGCTGCCGTCCGATCGGCCTGCCCGCGATCACCGAGCTGGCCGCGCCGCGCTCCGGTGCGAGCGCGCACCTGCTCCGGCCGCGCCCGTTGACGCAGGCCGGGGTGAACATGCTGCTGGCGACGGCGTGCCCCGGGCCGCTGGACGAGGACTTCAGCCGGGCGCTGCTGCGCGGCACCGAAGGCCAGGTGTGGTTGGTGCGAGCGGTGATGCGGCAGTTCGCGCGCGCTGGGCTGGCGCCGACCACGGAGCACCTGCGCGAGCTTCACGAGACGGCGGCAACCGAGCTGGGCGACCGGGTCGCTCGACTGATCAGCGCGCTGCCGGAGGAGCTCGTCGGCTTGGTGCGCGCGCTCGCGGTGTGCGGGTCGCGGCTGGACTTCCGGCTGGTGTGCTCGCTGGCCGGGCTCCGCACGATGCCGGAGTCCGAGGCGCTGGCCCGGCTCGAGGGCGTCGGCCTCGTGCGGCCGGGGGACGAGCCCGAGCTGTCCGACTCCGTGACCGCGTCGCGGGTGCTGTCCACGATGCCGGAGCACCAGCGCGCTGAGCTGCACGCCGCCGCCGCTGAGCTGGGACACCGCTCCGCGATCCCGGACCGTGACGTGGCGGGCATGCTGCTCGGCGCGACCCCGGGCGGCCAGCCGTGGGCCGCCGAGCTGTTGTGCCGTGCGGCGGCGCGGGACCGCTACGGCGCCCGGCCCGCGCGGGCGATCCAGTTCCTTCAGCGCGCGTTGAAGGAACCGCTGAGCGAGCCCGTGCGGGCGCGGCTGACGATCGAGCTGGCAACGGCGGAACTGGGCTCGAAGCCGGTCGCGGGCGCGCGCCTGCTGGGCGAGGTGATCAGCGGGCCTGGTGGTCCCGAGGTCGCGGAGTACCGCATCGCGGCGGCTGATGTGCTGCTCGCGGGCGGCGAAGTGGGCTTGGCGCGCAGGCACCTCGCGAGCGCGCTGCGCCGCACCGGCCAGCCCCACGCGCGTGTGCTGACGGCGCTGTACTGGCTCACCGAGATCGTCGACGGCGCGGAGGAAGAGCCGTTCGCGCCGGGTGGCAGCACTCCGGCGTGCAGCGAGAACGACCGTGTGACAACGGATTCCGCACAGGCGGGCGTGCTCGCGTGGCGCGAAGCGCTCAACGGCACCGGCTTGGAGCGCGTGCGCGCGTCGGCGCGGGTGGCGCTGCGCCCGAACGCCGGCGGTGGCGTGCTGATCTGCCCGAGGATGGCGGCGGCACGGGCGCTCGTCCTCACCCGCGACTGGGCGGAAGGGCTCGCCGGGCTGGACCAGGTGCTGATCGAGGCGCGCCGGGTCGGCGTGAGCATGGTGCTCGCGTCGGTGCTGGCGATGCGCGCGGGGCTGTGCCTGAGGATGAGCCGGGGCAGGGACGCGGAGCGCGACCTCGCCGAAGCCTTCCGGCAGTTGCCGTTGCGCGAGTGGCGCCCGCTCATCGCGCCCGCCGCCGTGGCCGTGCAAGCCGCTGTGCACCTGGAACGGGGTGATCCCGAAGCCGCGGGTCGTGCGCTGGACAGCTTCGCCGCCGCGCTGCCGATCGGGGCCACCGAAGGCATCGCGTGGTGCCACTTCCTGTTCGCCCGCGCCAAGGTCCAGCTCGCCGTCGGTGATCCGAAGGCGGCCGTGGCGCACCTGCGGGAGTGCGGGCGGCGCCTGCTGCACCACCGCGTCGGCAACCCCGCGGTGATCCCGTGGCGCTCCACCGCCGCGCTCGCCCTTCACGCGTACGGCGAGCAGGACGAAGCGGAGCGGCTGCTGGCCGAGGAGCGCGCACACGCCCGCACCTGGGGCGAGCCGACGTTCCTTGGCAGCGCGTTGTTGGCCTCCGCGCACGTGCTCGCCGACGCCAGGACGGAGAAGGCGGCGGCGCTGCTGGAGGAGGCGAGCGGGCTGCTGGGCGACGCGGTGTTCGAACAGCTCTCCGGGTGCCGTCCCGAGCTGACCGTGCTGAGCGAGGCGGAGCGCCGCACCGCCGACCTGGCCGCGCGCGGGCACTCCAACTCCGAGATCGCCGAAGAACTGGCGCTGAGCAGGCGCGCCGTTGAGCTGAACCTGAACCGGGTCTATCGCAAGCTCGGCCTGTCCGGCCGGGGAGAGCTGGTGGCCGAGCTCGGCCATCGGGGCAGGGGGGAGTAGCCGCCGTGTTGCTGGAGCGGGAGTCCGAGCTGGGCGTGGTCGCCGGGGCGCTGCGGCGTGCCGGGGCGGGCAACGGCTCGCTGCTGGTCGTCACGGGTCCGCTGGGCAACGGCAAGACCGAGCTGATGCACGGGCTGGCCGAGCTGGCGGCGCCCGGCGTGCGCGGTGGGCAGGCGCCCGCCAAGGTGCTCCAGGCCAGCGGCGCGGTGCTGGAGCAGGACTTCGCCTTCGGCGTGGTGCGCCAGCTCTTCGAGCCCGCGCTGGCCGCGGCGCCCGCGCACACCCGGGAGCGCTGGCTGGACCACGCCGCGGGCTTCGCCCGGCTCGCTTTCGCCGACGACAGCCCGCCGACCGAGGGCCGCGCGCCCGCCGCCGTCGCGCAGGCGGTGTTGCAGGGGCTGCAAGCCCTGGCCGCCAACATGAGCGCCGACCACCCGCTGCTGGTCCTGGTCGACGACCTCCAGTGGGTCGACGCCCCGTCCCTGCGGTGGTTCGGCTACCTCGCCAAGCGGCTGGACCGCCTGCCGGTGACCGTGGTGGTCAGCGTCCGCGAGGGCGACCCGCGCTCGGAACAGCCGCTGATCTCCGAGATCACCGGCTCCGCGACGCGCACGCTGCGCCCGCGACCGCTGAGCCAGGGCGCGATCACCGAGCTGGTCCGCGAGCAGTTCGGCGAGGCGGGCGACGCGGACTTCGTCGCGGCGGTGCACGACATCGCCGGCGGCAACCCGATGTTCCTGATGTCGATCCTGCTGAACATGGTGGTGGGCAGGCGGCGCCCGGTCGCCTCGGAGATCGAGAACGCCAGGATGCTCGGCCCGTCGATGTTCCGCGACCGCCTCGTGGCGTGCCTGCGCTCGCAGCCGCAGCCGATCCGGCAGTTCGCCAACGCGATGGCGCTGCTCGGCGAGCACGCCGACCTCGAACTGATCGGGCGCCTGGCGCGGCTGGACTCCGTTGGCTGCACCGAGGCCGTCCGCGTGCTCGACCGGCTCGGGCTGCTCGCGCCGGGGCCGATGCCGCGCTACATCCACCTCACCGTGCAGGACGCGGTCGAGGAGTCGATGACCGTCGAAGAGCGCGCGCGGGTGCACATCAGCGCCGCGAAGCTGTTGCACGGCTGCGGTTATCCGGCCGAGCAGGTCGCGGCGCACCTGCTCGCGGTGACCGCCCCGCAGGACAGCTGGGCGATCGAGGTGCTGCGCTCGGCCGCGCACACCGCGCTGCGCAGGGGCGCTCCCGAGGTCGCGGCCCGCTACCTGCGCCGTGCCCTGGTGGACTCCTCCTCCGACGGAGAAGACCGCGCGATGCTTCTAGTCGATCTAGCGACCGCCGAGCGAGGTTTCGACCCGCCCGCCTCCGTCCGGCACATCTCCCAGGCCGTCCCGCTGCTCAGCACCGCCAAGGACCGCGCGGCGGCCGTGGTGCGGATCGCGCCCTCGGTGCTCAACGCCGCGCCGCTGCCCGTCGGCGACCTCGTCCGGCAGGTGGCCGCCGAGCTGGGCGACCCCGACACCCTGGCCGGACCGGAACGCGAACTGGCTCTGCGACTGGAAGCCCGGCTGCGCTACACCGGCCAGGAGGACCCGGCGCAGCTGGCCGAGGCGGTCGACCGGTTGCTGGCGATGGGACCCGATCCCGGCACGAGCACCGGCTCGGAGCGCGAACTGCTGGCGGTGCTGCTCTACGCCGCGATGATGAGCCAGAAGCTGCCCGCCGCCGAGATCGTCCAGCGCGCCAACCGCGTCCTGGAGCGCGAGCCCGCGACCGCGTCGCACGTGCACACCGCGTTGCCGTTGCTGGTCAGCACGCTCGCCGCGGCGGACTCCGTCAAGGTCGTCTCGTCGTGGCTGGACATCGCGTTGGAGCAGGCGCAGCGGCAGAAGGCGACCGTCGGCAGCACGTGGATCTACGCCGAGCAGGCGTTGGTGCTGCTGTGCTCCGGCAACGTCGGCAAGGCCCGCGCCCGCGGCATCGAGGCGTTGGAGCTGGTCGACGCGGAGTGGGTGGAGGCGACGACGCTCGCGTCCTCCGCGCTGACCACGATCGCCATGGACACCAACGACGCCGAGCTGGCGCGGTGGTTGCTCGACCGCAACGGTGAGCGCGCCGGGCGGACGCAGTACGGCGTCTCCCACCACGCGATGCACCAGCTGCTGACCGGTTTGGTGCGCGCGGCCGATGGTGAACCGCACGCGGCGTTGGAGTACCTGCTCGACGCCGGTCAGTGGTTGGAGCGCGCGGGCTGGCACAACCCGGCGGTCTACCCGTGGCGCGGGTGGGCGGCGGCTGTGCAACGCCAAACCGGTGATCTGGCGGCGGCCGCCGAGCTGATCGAGGAGGAGAGCGCGCGAGCGCTGGCGTGGGGTGCTCCCGCCGCGGCCGGTCGTGCGCTGCGCGCGCAGGCCAGCCTGCACGGAGGCACCCGCGGCGTCGAGCTGCTGACCGACGCCGTGGACCTGCTGCGCACCTCCTGCGATCGGTTGGAGCTGGCGAAAGCGTTGGCGCAGTTGGGCTCCCGGCTCCAAGAGCACGGAGACCCCACCTCGGCCGACCGCCTGCTCCGGGAGAGCCGGGCGCTCGCGCAGGCGTGCGAGGCCGGGCCGCTGGTCGAGCTGGCCGCCCCCGAATCCCCTTCAGCGCCAGTGGTCGTGGCCGGTCCCCAGCAGGCCGCGCTGACCAAGACCGAGCTGCGCGTGGCCGGGATGGCCGCCGCTGGTGGCACCAACCAGGAGATCGCCGACGAACTGGGCGTGAGCCTGCGAGCGGTCGAGAAGCACCTCACCAACTCCTACCGCAAGCTCGCGGTCCCCGGCCGCGCGGGACTCGCGGCGGCTCTTTCCCAGCACTCCGCCTGAACACAGCCCTCCCGAAACCGTCGCCACCCCGCCCTGAACCGGCGTGCTGGCGGCGGTTTCCGGCGTTCAGGGGGTTCCGGGGGACCGCTCGGGCGGCGCCGTGACGCGTCGAGCGCTGGTCGCGGCGGTGGTGCGCCCGCTCACCGGTGTCCGGATGCCCGGCTGGGCGCGGCTCGGACTTGAGGATGATTCGACTTTTCTGATGGGTGAGCGACGGCCCCCGGCGAGTGGTCACGCCGACTTCACCGAGAATTGTCATTGGAGGTCATCCCGCAGAACTACACCGCCTGGGTCGGGGGAGTTACAACCGCATCCGCGATGATCGCCCGCGCGGCCGGAATACACGCCCAATAGTGCCTCTGAGCTGCGATGAGGACGTTTTGACGTGATCTTCACGCGAAGCGGGTGACCGTACCGAACCACCGGTACCGCACCGGTGCACCGAACCTTCCCCGGCGTCGGACCACAGTGTTAGGGGTTGGTCCGTCTGCGCGTTGAAGCCGTTCGAGTGAATACATAGTCTTCATTTTGTGACCGAGAGCGGAGAAGTAGTTCCCGCACCGGTCGAAGGCCAATCTGGATGTGTGCCTGAAGTTGGGGTGGTTCTGATGACCGTCATCGCAAGAGACATCGCCGGAGAAGGCGTTGGGCGGGTCCCGGCTGAGCTGCCGAAACGCTGGTCGCCGGCCCCGCTGTCGCGGCAGGTCGACCTCTACAAGCCGCTTTTCGAGCGCTCCGGCATGTGCATGGCGAATCTCGACCCGGAATTGCGCGTCCGCGATGCCAACGCCGATTTCTTCCGGCAGTTCGGCAGGCGCTCGGCCACCGTGCACGGCCGCCGTTTCCAGGACTTCCTGCACCCC
>NZ_MUMH01000201.1 GCF_002155965.1 Allokutzneria sp. NRRL B-24872
GGTGGCGGGCGGGCACGGCGGGTTCGCGGTGGTGGACGTGGAGACCACGGGGTTGTCCTCGGGGTGGCACGACCGGGTCGTGGAGATCGGCGTGGTGCTGCTCGACCGGGACGGGGCGGTGGTCGGGGACTGGTGCACGCTGGTGAACCCCGGGCGTGACCTGGGGCCGCAGCACATCCACGGTATCGCGGCGGCGGACGTGCGCCGGGCGCCCGCGTTCCCGGAGATCGCGGCGGAGTTGGCGGGGCTGCTCGCGGGGCGGGTGGTCGTGGCGCACAACCTGGCCTTCGACGCGCGCTTCATCGCGGCCGAGTTCGCGAGGGCGGGCATGGCGGTCCCGGTGCGCTCGGACCTCGGCCTGTGCACGATGGAGCTGTCCAAGAGCTACCTGACGACCTCGTCGCGCTCGCTCGCGGCCTGCTGCGCGGTGGCCGGGATTCCCTTGCAGCGCGCGCACTCCGCGCTGGACGACGCCTACGCGGCAGCCGGGTTGATGGTGACCTACCTCGGCATGGCGGAGGGGGAGGAGCCGTGGCGGGAGCTGGTGGAGGACGCGCTGGTCCGTCCTTGGCCAGTGCATCCAGCCGGTCCGCAAAGCGAGACCGTGCGCAGGGGCGCCGGGGACACCGGGCTCTTCGTCGAGCGAATCCCGGGTGACGCCGGAGATTTGTCCGAAGTGGATGGTTACCTGGAAATCCTCGACCGCACGCTGATCGACCGTGTGCTGAGCGCGAGCGAACAGGACGAGCTGGTGGAGGCCGCCGCGCGGTACGGGATCAACCGGGCGACGGCCGAAGTGCTGCACCGCAGGTACCTCGCCGAGTTCGTGCCGCCCAGCCCCGCCGACCGCGCGGCCGTCGCGGATCTGCTGGGCCTGCCAGCCGAGCTGGCCGATCGGCCCGCCGTGCGAGCGGTGTGGGGGACTTTCGCGCTCCGGCCGGGCGACCGGATCACCTTCACCGGCGAGACGGTCAAACCGCGCGAGCTGTGGCAGGACGAGGCGCGCGCCCACGGGCTGGTCGTGTCCCCGCCGAACATCTGCAAGTGGACGCGGGTGCTCGTCGCCGCCGACCCGGACTCGTTGTCCACCAAGGCCCGCAAGGCGAGGGACTACGGTGTGCCCGTCGTCGTGGAGGACGGCTTCGCACGGCTGCTCGCGGAGATGCCGGTCCGGGAGGGGTCCCGGGTCTAGCGGTCATCCTCCAACACCGACAGGTTGGACCTGGTGAGGCTGGGGGTGCGGACGATCAGCTCGGTGAGCAGGTGGTGGCTGAGCAGGTTGCCGATCGGCTGCGGCAGATCGGTCTCCACCAGCCCGAACACGCCCCGCTCCGACAGGCGCAGGCGCACGGCCTCCACCACGCGGTCCATCTTGCGCACGTTCCAGTCGTCGGCGGGGCGCAGCTCGGCGAGCTGGGCGGCGGCCTGGCCCCGGGCCAACGGCTGCGCGCGCGGGTTGTCGCGCAGGTACTCCTGGCCGAGCACGGTCAGCACGAGCCGTTCCTTCTCCGACAACGTCCACGTGTGCCCCGGCGCGGTGTGCTGCCCGAACAAAGGCCTCGGCAGCGTGCCGTCGCCCGCGTTCACGTACAGCTCCACCACGTGGTGGCGGCCCGCGGGCGTGGTGATCAGCGCGGAGGTGACGCCCGGCCGCAGCGGCACCGTCTCGCCGTCGTCGCGCAGCGTGTACTCGCCCACGCCGATCGGGAGCTTGCCGGTGTTGCTGAGGTGCCACCAGCCCTGCCGGTGCACGAGCAGCCCGTGCTGCCTGCTGACCTTCGTGTCGTCCTCGCCGATCGTGACGTCGGCGGGCTTGTCCGCGTCCTTGGGACGGCCTCGGCCGAAGCGCACGCGCGCGCCCTCCGCCGGAGCCGCTGCCGCAGCGCCCGCCACCGTCCGGACGATGAGCGCGCCGGGCGTGGTCCACGGCTTCGTCCGGGGCAGCCCACCCGGACCCTCGATGCGTGCGACGACGTTCACCTCCAAGATCCTACGAACCCGGGGACAGCTTGTGACCATGCGCTTGCCTGCTCTGTCGTTGCTGCTGCTCAGCGTCGTGGCGTGCGCGTCACCGCCGCCTCCCGCCCCGCCCGCGCCCCCGGTCACCACGACCACCGCGGTCGCTGTCACCACCACGCAGCGGGTGCCGGACCGCCAGCCGCACACGCTGGTGCTCAACGCGACCGGCTCCGGCGACATGATGCTGAACAAGGTCAAGTACTCCCTGGACGGCCAGGTCCAGGAGGAGGGCGACATCTCGCTGCCCTGGCGCAAGTCGCTCACCGTGCCCGCCGACGGGCTCCCGCACACCTGGGAACTGAAGATCACCTACACCGCCGGGCGCAACGCCAAGATGGACGTCTTCGTGCTCTACGACGGCAAGGAGGTCAGCCGCACCGGCGGCGGGGGCGGCGGAACGAGCGGCACGAAGATGACCGGCGGCTCCTCCATCGGCGGCAGCGTCAACGGCTGAGTTCAGATGGGGCCCGCGTCGTGCGTCCACCAGTCGATCATCGCCAGCGGTGAGGTGCCACGGTGGGCCACGACGCGGATCGCGAAACGCTCGTCGGTCCACGCCATCCCGCGCTCGCCGGTCTCCTTGTAGGTGTAGCAGCGCAGGTTCCCCGTGCCGCCGCCGCGCGAGTAGTCGCTGCCGCCGTTGAAGTCCTTGGGGAACTTGCGGCAGTCGTCGTCCAACCCGGGGAGCCCGTGCGCCCTGCGCATGGTCGCGACGTCCTGGAACTGGTAGTACGCAACGAGTTCCGCGCCGCTCGTGCGCCCGCACGCCACTCCGACAGCGGGGACCGCGCCGACGTCCCTCCACTTCAGGTCGGCAGCGGCGCGCACGCAGTGGTTGCGCGACACGGGCGGGATGTGGTCGAGCAGCTTGCGCTCGTCCGCGGTGGGGAAGGGCGGGCTGGCCTGGGCGTTGGTCGCGTCGACGATGCGGCTGAGCGGCGAGAGGTGCCACTGCGACCACCAGCCGTGCACGGCGCGCGGATCGGAGCCGGTGACGACGCCGATGATCGACAGCGGCTCCATCGTCCACGAGATGCTGAGCGCGCCGTTCGTGCCAGTGCGGCACAGCAGCTGGCCGAGATCGGTGCCGAGCCAGTCATGTCGTTGTGTGCCAAGGAAACCCGGAGCGTTCGCGCACGAGACACCGACGGGGGCCTTGGCCTCGCCGACCATGCCGGTGAACTGCTCGCGCAGCGGCGGCAGCGACGCGAAGCGGTAGTAGCTGACCTGCTGCGCGCCGATGCCGAGCGGAGTGCAGGTGACTCCGGCGAGGGCCGTGGGGAACGCGTCGAGGTCGGCTCGCACGCAGTTCGCGCCGGAGCTGACCGAGATCGTGGCGCGCTCGTCCTCGGTCGGGAACGCCGCTGTGCCACCGGTCCACGATGTCCACGCTTGACGCAGCGGCGCGTCCTGCGGAGCTTTGGCGCGGGTCATGGTGCGCGCGGCGACATCGGTCCAGACGACGTGGGCGACGCCGTCCCTGGAGTAGCAGAGAACGCGCCCGTTGGCGGGACCCGTCAAGGGGTAGCGGTGCTCGCCGCCGTTCGCGCTCGCGCAGTCACCGTTCTTGGCCACGCCCGCCGAGCGCACCACGCGCCCGTAAGCCTCATCGACCCCGGCTTGATCGGCCAGCAGTTCGGTCGTGCTCTCCTGGCCCTCGCGCGTGCGGCACGTGATCGTCGTCAGTGTCGCGGCCGAGCAGTCCCCGCGCAGCGCTTCCGGAACGCGCTCCAGCGCGAGCGGAATGTTGTTGCCGCTCAACAAGATCGACGTGGTCAGCGCGACCGCGACCACGCCGAGCGCGGTCAGGCTCAGCTTCACCGTGCGGCGCGACTTCGCGGTGGCGAGCGCGTGGACGAACTCCGCGCAGGAGCCGTAGCGGTCGGCGGGGTTGAGCGAGAGCGCCTTCGCCAGCACACGGTGGATCGCCGGAGCCGTGCTGAGCCGGGTCGACGGCGAGCCGGTCAGGCAGTGCTGCACCACCACCGCGAGCGAGTAGATGTCCGTGCGGTGGTCGACCATGGCCCCGCGAACCTGCTCCGGCGAGGAGTAGTCCGGAGTGCCGACGAACACCCCCGTCGCCGTGAGCCCGGTCGCCGAGATGTCCTTCGCGATGCCGAAGTCGCACAGGTACACGTGCCCCGTGCCGTCCTCGATCATGATGTTCGCGGGCTTCACGTCGCGGTGCAC
>NZ_MUMH01000202.1:0-262 GCF_002155965.1 Allokutzneria sp. NRRL B-24872
TGCGGCTGGTTGTCCACATCGCGGGTGGTTGTCCACAGATCCGGGTCGAGGTGGCCCAGGGCGTCGGCCGGAGCAGCACAGTGGAACCCGTCAGCCCAGTCCGACCGGAGGTGGAGATGCACGACTCGAAGACGACCGTGATCGGGAACGTGGTGAACGATCCGCAGAGCCGCACCATCAAGTCCGGCGCGTGCGTGGTGTCCTTCCGCGTCGCCAGCAACCGGCGCCGCCTGGACAGGGCGACCGGCGAGTGGATCGACAC
>NZ_MUMH01000202.1:292-597 GCF_002155965.1 Allokutzneria sp. NRRL B-24872
GCGCCGGAGCCCAGGGAACCCGAGGAGGACAGCGGCCTGCGCGAGGCGTCAGGATCTCTGTACCCCGTGTGATCGTGCCTGGGGATCACCCCGGCCCGAGGACGGCGAGGGCGTCAACCACACTTGTGTTCGCGCACCATTCCGCCACGGCGGGGTCGCGCGTCAATCAGGCACCGACAGGACGGATACGATCGCGGTTATGGCCGAGTACATCTACACCATGAAAAAGGTGCGCAAGGCACACGGGGACAAGGTCATCCTCGATGACGTCTACATCCAGTTCCTGCCTGGTGCCAAGATCGGCG
>NZ_MUMH01000203.1 GCF_002155965.1 Allokutzneria sp. NRRL B-24872
GCCCGGTCAGCGACAACGCGCAGGGCATCGCGGAGATGTCCGGCGACGTCGAGGGCGAGGGCGCGAAGATCCTCACCGAGCTCGACGCGGTGGGCAACACCACCAAGGCGATCACCAAGGGCATCGCGATCGCGACCGCCGTGCTCGCGGCGACCGCGCTCTTCGGCTCCTACACCGACGCGATCACCAAGGCGCTCGGTGGCGTCACGCAGGAGCTGGGCCTGGCCTTCGGCTACAACATCGTCCAGCCCAACCTGCTGGTCGGTCTGATCATCGGTGCCGCGGTCGTGTTCATGTTCTCCGGTCTCGCGGTCAACGCGGTGACCAGGGCGGCGGGCGCGATCGTGTTCGAGGTCCGGCGCCAGTTCCGGGAGAACCCCGGGATCATGGACGGCACCACCAAGCCGGAGTACGGCCGGGTCGTGGACATCTGCACCAAGGACTCGCTGCGCGAGCTGGCCACCCCCGGCCTGCTGGCGGTCCTCGCCCCGATCGCGGTGGGCTTCGGCCTCGGTGTCGGCCCGCTGGCCGGTTACCTGGCCGGCGCCATCGCCACCGG
>NZ_MUMH01000204.1 GCF_002155965.1 Allokutzneria sp. NRRL B-24872
GCGCGCGCCGTCCAACCGGACGAGGCGGCTGAAGACTCGTTCGCGGTCGGCGACGGGGACCCCGGGGCCGTTGTCCAGCACCACGAGCTCCACGTGCTGCGGGTGGCGGGTGACCCGAACGCGGACCACGGCGTCGGACGCGGAGGACGCGTGGCGGCGGGCGTTGTCGAGCAGGTTGCCCACCACCTGCCCGAGGCGCAGCGGATCGCCGGCGATCACCGGGTCGTCGCCCTCCACCACCACCTCCAGCGACGGCGCGAGCAGGCGCAGCCTTTCCACTTCGGACTCGACGAGCCCGAGCAGGTGCACGGCCTCGAACCGCAGCTCCAGGCCCGCGTCGATCTGGGCCAGCGACAGCAGGTCCTCGACGAGCCGGGTCGCGCGCCTGGCCTCGCGCACCATCATCACCTGCATGCGCTCCACGTCGTCCTGCTTCGCGCCAGTTCCCAAGCGCACCAACGTTTCCGCCGCTGCCTGCACTCCGGCGAGCGGGGTGCGCAGC
>NZ_MUMH01000205.1 GCF_002155965.1 Allokutzneria sp. NRRL B-24872
TGGCCGGTTCCGATTCGGTTGGTGCTCGGTGGAACCTTATCCGGGCCGCTTTCCCGGTGTCAAATCGGGGCCTCACCCCGCTTTTCCACAAAAGGAAAACCATTCCGGACATGGTGAAACCACCATCGGAAAATATTCACTTCACTACAGGCGGGAGCACACGCCAGCGACGCACCGCACCCAGGCGGGTTTTGTCAGGCAGTGTGTTGTTCCCGAGGTAGTACGCTATCTGATCAACGGAGCCGTCTTGAAGTGACCCCCTCAACAGAGGGCCAGCCTGTCAGCTGCGAATCAGAAGCACCGCAGTAACTTACCCGGTTCGTATCGCGGTGTCAACCCGCTCGACCCGGAGTGTCCAGCCGTCCTGCCCGGTCTCTCTCGATCCCGGTCCGTTCGGCTTCCCGTGCGGCGAAGAGAAAGTTACGCAGCGCCGCACGGGAAGTCAAATCTGCTGGTCAGGGGCTTGTGGGTCGATCTTGGGTGATCGGGTTCAGCGACCGCGGGGGCGCAGCCACAGGCTGAGCGTGTCCGGGGTCCGGCCGGTCTCGGGATCGGGTTCGAGCAGGTCGGCGGGCTCCTTCGGCTCGGTGCCACCGATCGGCACCAGGTCGTAGCCCCACGTTCCGAACTCGCGGAGCACCGCGACCGGGTCGTCGCCGAGCTCCAGGGTCTGCCGGAGTGACAGCGAGCACACCACGTGCGGGCGGTCGCGCCGAAGCAGGCGGACCAGGCCACCGAGCGCGCGGTGACTTCCACCTGGTGCGTCGACCTTCACCACGGACAGGCGCATTCCGTTCGCGGCGGGCAACGCGTCCAGCTCGGCTTCGAGGCGAACGGCGCGCACGGTCGGTGCGGGCTGTTCCCCCTCGACGGGTTCCCCCGCGGGGTGAACGACCACGCCGCCGGTGAGAGCGGGGCGGATCGCGAGTTCGGTCGAGGAGTCCCACGCGGCGGCGTCCACGACGGACAGTCGCTCGGCGACGGCCGGCGAGACGTTCACGCCGACGTTGTGCCGCAGCAGCGCGCTGGCCTGCGCGTCGGGTTCGACCGCGACGACGGCTCCGCTCGTGCCGAGCATGTTGAGCACGCGGATGGAGTGGTAGCCCACGTGGGCTCCGATGTCGACGAAGACCCCGTCCGGTTCGACGAGGGAGTCGATGAGCGCGGACAGCTCCGGTTCCCACACACCGTTGGTAGAGAGCACGGGCAGCATCAGGGAGTCTTCGGCGGGCAGGCGCAGCAGGCCCGCGTCAGTGAGTACCACTGAAGTCGGTGTTCCTTCTAAGGAGGGGTCTGAGTCTCCCGCCCGGTCGTGCTCGCGGACGACGATCCGTCGGAGCGAGTCGGCGGTGCGCAGCGCGTCGTTGGCGGCGCGGACGCCGGACTCCAGGCGCGCGTCGCGTTCGCGCAGCGTGGTGACCACGCGCGACTCCAGCGAGTCGATGCGGTCGAGCGTGCGGTTGAGCGCGGAGGTCAGCTTGTCGATGCGCTCGGCGAGCGTGTCGATCTGCTTGTCCCGCGCGGCGTCGCGTGCGGCGAGGGAGTCCTCGACGGCCTGGAGGCGACGGCCCTGGCTGGCCATGTCGGCGCGAGCGCGGACAACGCCGTCGTCAACGCCGATGAGCTGGTCGTCGAGCTGGGTCTGCCGCTCGGCGAGCTGGACGACGTCCGCGCGGAGATCTGCGTCCGGACGGCCTCCGCCCGCTCCCCCGTCCTCGTTCTGCCTGCGCGCGAGCTCGCCCGCAGTGCGCTCGACGCCGTCCACGACCGCCGTGAGGACTTCGCGGAGGTGGTTGTCGTAGTGGCTCAGCACGCGGAGCACGGCCTTGCGGAGCGCCGGTGCGCCGGGAGTGCGGCTCTCGGTCTCCACGTTCGGCTTGCGCAGGAGCGCGTGCCTGGCGACGAGCAGCGGGCGGAGCGGGTCCTCTGCGGGGCCGGGCGGCGGAGCGGCGTGCTGCGTGCGCCATCCCCGGTACGCGTGCTCGACACGGTCGCGGAGCTGCTTCGCGGTGCCGTCGAGGGTGCGGCTGTGCGTGAGGTGCTCGCGCGCGGCCTGGCCGAGGCGGACGGTCGCTTCGGGGTCCTCGGCGACGGAGCGCATCAGCTCGACGGCTGCCTGCGCGTCCGGCTCGGTGCCGACGCCGTGGCACGGCACGAGCATCGCGACCTCGGGCGTGAACATCTCGGCGACCGCGCCGTGGTGCGAGGCGAGGATCGGCAGCGACATGCTCGCCGCGCGGGCCAGCTGCAACGAGGTTCGGTCAGCGCCGTTGCCCTCCGCGCGGTGCAACGAGACGACGCAGTCGGCCATCGCGAGGAGGTCGTCGGTCAGCTCGATGTCGATGACACGGCCGTCGTTGCCGCGTTCGAGGAGCAGGATGCGGTGGTCGGAGGCGGTGGCGAGGCGTAGGCGCTCGGCGGCCTCAGGGTTGCGCGCGGCGCCGCTGACGGCGAGGACGAGGCGGGCGTCCTCGCGGTCGGGGAACGCGCTGAGGAACGCGGACACCAGGCCGAGGGCGTTGCCCCTGCGCTCCGCGGTGTGGTCGACGGCGGAGATGAACACGATGCCGTCGTCCAGGCCGAAGCGCGCGCGGGCGGCCTTGCGCGCGGGGCGGTCGACCTCGCCGCGATCGGGCACCGGCAGCGCGAGCACGCGGACCGGGGCGGACGCGAGGTTCTGCATCGCCTGCCTGGTCGCGTCGGAGAGTACCCAGATCTCGTCCACTTCGGACGGTGGTGCGGTGAGGACGCCGTCAGGGCTCACGGAGATGACGTAGCGGTCGCCGGGGACAGGGAGCGCGCCCGCGCAGCGCAGCACCACGGGGTAGACCGGGTCGTCGGCGGTCGGGAGGCCGGACGCGCGCACGGTCGCGCGGAGCAGCTCGGCCTCGGCGCCCGTGCCGACGACGCTCACGCCGAGCTGGTCGACGAGGGCGAGGCTGGAGCTGGGGTCGAGTCGGGGCACGGCGTCCGGGTGCACGCGGCCGGTCGCGACACCGGTCGTGGCGCACCAGGTGCGGAACTCCTTGGCCTGCGCACCGAACGGGTCGGGGTACTGCCTGCGCAGCTCGGGGTCGTCCTGCCACAGGGCGGCGCCCCAGCGCGAACCGCCGGACGCGTGCTGGTTCTCGTCGGCGGGCTTGCACGCCCACCGGAGGAAGTCCGCGGCGTCAGCAGCCGGGCCGACCGCGGGCTTGGCGGGCGGGACGCCGTTGCGCTGCTGCGTGACGCGTCGGTACTCGCGGCGCAGAGCGTCGGGGATCGGTGTGCCGTCGGGAAGCGCAGCGAACGCGTAGGGGGCGCGCTCGCGGTTGTGACCGACCCGAACCAGCTCGTTGCGGTAGATCGCACACAGCTGCGCCATGGGCGGGTGCTCGGAGAGGAGCACGCGCGGGCGGTCGGCGATGTTCGCGGACAGCAGCCACGGACGCTGCGGGTCGAAGCCGGAAAGGTGCACGGTGCGCAGCGGCTTGTCGCCGACGAGCAGACGGCCCTTGGAGTCGCGCCACGGCGGGCGCTGGTCGATGTTCCAGATCGAGACACCGATACCCGGGTCGCGCAGCACCTCGTGCTCGACCAGCGCGGGAGCGCCGTCGAGGAAGCCACCGGCGGCGTCGGGGGCCTGGCGGACCTGCTCGGCCCACATGTTGAGGAACGGCGCGGAGCCGGGCGCGACCGCGATGAAGCCAGGGTCGAACATGCCGGCCGTGAGCAGTTCTTCAGGTGCCGGGCGCATACCGTCGCGCGGTAGCGGCTCCAGGACGCGCGGGAGCAACACGACGGGGCTGCGCGAAACAGCGCTGAGGACTTCGTCGACGACCGTGTCCAGGACGAGGACGTTCGGGTCGAGGTAGAGCACGGGGCCGAGTTCGGCGAGCAGTCGCATCATCAGGCGCGGTTGCAGCACGGCGCGCAGCTCGTCGGGTGTGCACGCGGTGGCGAGCCAGGACAGCTCGGCCGCGTCGACGCCGATGTCCGCCGGGGTGAGCAGACCCGGCCCGACAGCGGCGGGGTCGGCGTCCACCAGCAGTGCCAGGAAGCGACCGCCGGGGTGCTTGGCGAGGAAGGCTCCGCTGAGCAGGCGAACAGCGGGCAGGTCCGCTCTCGTGGCCACTGTGCACGCGTTGAGCACGGCCTGCGGCTGTGGCTGCGGTTCGGTCGTCTGCTCGGACATCGCTGGTGCCTCGGTCACGACGCAGAACCTATCCCGCACGGACCGTGTTCGGGGTCGGTCAACCGGAGCACAAGCGCCTCCAAGATCGGATCGAACTGGGTCAACGCGGCGACGTCGACAGGTACTTCGGGGTCAGCCGCGCTGGTTGACGGCGTTCGAAGTCAGCGGCGAGGGACAGCAGGCGCGCGTCGGTGTCGCGCCCGGCGAACAGCGACACGCCGATGGGCAACGGCCCAGCCGCACCTGCGGGAACCGTGATGTTGGGGTAGCCCGCCATGGCCGCCGGACCGCTTGAACCGAGGACGAACGCGTCGCCCTCGCCGTACTCGGTCTTCCACGCCGGACTGTTGGTCGGTGCGAGGATCGCGTCCAGGCGGTGCTTCGCGACGGTCTCGTCGACCGACCGACGGGAGAGATCCGTCACGAGCGCGCGCTTGCGCCGGTACTCGGGGTCTGTTGTCGGTGTGGCGGCAAGGGTCTGCGTGAACAGTTCCTGGCCGAACTTCGACAGCTCGACCGGGTCCTTCGCGTTGAAGTCGATGAGTTCTTCAAGTGTCTTCGGACCGCCCACGCGCGTCGCGAGGTACGCGGGGAGGTCGCGTTTGAACTCGCTGAGCAGCACGGAGAGCGAGTGCTCCCCCGCCTCGTCCAGATACGGCAGTTCGACGTCAACGACCGTGACTCCGTTGGCGCGCAAGCGGTCTACAGTCGCGTTGACGACACGGTCGACGTCGCGATCCAGTCCCGCCTTGCGCCACACGCCGATGCGCGCACCTTGGAGCTTCGTGTTGTCCGCTGCGGCGGGCTTAATACGCAACGTGTTCAGCGTGATCGCTGTATCCACGACGTGGCGCGCAATGGGGCCAGCGGTGTCCTGTTCGTGGGAAATCGGCACTACGCCTTCACCGCTGACCGTGCCGAGCGTGGGCTTGAGTCCGACAACGCCGTTCGCGGCGGCGGGGCAGACGATCGAGCCGTTGGTCTCCGTACCGATCGCGACCTGCGCCAACGACGCGGCGACCGCGGCTCCAGAGCCCGAGGACGAGCCACAAGGGTTGCGGTCGAGCACATGCGGGTTCGCGGTCTGACCGCCCACGCCGGACCAGCCAGATGTGGCCTTTGTGGACCGGAAGTTGGCCCACTCGGAGAGATTCGTCTTCCCGAGGATCACCGCGCCTGCGGCCCTGAGCTTCCGAACCAGCTCAGCGTCTTTCGCGGGACGGCTGTTCAAGAGCGCGCGCGAGCCCGCTGTGGTGATTCCGGCGTCGATGTTGTCCTTTAAGAGCACCGGAATGCCGTCTAGTGGGCCGCGCAGCGCGTTGGCCTTCCTGCGCGCGTCACTTGCCGCAGCCTGCGCGAGCGCGTCGGGCTCTACCCGGAGCACCGCGCGCACCTTGCGGTCGACCGTGCGAATGCGGTGCAGATAGGCGCTAGTAAGACGCACCGCGCTGAGCCGTCCTGCCGACATCTGCTGTTGCAGTGCGGGGATCGTCGCGCTGTCCAGGTTCTCGCTGGCTTGGGCGGCAGGGGTGAACGCGGCGATGCTGGCTGCTGCGATCAGGACCGTGCTGAGGCGGCGGCGCATGGCCCCCACCCCAGCCTCGATCCTGGCTCGGGTCAACCCCTCGTTCAGACCTTGACAGCCACAGCCTCAGAGCATCGGCAGGTAGGTGCTCAGCTCGAACGGCGTCACCTGGCGGCGGTAGTCGTCCCACTCGGAGCGCTTGTTGCGGAGGAAGTAGTCGAAGACGGCTTCCCCGAGCGTTTCCGCGACCAGTTCCGAGCTCTCCATGACCGCCAGCGCCTCGGCGAGGTTGTACGGCAGCGCGTCGTAGCCCGCCGCGCGGCGCTCGGCCTCGGTCAGCGACCACACGTTGTCCTCGGTGGGTTCTGGCAGCTCGTAGCCCTCCTGCACGCCCTTGAGCCCTGCGGCGAGGATGACCGCGTAGGCGAGGTACGGGTTGCACGAGGAGTCAGGGCTGCGCAGCTCCACACGGCGCGAGGACGCCTTGCCCGGCGAGTACATCGGCACGCGCACGAGCGCGGATCGGTTCGCGTGGCCCCAGCACACGGTCGTAGGGGCTTCACCACCGACGATGAGGCGCTTGTAAGAGTTGACCCACTGGTTGGTGACCGCACTGATCTCGCGCGCGTGCTTGAGAAGGCCCGCGACGAACGCCTTGCCGGTCTGCGACAGCTCGTAGGGGTCCTCGCTGTCGTAGAAGGCGTTGCGGTCGCCCTCGAAGAGGCTGAAGTGCGTGTGCATCCCGGAGCCCGCGTGCTGCGAGAACGGCTTCGGCATGAAGGACGCGCGCACGCCCTGGGTGATCGCGACCTCCTTGACCACGTAGCGGAAGGTCATGACGTTGTCGGCCATGGTCAGCGCGTCGGCGTAGCGCAGGTCGATCTCCTGCTGGCCGGGCGAGGCCTCGTGGTGGCTGAACTCCACCGAGATGCCCATGGCCTCCAGCGTCTCGATCGCGTGCCGGCGGAAGTGCGGCGCGGCGTTGTGGCTGGCCTGGTCGAAGTAGCCGCCGCGGTCGGCGGGCTCCGGCGAGGTGCCGTCGCTGGTCAGCTGGCGCAGCAGGTAGAACTCGATCTCCGGGTGCACGTAGCAGGTGAAGCCCGCCTCGCTGGCCTTGGCGAGCGTGCGCCGCAGCACGTGGCGCGGGTCGGACCAGCACGGGGAGCCGTCGGGCATGGAGATGTCGCAGAACATCCGCGCCGAGTAGTGGCTGCCGTCGCCGGTCTCCCACGGCAGCACCTGGAAGGTGGCCGGGTCGGGCTTGGCGACCATGTCGGACTCGTAGACCCGCGCGAAGCCCTCGATCGCGGAGCCGTCGAAGCCGATGCCCTCGGCGAAGGCGCCCTCCAGCTCGGCGGGCGCGACGGCGACGGACTTCAGGAACCCGAGCACGTCGGTGAACCACAGCCGGACGAACCGGATGTCGCGCTCTTCCAGGGTGCGGAGCACGAACTCCTGCTGGCGATCCATGTTCTCACCCTAGATGTCCGGGGCCGCGCGCGATCAACCAGCGCAGCGCGCGCCCTCCGCCGGCACCTTCAGATCCACCAGGTAGGCGATGCCCGCGGCGTCGACGCACGAGTTGCCGGAGAGGAAACCGGTGTGCCGCGTCGCGTCCTGGGTGAGCAGTCGCGCGCGGAGCACTCTGGCGAGCTTGATGCCCGCCTCGTGCGGCGTGGCCGGGTCGCCGGTCGTGGACACGACGAGCAGCTGTGGCAGACCGGGTAGGTCGGCGCGCAACGGCTGCGCGGACACCGGAGCGGGCCAGAACGCGCACGCGTCGAGATAACCGACCACGGGCGAACCGTCGTCGAGGAACGGCGCGGCCTGCCGGTAGCGGCGCTCGACGTCTGCGCGGACCGTGCGCTCACTCGTCCTCGCGTCGTCCACGCAGCGCACGGCGGAGAACGCGTCGTTGATGTTGGAGTAGCGCCCGTCGGTCCCACGGCCGTTGTAGCTGTCCGCCAGGGACATCAGGACCTCGCCACCACCCTTGCTGAGCTGGTTCAGGCCGTTGTTGAGGCCTTCCCACAGAGTCTCGGCGTAGAGGGTTTGGATGACTGCGGTCACCGCGTCGCCGTAGGAGAGCTTGCGGCCGTCCTTCAAGGCGATCGGCTTCTCCGCGAGGGGTCGCACGAGGCGTTGGAAGACCTTCGCGGTCTGCGTCGCGTCGGTGCCAAGCGCGCAGTCGAAGCGCTGTGCGCACCAGCGACTGAATGCGTCGAACGCCTTCTGGAAGCCCGCGCCCTGCGCGACGAGTTCGGTGTTCGGGTCCTGGTCGGGGTCCACGGCGCCGTCGAGCACCATCGCGCGCACGTTGCCGGGGAAGGTCTCCGCGTACACGGTGCCGATGCGCGTGCCGTACGAGTAGCCGATGTAGGTCAGCTTCTCGTCGCCCAGAGCTGAGCGCATGACGTCCAAGTCTTTCGCGACGTCACGGCTGCCGATGTTGGCGAGGACGTCGGTTCCGGTCCGCTCGGCGCACTTCGTGGCGTAGTCCTTCTCCTCCGCTTCGGACGCCGCGACGCCCGCGGGCGAGTAGTCGAGATCGGTGTCCAGTCGCAGCTCGTCGCGCTCGGCGTCGGTCAGACAGCGCACTTCCGGCTGGCTGGCACCGACACCGCGCGGGTCGAAACCGACCAGGTCGAAGCGCTTGCCGAGGTCGTTGTCACGCACCTGCCCGGACATCCCGGCCGCAGCGGCCATGCCGGAGGCACCGGGTCCGCCGGGGTTGAGGACCGCGGAGCCGACGCGGTTGGCCTTGTCGGTCGCCGGGCGGCGCAGCAGGCCGAGGGTGATGTCGCGTGCGCCGGGCTTCGCGTAGTCCAACGGCACCGTCATCCGCGCGCATTCGACGGTGCGGCGCTGGAACGCCTCGCGCTGCTCGGAGCTCACCGCGTACCCGTCGCACGACTCCCACGTGAGCTTCTGCGCGTAGTAGCGCTCCAGTCCGGCAGGCACCGGCCCGGCCGGTCCGCGTTGTTCGACGCGAGGTTGCACCTGGGCCTGGTTGTTCGACGGAGTAGCGGTGCATCCGGCGAGCAGCACTGCGGACAGCGCGCACAGGGCGGTCCAACGTCGTTCCACAACGGGCATGCGGTGATCCTGCCAGGAGCTGTGTTGTTCCAGATGCGGTGTGCCAGATGCGGCGAAGTTACCCAGGGGGCCGCCGAATGCGCGAAAATATCCTTTATGGCCCAGCTCCGCCTCGCTCTCGCCCAGGTCAACGCATGTGTCGGCGATCTCGTCGGCAATTCCAAACTCATCGTGGAATGGACCCGCAAGGCCGTGGACGAGGGCGCGGCGCTGGTCGCGTTCCCGGAGATGGCGCTCACCGGTTACCCAGTGGAGGATCTCGCGCTGCGAAAGTCCTTCGCGCTCGCGTCGCGCTCCGCGCTCGACGAGGTCGCCGGTCAGCTCGCAGCAGCTGGCTGTGGGGACGCGCTCGTAGTGGTCGGTTACCTGGACCACGACGAGAAAGGTCCGCGCAACGCCGCCGCGTTCATCCACAACGGCGCGGTGCTCGGCAGGCTCGCCAAGCACCACCTGCCCAACTACGGCGTTTTCGACGAGGCGCGGTACTTCGTGCCGGGGACCACGCTACCGATCGTGCGGCTGCACGGGCTCGACGTGGGCGTGGTGATCTGCGAGGACATCTGGCAGGACGGTGGCCCGGTCGCCGCGCTCGGCGAAGCTGGTGTCGACCTCGTCGTGTGCATCAACGGCTCGCCTTATGAGCGCAACAAGGACGACGCACGCGGCCCGCTCGTCGGTCGCCGCGCTGCCGAAGCCGGTGCACCGATGGCCTACGTGAACCTCGTGGGCGGACAGGACGAGCTGGTCTTCGACGGAGACTCGTTGGTCGCTTCGCCGGACGGGCAGATCTTGGCGCGCGCACCGCAGTTCGCGGAGCACCTGCTCGTGCACGACTTCAACCTGGAGCCCGGCGGTCACGACCGCACAGGCACGATCGGCGGCTTCGAGGTCAGCAGGACGGTGGTCAGCTCCGCGCCCCTGGCGCCGTACGAGCCGGTCGCGGGCACGGTCGCCGAACCGCTCAGCGAGGACGCTGAGGTGTGGAACGCGCTGGTCGTGGGCCTGCGCGACTACGTGCGCAAGAACAACTTCCGGTCGGTGGTGTTCGGGTTCTCCGGCGGCATCGACTCCGCTGTGGTCGCCGCGCTGGCCGCCGACGCGCTCGGCGGAGCCGCGGTGCACGGCGTCGGCATGCCATCCGAGTACTCCTCGGAGCACTCGCGCACCGACGCCGCTGACCTGGCGCAACGGATTGGCGCGCACTTCCAGGAGGTGCCGATCGGCAGGCAGGTGGAGGTGTTCGTCTCGCAACTGGGCCTCACCGGGCTCGCGGAGGAGAACATCCAGGCCCGCTGCCGGGGCATGGCGCTGATGGGGCTGTCCAACCAGCACGGGCACCTGGTGCTGGCCACCGGCAACAAGACCGAGCTCGCGGTGGGCTACTCCACGATCTACGGCGACGCGGTCGGCGGGTTCGCGCCGATCAAGGACGTGCCGAAGACGCTGGTGTGGCGGCTGGCGAAGTGGCGCAACGCCGAGGCGGAGAAGAACGGCGAGGTGCCACCGATCCCGGAGAACTCGATCACCAAGCCGCCGTCGGCGGAACTGCGCCCTGGCCAGCAGGACAGCGACAGCCTGCCGGACTACGAACTGCTGGACGCCGTGCTCGACGACTACATCGAGGGCGACAGCGGCTTCGGGGACCTGGTCGCGGCCGGGTTCGCGCCGGAGCTGATCGAACGGGTGCTGCAGATGGTGGACCGCGCGGAGTACAAGCGCCGCCAGTACCCGCCGGGCACGAAGATCACTTTCAAGGCTTTCGGCAGGGATCGCCGACTGCCGATCACCAATGCCTGGCGGGAGCACCGCGTCTGACCATTGTTTGGGGCGGTCCGAAGCGAACTGGCGCGGCGGCGACAGATCACTACTTTTGCCGCCATGTCGTTTTCTGCTTTCGCCGCCGCCACTTCCTTCGCCATCGCCTCCCTCGCGGGTGGCCCGACCGCGGTCGAGACCCAGCACGAGGTCTCGACCGCCACCGCCCATTTCTCCGGTGAAGCCGTCGCGTTCCCCGAGGGTTCGGAGCTGAAGTACCGGGTGACCGGCAAGCTGCTCGCCAACCGCAAGCTCTCCGTGCGGCTGGGCGTGTGGAACTTCAAGAGCAGCTGGGGCGGTGACCGGACCTACGTCCTCGGCATGTGAAGCCCGTCGCAGAGCTTCACGGCGGCGCACGGCGCGTGTCACCCTGACCTGGACATCATCCGCACACCCAGGGACCAGCCGGCTCGGCGGCCTTGAGGGAGGACGGTCGACGATGACCAGCCATGTTCCGGTTGAGGAATCCGCGCCGTACGGCGCTGGAAGCACCGCGAAGCCCGCGCGCCGGGTTCGCGTCCACCACCTTCGTGAACTGAAGCAGCGCGGTGAGCCGTGGCCGATGCTCACCGCCTACGACATGTTCACCGCCAAGATCTTCGACGAGGCCGGGATTCCCGTGCTGCTCGTCGGGGATTCCGCGGCGAACACGGTGTTCGGCTATTCCAGTTCGCTTCCGGTCAGCGTCGAGGAACTGATGCCGCTCGTGCGCGCGGTGACCAGGTCGGTGACCAAGGCGCTCGTGGTCGCCGACCTGCCTTTCGGCTCCTACCAGATCTCACCGGAGCAGGCGCTCACCACTGCCGTGCGGTTCATGAAGGACGGCCAGGCGCACGCGGTGAAGCTCGAAGGCGGCAGGCGCTTCGCCCCGCACGTGGAGGCGATCACCGCCGCGGGCGTCCCGGTCATGGGCCACATCGGTTTCACCCCGCAGAGCGAGCACAACCTCGGCGGCTACCGGGTGCAGGGCCGTGGTGACGCCGGGGACGACCTGGTGGCCGACGCGCTCGCGCTCCAGGAGGCCGGGGCGTTCGCGGTGGTGCTGGAGATGGTGCCCGCGGAGGTGGCCAAGCGGATCACCGCCGAGCTGGTCATCCCGACCGTGGGCATCGGCGCCGGGCCGGACTGCGACGCGCAGGTGCTGGTGTGGCAGGACATGGCCGGGCTGAACCAGGGCAAGGCGCCCCGCTTCGTCAAGCGCTACGCCGACCTCGCCGGAGTGCTGTCCCAGGCGGTCGGGCAGTTCGCCGACGAGGTGCGCGGCGGCGAGTTCCCCGGGCCGGAGCACGTCTTCCACTGACCGCTCGCGGGACTACCTCGGCGGCGTCCCGGCACCGAAGGGGCTGCCGCCGAGGGCCTCGCGGCCGTGCGGCTCGTACCAGCTACCGAGGTCAGGGCCCTTGGGCACGATGAGGCTCGGGTTCAGCTGGTGGTGCGTGGCGTAGTAGTGCCGCTTGATGTGGTCGAAGTCCACCGTCTCCCCGAACCCGGGCGTGGTGAACAGATCCCGGGCGTAGGCCCACAGCACCGGCATCTCGGTGAGCTTGTTCCGGTTGGTCTTGAAGTGTCCGTGGTAGACCGCGTCGAAGCGCACGAGCGTGGTGAACAACCGGACGTCGGCCTCGGTGATCGCGTCGCCGACGAGGTAGCGCTGGTCGGCCAACCGCGCGCTGAGCGCGTCCAACCGCTCGAACAGCGCGTCGTAGGCCTTGTCGTAGGCGGCCTGCGAGGTCGCGAAACCGCAGCGGTAGACGCCGTTGTTCACATCGCGGTAGACCTCCGCGTTGATCGCGTCGATCTCCTCGCGCAGCGTCTCCGGGTACAGGTTCGGCGCGCCTTCGCGGTGGAAGGGCTTCCACAGCAAGGAGAAGTCCGTGGTGATCTGCGGGTAGTCGTTGGTGACGACCTTGCCGCTGGGCACGTCGACGATGCTCGGCACGGTGAAGCGCCCGGCGAACTCCGGGTCGGTCGCCAGGTACGCCTCGGACAGGAAACCGATTCCCAGCACGGGATCGCGGTCGTTCTCGTCGAGGGTGAAGCGCCAGCCCGTGTCGTCGCGGATCGGGTCGACGACGCCGAGGGAGAGCACGTCCTCCAGGCCGAGCAGCCTGCGGACGATCACCGCGCGGTGCGCCCACGGGCAGGCCAGCGAGACCACCAACCGGTAGCGGCCCGCTTCGAGCGGCCAGTCCGACGCGCCGACGCGGTCGGTGAACCGGTTGGCCTGGCGGACCCATTCGCCGCGCTGGGACGTTTCCGAGCCGAACTGCGCTGTCGCCATGCCCTCGACGATAGGACGGTTCAGGCCGGATCGGTGGGACGCGCGTCGAGCGAGGCGGCCAGCTCGGCGTGCGCGTGCACCAACGACGGGCCGTACCAGGTCAGGAAACGGCCGTTGACCAGCACGGACCTGGTTCCGGGGAAGGCTTCTGGACCGTCGTCGGCGGTGAACTCGTACGGCTCGTCGGGCAGCACGACCAGGTCCGCCCGCACGGCCTGGAGCTCGTCGAGCTTGGGTCGCGGGTAGCGGTCCTCGTGCTCGGCGTAGGCGTTGGCGACGCCGAGCCTGCGGAGCACGTCGCCCGCGAAGGTCTCGCGCCCGACCACGATCCACGGCTTGCGCCACACCGGCACGATCGCGGTCGCGGTGACCCGTGGGAGTTCGCGGTTCCACAGGCGTTCCGCCTCGCGCAGCCACTCCGGCTCGGCGAGGGCGAAGGCCTCCGCCAGCAGCCTGCGGATCGAAGCCAGCGCGGCGGGGACGGTCGCGGGAGCTTCGGTCACCCACACCGGCACACCGGCTTCGCGCAGCTGAGCGACCTCTTCCGGGCGGTTCTCCTCGGAGTTGGCCACGACCAGGTCCGGGCTCAGCGCCAGGACCTGGTCGACCTTCGGGTACTTCGAACCGCCGATCCGGGGCAGGTCCAGGTCCGCGGGGTGCGTGCAGTAGTCCGTGACGCCGACGAGCGCGTCACGGACTTCGGCGGCCAGCACCTCGGTCAGCGAGGGCACCAACGACACGACCCGCCGAGGCCGCTCGGGCAGCTCGACGGGCGCGCCAAGGTCGTCTCTCATGTCAGACGTCGGTGATCCGGATGCCCGCGTGCGCCTTGTAGCGCTTGTTGATCGCGATCAGGTTCGCGGTGAACGCCTCGACCTGGCCGGCGTTGCGCAGCCGACCGCCGAAGACCCCGCGCATGCCCGGGACCAGGTCGGCCAGGGCGCGGACGGTGTCGGTGGCCTCCCGGTCCTCACCGAGCACGAGCACGTCGATGTCCACCTCGGCGACCTCGGGGTCGGCCAGCAGCACGGCGGAGACGTGGTGGAAGGCGGCGGTGACCCGCGACTCCGGCAGCAGCGCCGCGGCCTGCTGCGCCGCGCTGCCCTCCTCGACCGCCAGGGCGAACGGGCCCTGCTTGTCGAAGCCGAGCGGGTTCACGCAGTCGATGACGATCTTGCCGGCCAGCGTCTCGCGGAGCGGCTCCAGAGTCTTCGCGTGGGCGTCCCACGGGACCGCGACCAGCACGATGTCCGCCGTCTCCGCACAGGAGGCGTTGTCGGCGCCGGTGACGTCACCGCCCGTGGAGCTGGCCAGCTCCGCCGCGGCGGCTTCGGCGCGGGCGGCGTCGCGGGAGCCGATGACGACCTTCACCCCCGCCTTCGCCCAGCGGTAGGCCAGGCCCTTGCCCTGCGCTCCGGTGCCGCCGAAGACCCCGACGGTCAGCGAACGCACATCGGTCTCAGTCACTCATGCTCCTCATCGACATCAAAGTTCGGCGGCTTCGAAGGTCACCCGGCGCGCGGCCGGGTCGACCTCGACGAGCCTCGCCGTGATCCGCTGGCCCTCGACCAACCCGTCACCCCGGCACTTGCCGACGACGGGCGGGTCGAGCAGGAAGACGGTTCCACCGCTCTCCCCGTTGGTCCGCAACACCACAGCGGGGAAAAGTCTTCCGACCTGGCCGACGAGGGTCCACGCCTCGGCCTGGTCGATGCACGCGCGCTCCACCTGCGCGGCCAGCCGGTCGGAGCTCTCCATGGCGGGCGGCAGCTCCGGAAGGGCCTCGCGCACCCACTCCGGCACCTCCCTGCCCGCCGTCACCGCGAGGCAGACCTCGGTGGCGAAGCGGTCGACCAGCCGCCGCAGCGGGGCCGTGACGTGCGCGTACGGAGCTCCGATGCCCGCGTGCCCGCGCACGTGCGGGGCGACGCCGTCGAAGGCGGTGTAGCCGGCCCCGCGCAGCAGCCGGGTGGCGTCGTCGAGCAGCGCCATCGTCGCGGGGCTGGCCGGGTCGAGGCCGATCAGCAGGCTCGCCGCGTCGGCGTCCTCGGCCCAGTCGATGCCCAGCGCGGCGGCGGAGCGGCGCAGTTCGACCACGGCCTGCTCCGGCGCGTCGGGCAGCGTCCGCAGCACACCGACGTTGGCCCCGGTCATGACGTTCGCCGCGCACATGCCGGTGAGCAGCGAGATCTCGGCGTTCCAGGTCTCGACGTCCAGCCTCGGGCGGATCACCACCCGCCAACCGCCGTTGCCGTCCGGGGCCACCTGCTGCTCGGGGAGTTCGAGTTCGATCGCGCCGCGCGCGGCCGCTGCCTTGCGGCGGAGCTTGCCCAGCTCGGGCAGGGCGGCGATCGACGGGTGCGGGGTCCCGGCCTCGATCGCGGCCTGCGCGCCCGCGTAGTCCAGCCGCGCCACCGAGCGCACCAGCGCTCTGCGCAGCTCGACCCGGGTCGGCTCGGCGTCGGAGTCGAGGTCGATCGTCCAGAGCACCGCCGCGCGCTCCTGGCCGGGGAGCAGGCTCGACGCGCCCTCGGAGAGCACCGGCGGGTGCAGCGGGATGGCGCCGTCTGGCAGGTAGAAGGTCTGCCCGCGCCTGCGGACCTCGGCGTCCAGCGCTCCGCCGGGGCGGATCGTCACGCCCAGGTCGGCGATGGCGTAGTGCACGCGGAAGCCGGACCCCAGGCGCTCGATCAGCACCGCCTGGTCCAGGTCGCGGCTGCCGACCGGGTCGACCGTGACCAGCGGGAGGTCGGTGGCGTCGACGCGGTCCACGCCGTCCGGCACTCCGGCGGCGCGCTCGGCCTCGGCCAGCGCGGCTTCGGGGAAGGGGCCCGGCAGCGGGAACTCGGCGCGGATGGCGGCGAATCCGGGCAGGGACGCGCCGTCGTGGTCGCCGCCCGCCGGACTCAGCACAGGCAGAGCCTAACCGCGCTGAGCGCGCTTCGGCTGGTCCTAGTCCTCGTCATCGGCCCACGTCCGGTCCTGTTCGTCGGCCCGATCCGTGCGCTGGCGAGCGATCTCCAGCGCGCGCTCCGCCGTCGCCCGGTCCGGGTAGGGCCCCATCCGGTCGGCACCGCGACAGGCCTTGCCCTGCTCGGCCGTGTGGTGCTTCAGGCAGAAGTACCAGGCGTTCTCCGCGTCCACCATGGACCGAGCCTGACATGCGTGATCGGACATGTCACGCGTCCGGCAAGGTGATCAGCGACCGGCGCTCCACGGCGGCAGCTGCTGACCGTGCGGCGGGGTGTTGGGCGGGGGCTGGTGCCCGTTGGGG
>NZ_MUMH01000206.1 GCF_002155965.1 Allokutzneria sp. NRRL B-24872
CAAGGGCTCCGAGGCCCACGCCGCGACCGTCATCGGCGACACCGTCGGTGACCCGTTCAAGGACACCGCCGGTCCGGCCATCAACCCGCTGATCAAGGTCATGAACCTGGTCGCAGTGCTCATCGCGCCGGCCATCGTGACCCTGAGCATCGGCGAGAGCGCCTCGCCCGGCATCCGCGCGGCGATCGCCNNCGATCGCCATCGCGGCGATCGTGGTCATCGTCGGTGCGGTGCTGATCTCCAAGCGCCGCCCGACCGCCATCGCGGACGACAACGCGACCGAGGGTGCGGCGAGCACGTCAGCCTGATCCTCAGCGCACTTCGGTGGCATCACTCGGCCCATCCCGGGAACACTCCCGGGGTGGGCCGGGTTGTTGTTGGGCGCAGACCTGAATTTAGTAACTCGTCCGGGGGTACCCCGCCATGAGAGTGTCAGTGGGTGCCGGTAACTTCCGGATCGGTTGCTGAAGATCAATGCTGTCTGAGGCACTGAAGCGCTGGGGGTAGTCAGGTGGATCGCAAGCTTCTGGTGGTGACAACAGTCGCGGCGGGCGTGCTCGCCGCGGTCGTCGGCTGCG
>NZ_MUMH01000207.1 GCF_002155965.1 Allokutzneria sp. NRRL B-24872
ACCTGGGGGCAACGGGGGCGGGAACGACGACGGTGGGCTGCGGGGAAGGCTTGGGAGGTAAGGGTTTCTGTGGTGCGGAGGGCACGGGTGTCAGGGCGATCGGCTTCGCGGCGGGATCGCGGCGGAGCGCGGTCGTCGCCTGCGGCTCGGGCGCGGTGACCTGGGAGAGCAGCTTCGTGACGCGCGGGGTCTCGCCGGTCGGCAGCGCGTGCTTGCGGCGGCGGCCCGGGTGCTGGAGCACGGTGGTCTCGGTGGCGCCGGGCTGGCGCGCGGCGGAGCCGTTCGGGCTCGCGGGCAGCGAGGGCCAGCCGCCCCACGAACTCGCCGAACTGTCCACTGTGGACTTCTTGGCCGGTGCCGGTGCCGGTGCCGGTGCGGGTTCGGGCAGCGGTTCGAGGTCGGGCAGCGCGGTGATCGACGGCAGCGCCGTGATCGGCACATCGCCCCCCGCTGCGTCCGGCTCGTCGACCGGCGCCATGACCGGCATGTCGACCGGCGCCGTGATGGGCATGTCGACCCGAGCCGTGATGGGCGAGGTGACCGGCGTCGTGCCGGGTGCTTCGACAGGCGCCGCGTCTCGCACGTCGACCGGAGCTTCGACCCGCGCTGAGCCCGACACATCGACTGGCGCGGTGGCCGTGGCTTTGACCGGCGCAGCGGCTCGCGCTTCGGCTTGTGTTTCCACGGACACCGCGACCGGTTCTTCTCGCGGCTTCTCGACCGGCTTCTCGAAGGTGGGCGGCGGCATCTCGACGCGCGGCAGCGGGGCCTCGGCACGCGCGGGGTCAGGAGTGCGTTCGGGTTCGGTGGCCTCGTCGGCGGCGGAATCCCAAGGGGCGTCGAGGATGTCGTCGTCAGCGCGGCGGTGCCGTCCGCGCGGACGGGGGCTGGGCGCGCTCACGGTGGTCTCGATGGCCTGCACGACGGCGCGCCGCCGACGAGCGGGCTTGGGTGGCTTGGGCACAACGGACATGCCGTTGGCGGCAGGCTGCTCCTTGAGCCGGACCGCGCCGGTCACCGGGTCGGACTCCACGACCCGGTCCAGCTGGTTCAGCGTCTCGGAGTCACCGGCCTCGGCCGCGTGCCGCACCGCCTCGCTGAACTGTTCGTTCGCGGCCACCAGGTTCCCTTCAGCACGAGCGGCCAGCGCGGCGCGCACCGCCTTGGCCAGATCTGCCTTGCCGAGCACGTCCGCCACCCGCTCGTCCAGCGGCAGGGTACGGGCGATCTCCTCACTCCAGCTCGCGGTGACCAGGCCCGCGGCGAGCGGGACGAACTCGCCGGGCTCGCTCACCACGGCGGGCCGCACCAGCCTGGCCCGCGTCGCGATCACGGACTGGCCGGGGCCGGAGGGGTCCAGTTCGACGCGCAGGTGGTACTCGCGCCGCTCGGCTCCCCACGCGTCGGTGCGGTAGCCGAGCCGTCCGCGCCGCTGCGTCAGGTCGACGCGCACGGGGTGGACCTGTTCGAACAGCCGCACGCGCGCGCCCTTGGGCAGCCACAGGCGCATCGCCGTGTCGGTGACGGACTTGGCCAGCACGCCGGAGACCGCGCTGACGAGGTTCGTCGCCAGCCGGGCCGGGTCCGGGACCAGCTCGACCGAGCCGCCGAGCCGGGTGGCGACCGTGCGCAGCCCGCCGATGCCGCCGCCATCGCCGACCGCGACGCAGTCGCAGACGAAGTGGCCGGCGCACGCGTCGGCGGCGGTGGCCAGGTCCTGCTCGGACTCGCCGCTGTCACTGGCCGTGACCAGCAGGGCGTGGCGAACGGCACCCTCGTGCTCGACGAAGAGCCGGTCCGCCAACGCGAGCTGTTCGCCAAGGGCGGCCGGTGCTCCGGTGGGCGTCACGATCGAGACGGCCGCCTTGGCGACGGCGCGGTTCTCCGGGGTCGACGGGCACAGTTGCCGTCCGACGGGGAACGCCATCCGCGCCCCGGCGAGCACGGCGAAGGCCACCCCGTCCGGCAGCGCGTCGATCGCGGCCATCACGGCGTGCTTGAGATCGCCCAGCGCGGCGGGGGCCGAGGCATCGAAGATGATCACTTCGGCAGCCGAAGGCGGTTCGGTGGGGGCTGTGGCCAGCGGGGACGCGGTCACCGAGAGCACGGCGTCCAGTTCACGGGCGCCCGGCCGCAGGTGCTCGTTGTGCGAGACCTCGATGTCGAATCCGAGTCGCTCTCGCATGTCCTGGCCTTCCCCGGAACCTCGTCAGCGGGCGGTGCGCTGCGGAGCGACGTTCACCGTCACCGTGACCACGAACGCTCCTCCAGATGGGTGCTAACCGACACGAGGCAGCACACATGGTTGCACGCCTTCGCTCGACCGCGTGAGTCGCAATCACAACCCCGGAACCCGATCCGGGAACTTAACACGCTCCGCATTCGTCGTATGGTGTACGGTATGATGTACGGCGAACGAGGAGGAGAGCAGATGTCAGGTGTTCCGGAGTCCGTGGCGGTCAGCGGCGCGTTCAGCCCGGGCGAGCAGGACGTGGCGAGCGTGCACGCGTGGTTCGCGGAGTACGACGCCCACGCCGCCGCGGGCGCGGTCGAGAAGATGGCCGAGATGGCGCTGTACCCGTTGAACGTGGTCAGCGACTCGGCCGAGGGCAACGGCGCGGCGGCGCAGTGGTCGCGAGAGGGCTTCGTCGAGTCGATGGGGCACGTCGTCGGCGGTGGCGGTGACGTCACGATGGAGTCGGTCCGGAATCCGATCTTCCTGACCGACAAGCTCGTCGTCGTGGTGACCGAGGCCCGGTTCACCACCGCGGAGGGCTCGCAGGACGTGCGCTACGCCGACATCCTGGTCAAGGTCGACGGGAAGTGGCTCTTCCAGACCATGATCCAGGGCGGCTGGGGCGAGAACCTGTAGTCGCACCGACGCCGACCGCCCCGCGCCCCCGGTGGGTTCGGGGCGCTCGGCGTCTCCGCGTCAGGGCAGTGTCCAGAGCCTGTCCAGGCGGAACGGCGTCAGCGCCGCCCCGGGGTTTGCAGGACGGCTCTAGCCGGTGCGGCGGGTCACGAGGGCTTCGATGCCGTCGAGGATGCGCTCCAGACCGAACTCGAAGGCGTGGTCGGGGTTCACCGCCGCGTTGTGCGCCTCGCCCGCTGCCGTGCCGACCGCCGCCGCGACGGGGTAGTTCTCGGCGTCGGACATGCGCGCCAGGAAGGGCTGGTGCGCCTGCCACCACTTCTCGTCGGTCATGCCGGTGCGCTGCTCGGCCTGCGCCGCGTCCAGGCTCGTGCGGGCCGCGCCGTGCACGAAGCCGTTCACCAGGGTGATCACCGAGTCCATCTCGACCGCGCTCAGGCCGATCCCGTCCACCGCGCGCAGTTCGTAGTCGTACTTCGCGATCAGGTTCGGGCCGAGCACGGGGCGGTTCGCCGCGACCTGGAGCAGCCACGGGTGCCGCAGGTAGAGCTTGTGGTTCTCGCGTGCGACCTGGTCGAGGCGGGCGCGCCACGGCTGGTCGCCGAGATCGGGGCGGGCGGTCTCGGCGTTCACGGTGTCCTGCATGACGTCGAACAGCTCGCCCTTGCCGGGGACGTGGGTGTAGAGCGACATCGTGCCGACGCCGAGTTCCTCGGCCACGCGGCGCATGGACAGCGCGCCGAGCCCGTCGCGGTCGGCGACCTCGATCGCGGCTCGCACGATGCTGTCGACGCTGAGGTCGGTCTTGCCCTTGCGCGCGCTGCGCTCGGCGGTGCGCCACAGCAGGGCGAGGCTCCTGGCCGGGTCTCCGGTGCCGCTGTACTCCGTGCGCATGTAACGCCTTCCGCTCCGTCGACGACAAGGCCATCGTAGCTTCTCGGTACGGTGTACGGTACAACGTACGACGACGAAGGGGTGCGAGTGGGAACGGAGATGGCGGTCCGCGCGGAGGGCCTGACCAAGCGCTACGGCGACACGGTGGTGCTCGACGGCGTGGACCTGAACCTGGCGCCGGGGCGGGTGCTCGGGCTGCTCGGGCAGAACGGCGCGGGCAAGACGACGACCGTGCGGGTGCTGACCACGCTGCTCAGGGCCGATTCCGGGCGGGCGGAGGTGGCGGGCTTCGACGTCGCGACGCAGCCGGGGAAGGTGCGCGCGAGCATCGGCCTCGTCGGGCAGCACGCGGCGGTGGACGAGGTGCTGAGCGGGCGCGACAACCTGACGATGTTCGGGCGGCTGCACGGGCTCCGGCCGCGTGCGGCGCGGGCGCGGGCGGAGGAACTGCTGGAGCGCTTCCGCCTCGTGGACGCGGCGACCCGGGCGGTCGGCAAGTACTCCGGAGGGATGCGGCGGCGGCTCGACCTCGCCGCGAGCCTGGTGTGCGCGCCGAAGGTGCTGTTCCTCGACGAGCCCACCACGGGCCTCGACCCGCACAGCCGCGCCGAGGTCTGGGAGGAGGTGCGCGCGCTCGTCGCCGCGGGCACGTCGGTGCTGCTGACCACGCAGTACCTGGAGGAGGCCGACCAGCTCGCCGATCACGTCGCGGTGATCGCGGCGGGCCGGGTGATCGCCGAGGGCAGCCCGGCCGCGCTCAAGGCGGACCTGGGCGGAGACCGGATCGAGGTGGTGCTGCACGAGGCGTCGGAGCTGGCGCGAGCCGCCTCGCTGATCGCCACCGCGACCGGCTCGGAACCGTTGGTGGACAAGGACACTCGCATGATCGGAGCGCTCGTCTCCGATCGCGTGCAGGCGTTGACCCGGACGGTCACCGCACTGCACGGGGCGGGCGTCGACGTCGAGGACGTCACGCTGCGCCGCCCCACCCTCGACGAGGTTTTCCTGCGCCTGACCGGGAAGGAGGCCGCGTGAACAGGCTCGCCGCCGACACGTGGACGTTGACCCAGCGCGACCTGCGGCACTGGATCGCCCAGCCCACCCCGGTGGTCATCGGGCTGCTGTTCCCGGTGATGACCGTGCTCATGTTCGGATTCCTGTTCGGCGGAGCGCTGAGCGTGCCCGGCGGCGGGAACTACCGCGAGTTCCTGATGCCCGGGATGTTCGCGCTCACCATGGTCTTCGGCATGGAGTCGACCATGGCCGCCGTGGTCGCCGACGCCCAGCGCGGAGTGACCGATCGGTTCCGCTCCATGCCGATGGCGTCCTCGGCGGTGCTGCTCGGGCGCAGCTGCGCCGACATGCTCAACGCGGCAGCGGTGCTCGTCGTGCTCGTCGTGTGCGGGCTGCTCGTCGGGTGGCAGTCGCACGGCGGTGTCGGGGCGACACTGCTGGCGTTCGGGTTGCTGCTGCTGTTGCGATTCGCGTTGATCTGGGTGGGGATTTACGTCGGATTGTTGATGCGAGGACCGGAGGCTTTGGCGGCTGCGCAGATTCTGGTGTGGCCGTTGGGATTCTTGTCCAGTGCGTTCGTCTCGCCGGAGACCATGCCCGGGTGGGTCGGGGCGGTGGCGGAGTGGAATCCGTTGTCGGCGACTGTTGCGGCTTGCCGGGGATTGTTCGGGAATCCCGGGGTTGGGGGTTCCTGGGTGGCTGATAACGCGGTGGTGTTCGCAGTTGTGTGGCCGGTGGTGTTGGTTTCTGTGTTCTTGCCGTTGGCTGTGCGGAGGTATCGCGGGTTGGGGGTGTAGGGCTTTTTAGCTCTTTGGGTGGGGGGTGCGGTTGGATTTCCTGGCTGGGGTACGGCTGGGCTTCCAGCTGGACCCGGCTGGGCTTCCAGCTGGACCCGGCTGGGCTTCCGACCCACTGCTGGTTCCAGCGGTGGGTCGGCTTGACCTGGGGGCCCCTTGCGCGTGCCCCTGGGCCTTACAGGGGCACGGGTAGTGAACCCGGCCCTCGCGCGAGCGTATGGCACGCGCACCCCAGGTAAAGCCGACCGTTCCAGTCGCGTGTTCTGTTTCGCGGGGGTTGCGTTTTTCGGGCGACGGGGCGCCTGGGAATTCATTCTTTAGAGCCATGATCGTTTCGAATTCGAGGGTAGAATCGAGGCATGACCCTCGATGAACTGTTGGTCGAGGTTGAGGCGAAACATGCTGCTCTTTGTCATGCGAAAGCGGAACTCGCCACGGCCTTGATCGAATTCCATGTCGCTGCTGACGATCGTGATTACCGGTATGTGCAGAATGAGGTCGCCTCCTCCCTGCACATCTCCCGACGCGCGGCGGATCGCATCCTGTCCAACGCCGCCGAGCTGACCGAACGCCCGTTGGTGTTGGCGGCTCTGTCGGCGGGGGTGATCGATGAGGGCAAAGCCCGCCTCATCGTCGACCAAGTCAGCGTCCTGAAGGAGCCGCAAGCCTCGATCGCGGAGGCGGAGCTGTTGGCCTACGCGCCGACCCGTACCTACACCTCGGCGCGGCGCCGTGCTCAGACGTTGATCCACAAGCTCGACCCGAAGGCGGCCGAGCGTCGTCACGAGGAGAAGCGCAAGGAGCGGTTGGTGTGGAAGACCAACCTCGATGACGGCATGGCCGAACTCCGGATGGCCTTCACTGCCCACGACACCGCGATGGTCTACGACCACATCGACCGCATCGCGAAGTCCCTGCCGAAGGACGACCGAACGTTGGACCAGAAGCGCGCGGACGTCGCACGGGATCTGTTGCTAGGCCTGGACACCCCGGCGCCGCAGGGCCAGACGATGGTCTACCTCACGATGCCCGTGACCGCCCTGCTCGGGATGACCGACGACCCCGGCATGTTGGCGGGATACGGGCCGATCCCCACGAGCGTCGCTCAGGACATCGCCGCAGGCGGCATCTGGAAGCGGATCTTGACCGACCCCGCCACCGGCATGGCAGAAGAGGTCAGCGACACCTACCGGCCGTCAGCGAAGCAGCGGGAGTTGATCAACGCCCGCTACCCGAGGTGCACGGCGATCGGATGCCAGCAACCGGCCCAGCGCTGCGACGTTGATCATTGCCGCCCCTACGACGGAACCAACACCACGATCCGGAACCTGCGGCCGAAGTGCCGCCATCACCACAACATGAAGACCCACTCGAACTGGCGGTGTGAGAACCGCGACGACGGCAGCCATGTGTGGATCACGCCGAGCGGCAGGGTGCACGAAACGGAACTGGAGCCGATCGCCGAACCGGCGCCCTTCT
>NZ_MUMH01000208.1 GCF_002155965.1 Allokutzneria sp. NRRL B-24872
CACCAGGTCGACGCCGCCGAATTGGCGCGCGCGGGGCTCGACGTGGTAGTCGCCACCGGCACCGCGTCGGGCAAATCGCTGGCCTACCAGTTGCCCGTGCTGGCGGCGCTGACCGAGGACGAGCGGGCGCGGGCGCTCTACCTCGCGCCGACCAAGGCACTGGGCGCTGACCAGCTGCGTTCGGTCAACGGCTTCGGGCTCCCCGGGATCAGGGCCGCGTCCTTCGACGGGGACACGCCCCGGGTGGAGCGCGACTGGGTGCGGGCGCACTCGCGGTGGATCTTCACCAACCCCGACATGCTGCACCGGGGAATCCTGCCGGCCCACGCCCGCTGGTCGGGCTTCTTCCGCAGGCTGACGCACGTGGTGATCGACGAGTGCCACGCCTATCGCGGGGTCTTCGGCTCGCACGTCGCCCTGCTGCTGCGCCGGCTGCGCCGGATCGCCCGCAGGTACGGCGCCGACCCGGTGTTCGTGCTCGCGTCGGCGACGGCGGCGAGCCCCGCGGAGTCCGCGGGGCTCGCCCAGCGGGGGGCGCACGATCGCGCTGTGGGAACCGCCGCTGTTGGAGGACCTGACCGGGGAGAACGGCGCGCCCATCCGGCGTTCCGCCGGGGCCGAGGCCGCGCGCGTCCTCGCCGACCTGGTGCTCCA
>NZ_MUMH01000209.1 GCF_002155965.1 Allokutzneria sp. NRRL B-24872
GAACAGCGCCATGCCGGAGGCCGTCACCAGGAACGTCACCAGCGCGGGCTCGCGGTGCTCCGGCAGCGCCATGGCTCCGGACAGACCGGACATCAGCGCGCCCAGCAGCGCGACACCGGCGATGGCGGCGATCAGCTCCTTCGGCAGCGCGGTGAACACGCCGAGCAGGGCCGCGCCGAACGCGCCGACGAGCAGGTAGAGCAGACCGCAGAAAACCCCTGCGGGATAACGCTTCTTCGCATCGGGGTGGGCTTCCTCGCCGGTGCAGATGGCCGCGGTGATCGCGGCGAGGTTCACCGCGTGGCCGCCGAAGGGCGCCATCGCCAGGGACGCCAGGCCCGTGCCGCCGACGAGCAGCCGGTCGTCGGGGCGGTAGCCGCTGGCCCGCAGCACCGCGAGGCCGGGCGCGTTCTGCGAGGCCATCGTGACCACGAACAGCGGCACACCGACACCGACGATCGCAGCCAGGTCGAAGACCGGGGTCGTCCACAGTGGACTGGCCAGCTCCAGGCTCAGTCCGGTGAAGCGCAACCCGCCGCTCACCGCCGCGGTGAGCACACCGAGCGCCAGCGCGGCGAGCACCGCGTACCTGGCGCTGAACCGCTTCGCCACGATGTAGCCGAGCAGCACCGCCGCGGTCACCAGCGGCCCCTGCCCGAAGGCGCGGAAGGCCTCGACGCCGAAGGAGAACAGGATTCCGGCGAGCATCGCCGCGACCACCGCGTCCGGCACCAGCGCCATCAGCTTGCCGAACACCCCGGAGAAGCCGATCACCGTGATGGCCAGCGCCGACACCACGAACGCGCCGATCGCCGCCGGGTAGGAGTACTGGGCGATGCTGGCCACCAACATGGCCGCGCCCGGCGTCGACCACCCGGCGATCACCGGCATCCTGGCCCTGAGGCTCAGCACGATGCTGCTCAACCCCGCGCCGACCGACAGCGCCCACAGCCACGACGTGGTCTGGGCCTGGGTGAGGTGCCCGGCCTGGGCGGCGGTGAGCACGATCGTGATGGGACCGGCGTAGGAGACGACGATCGCGATCAGCGCGGCCACGAAGGACGACACCGAGGCGTCGGCGGAGAAACGTCGGCGCACGGGCGTGCGGGTCGTGGTGATGACGGCCCGATCCTCTCGGTCAGACGGCCGTTCCCCACACGGGGCGGCCGCGCGTTGCGGGCGGTTGCAGCACGGGAGCGTACCCCGCGACGGCAGCGCGTTCGGACCGTTTCACGTTGACACACAAGGAAATCAGCATTCACGTTCCTTTCGCGAACGAGGGCGGTGATTGCTCACGTTTGACCAGATTCCTTGTGACACAAGGAACACGTCGCCGAAATGAAGATCAAATCGTGATCAAGCGTCGACGCTCAGCGCTGACGCGCACGAGCACCGATACCGGAGGGCGGGCAGTCTTCATGACCCCCGGTCGATCATCGTCGACCGCCCCGAACCCGCCTCGCCACAAGGATTCGCCATCGTCGACGAGCACAGTCGGACGTGATCAGGCGACGCGCGGGAGCAGAAGGGCGCTGACACCCTCGCGCACGATCACCGTCGACGAGGTCGCACTCGCGGCGCCGCGCTGACGATCAGCTCCAACCCCGAACCCTCCGCAGACACGGGGTGGCAGAACAGGTCTCGTTCCCGCGCATCTCGCACCGCGTATCTCGCACCGCGGCGTCCGCTCACGCGGTGCGGGAGCGCAACATCGGTGGGTAGAGCATGGCGGCCGGTCCGCGTCGGTACAGCCGCGCGGGCCGGCCGCCGTCGCGCGTGGTCGTCTCGCCGGTGGCGTCGAGCAGTCCTTCGGCCCCGGTCACCTTGCGGTGGAAGTTGCGCGGGTCGAGGCGCTCGCCCCACACCAGCTCGTAGACCCGCCTCAGCTCGGCCACGGTGAACTCCGGCGGACAGAACGCCGTGGCCAGCGAGCTGTACTCCAGTTTCGCCCGTGCGCGTTCGAGGCCGTCACCGAGGATCTTCGCGTGGTCGAAGGCCAGCGCGGCCGGGTCCAGCTCGTCCACCGGAGCCCACCGCGCCTCCGCCGCGTCCGTCCCCGCGCGCGGCACCGGCAGGTCCGGTGCGAGCGCGAGGTAGGCGAGAGTCACCACGCGCTGGCGCGGATCGCGGCCGGGTGTGCCGTAGCCCGCGAGCTGCTCGATGTGCACGGTCCCCGCCGCCAGGCCCGTCTCCTCCGCCAGCTCGCGCCGGGCCGCCTCGTCCAGGTCCTCGCCGGGCCGGACGAAGCCGCCGGGCAACGCCCATGCCCCGAGGAACGGCTCGATCCCGCGCCGCACCAGCAGGGCGCACAGCCGCTCGCCGGTGATGGTGAGCACGACCAGGTCCACGGTGACCGCCACCGGCGGGTACTGCGCGGGGTGAGCCATGCCACCACCCTACCCTGTATTCGTCATGTTGACGAAAAGGCCGATGACGGCATAGCGTCACATCGACGATAAGAGGAGAACCCCATGGCGGACATCAAGCACCGGTTCGGCTACCGGCACCTGCGCGGCGTGCCGACGGCGTACGTGCGGCACCTGCGCGGCGGCAAGCTCGCGCACGAAGGCACCGGCCTGTCGTTCTGGTACCGGCCGCTCACCGCGGTCGTGTCGGAGGTCCCGGTCGACGACCGCGAGCTGCCGCTGCTGTTCCACGCTCGCACGGCCGACTTCCAGGACGTGACCGTGCAGCTCGCGCTCACCTTCCGCGTGGTCGACCCGGCGCTGGCGACCCAGCGGATCGACTTCTCGGTGGACCCGGACACCGGCCGCTGGCGCGGTGACCCGCTCGCCCAGATCAGCGGCCTGCTCACCGAGAACGCGCAGCAGTACGCCCTCGACGTGCTCGCCCGCACACCACTGGTGGAGGCGCTGGTCGACGGCGTGACGGCGGTGCGCGACCGCATCCGCGCCGGTGTCGCGGAGGAGAACACGAGGCTGGCGCAGATCGGTTGTGCGGTGCTCGACGTCCGGGTCGTCGCGATCCGCGCGGAGCCGGAGGTGGAGAAGGCGTTGCAGACCACGGCTCGGGAGAAGGTGCGACAGGAGGCCGACCGCGCGACCTACGAACGCCGCGCGCTGGCCGTCGAGCGCGAGCGCGCGATCGGGGAGAACGAGCTGCAGAACCAGATCGCGCTCGCCCAGCGGGAGGAGCAGCTGCTGACCCAACGCGGCGCGAACGCCCGCCGCCAGGCCGAGGAGGCCGCAGCCGCCAACCGCATCGAGACCGAGGCTGAGGCCAGCCGCGAGGAACGCCTGGCGCACGTGCGCGCCGAGTCGACCCGTGCGCTCGGCGAAGCGGAGGCGGCTGGCGAGGCCGCTCGGTTGGCCGCCTACCGCGACCTCCCGGAGCACGTGCTCTACGGCCTCGCCGCGAAGGAGCTGGCGGGGAACCTGCCGAAGATCGACCACCTGGTGCTCACGCCGGATCTGCTCGCCCCGCTGCTGGCCAAGCTCGGGATGGGGGAATGAGCCTGGCGCCGCGCGCGGTCCTCGTGCACCGCCGCACCGAACTGGACGAACTGCTGGCCCGCCACGGCACCCTCGGGCAGGCGGAGTTCTTCCTCAGCACCCGCGGCCGCGCGCTCGACGAGGTCCGCGACCGGCACGAGGCCGTCCGGCGCGCGGTGGCCGCGGTGTCGGCCGCCATCCCGCTGGACTGGCGGCGCGGCACCGTCGAACGCGCCGACCTCGCGCAGTTCCTGTTCTCGCCCGAGGACGTGGTGGTCGTCGTCGGGCAGGACGGCCTGGTCGCCAACGTGGCCAAGTACCTCGCGGGCCAGCCGGTGATCGGCGTGACCCCGGATGCGCCCGGTGTGCTGGTCCACCACCCCGCCGAGGCGGCGGCCGACCTGCTGCGCCACCACACCTCGGTCGAGCAGCGCACCATGGTCCGCCTGACCGCCGACGACGGCCAGACCTTGTTGGCGCTCAACGAGATCTACGTCGGCCACGCCAGCCACCAGACCGCCCGCTACCGCGTGGCCGGTGAACGCCAGGCGTCCTCGGGTGTGCTGGTCGGCACGGGCACCGGCGCCACCGGCTGGTGCCGTTCGGCCTGGCAGGAACGGCGCAGCACGCTCGCGCTCCCCTCGCCCGAGGAACGGCGCCTGGTGTGGTTCGTCCGCGAGGCGTGGCCCTCCCCCACGACCGGCACCGCCAGCACCGAGGGCGAGCTCACCACGCACCCGCTGGCGATCGAGGTGGAGTCCGACCACCTCGTCGCGTTCGGCGACGGCCTGGAAGCCGACACCGTCACCCTCACCCGCGGCCAGACGGTGACCGTGGCCCCTGCCGACCAGGCCTTCCACCTGGTCCGCTGACGCGTCACCGACCTGGGGCGTCGGGGTCGAGCCCGAGGCGCGAGCGGATCGCGCTTCGTCTTCGTCCGTCCACCGCTTGTGGGAGCGGGCAGGCCAGTCCGGGTGGCGGTTCGTGTTGTGCTCGGCGCGGACACTGGTGGCGTCCTCTGACAACGGACCGGATCGAGGCACTACCGTCGATCTGCACCTTGCCCGCCGTCATGATCTGGGAGCGGTACATGGACGCTCGGTCGGCTCGGTCGGCCACGATGGTCGCAGCTCCCCGGAAGATCGACTTCTGGGACGACCGCGACCTCCGGCAGCTCGCCGCCGCGACCGAACAGGATCGCGAACGGCTGCGCGACGCGGTTCGGTCCGGTCCCGTCGAGGACCGGGTGATGGCCGCGGTGGCACTGGCGCGCCTGCACAACGAGGCCGCCCCGGACCTGCTCGCGATCGTGATGGCGGATCGGGAGTGTCACCTCCACCTCGTCCGGAACATCGCCCACGTGGTGCCGGACTCGACGCGGCGGCGCGTCAGGTTCGAGCACGAAGCGCTGATCACGCCGTGGCTGCTCGACCTGCTCGACTCCGAGGACGACGAGGTGCGCCACCTCGCCGCGTGCATGTCGGGGAGGCTGCGCGTCGCCGCGACCGGGCCGCGGCTCTTGCGCTTGGCGCAGTCCGAACTCCGCGAGGTGTGGGTGGGTGGCGAGCGTTCCTGCGCTCCCCCGTTCGCCCTCGTCTTCGCCGCGCAGGCCTGGCCCGGCGGGGAGGTCTCCGACGAGGTGCGGGGTTGGATCGACTCGCAGGTCGTGCCGCCCCCTGGCGAACACTCCGGCGACCACCGCCCGACCGAGGCGGTGGCGGAGCTCGCGGCGTGGGGCGAACCCGGCAGCTACGAGTGGGCTTTGCGCTGGTGCGGTGAGGAACTGCTGGCAGGCAGGACCCAGCACACCGTGGACGCGCTGCTGACGCGTGGCCGGGAAAGCATTCCCTTGCTGGAGAACGGGGTGCGGCAATCGCTGCGCGACCCGGCGGCGGGCGCGGCATTGCAAGCGCTCGCGGTGCTCGATCCCGACCGGGCCGAGCAGCACGCCCGCGCCGGGTGGCGGCGCTTCCCGGTTTCCGCGATGCACGTCCTCGGCGAGCGCTACCGCGGCACCGCAGACCCCGAGGTAGCGGACCTGATGGCCCGCATCGCCGACGAAACGGTCTGGCCGGAGGACGTCCTGGCGAAGAACCTGGTCAAGATCGGTGGGCCGCGCGCGCACGAGGCGGCGGCACGGGCTGTCGACCGCGTCGTGGCCCGGGACTCCGACGGCCGGGGGGTGCAACACCTCCGGAGCCTTGTGCGGACATCGGCGTCGCCGCAGGAGTTGGCGGAGCAGGTGGCGCGGTTGGGCCTGGCACCGTCCGACGTGGCCAACGAGGTGGCCGCTGAACTCGCACGCGCACCCGAACCGACGTCCGCGTACTCGCTGTTGGTGGCGGTTCTGCACCGGATGAGGTGTCTGGTCGAGGTCGCTCCTGAATCCGGTAGCGAGCCACCTGCCTACGACGACCTGGTGGTGGAGTTCGCCGAAGCGACCGGCGGCGCGGTTCGCGTCGCGGACGTCGAGCTCATCGAGGAGGAGGACGGCGTCCTGCTGACTTTCGCCAAAGACGGGTATCACCGCACCTGGAACGTCGAACTCGACGGCGACTGGTTCGACCTCCACGTCGTCCACGAGGTCGCTGGAGCATTGCGGCCCGAACGCGAGGACGACGAGCGCGAGTTCGTCCTGATCGACTGGTGCGATCCCCTCTACGCGTTCGTCGACCCCGACAAGCTCGCCCAATACTGCGAAACCCACGGCATCGACTACCACCGGGCCCTCTGACGCGTCGCGACGGGAGGGGTCGGGTCAGCGCAGCGGGCAGAGCACGTCCGTCGCGCGCGCCACATCGACATCCGGGCGCAGCGTTCCCAGATCGCCCAGGCGTTGCGCGAGCTCGGCCATGCCGTGCGCCCGGCCGTCTTCGAGCCGTTGGACCGCTCCGCCGACCGAGGCGGCATCCAGGAGCGCCATCGAGGACAGGACGCGCAGGACGTCGCAGTGCGTCGCGTACATCTCGGCGATGCCGCGGATCGTGCCGCGCAGGCCCTGCCGCGCGTCCGGGTCGGCTGACGCGCGGAGCACGTGCTCGAACCCGCCGCGCTCCAACAGATCTGCTCCCACGGCCTCGAACAGTCCGGCGCGGGAACCGAAGACGGAGTAGACGGTGGGCGTGCCACGCGGGCCAGCTTCGCGATGCGGTCGACGCTCACCGGTTCCGCAGGCGACTCGCGCAGTTGCGCGTACACGGCGTCCAGGATGCGACGGCGCGTCTCCTCCGCCGCTTCCGCGCGCAGGCGCTGCTCGTACTTGCCGTCGCTCGAAATGAGCGGTTGTCGACGTGGGGAGCGGACCATGCGGGTCATGACCCGGTGCACGATCAAGGACGGCCAGCTCGACCAGGTGGTGGAGTTGCTGCGCGCCGTCTACGCCGAGCTGGAGTCGGTGCGGCCGGACGGCTTGCGCTACGCGAGCTTCCAGCTCGACGACGGGGCGAGCCTGATGTCCCTGGTGGAACTGGACGGTGGCCCGGAGGTGCTGCACCGGCTCCCGGCGTTCCAGCGCTACCGCACGCACCTGACCGAGGCGTGCGCGGAGCCGCCGGTCACCACCGTGCTCAACGAGATCGGCGCGTACGGCTTCCCCGATGGGGCAAACTCTTCGCTGTGAAGGACGCCGAGCTCGTCGGAGTGCAACAGACCCTCCGGCCCGTTCTCCGGGCCAAGGCGCTGGACAACCGGCTGCCGGAGCCGATCCTCGGTGACGAGCTCGCCGAGCGGGCGATGCGCGGCCTCGATCCCGACTACGACAGGCGCGCCTTCGGCACCAGCCAGCTGGGGCTCGCCGCGGTGGTGCGGGCCAAAGCCCACGACGACTGGGCCCGGGCGTTCCTGGCCGACCACCCCGACGCGGTGGCGCTGCACCTGGGCTGCGGTCTCGACGCCCGCCCGCACCGGGTCGACCCGCCCGCCACCGTCGACTGGTACGACCTGGACTACCCAGCCATCATCGAACTGCGGCAACGGTTCCTTCCGCCGCGCGAGCACTGCGCCACGATCGGCTCCAGCGTCACCGACCTGGCCTGGCTGGACCGCGTCCCCCGCGATCGGCCGGTGCTGCTGATCGCCGAGGGACTGGTGCCCTACCTGACCGAGTCCGAGCTGCGCCGCCTGCTCACCAGCGTCGTCGAGGCGTTCCCCTCCGGCCAGATCCAGTTCGACACGGTGTCGGTCTGGGCGTGGCACAGCTCGCGGTGGAATCCCGTGCTGCGCAAGTACAAGACCCAGTTCCACTGCGGTTTCACCGATCCGGCCGCGCTGGCCGAGTGGCACCCGCGCCTCGCCTACGTCGACGAGACGCCGATGACCGACTCACCTTTGCTGCTGGCCAGGGCGCCGGCGAACGTGCGCCGCCTCTACCGCTTCATGAACCTGTTGCCGGGCGTGAAACGGTCCACCCGCATCGTGCGGTTCCGGTTCTGACCATGACGCGCGGGCCTCACCAGTCCTCGACCTCGCGCGTTCCGAACGGGACCCCTTGCCCGCGCAGCCAGGAGGCGAACGCCATCTCGATGCTTGTGCCAGGCTGATCTTGGCGTACACCGAGAGCGTCCCGCACCGCTTCGAGGAAAGCAGCTGCCTCGTCCACGCCTGCCGCGACGTCCAGTCGCCCGACGTCGCCAGACGCGACGGTGTGCCACCGACGCCATTCCTGGACGTGCTCCCCCAGCTGCATCATCACCGCCCACCCGGAGTCAGCGCTGTACAGCACGAGTTCGCCGCTGTCCCGGAGGGACAGCGTTGTCCGGCTGGCCCCTCCGGACCCGTTGTGGTCGCCGATGGTGAGAGCGGCGCGAGCGCCTTGCTGTTCCAGTTCGGCATCTCGTCCAAGGACCATGCGCCCAGCATCGCAGAACCGTGAACCCGCGCGGTCCCAGCGCTCTCATTGCGGCGCTTGGCGCCTGACCCCCACCCCACTCCCGCTCAACATCCCCCCGGCACGCCAAACTCCCGTTTCGTACTCAACTCGGGTGATGGGAGCGCTCTTTTTCCCGCTATGAGTACGAAACGGATTGCCCTCGACCACGGCCAGGCGCGTTGAGGGAGTGCGGGCGGTGGTGTGCACGGGAGGGATTTTACCGACCAGCGAGGGGTTGTGGCGGGGCGATCCGCGAAGCGTGCGGAGAGTCATTCAGGGCCAACGCCACCGTCGCGCCGGTAGCTGCTGGGCGGGAGGCCGAACTCCAGGCGGAAAGCGCGGCTGAAGTGGAACTGGTCGACGTAGCCGACGGTGCGGGCGATCGCGGCGACGGACATGCCCGTGCCGGTCAGCAGCTGGGCGGCGCGGTGCATGCGCCGGGCGCGCACCTCCCGCATGGGGCTGCGCCCGGTGGAGCTGGTGTAGAGGTGGCTGAAGCGCGACGGTGACAGCCCGGCGTGGGCGGCGAGGGAGATCAGCGTGTGCGGGGCCTCGGGGGTTTCGGCGATGAGCCGCTGGACGCGGGCGATGCGCGGGTCCGGGCCGGGAGGCGGGACGGCGGGACCGGCGAGTGCGGCCAGGCGGACGATCTCTTCGAGCACGCACATGGCCAGGGACTGCTGCTCGGGCCGGGCGGCGAAGGCCGGGAGCTCGGCGGGCGTCGGCGGGACGCGATCACCGGTGAGCCGGGCATAGCGGTGGAGCCGGGCGAAGGCGTCCTCGATGGCTTCCGCCGCACCGCTCGCCCTCGGCGTCAGGTGACGGTTCACCCGCAGCCAGTTCTCTTGCGGCGCAAGGAAATGCGCCCACAGCAGCGACCACTCCCCGGCGTCGGGCGCGACCCCGTAGGTGTGCCGCACGCCGGGTTCGATGAGCACGAGTTGCCCCGGGTGCGCCGTCAGGACGGTGTCCTCCTGGTGCACGACGCCCCGGCCCCGGGTCGTCCACATGAGCAGCCAGCTCGGCGAGCCGGTCGGCCGGTTCGCCTCGACCGGCCTGGTGAATGTGCTCTCCCCGACGACGAGCAACCCAGCCGGTGGCGAGGGGGTCGGGACAGCAGAATCTGTCATCTCCCCGGCAGGTTCAGCCATGTCCGCGCTCCCCCGGTCTTCCTACAGTCGAATCCGTCGAAACCCCCACAGCGGAGGCAGAACATGAAGCAGTTGATCGACTCCAGCGCTATCGCCCACGACGACGGCGCGCTGCGGGCGCGCATGTCCGAGGACGGCTACCTCTACTTCCCCGGTCTGCTGCCGCGCGAGCACGTCACCGGTGTTCGCGCGGACATCGCGGCCGTGCTGCGCGACAGCAGGTGGCTGGCCCCCGACAGCGAGCCGGACGAGCTGCGCGCCTCCGACCGGGTGGTCGAGGAGGGCGGGTCCACGTTCTTCGGCATGTACTCCGCCGTGCAGGCGACGCAGTCCTTCCACGAACTCAGCGAGCGAGCGGAACTGCGCGACCTGGCCCAGCGGCTGCTCGGCGAGGAGGTGTTCTGCCATCCCATGCACATCGCCCGCGTCACCGCGCCGACGCCTCGGGCCACGCCGACGCCAGCACACCAGGACTACCGGCTGATCCAGGGCGCGGTCGACACCCTCACGATGTGGATTCCGCTCGCGGACTGCCCCGCCGACGCGGGAGGGCTGGAAGTGCTCTCCGGCTCGCATCGGCTCGGCGTGCTCGGCGTGTCCAGGGCCGAGGGGCCCGGCGGGGTCAGCGCGCAGGTGGCGGGCAGCGGCGTGAATGACTGGCGCACCGCCCACTTCGGCCAAGGCGACGTGCTCGTCTTCACCAGCCTCACCGTGCACGGCGCCCGCCCCAACCTCAGCGACCGGCTGCGGTTGTCGGCCGACATCCGGTGGCAGGCGCGGTCGGAACCGGCCGCCTTCATCGACGGCTACGAGCCGTTCCGCCCGCACTTCCACCCCGACGTGCCCGACTGGCCCACCCTGAGCCGGGGCTGGACCTCCACGACCAGCGTGGAGATCCCGGAGGGGCTGACCTACGTCCGCAAGTTCGACTCGATGAGCGAACACGTGCCAACCCCTCCGTCCCGGTTCAGGTGATCTCAAGCCCAGCCAGCTCCGGTTCAGCCAGCGGGCCGGGCCCGGCCGAGCTCAGGCGGCCGGACCGGCGACCGCGCCTCCATGTACTTCCAGAGCGCGTCCGCTCCGGAGTAGATGCTCCGATCCTGTTTCGTGGCACCGAAGAGCGCCGTGAACCCCGGAGTGGCGTTGCGGGCGAAGAAGTTGTTGGCCAGGGTCGCGATCCGGTACTCGCGATCGGCCTTCACCGGCTTGCCGTTGATCCGGATCTTCTCGATGTCGACGTGCTGGCCCAGCGGCGCGCCGGGGTCGTAGGTGTAGGAGACGTTGCCGGAGACGGCCATGGGCCGGTGGGTCACGACGCCGTCGGCGCCCCGCTGCCACTGGCTCTCGATCAGCTCGTCCAGCTTCGCGCCGGTCACCGTCCCGCGCACGACGGCCGGGCCGATGCCGTTCTCGTAGACCGTGCCGAAGACCAGCTCGGAGAACAGCACCCGGCCCGGCGCGTCGGCGGGATTGGCCGGGTTCGCGGCGAAAGGTATGTCGCGCAACAGGATTCCCGGCATCGCCACCGCGAGATCGGCCTGTCCGTCCCGGTTCGCCGCCCAGAGGAAGGCGTCCGCGGTGACGTTGCCCAGCGTCGACTCCGCGGTGGCGGAGCGGGTGAGGTCCGCGGTGACCGTGGCGACCTGTTGGTTGCCCCGCGCCGGAACCTTGTCCTTCCAGTACTTCGCCATCCGCTGCACCTCGGGATCGGGTGCCACGTCACGGGTGTTGGCGTGGCTGACCGACTTCGTCCGGTCGCGGCGGACCTCACCGGTCACCGGATCGAGCTCCAGGGTGATCTCGTTGATCAGCCTGCCGTGGTTGGCGGCCTCGACCACCGGGCGGGGGTTGCCGGCGGGATCGGGCAGCGTGCAGTTCACCAGCGCGTGCCAGTGCCCGCCGACGATGGCGTCCACGGCCGGGCTGATCTGCTTGTTCATGTCGAACAGTGGGCCGAACGGCGCCTTGCAGTCGTTGTACCCGGCCGCGTTGTCCTGCGAGAACCCTTCGTGCACAACGGCGACGACGGCCTGCACACCCCGCCCGCGCAGCTCCTCGGCGTAGCGGTTGATCGTCTCGACCTCGGGCAGGAACGACAGCTCGCTCGGCCAGTAGGAGAGCTGCTCCTGGGGCGTGTGGCTGGTGGTGGCGTGGATGAACCCCACCGGGAGCGTGCCGCCGCGCCCGTCGTCGACCTGCCGCACGTGGTAGGGCTTGACCAGCGGGCGGCCGCTCCGCTCGCGCACCACGTTCGCCGAGTAGTAGTCGAAGTCCGCGCCCTGGAACCGTTTCCCGGTCGAGTCGGTGAAACACAGGTCGCGGTCGGGGCGGCCCCGGCAGGTGCCCTCCATCATGTGCTCGAGGTAGGCGGGTTTGCGGTCGATCTCGTGGTTGCCCACGGTGGAGAACTCGACGCCGATCATGTTCATGTACTCGATCGTCGGCTCGTTCCAGAACCACGCGGTCTCCGACGGCCAGCCGGAGAAGTCGTCCCCTGCGGAGAACAGCACGGAGTTCTTGGTCGCGCGCAAGCGTTTCAGGTGCGAGGCGAGGTAGGCCCCGCCCCCGACGACCTTCGCGGGCTCACCGGCACGCGAGCCTGGAACGGTCGTGGTGTACTCGCCGAAGTAGCCGTGCAGGTCGGTGATGGACAGCAGCTGCACCGGCACCCCCGACGCGGGAGTGGCCGTCGCGGTCGGCGAGAGGGAGACGGCCAGCAGCGCGGTCGTGGCGATCGCGGCCTGGCGCCATCGCTTGGCAGAAAAGGACATCGGCCTACCTCCTCACTTCTCCGGGTTGAGCAGGGAGTTGCCCTGCTTGACCGCCGCGTTGGCGGCGTCGGCGACCGGGACCGAGCCGAGGTACATGTCGTTGAAGATCTGGTTGATCTTGGGTTCGGCCGCGGTGAAGCCGGAGACGATCGGGAAGTTCACCGTCCTGCCGCGCGCCTCGTCCAGGAACGGCTGGGTGTCGATGCCCTTGGCCTTCCAGTGCTCGACGTAGCGCGGGGCGAGGTCGTTGATGGCGGGGAAGACGTAGCCGCCCTCCGCCATGATCGTCTGGGCTTGCGGGGTGGCCAGGAACGACACCAGCTTCTTGGCCTGCTCGGGGTGCTTGGTGCGCGAGTAGACCGCCTCGCCGAGGCCGTTGATGATCACCACGCGACCGGCCTTGCCCGCGGGCAGCGACGCGGCGCCGATCGGGAAGGAGGAGCCCGGGGCGACGAAGGGCAGCAGCGCGTTGTTGGCCGGGAAGACCGCGACCTCGCCGCGCTGGAACATCTCCGTCGCGCGGCCCGCGGGCGGGTTGGTCTGCTCGGCGGGCGGGGACACCCGCCACTTCTTGATCAGGTCCACGCCCCACTGCAGCGCCTCGACCGAGGCGGGCTGGTTGAAGGTGAAGCTGCCGTAGGGCTTGGTGATCGTCGTGCCGCCGTTGCTGGGAATCCAGTTGAGCCACTGCGTTCCCGAGTGGTTCCACGAGGCGAAGCCCCAGCGCTTGACCTTCGCCGGGTCGAAGCCGGGCTCGTCGGGGTGCTTGCCGTTGACGTCGACGGTGAGCTTGCGCATCAGCGGCAGGAACGTGCCGGACCCGTCGGGCGCCCAGGTCAGCGGCTCCGTGGGCATCTCGACGCCCGCCTCGGCGAAGGCCTTCTTGTTGTAGAGCATCCCGGGGACGCCCCAGTCCTTCGGGACCGCGTACAGCTTTCCCTTGTAGGTGAAGGAGTCCACGACGTTGGCGTGGTACTTGTCCTTGCCGAGGCCGGACTGCTCGACCGCGGCGGAGACCTCCATCAGCCCGCCCTGCGTCACCAGCTCGGGGAAGTTCGCGGGCGTCATCCAGAACACGTCGGGCGCGGTGCCGGAGACCATCTCGGTGACCAGCTTGGTCCAGTACTGGTCGTAGGGCTGGAGCTCGATCTTGACGTCGATGTCGGGGTGCTTGGCCCTGAACGCCTCGAAGACCTTCTCGTAGCCCTTCTGCTGCTGCTCGTCCCAGATCCGGTAGGTCAGTGTGGTCTTGCCGGTGCCACTACCGCCGCCTCCACAGGCGGCGACGAGCCCGACCAGCGCGCCGACCGTCAGCGCGCTCAGCGCCTTCCGCCGGAAAGTCGAGAGCTGCATGGGGACACTCCTGTCGTGTCACTTGAGTCCGGTCAGCGCGACCGACCGGACGATGTAGCGCTGGAAGAAGACGAAGACGAGCAGCATCGGCAGCAGCGTGAGCAGGCTGCCGGCCATCATCCGGGTGTAGTCGATGCCGATCTCCGAGCGCAGTGCGGCGATCGCGACGGTGACCACGCGCGTGTCCGCGCTGCTGGTGATGATCAGCGGCCACAGGAAGTTGTTCCACGAGGAGATCACCGTGACGATCGCCAGCGTGGCCAGGATCGGCCTGCTGAGCGGGAGGATGATCCGCCAGAGGATCGTCAGGTGCCCCGCGCCGTCCACCCGCGCGGCCTCCTCGATCTCGCGCGGGATGCTGCGGAAGAACTGGCGCATCAGGAAGATCCCGTACGGCGTGCCGAAGACGTACGGCGCGACGAGCCCGTACCAGCTGTTCACCATGCCCAGCTCGCGCATGATCAGGAACAGCGGGATCAGGGTCACCACGTTGGGCACCATCAACGTGGCCAGGTAGAGCCAGAACAGCGCACTGCGGCCGCGGAACTCCAGCCGCGCGAACGCGTACGCCGCCAGTGTCGTGAAGATCAGCTGCCCCGCGGTGAGCACGGTGACGAACAGGACGGTGTTGAGGATGGACAGCGCGAAGTCCGAGCCCAGCAGCGCGCCGATGTTCTCCAGCGTGGGCGAGGACGGCGGCGCCCACGGCGCGGCCTCGAACAGCTCGCCGCGCGGCTTCAACGCGGTCGAGACGATCAGCCAGTACGGAAAGACCGACATGGCCGCGCCGATGATCAGGGTGGCGTAGAGGGCGGCGCGACGCGTCGGCCGCCGCCGGGTGGTCGCGGTGGTGGTCATCATCGGCTCCCCTCAGGACATGTCGTAGGTGGTGTTGCGGTTGAAGTAGCGGACCTGCGCCATGGTCACCGCGAGGATGATCAGGAACAGGACCATCGCGATGGCCGAGGCGTAGCCGAACTCGAACTGCCGGAACGCGGTCTGGTAGATCGTGTAGTTGATGACCTCGGTGCTGTTGCCGGGTCCGCCGTTGGTCATCACGAAGACGGTGTCGAAGACCTGGAACGAGCCGATCACGTTGGTCACCAACACGAAGAACAACGTCGGGCGCAGCAGCGGCAGCGTGATCGAGAAGAACTGCCGGACCGGAGAAGCCCCGTCCAGCGAGGCCGCCTCGTAGAAGTCCTTGGGGATGGACTGCAACCCGGCCAGGAAGAACAGCATGTTGTAGCCGGCGAACTGCCAGACCTGCGTGGCCGCGACGGCGGGCAGCGCGAGGCTCGGCGAGGACAGCCAGCTCGGCCCGTCGATGCCGAACAGGCCAAGGAAGGAGTTGACCGCGCCGTTGGCCGGGTCGAAGATCCAGCCCCACACCAGGCCCATCACCACCGGCGTCGCCATCCACGGCAGCACGAACATCGCCCGGAAGATCTTCACGCCGCGCACCCGCTGGTTGAGCAACAGCGCGAGCAGCAGGGCCAGCACCGTCTGCACCGGGATCGTCAGGACCACGTAGGCGACGGTCACCACCAGCGAGTGGCCTATCCCGCCGTCGGCGAAGAGCCGTTCGTAGTTGGCCAGCCCGACGAACTCCGGCGCGGAGAGCAGCTTCCAGTCGAACAGGCTCAGCCCGGCGACGATCAGCACCGGCAGCAACAGGAACGCCACGACACCGAACAGGCTCGGGGCGATGAAGGCGTAGGCCGTCAACGTTTCCCACAGTCGCCGCCGCCGTCCGGGGCGCGGCACCGCGAGGACCTTGGCCATGGCGGACTCCCTTCTGCCGGAGGAGGTGGATCAGGCCAGGCCGGTGGACGGCGTGAGCAGCTCACGGGTGCGGGCGGCCCCCCACTCGTCGAGGTCGGCGAGGCGGTCGCTGGAGCACCGCCACCCTCCGCTGCTGGCAACGTGATCGGCCCATCCAGCGCGGTCCTCCACGCGCGGAGCCACCAGCAGGCAGTCGGGATCGTTGACCCACATGCGGCCGTGCATGAACTCCCGCGCGGCCCCGGCCAGCCGCGCCCCGTGCTGCGAGGGCTGGCTGACGTCACCGGACTTGTGGTGGACGACGGTCGCGGTGTCCGGGCTGACCCGCATGGCGTCGACGAGTCCCGCGCTGGGCAGCATCGGCGCTCCGCACCCGAGCACGGTCGAGTCCGGCCCGACCGCGTCCCGGATGATCCGCATCCCGGCGCGGTAGGCCTCGTGCCCGGACACGTCGGCGTGCCGCCCGCCGGGGTGGGCTCCCGCGTAGATGTAGTCGATCTTGAAGAAGGAGAACCCGGTCACCACAAGGGATCGGAACACCCCGGCGAGGTGCTCGGCCGCTCCCGGGTGGGTCACGTCGAGCACGGCGATGTCGCTGTCCCACTCGCGCATCGCGGGTGTGCCCCGCACCAACCAGTCCGGGTGCTCAGTGGCCACCGAGCTGTCGGCGGCGACGAAGAACGGCGTCAGCCAGATGCCCGCGCGTCGCCCCGTGTCGGTGACGCGCTTCGCCACCGCCTCAAGAGATCCGAAGCCGGGCCGGATGTCGAGCCAGTCCCCGATCGCGGTCTGGTAGCCGTCGTCGAGCTGAACGATCTCCAGCGGCAGTTCCAGCCGCTCGGCGTGCACCAGCGTGTCGGCGATGTCCTGCTCGGTGACCTTGTTCCAGTGCCCGTACCAGCTGCTCCACCCCGGTCCGAGCGGCCGGACCTCCCGCACGCCCGCACCGGTCGCCACCTCCTCAGCCCACGCGACCAGCGCGCTCGGGAGGGAAGCGTGCTCGGTCTCCCGGACCGCGCCGAGGCTGGAGACGATGAGCCGGTCCGCGAGCGCTCGCACACGGATGGAGGGAACCTCGGCGGAGTGCTCCTCGGCGGACCACGCGCGCACCGGGCCGCCGTCACCCGGGTCGATCACGATCAGGCCCTCGCCCTGGAAGCCGGACTCCGGCAGCGGCCGGTCGAAGCGGAAGCAGCTCGCCGCGATCTGCGCCGACGACGGCCGGGGCGAGGTCGCGTCGCCGGGGTAGCACCCGGTGGGACTCCAGGACTGCCAGCCCTGCTCGAACACGCGGGCCCGAGCGGGCGCGCAGGCGATCTCGGCGATCGGGACGTAGTCCGCACTCTCGGCCATCGGCTTCCTCTCGTGGTGATGAACGTTCGTTTGTGCGCGTAGTGGCCCCCAAATGAGCAATATATGCTCACTCTAGGACGTTAGTGAACAGAAAGAAACATGCACATGCATGCAAGGAGGCGATGACCGTGGTCTCGATCAGCCACGCCGACGCGCGAGCGCGGGCAGCGAACCTCGTGCCGAAGCCGCGCTCGATGCAGCTCGGCGCGGGGGTGTTCCAGTTCCCGGCGCACCTCCCGGTGCGGCTGGAGGTTCCCGAGGAGCAGCGGGAGGTGGTGCGGCGAGCGATCGCGCTGCTGCCCATGACCTGCACCGTTGTCGACGAGCCCGCCGCGCTGCGCGTACTTCTCCGCCCGGACGCGACCCCTCCCGAGGGCTATCTGCTCGACGTGACCGAGGCCGGAGCGACCATCACCGCGGCCGACCGTGCCGGTGTCGTCCACGCCGCGCAGACCCTGCGCCAGCTCCTCCCCGACGCCGCCCACCGCCAGACGGCGCCTGCGGACACCCCGTGGATCGTGCCGGTCATCCGGGTCGAGGACAGCCCACGTTTCGGCTGGCGCGGAATGTTGCTCGACGTCGCCCGGCACTTCCTGCCCAAGCGGGAGGTGCTGCGCCACATCGACCTGATGAGCGCGCACAAGCTGAACACCCTGCACCTGCACCTCAGCGACGACCAGGGCTGGCGGGTGGAGAGCCCGCGCTTCCCGCGCCTGCACGAGGTCGGCGGCTGGCGGCCGACGAGCCAGGTCAGCCACTACTCCGACGAGGTCGTGCAGGACGGAACACCGCACGGCGGCTTCTACACCCGCGACGATCTCGCCGAGATCGTCGCCCACGCGGCGGACCGCGCGATCACCGTGATCCCGGAGATCGGCGTGCCTGGCCACACCGGCGCTTTGCTCGCCGCCTACCCGGAGTTCGGGTCCCCGTCCGGGCAGGACCGCGCGGTGTGCACGACCTGGGGCGTGCAAGACGCGCTGTTGGCTCCGTCGGAGCGGTCGCTGGAGTTCCTGCGCCTGCTCTTCGACGAGTTGCTGCCGCTGTTCCCCTCGCCCTACGTGCACGTGGGTGGCGACGAATCGGTGCTGCGGGCGTGGGAAGACGACCCGGTGGTGCGCGCGTTCGCCGAGGAGCGCGGGCTCTCCGGGAGCGCCGAGATCTTCGCGGCCTTGATGAGCGAAGTGCGCCACATGCTTGCACAGCACGGCAAAACGCCGGTCACGTGGGACGACAGCTTCGCCGCGCAAGCGAGCGCCGCCGACGACGACGGTTCGAGCGGCACGCTCGTCATGGCGTGGCGCGGCGCGGAGGTCGCCCGCCGGGCGGCGGCGGCCGGGCACGACGTCGTGCTCTCGCCGGTCATGCCGACCTACTTCGACTACTACCAGCAGGCGCACCCCGACGAGCCGCTCTCGATCGGCGGCCCGGTGACGCTGGAGGACGTCCTCGCGTGGGAGCCGGTCCCGCAGGACTGGTCCGAGGCCGAACGTGCTCGTGTGCGGGGAATCCAGTGCCAGATGTGGACCGAGCTGGTCGCCGACCCCCGGCTGGTCGACTACCTCCTTTACCCACGGACGTGCGCCTTCGCGGAGATCGCGTGGGGCTCGCCGACGCGGGACCTCCGGCAGCGGCTGCCCCGCCACCTCGACCGGCTGGCGGCGGCCGGGGTCGAGTTCCGCCCGCTGACCGGCCCAGCGCCGTGGCAACGCGGCGGCACCGGCGGGCGAGCCCACCGCGCCGGGGTCCCGATGGCCGAGCGCCTGGCGGGCTACGCCGACGCCGCGGCCTCCGGAACCGTGGCGGACGCCCCCGGCGCGTGAGGACGTCATCGCGTCGACGTCCGGATCGAGCGGGCGAGGTCCAGGGCGTCGACGTGGTGCGGGTCCTCCGCGAGCACCGCGGCCAACCGGTCGCCCGCGCGCCCGTACTGCCAGTCGAGGATGTCCAGCTGAGCCCGCAGGAATCCCGCTCTGCGCCGCTGCGCGGCGGCCAGGTCCTCGGTGAACAGCAACATCGACGGCAGCGAGGTCGCGAAGTAGTCCACGGTCGCGGGGCTGGCCTCCAGCTCGTCGCAGAAGGCGCGCAGTGCCTCGGCGAGCCGGGCGGCTTCGTCGGTGCGGCCGAGCCTGCGCAGCGCGAGCACCGAGGAGAACGTCGCCTCGGAGTGGGGTTGCGCGCTCATCCCCAAGAAGTCGCCCTGCTGCGCGGCGGCCAGTTCCCACGACGCCCGGTCCTCCATGAGGTCGCCCCGGAGCAGGTGCAGCTGCGCGGTGTTCGCGAGCGGATGCCTAGCTTCGCTCAGGGATCGCGGTGGGTTCAGCGCTTCGTCCACTGTGGACCGCAAGCGGCACAGCCGGTCCCACACGCGCAGCACCTCGCCCTCGCCGCCCTCCCACGGCTGGAAGGTGCGGCTGAGCAGCAGTTCGCGGGCCTCGTCCAGTCGACCAGCGGAGAGGAGCAGGTGGGCGAGCTCGATGGTGGCGTCATCGCGCGTCTCGACCAGGGCGCGCACGCGCAGCAACCGGTCCAGCCGCTGGCCGGGCGGCACACCGCGCCGCGCGTCGAGCTGGTCACGCTCGAAGATCAGCCTGGCGTCCTCCGGTGCGACGGCGAGCGCGGAATCGTAGGCCGCGCAGGCCTGGTCAGCGTCGCCGAGGTGGTTGAAGGCCGCGAGTCCCAGGTTGCGCCACACGACGGGATCGTCCGGATCGAGTGCGGCGGCGGCGTTCCAGGCCGCGCACGCGTCGTCGGGACGCCCGTTGGCGTAGAGCCAGTGCCCGAGCAGCGCGCGAGCTCGCGCG
>NZ_MUMH01000021.1:0-251 GCF_002155965.1 Allokutzneria sp. NRRL B-24872
CCGCCGGCGTGGGGGCGTGGGGGCTCGGCCCCCACAGGGCAATGCGAAAAAGCCCGTACTCACGCATTCCGTGAGTACGGGCTTCCCCGCTTTGTAGCCCCGACGGGATTTGAACCCGCGCTACCGCCTTGAGAGGGCGGCGTCCTAGGCCGCTAGACGACGGGGCCTTGAACTAGGGAGGTGTTTATCCTGCCCTGCTGGGGTACTAGGACTCGAACCTAGAACGGCAGAGCCAGAATCTGCTGTGTTGC
>NZ_MUMH01000021.1:296-853 GCF_002155965.1 Allokutzneria sp. NRRL B-24872
CGCCCTGCGGCACCTCGGCATGGCTGTCGCCGCGGTCCAGCCAGACGCCGTGCAGACCGGCGTCGCGGGCGCCGACGGCGTCCAGGTCGAGGCGGTCCCCGACGTGCATGACCTGCTCCGGCGGCAGGCCGAGCGCCACGGTCGCGGTGTGGAAGATGGCCGGGTCCGGCTTGGCGACGCCCAGCTCACCGGCGATGATCACGTGGTCGAACACCTCGGCGAGCCCGAGGTCGGCGATCTTCATCCGCTGCAGCGGCCCGGAGGCGTTGGTGATGGCGGCGATGCGCAGCCCGGCGGCGCGCAACCAGTCCATGCAGGGCCAGACGTCCTCGTAGACCTCCCAGGCGGCCCGCATGGCCTCGACCCGCAGTTCCTCCCGCCCCGCCAGCTCGGAGTCGGCCAGGTCGACGCCCAGTTCGGCGAAGAAGGCCCTGGTCCGCTCGCGCCGCATGGTGTCGTAGTCGACCTCGCCCGCGAGATAACGCGCCAACTGCATTTCGGTGACGCGTTCCCATAACGGCCACGCGTCGTCGTGACCGACCAGCGCGGCGAGCCCG
>NZ_MUMH01000021.1:893-23813 GCF_002155965.1 Allokutzneria sp. NRRL B-24872
CGCTCGCCCGGGCGAGCGGGAAACCGGATGACCGGCACCCTCGGCCTGCGATGACAACTCCCGTCGCGCGAAAGCCTTGCGCCGCTTCAATTCTCGCCGCCGCACAAGATCGGCCGCGCGCGCATTTCACCCCTCCCGACGTGATCAGCCCGACGTGGGACACCCCCTTGACGCCGGGCGCGGCCGGGTGCACCCTGAGGTTGTTCAACAAGCGTTGAAATTAGGGATGATCACGATGACTTCTCCAGCGGCTGCGTCGTTCTCGGAGCGCACGACCTGCGTCATCGCCGGGGGCGGTCCCGCGGGCATGGTCCTCGGGCTCCTGCTGGCCAGGGCCGGTGTCGAGGTCACGGTGCTGGAGAAGCACGCGGACTTCCTGCGCGACTTCCGAGGGGACACCGTGCACCCGTCGACGCTGACGCTGCTCGACGAACTGGGTCTCGGCGAGCGGTTCGAGCAGGTGCCGCACCGCAAGGTGGACCGGATGCAGGTGATGCTGGACTCGGGCATCGCCCCGTTCGGCGACATGAGCCGGATTCCCGGCAGGCACAAGCACATCGCGTTCGTGCCGCAGTGGGACTTCCTCGACCTGATCGCGGAGGCGGGCAAGGCGGAGCCGACGTTCAGCCTCCGCATGAACACCTCGGTGACCCGGCTCGTCAAGCGCGGCAACAAGGTCGCGGGCGTGGAGTACCGCACAGCCGACGGGCGGACCGGCGAGCTGCACGCCGACCTCGTGGTGGCGTGCGACGGACGGCACTCGACCGCGCGCGCCGGAGCCGGGCTCACGAGCCGGTCCTTCGGCGTGCCGATGGACGTGTGGTGGTTCCGCCTGCCGCGCGGCGAGGAGGACCCGCAGGGCGGGCTCGGGCGCTTCGCCAGCGGCGAGGTCGCGGTGCTGATCGATCGCGGCGAGTACTTCCAGTGCGCCTACCTGATCAGGAAGGGCTCGGACGCCAAGGTCCGCGCGGAGGGGATCGAGGCGTTCCGCCGCCGCGTGGTGCGACTGATCCCGTGGCTGGGCGACCGGATCGACGCGGTGGAATCGCTCGACGACGTGAAGCTGCTCGACGTGAAGCTGGAGCGGCTGACGCGCTGGCACACCGACGGCTTGTTGTGCATCGGCGACGCGGCCCACGCGATGTCGCCGGTCGGCGGAGTGGGCATCAACCTCGCCGTGCAGGACGCCGTCGCCGCGGCGCGCATCCTCGCGGAGCCGCTGCGCCGGGGCACGCTCACCGCGAGGGACCTCGCGAAGGTGCAGCGGCGGCGCTGGTTGCCGACCGCGCTCACCCAGGGCATGCAGCGGGTGATCCACAAGCGGGTGCTGGGCAGGACGCTGGGTGCTCCGGGCGCACCGGCTTCGGGCAAGACCCCGCTGCCCATCCGCCTGCTCCGCAGGTTCCCGCTGCTCCAGGCGATCCCGGCGACACTGGTCGGCATCGGCGTTCGCCCCGAGCACGCGCCGGACTTCGCGCGCCGCTGACTACCCGTCGAGCGCGTCGACGAAGCGGGTCAACAACCCCGCGAAGTCGGCGCGCTCCTTCGCGCTCCAGCTCCGCATCGCGGCGGCGAAGCGCTCCTGCCTCATCCGCCGCACGTCGGCGATGTGCGCCCATCCCGCCTCGGTGAGCTCCAGCAACGAACGCCTGCCGTCGTGCTGGTCGCTCACCCGGCGCACCAGCCCCGCTGCCGCGGCCTTGGCGACGAGCTTGCTCGCCCTCGGCTGGTCAACGGAGAGCAACCCCGCGAGCGAGGTCACCGAGCACGGGCGCTCCGCAGCCTGCTCCCCCTCGACGGCGTCGGCAACGGCGGTCAGCGCCGGGTCGACGGTTGCCCCAGCTGCCAGGGCTCGGCGGGTTTGCCTGCGACGCACGCGAACCATGGCGCGCTCAACGGCCGCGACCGGGGAATCCTGCTTGTCTCGCACACCCGCCAAGGTACATGCTTCATGACATGAACATGTCAAAGAACATGCAACCGATCGGCTACTGGCTCAAGCACCTGGACGGGCTGCTGGAGGCGGATCTCGCAGCGGTTCTGCGGGACGTCGGGCTCGACCGCAGGAAGTGGCAGGTCCTCAACACCCTCGTCTCCGGACCGCTCACACCCGCCGAACTCACGGCGGCCATGGCGCCGTTCGACGAAGCCGACGCGGTGACGGCGCTGCTCGACCTCGGCTGGGTCAGCCGCATCGAGGGCGCTTTCGCACTCACCGGCGCCGGACGGCTGGGACACACAGAAACGGCGGCGCGCGTACGGTACGCGCGCCGCCGGATCACGAACGGCATTTCCGATGAGGACTACGTGGCGACGGTCGCCGTGCTGGAGCGCATGGCGACCAACCTCACTACTTCTTCTTCGCCACCACGGGGTTGGTGAGGGTGCCGAGGCCGTCGACGGTCACCGACACGGTCTGCCCGTGCTCCATCTTGCCGACGCCGGCCGGGGTGCCGGTGAGGATCACGTCGCCGGGCAGCAGGGTCATGATGTGCGAGACCCACTCCACGAGCGCGGGCACGTCGTGGATCATCTGCGAGGTCCGGCCGTCCTGGCGCACCTCGCCGTCGAGCTCGGTGCGCAGCCGGGTGTCCGCCACGTCGAGCTTGGTCTCGATCCACGGCCCCAGCGGGCAGAACGTGTCGTGGCCCTTGGCGCGGCCGAACTGACCGTCCTGCTTCTGGTGGTCGCGCGCGGTCACGTCGTTGGCGATGGTGTAGCCGAGGATCGCGCTGAACGCGTGCTCGGCGAGGACGTCCTTGCAGGGACGGCCGATCACCACGGCCAGCTCGCCCTCGAAGTCCACGTGGTTCGAGCTCGCGGGCAGCCGGATCTCCGCGTTCGGGCCGACGACGGAGGTCGAGGGCTTCAGGAAGATCATCGGATCTGCGGGCGCCTCGTTGCCCATCTCCTTGGCGTGGTCGGCGTAGTTGCGGCCGACGCAGATCACCTTGGAGGGCAGGATCGGCGCGAGCAGCCGGGTGTCCGCGAGCGGCCAGCGGCGGCCGGTGAACTGCACCGGGCCGAAGGGGTGTTCGGCGATCTCGGCGGCGACGAGCGCGTCGGCCGGGCCTTCGACGGCCACGAACGCGACGCCTTCTGGATGAGCGATACGGGCAAGGCGCACGGTTCCCAGCGTAACCGAGCCGGGTTAGCGTTCCGGGCGTGCGCCTCCCAGAACTGGTGATCTTCGACTGCGACGGCACGCTGGTCGACTCGGAACGGATCGCCAACGACGTCTTCGCCGCCCTGATCACCGAGGAGGGGCTGCCGACCAGCTTCGCCGAGTGTGTCGAGCGTTACATGGGCCGCTCGGCCAGTTCCTGCGCGAGCGACATCGAAACCGCGCTCGGCCGTCCACTTCGGACAGAGCTGTTGGCGCTGCGCACCGCTCGGGTGGACGAGCGGTTGGTCGTGGAACTGGCGGCGGTGCCCGGCATCCACGAGGCGCTGGACGTGCTCGCCGAAGCGGGGACGGCCGTGTGCGTCGCGTCGAGCAGCACCCCGTCGGAGATCGCCTTCCGCCTGCGCCGCACCGGCCTCGCGGAGTACTTCGGCGACGCGGTCTTCAGCGCGACGATGGTGCCCAACGGGAAGCCCGCGCCCGACGTCTTCCTGCACGCGGCGCGTGAGATGGGCTTCCCGCCGCAGGACTGCGCGGTGGTCGAGGACAGCACGACCGGCGTGCTCGCCGGAAAAGCGGCTGGGATGCGGGTCGTCGGTTTCGCCGACCTGGTGGCCCCGGAGGCGTTGCGCGCCGCCGGGGCCGACCAGGTGGTGTCGAAAGCGAAAGAACTTCCGGGAGCGTTGGGCTACCAGGTCAGCGCGCGCTGAGTCATCGCCTTGTGCACCAAGGCATCGCAGAGCGCCAGCCAGCTCGCCTCGACGATGTTGCCGTGCACGCCGACGGTGGTCCACTCGCGCTTGCCGTCCCTGGACTCCACGAGAACCCTGGTGACGGCGTCGGTTCCGTGCTGATCGGTGAGGATGCGGACCTTGTAGTCGACCAGTTCCACGTCGGAGAGCCACGGCAGGTGCGGGCTGAGCGCCTTGCGCAGCGCGGCGTCCAGCGCGTGCACCGGGCCGTTGCCCTCCGCCGTCGCGATCACCCGCTCCCCGGCGACGTGGACCTTCACCGTGGCCTCGGACACCACGTCGTCCTCGCCCCGGTGGTCGAGCACCACGCGGTAGGACTCCAGCTGGAAAGGCGGCTCCGGCAACGGTTCCGCACCGTCCACATCGGACGCTTCGCGGCGGAGGAGCAGTTCCAGCGAGGCGTCGGCGGCCTCGAAGGACCAGCCGCGCGCCTCCAGTTCCTTCACCCTGCGCACAGCGCTGTTGACCGTTTCCGGCCGGCCGGTCAGGTCCAGCCCGAACTCCCTCGCCTTGAGTTCGAGGCTGGCCCGACCGGCCATCTCGGTGACCAGTACCCGCTGCCCGTTGCCGACGGTGACCGGATCGATGTGGTTGTACAGCTCCGGGTCCACCTTGATCGCGCTCGCGTGCAGACCCGCCTTGTGAGCGAATGCTGACGTCCCGACATAGGCCTGGTGGGTGTCGGGTGCGAGGTTCGCGATCTCCGCTAGGGCGTGCGAGACGCGGGTGAGCTCGGACAGCGCTTCGGTGGGTAGCACCGGCATGTCGAGCTTGGTCACCAGGTTTCCCACGACGGAGAACAGATCGGCGTTGCCGGTCCGCTCGCCGTAGCCGTTGGCGGTGCACTGCACGTGGGTCGCCCCCGCCTGGACCGCCGCGACGGTGTTGGCCACCGCGCACGCCGTGTCGTCCTGGCAGTGGATGCCCACTCGGAAACCCGTGCGGGACACCACGTCCTGCACGGTCTCGGCCAGCCGAAGGGGCAGCTGGCCGCCGTTGGTGTCGCAGAGCACGACCACGTCCGCGCCCGCGTCGACCCCCGCCGAGAGCACGCGCAGCGCGCACTCGGGGTCGTGGGCGTAGCCGTCGAAGAAGTGCTCGGCGTCGAGGAAAACGCGCCGCCCCTGGCCGACGAGGAACGCGACGGTCTCCCCCACCATCGCCACGGCCTCCGACATCCCCGTGCGCAGCGCGCGCTCGATGTGCCTGCGGTCGGCCTTGGCCACGAGGGTGATCACCGGCGCCTGCGAGTCGACCAGCGCGCGCACCTGCGGGTCCTCGTCCGGACGCAGCCCCGGGCGGCGCGTGGAGCCGAACGCGACGAGCGCGGCGTGCCGCAGGTTCAGCTCACCGGCCGCCGCCCGCGCGAAGAACTCCGTGTCCTTCGGCATCGCGCCCGGCCAGCCGCCCTCGATGAACCCGACCCCGACCGAGTCCAGCAACCGCGCGACGGCCAGCTTGTCCGTCACGGAGTAGGAGATGCCCTCCCGCTGAGCGCCGTCGCGCAGTGTCGTGTCGTAGACGTGGAAGTCGTCGCCGAGCGGGGTACCAGCCGGGGTCGTGCGGCTCACGGAAGTGCCTCGTTCCTGCTTGCGAGGGGCCTGACAAAACAAAAAGACCCCCCGCAGGATGCGAGAGGTCGGCGCGCCGGGAGCTGGAGCTCGTTACCCGGCGCGCGAGGCAATAATGACGCGGTGCTGCGAAAGCATGGCGCGGATACTGCCACACCCCCTCGCCACAATCCAACCCACCGAGACACCTCCTCCCACATCCTGGACACCACCCCCGCGCTTACGCGCTGAATGACTCGTTCAGGTGGTTGGACGGACTGAACGAGTCATTGAGGTGATTGAGCGTGCTCAATGACTCGTTCAGCACGTTCTACCTGGCGAACGAGTCATTGAGCAGGGGGAAGGCGAACCTGGCCCGGGCGTCAGGGGCCCGCGCGCCAGGCGACGGCCAGGCGGCGGATGCCTTCGGTGACGGCGGCGGGGCCCGCGGCGTAGCCGATGCGGAGGTACTCGCGGAGTCCTTCGGAGGCGGAGTACGCGGGCCCGGGGACGACGAGCACGCCGTGGCGGCGGGCGCGAGCGGCCAGCGCGACGGTGTCGGACTTGGGCACCCGGACCCACAGCGCGGCACCGCCGAGCGGACGCGCCCACTCCCACTCCGGCAACAACCGCTGCATGGCGGCCTCGGCGGCGGCGAGACCGGCGGACAGCTCGGCCTTGCGCTGCTCGCGCGCGGTGGCGGTGTGCGCGAGCAGCTTGAGGGCGAGCAGCTGGCCGGGAACCGAGCTGCCGAGGTCGGCCGCGTTCTTGACGCGCGAGAGCCTGCTGACGAGGTCGCTCGGCCCGTGAATCCACCCGACCCGAAGACCGCCCCAGAACAGCTTCGACAGCGAGCCGACGTTGAACACCGTCGCGGGGACCCCGTGCTCGGCGGCGACGGCGGCCAGCGGGGCCGGGGGTGGCCAGACCAGCGAGGTGTCCACAGTGGACTCATCGTCGATCAGCGGGACACCGGCGGCGGCCGCGGCGCGGACGACGCGGAGGCGGTCGGCGACGTTGAGGGTGGCGCCGGTCGGGTTGTGCGCGGTGGGCAACAGGTAGACGAGCTTGGGGCGCCGAGCGATCAGCCGCTCCAGCACGTCGACGTCAACACCGCCGGGGCCGCGCCTGCCGGTGCGCACGGGAACGGTGATCACCTTGGCGCCGCGCGAGCGGAAGGTCTCCAGCGCGCCCCGGTAGGTCGGCTCCTCCAGCACGATCTCATCGCCGGGCTGCACGAGGCCCTGCGCGATCAGCTCGACGGCCTGCTGCGAGCCGCTGGTGACGATGAGGTCGTTGCCCTGCGCCGAAACGCCGCGCCGCTCAAGGCGATCGCTCAGCTCCTCGCGCAGCCTGGGCAGCCCCGCCGCGTAGTAGCCGTGGTGGCGCAACAGGTCTCGGTAGTCCTCGGCGCCGACCTTCGTGGCGATCTCGGCGACCATCTGCAGGCCTGGCAGCGCTCCGGTGGACAGGTCGATGCTCTCCGGCGGGTCGGCGAGATCGGCTCCGGTCAACGGCGCGGGAACCGAGCCCTGGCGCCCCATTCCGAGCGGTCCTCGCGAACGCGGCTCCGGAACCGGGTAGTCCACACCGGGCCTGCGCACCCACGTGCCGCTGCCTCGACGGCTGGCCAGCCACCCGGCCGCCCGCAACGCCTCGTAAGCGGCGACGACGGTCGACCGGCTCACCGCGAGCGCGCCCGCGACCGTCCGCTCAGCGGGCAGGCGCGTGCCCGCAGGCAGCTCGCCGGTGTCGATGAGCTGGTGCAACGCGTCGGCGAGCCGCTTGTGCAGCGGCCCGTCACCATCGGTCCAGCCGACCAGCAGGTGCACGAGCCGGGGCGCACCGATCGCTTCACTACGCACACGATCGGTCACTCGCAGTCCACCTCCGCGGAATTGGCCTGGTTGTCCGGCGCCCGTTCGGAGCACCCTCTGCTCTCATAACGCGCTAGCCGCTCTTCGGGGCGCGAAACCTCCGGACACCGCTCCGGTACGGGGTTTCCGGACGTTACCCGCATCGCCCGATCCCAGAAAGGCAGGTCGGTGGCGTGGCAACCGTCGTGCTCGTCGGCACGCTCGACACCAAGGGCGAGGAGTACGCCTGGCTGGCCGAGCGGGTCCGCGCGGGCGGGTGCGCCACCGTGCTCGTCGACACCGGAGTGCTCGGAGAACCCGCGACGACTCCCGACGTGACCGCCGTCCAGGTCGCGGAGGCCGCGGGCGCCGACCTCGCCGAGCTGCGCGCGGCCGGGGACCGGGGCGCCGCGATGGCGACCATGGCGCGCGGGGCGGCGGTGATCACCGCGCGGCTGCACGCCGAGGGCAGGCTGCACGCGGTGGCCGGGATCGGCGGCTCCGGCGGCTCCGCGGTCGCGTCGGCGGCCATGCGGGAGCTCCCCGTCGGCGTGCCGAAGCTGCTGGTGTCCACGATGGCCTCCGGCGACACGTCGCCGTATGTCGGCGCCGTGGACGTGACGATGATGTACAGCGTTGTGGACGTCGCCGGGATCAACCGGATCTCCGAGCTGGTCCTGGGCAACGCGGCGGCTGCTGTTTCGAGTATGGCGAATGCCCATCAGCTTGCCAGGCAACGGGGTGGCGCTTCGGGCAGGCCCCTCGTCGGCGCCAGCATGTTCGGCGTCACCACCCCCGCCGTCGACGAGGCGCGCCGCGTGCTCGACGAGCTGGGCTACGAGGTCCTGGTCTTCCACGCCACGGGTTCCGGCGGCCGGTCGATGGAGGCGCTGGCCGCGAGCGGCCTGCTCAGCGGCGTGCTCGACCTGACGACGACCGAGCTGGCCGACGACCTCGTCGGCGGAGTGCTCAGCGCGGGCCCCCACCGCCTTGAGGCCGCGGGCCGCGCCGACGTGCCGCAGGTGGTCAGCGTGGGCGCGCTCGACATGGTCAACTTCGGCCCGGCCGAAACAGTCCCGGAGCGCTTCGCCGAGCGCACCCTCTACGTGCACAACGACACCGTGACCCTGATGCGCACCACCGGCGAGGAGTCCGCCGAGCTGGGCGGGCGCATCGCCGCCAAGCTCGCCGCAGCGACCGGGCCGACCGCGCTCTTCCTGCCGCTGCGCGGGGTTTCGGCCATCGACGCCGAGGGCATGCCCTTCCACGATCCCGAAGCCGACGCCGCGTTGTTCGCCGCCCTGCGCGCTGGCGTCTCCGGGTCCCCGGTCGAACTCATCGAGCGGGACGAGCACATCAACGACGCCGCCTTCGCCGCCGCCATGGCGCACCGGCTGCACGAGTTGATCCAGTCAAGGGGACGGAACGGATGAACCGCACGGAGGCACTCGCCCGCCTCAAGTCCACTGTGGACAGTGGATCGGCGATCATCGGAGCGGGCGCGGGAACCGGGCTCTCGGCCAAGTGCGCCGAGGCGGGTGGCGTTGACCTGATCATCATCTACAACTCCGGCAGGTACCGGATGGGCGGGCGCGGCTCGCTGGCCGGGCTGATGCCCTACGGCGACGCCAACGCGATCGTGCTGGAGATGGCGGGCGAGGTGCTGCCGGTGGTGCGCGACACCCCGGTGCTCGCGGGCGTCTGCGGCACCGACCCGTTCCGGCTGATGCCGAAGTTCCTCGACCAGATCGCCGACACCGGCTTCGCCGGGGTGCAGAACTTCCCCACCGTCGGGCTGATCGACGGGGTCTTCCGGGCCAACCTGGAGGAGACCGGGATGAGCTTCGCGATGGAGGTCGAGATGATCGGCCTGGCCGCGCAGCGGGGCCTGCTCACCGCGCCCTACGTCTTCGACGCCGAGCAGGCGCGGGCGATGGCCGAGGTGGGCGCCGACGTGCTGGTGCCGCACATGGGGCTGACCACCAAGGGCAGCATCGGCGCGCGCACCGCGCTCACCCTCGACGAGAGCGTGCGCCGGGTCCAGGAGATGCGCGACGCCGCGGTGGAGGTGAACCCGGACGTGCTGGTGCTCTGCCACGGCGGTCCGATCGCCGAGCCGCAGGACGCGCAGTACGTGCTCGACCGCACCACCGGCGTCGTCGGGTTCTTCGGGGCCTCGTCGATGGAGCGGCTGCCCACCGAGACCGCGATCACCGAGCAGGTGCGGGGCTTCAAGGGCCTCGCCAGGAAGGGGTGAGGGGTGTACCGACTGACCGTCCTCTACGGACATCCGCACGACCCGGCTGCCTTCGACGAGTACTACGAGAGCGTGCACCTGCCGATCGCCAGGAAGATGGAGGGCCTCACCGGCTGGACCGTCGGCAAGTGCGAGCCGCTGGTCGCCGGTGACGTGCCGCCGTACTACATGGTCGTCGGCCTCTACGCGGACACCCGCGAGCGGCTGGAGGAGATCCTGGCGACCCCGGCGGGCCAGGCCGCCGTCGCCGACGTGCCCAACTTCGCCACCGGCGGAGCCTGGTTCAGCTACCACGAGGAGTCCGTCGAGGTCCCGCTCACCCTCGGCTGATTCCTTCGCCCGCACCGGCTGCTGCCCCCAACCACGCCGGTGCATCCCCCAAGGAGAACGGCCCCCGCAGCTGCCCGCGGGGGCCGTTCTCGTTGTGCTCCTGGGCTTTTCTAGGTGTTGCTGGTGACTCCGGTGCGGCTGATCACGTTGGAGGACACCAGCGCGGCGAGGCGGTCGCCGATCGCGTAGGTGGCACCGGGGGCCGAGTGGTCCCTGGTGGCCAGGTCGAAGGCGACGGCGGCCTCGATGCGGCGCGCGGACTCGGACTCACCGAGGTGGTCCAGCATCAGCGCGACGGAGAGCACCGCGGCGGTCGGGTCGGCCACGCCCTGGCCCGCGATGTCCGGGGCGCTGCCGTGCACCGGCTCGAACATGCTCGGGTTGCGGCGGGTGATGTCCATGTTGCCGCTGGCCGCGAGGCCGATGCCGCCGGTCACCGCGGCCGCGAGGTCGGTGATGATGTCGCCGAAGAGGTTGTCGGTGACGATCACGTCGTAGCGGCCCGGGTCGGTGACCATGTGGATCGTGGTCGCGTCCACGTGCTGGTAGGAGACGGAGACGTCCGGGTACTGCAGCGAGACCTCCTCGACCACCCGCGACCACAGGGAACCGGCGTGCGTGAGGACGTTGGTCTTGTGCACCAGGGTGAGGTGTTTGCGCGGCCGGGCGGAGGCCCTGGCGAAGGCGTCGCGGACGACGCGCTCGACACCGAAGGAGGTGTTGATGCTGACCTCGGTGGCGATCTCGTGCGGGGTGTCCTTGCGCAGCAGGCCGCCGTTGCCCGCGTACGGGCCTTCCGTGCCCTCGCGCACCACCACCATGTCGATCTCGGGCGAGTCCGCCAGCGGGCAGCGCACGCCCGGGTAGAGCCGCGCGGGGCGCAGGTTCACGTGGTGGTCGAGTTCGAAGCGCAGCCGCAGCAGCAGACCGCGTTCGAGGATGCCGCTGGGCACCGAGGGGTCACCGACGGCGCCGAGGAGGATCGCGTCGTGCTGGCGCAGTTCACCGAGCACCGACTCCGGCAGCAACTCACCGGTGGCGTGCCAGCGAGCCGCGCCCAGGTCGAATCGGGTGATCTCGGCGGTCGGGACGACCTCACCGAGCACCTTCAGCGCCTCGGCGATCACCTCGGGGCCGATCCCGTCACCTGGGATCACCGCGAGCCGCATGCACACACCTCCTGCGAGTGCGGCCCCGTCGAATCGGGGCCTGTCATGGCGCGAAGGCTACCGGCACCGGAGGTGTTAATTGCACTTTCGACGCGCAACTCAAGTCATCTCTCCCGTACTGCGGGACACCCGATCGGGTATCTCCAGTCGTGGGACCCACGACGGAGGGGACGATCAGCGCTCTGTCATTAGGCAAATGCCTGCTCCTCGGCCCCGGCCTGTCCACAACGCAGTGGTGCCCGGAGTGCGATCGCACCCCGGGCACCCCTGTTGTGATCTTTACCCGATCAGGTCAGCTCACCGGCGCTGCGGACCGCCGGGACGCCCGATCGGGGCAGCCCCACCGAGTTTCACGTCCTTCACGCCGACCACCTGCGCCCGCTTGCCGGTCGCGTTGTGGTGGTGCAGCAGGAGCAGTCCCTCGGACTTGTCGGCCGCCTGCGCCGCCGCGTCCCGGTTGACCACCAGCGCGGTGCCCGGCTGCGCGAGGTGGCTCAGCGCGGGCTCGCCCGCACCCTGCACCCACAGTCCCGGGTTCAGCGGGTCGAAGGTCAGCGGGGTGGCGATCTGGTCGATGGTGCCGGTGGTGTCACCCGGCGCCCGGTAGTAACCGGCGACGCCGACCCGGTAGGTCAGCTTGGCCGACGGGCTCTCGCCGTTGACGCCCAGCGCCTTCAGCGTCACCGGCAGCACGACCACGTTGCTGTCGAAGGCGTTGGTGTCCACCTCGCCGAACTGGCCGTTGATCGGCTGGATGTCGACGGTGGTGAACCCGCCGGTCGGCAGCGGCTTGCGCAGGTCGACCGTGGTGGCGACCCACACGTCGGAGCCGGTCAGCTTCGTCGCGAAGGTCTCGAACTCCGGCCTGCCGTCGTTGTTGGTGTCGATGCTGACGAACGGCTGGGTGTTGCTGCCGAGGTTGGCCCAGTTGCCCCAGCTGACGAGACCGAAGGCGAGCATCCCGTCCTGCGGCTTGCCCTGCATCTTGGCCAGCGGCGCGGTCGAGCCGACGCCGACGTAGCGCAGGTCGCCGGCCTTGGCCGTCTCGTTGATGGTGCAGTTCCTCGTCACCGAGCCGCCGCAGTCGGGCAGCTGGTCGGAGCGGGCCTGCATCTCCAGGACGCTGACCAGCGAGCGGTAGGCCTGCGGGCCGGTGCCCTGGTTCACGCCGCGGCCGGACAGGTTCAGCACGCCCTGCTCCTGGCCGGGCTGGAACAGCAGGGTGTCCTTGGCGACGATGTCCGCGGCCGGCTTGGGCGCGGCGTAGACCGACACCCGCAGCGGCACCACGGCGCCGTTGGACGGGGTCAGCGTGATCCGGCCGGAGGCGTCGGCGAGGAACTGCCTTGCCACACCGAGCTGGGTCGGCACGACCGTGGAGTCGACCGTCTTGCGCAGCGCGGCGGGGTCGGTGATCTTCAGGGTGACCTTGAAGTTCGCGACGCCGCGCGGGCCGACCTTGACCGTCGGGGTGGACAGCTCGTAGCTGACGCCCGGGATCGAGGTCGCGGCCTGGTAGCCGGTGCGGTACTCGACCGCCTTGACGCCCTTGTTGACGACCTTGATGTTCTTGGACAGCGAGACCGGGCCGGAGACCTCGACGGTGCCGAAGGACGCGGAGACCGCGCCCGGGTCGTCGGTGACCATGGCCAGGACCTGGTTGTCCAGCGCGGCCTTGGCGTCGATGCGACCGGTGCCGACGCGGTTGGGCGCGTAGACGGTGCCGTTGGGGCCGGTGCGGACGTCGACGCCCGCGGTGTTCATGACGGCCGCCTTGACCTCTTCCGGCGTCCAGTCCGGGTGCGCCTGGCGGACCAGGGCGGTGACGCCGGTGGTGTGCGGTGCGGCCATCGAGGTGCCGCTGATCACCAGCGGCTGGTTGCCCGAGCCGGACAGCGCCGAGGAGATGGTGTCACCGGGAGCGGCGATGTCGGGCTTGACGATCTTGCTGTGCACGCTGCGCGAGGTGAAGGTGCTGGGCGTGTCGTTGATCGCCGGGGAGGTGGTGCGCACGCTGGAGCGCAGGTGCCCGCCGAGCTTGACCTCGAGGGTGCCCGCGGTCAGCGCCGGGCGCAGCGCCTTGGTGGCCGAGCCGGTGAACTGGAACATCGGCACGGTGGTGTTGCCAGCGATGCCCGCGGCGAAGTCCTCCAGGTTGGAGGAGAGCACCACGCCGAGCGCGCCGGCGGCACCGGCCTGGTTGGCCCTGGCCGCCGAACCGCACTTGCGGGTGGCGTCGTTGTCGTCCCACTCCAGCCAGGCGAACTTGCCAGCGACCGCGGCCTTGTCGGCGGCGGAGTAGGCGAGGCAGCCGTCCTTGTTGTCGGCGGCGGAGAGCGCCACGACCGGCTTGGTCAGGTCGAGGGTGTCGTACTTCGCGTAGTCCTGGCTGTACTGACCGGCCTTCACGCCCGCGAGGGTGGTCGGTCCGGTCACCTCGGCGCCGTCGCGCAGCACGAAGGAGTCGCGGGTGCTCGCGACCGTCAGCGCCTCGGGGGTGTTGCCCGGCGAGCCGCCGACGTCGTAGAGGTCGCCGCCGTTGCCCGCGGAGATCACCGGGAGCACGCCGTTGGCGACGAGCTTGCGGACGAACAGGCTGTCCGGGTCGTCGGCACCGCCGAAGTTGCTGCCCAGGGACATGTTGACCACGTCGAGGCGGTCGGTGAAGTCACCGTCGCCGTCGGGGTCCAGCGACCAGTCCATCGCCTGCGAGGTCACGTCGGTGGAGCCGTCGCAGCCGAAGACCTTGATGGAGTACAGCAGCGACTTGGGCGCGGTGCCGGGGCCGACGCGCATCTCGTTGAGCTGCTTGGCGGTCAGCTTGTTGTGGTCGCCCTTGAAGGCGGTGCCGTCCGCGTTGACGCCGAAGCCGCCCGTGGTGCCGGCGACGTGGGTGCCGTGGGTGCCGCAGGAGATCGGGTTCGGGTCCGGGACCGGCGTGGTGGAGCCGTTCTGGCCCGTCGCGTCGTACTTGTCACCGACGAGGTCGATGCCGCCGACGACCTTCGGGGTCGGGAAGACCGCGGGGTTGGCCTTGTCGCGGTCGATCGCCGCGTAGGCCTCCTTGGTGCCCGGCCCGCCGAAGGTGGCGTGGGTGTAGTCGACGCCGTCGTCGATGATGCCGACGCGGACGCCGTCACCCAGGACGCCGTTGGACTTCCAGGTCTGCAGCGCCCGGGTCAGCTGCACGGCGTTGGAGTTGCCGCGCGACTTCGGCACGACGGTGCGCACGGAGCGCACGTCCTTGCGCGAGGCCAGCTCGGTGATCTTCGCGGCGTCCGCCTGGACCACGACGCCGGGAACGGCGTTGGCCGTGCGGTACAGCTCGCGGGTGCCGCCGTCGCGGGAGCGCAGCTGGCCGACGACGGAGTCAGCGGCCTTCTTGGTGTCGTCCTTGGCGCGCTGCGCCGCGGCCTTCGCCTGCTGCTTGCCCGCGCCCCTGCGCTCGGTCTCGGCGAAGGCGTCCACGGCGGGAGCCTTGTCCAGCTCGATGAACGCGGTGACCTTGCCGTTGGCCGCCGCCAGGCGCGGCTCGACCTTCTGCTGCAACGACTTCGCGGACAGGCCCTTGGCAGCCGGGACCCCCTGCGCGAGGGGGTCCTGCGTGATCGGGGCCTGGGCGCCGGCGGTACCGGCGGTGACGCCGACCCCCAGCACGGCGGCGAGCACCGCCGCCGCGGACCGCGTCGCCGTGCGGCGAACCCGGGATGAACTCACTGTTGCCCTCACTGGAGGTCATCTCCGACCCTGCCGTGCGCGCCCGCCTGCACGAGCGGCTCGACCCCGCGTGGCAGCGAGGGAATCCCGGCGTGGCACCGTGCCCTCAACGGCGCCTGGTCTGACCTCGGCTGGGAACTTAACTCGGAAGAATGTCGACGATGTTACTCCATTAGAGTGACGAGACGACGAACGTTTTCACTTAAGTCACCGAGTTACCGCCCCCGATAACGCTTTGGGGCGCAATATCGACACGAGTCGGTTCACCTGTTGGTGAAAACCGCGCTGACCAGCGATGTCGTTGACGGCTCAACGAGAACGAGGGCGGCTCCCGTGTCGGGAGCCGCCCTCGTGGGGTCTTTCCTGGCCTACTCGAAGGAGAGCGAGCGCACCATCCTGGCGCCGACGGTGGCGCCGATCGGCTCCAGCACGTTGGCGTCGACCGGGCGGTCCACCCGCAGCAGCATGGTGGCGTCCGCGCCGTCGGTGGTCTGGCTGATCTGCGCGGCCTCGACGTTCACGCCCGCCTCGCCGAGCAGCGTGCCCACGGTGCCCATCACGCCGGGGCGGTCCGGGTACTCCAGCAGCAGCACGTTGCCCTCGGCGCGCAGGTCGAAGTTGCGGCCGTTGATCTCCACCAGCTTCTCGACCTGCTTCGGGCCGGTGAGCGTTCCGGAGACGCTGAGCCGGGTGCCGTCCGCCTGCACGGCCACGAGCGTGACCAGGCTGCGGTGGTTGGCGCTCTCGGGCTCGGTGGTCAGCTCGACCGCGACGTCGCGCGCCTCGGCGATCGAGGAGGCGTTGACGAAGGTGACCTGCTCCTCGACCACACCGGTGAACAGCCCGCGCAGCGCGGCCAACTGGAGGATCTTGACGTCCTCGTTGGACAGTTCGCCCCGGATCTGCACGTCCAGCGTCGCCGGGGTGCGCGAGCTGACCGCCGACAGCACGGCGCCGAGCTTCTGGGTGAGCGGCAGGTAGGGCCGCACCTCCTCGCCGACGATGCCGCCGCCGCGCACGTTCACCGCGTCCGGCACGAAGTCCCCGCGCAGCGCGAGCACGACCGAGCGGGCCACGTCGGTGCCCGCGCGGTCCTGCGCCTCGGCGGTGGAGGCGCCCAGGTGCGGGGTCACCACGACGTTGGGCAGCTCGAACAGCGGGCTGGAGGTGGTCGGCTCGGTGACGAAGACGTCGACGCCCGCGCCGCCGATGTGGCCGCTGCGCGCGGCGTCGGCCAGCGCGCCCTCGTCGATCAGGCCACCGCGGGCGGCGTTGACGATCAGCACGCCCTTCTTGGTCTTGGCCAGTTCGTCGGCGCCGATGAGCCCCTTGGTCTCCGGGGTCTTCGGCAGGTGGATGGAGATCGCGTCGGCCTGCGCCAGCAGGGTTTCCAGGCTGACCAGCTCGATGCCCAGCTGGCCCGCGCGGGCCGGGGACACGTAGGGGTCGTAGGCGATCAGCTTCACGCCGAAGGCCGCGACGCGGCTGGCGAAGAGCTGGCCGATCTTGCCGAGGCCGATCACGCCGACGGTCTTGCCGTTGAGCTCAACACCGCCGAGGGCGCTGCGCTTCCACTTGCCGTCCTTGAGGCTCGCGTCGGCCTCGGGGATGCGGCGGGCGACGGCCAGCAGCAGCGCGACCGCGTGCTCGGCGGCCGAGACGATGTTGGAGGTCGGCGCGTTCACCACCATGACACCGCGCGCGGTCGCGGCGTCCACGTCGACGTTGTCCAGGCCGACACCGGCGCGGGCGACGACCTTGAGCTTGTTGCTGGAGGCCAGGGCTTCGGCGTCCACCTGGGTGGCGGAGCGCACCAGCAGCGCGTCGGCCTCCGCGAGCGCGGCGAACAGGGCGGGGCGGTCGGTGCCGTCGACGTGACGGACCTCGACCTCGTCTCCGAAGACATCCAGCACGGACGGCGCCAGCTTCTCGGCGATCAGGACGACCGGGCGAGGTGACTTGCTCACAGGTGCTCTCCAGGAAATGGGCTCGGCCTCATGCGGCCAGGACGACGAGCATCGGGCCACCGCGTTGTAACCCGGAGAACCCGCAGTGTATCTGCGGGGTTACCACGGCGTTTCACGTGTCGGAGCACCAAAGCCGTGATCCCCGACGCACCACGCACCGTGCCCGCCCGCACACACCCGGGGTTTCGCCCTGAATGACTCAGTGAGGTACTTGAGCGCCCCCAATGACCCTTTCAGGGAGTTGAACGCACCGAAGGAGCCGTTCGCCGCCGCCGTTGAGGCCCTGAACGGGTCCTTCGGGTACTTGAACGCACTGAACGACCCGTTCAGTGCGTTCAACGCGTCAAAGGAGCCGTTCGCGCAGGGGATGACGTGGGGCCAATCTGCTGAACGAGTCATTGAGGTTCCTAGACCACACGAATGACTCGTTCATGTGGTTGAGCGTGCTGAACGAGTCATTGAGGTGGCTGGGCGTGTCGACGACGGGAGCGCGAAGACCGGCGAGACACCCGTGGAGGGGCGGAAAGCGCGAGCGGGCGGCCCGTCGCTCTCCGGACCGCCCGCTGCTCTCGTGCTCTCGCGTCTAGACCGGCTTGTCGAAGTCGTACTCGAACTCGCCGTCGAAGGCGCCGGCCTCGAAGGCCTTCCACTCACCGGGGTTGAAGACCAGGACCTGCTCCGGGTCGTCGCTGTTGCGCAGGCCGGTGTAGGTCACACCGTCGGTGTGCAGCACCTGCGCCATCTCGACCCGGCCGGAGGGCAGGCTCGCGTCGCCCTTCCACTCGGCCCCGCTGAAGTCGATCTCGTCGCGGACACCGGCCTTGTCGTCGAACGGCACGCCGCGAGACTCCGCCGTGCCCTCGATCACACCGAGACCGTCCTCACCGTGGCCGCGCACCCGCGGTGGGTCACTTCCCGGCCCAGCGACCCTCGCGGACGCCCGCGAGGAAGCCGTGCCACTGCGCCGGTGTGAACACCAGCACCCCGGCGTCCGGGTTCTTGGAATCCCGGACCCCCACGGTCTGCGCCGCGAAGGCGACCTCGACGCAGTCGTTGCCGCCACCGCTGTGGCTGCTCTTGCGCCATTCCGTGAACATCCCCCGACGCTCGTCGACGCTCACGACAACTCCTTTGCCCTAGAGGCGATCAGCGCGACGGATTCCTCCGTGCCGAGCGCCGCCGCACGTACATGATCGAATACCGTGCTGTACCAGCGGATTTCCTCTGGTTTCTCCAGGTACAGACCGCTGGTGAGGGTGTCCAGGTAGACCACGGTCGGATCGATCGGGTCTGGGAATCCCAGAATCACGAACGGGCCGTCCGCGGCCGCGTGGGCACCCACCCCGAAGGGCAGGACCTGAAGTTCGATGTTCGGCTGCGCCGTCATCTCGACCAGGTAGTCGAGCTGCTCGCGCATCACCTCGTCGCCACCCACCTTGCGGTGCAGCACCGCCTCGTCGATGACCATCCACAGCTTGGGCGGCTGGTCGCGTTCGAGGATGGACTGCCGCGCCCTGCGGGCGGCGACCCTGCGCTCCACGTCGTCGGTGTCGGCCTTGGGCCGCACCGCGCGGAAGACGGAACGCGCGTAGTCCTCGGTCTGCAGCAGACCGGGCACGAGCTGCGCCTGGTAGCACCGGATCGAGGCGGCTTCGGCCTCCATCCCGGCGAACGCGCCGGTCAGCACGTCGCTGTAGTTGTGCCACCAACCCTTTTGCCGAGCCATTCTGGACAGTTCGACCAGTGCGTCCTGCCGGTCGCCCTCGACACCGTAGAGCTGGAGCATGTCCCGGACGTCGCGCGGGTTGACGCCCGTGCGCCCGGTCTCGATGCGGCTCACCTTGGCGGCGGAGCACTCCAGGTGCCCGGCGACGTCCTCGCAGGTCAGTCCGGCGGCTTCGCGTAAGCGGCGCAGTTCGGATGCCAACCGGCGGCGCCGCACGGTAGGGCTGTGGCCGGCAGTCACGGTCTCCCTCTCCAGTGATGACGATGCGTGGTCCCGATCGACCTTCATACGGTCAGGATCGTCCAAAACACGCCTCGGCGGGAACTCGCCGCAGTGTGCACGCGGCGGAAAGGGTGTCGCAATCGCTTGTCCTACTGCCGGGCACAGTCTCACCCAATCGTGTCATTCGCAGGATGTACGTTGCATTTCTCCGTGAACGTCTTGCACGCTTAGTGCACACGGGGTCGCTCTCCGGAGTTTCGCCAGAGGATCATCCCCGTACACCAGACGATCGGGAGCGGGTGGGGGTTGTGTGGCTGCCGGGAAAGTCGTTGCTGGACGTCCGCGAGGCGCCGAGCGACGGCTCCGTGCAGGGACGCGACTGCTACCGCGAGGTGGCGAGCACGCTGGCCGAACTGGAGGCCCTCGCGCTCGCCCAGCCCGATGAGACGAGCAAGAACGCGCTCCTGCGCACGGTCCACGGCTGGCAGTTCCTGCTGGCGCAGCACCGCAGCACCGGCCGCAGGCGGCCCCGCTGCCGGCTCTGCGGAAGCAGCTGGCGGGACGGCGGCTGGCCGTGCGCGACCTGGTGGATCGCCTACGCACAGCTGTGCGTGGTGCCGGACACCACCGACGAGAGGCCGTCCCGGCTCGCGTCCCCCTTCCCCCACTCGGGTCGGGACGGCTTCCCGTCACGCGTCTCGGCGCAGGACACCGTGCGCCTGCCCCGCATCTGCCCCACGACCTGAAGATGCCTTGTGCAGCCTGCAATTCTCGCGGGCGCCGACGGTTGTGCGATGTGCAACCGGACCACAGTGGACAGTCGAAGGGCCACCCCGTCGCGAGCTGACCCTTCTGCCTCAGCGGCGGACATGGCAGAGGGGGCGCACCGGGAATCCCCGGCACGCCCCCTCCTCACGAAACGGCTCAGGCGGTCTCGGTGATCGGGCGGTCCACCCACGACATCAGGTCGCGCAGCTTCTTGCCGGTCTGCTCGATCGGGTGCGCGGCCGACTCCTCGCGGTACTTGGTGAACGCCGGGCGCCCGCCGTCCATCTCCGCGACGAGCTCCTTGGCGAACTCCCCGCTCTGGATCTCCGCGAGGATCTTGCGCATCTCCTCCTTGGCGCGGGCGTCCACCACGCGCGGGCCGCGGCTGTAGCCGCCGTACTCCGCGGTGTCGGAGACCGAGTAGAACATCCGCGAGATGCCGCCCTCGTACATCAGGTCGACGATCAGCTTCAGCTCGTGCAGGCACTCGAAGTAGGCGATCTCCGGCGCGTAACCCGCCTCGGTGAGCACCTCGAAACCGTTCTGCACCAACGAGGCCACGCCGCCGCAGAGCACGGCCTGCTCGCCGAAGAGGTCGGTCTCGGCCTCCTCCTTGAAGGTGGTCTTGATCACGCCGGCGCGGGTGCCGCCGATGGCCTTGGCGTAGGACAGCGCCAGCGCCTGGGTCTCACCGGAGGGGTCCTGCTCCACCGCGATGAGGCACGGGACGCCCTTGCCGTCGACGAACTGGCGGCGCACCAGGTGACCGGGTCCCTTCGGGGCCACCATCGCGACCGCCACGTTGGCGGGCGGGGTGATGAGGCCGAAGCGGATCGCCAGGCCGTGGCCGAAGAACAGCGCGTCGCCGTCGTTGAGGTTCGGCGCGATGTCGTTGGTGTAGAGGTCGCGCTGCTTGTGGTCGGGGATCAGGATCATGATCACGTCGGCCTCGGCGGCGGCCTCGGCGGGGGTGATCACCCGCAGGCCCTCCTCCTCGGCCTTCGGGCGGGACTTCGAGCCCTCGGGCAGGCCGATCCGGACGTCGACCCCGGAGTCGCGCAGGCTGAGCGCGTGGGCGTGGCCCTGGCTGCCGTACCCGATCACCGCGACCTTGCGGTTCTGGATCACGCTCAGGTCGGCGGCGTCGTCGTAGAACATCTCCACGGACATGGTGCTCGGTGGTCCCTTCGGTAAGAGCGGAAAAACGGGGGGTCTAGCGGACGGCGGCGGCGGTGATGGAACGGGCGCCCCTGCCGATCGCGACCATGCCGGACTGGACCATCTCCCTGATCCCGTACGGCTCCAGCATGCGCAGCAGCGCGTTGAGCTTGTCGGCGGTGCCGGTGGCCTCGACCGTCACCGCTTCTGGCGAGACGTCGACCACCTTGGCCCGGAAGAGCTGGACGGTCTCCAGCACCTGGCTGCGCACCGTCGCGTCGGCCCTGACCTTGACCAGCAGCAGTTCGCGCTGCACGGCCGTCGGCGGGTCGAGTTCGACGATCTTGATGACGTTCACCAGCTTGTTGAGCTGCTTGGTCACCTGTTCCAACGGTAGTTCGTCGACGGAGACCACGATCGTCATCCGCGAGACCTCGACGTGCTCGGTCGGGCCGACGGCGAGGGACTCGATGTTGAAGCCCCTGCGGGAGAACAGCCCGGCGACCCTGGCCAGCACACCCGGCTTGTTCTCGACCAGCACGCTCAGCGTGTGCCTGCTCATCACTCATCTTCCTCGAACAGCGGGCGGATGCCGCGCGCGGCCATGATGTGGTCGTTGCCGGTGCCCGCGGCCACCATCGGCCACACCTGGGCGTCCTCGCCGACCACGAAGTCGATCACGACGGGGCGGTCGTTGATCTCCATCGCCTGCTTGATGACCGCGTCCACGTCGTCCTTGGACTCGCAGCGCAGCCCGACGCAGCCCAGCGCCTCGGCCAGCAGCTTGAAGTCCGGGATGCGGTGCTTGTGCGTGCCCAGCTCGGTGTTGGAGTAGCGCTTGTCGTAGAACAGGGTCTGCCACTGGCGGACCATGCCCAGGTTGCCGTTGTTGATCACCGCGACCTTGATCGGGATGTTCTCGATCGCGCAGGTGGCCAGCTCCTGGTTGGTCATCTGGAAGCAGCCGTCGCCGTCGATCGCCCAGACCTGGGTATCGGGCATGCCCTGCTTGGCGCCCATGGCGGCGGGCACCGCGTAGCCCATCGTGCCGAGGCCGCCGGAGTTCAGCCACGTCCTGGGCTTCTCGTAGCGGATGAACTGCGCCGCCCACATCTGGTGCTGGCCGACGCCCGCCGCGTAGATCGCGTCCGGGCCGGCCAGCTCGCCGATCCGCTCGATCACGTACTGCGGGGCGAGGGTGCCGTCGGTGGGCTCCTCGTAGCCCAGCGGGAAGGTGTCCCGCCACGAGCTGAGCTGCTTCCACCACGGGGCGATGTCGGCGCGCTCGATCTCGAACTCGGTGCGCACCGCCTCGATCAGCTCGCCGATGACCTCCTTGCAGTCACCCACGATCGGCACGTCGGCGCGGCGGTTCTTGGAGATCTCCGCCGGGTCGATGTCGGCGTGCACGATCTTGGCCTCGGGCGCGAAGGAGTCCAGCTGCCCGGTGACGCGGTCGTCGAAGCGCGCGCCCAGGGTGATCAACAGGTCCGAGCGCTGCATCGCCGCGACCGCCGCGACCGTGCCGTGCATGCCGGGCATGCCCAGGTGCAGCCGGTGGGAGTCCGGGAACGCGCCGCGCGCCATCAGCGTGGTGACCACCGGGATGCCGGTGAACTCGGCCAGCTCCAGCAGCTCCGCCGACGCCTGCGCCTTGAGCACGCCGCCGCCGACGTAGAGCACCGGGCGCTGCGCCGCGGCGATCAGCTTGGCCGCCTCGCGGACCTGCTTGCCGTGCGGGCGCACCGTGGGCCGGTAGCCCGGCAGCTTCATCTCCGGCGGCCACGAGAAGGAGGTGGTGGCCTGCAACACGTCCTTGGGCACGTCGACCAGAACCGGGCCGGGGCGGCCGGTCGCCGCGATGTGGAAGGCCTCCGCGACCGCCCTCGGGATGTCGGCCGGGTCGGTGACGAGGATGTTGTGCTTCGTCACAGGCATCGTGATGCCGCAGATGTCGGCTTCCTGGAACGCGTCCGTGCCGATCGCCGAGCGCGCGACCTGGCCGGTGATCGCGACCACCGGGACGGAATCCATGTAGGCGTCGGCGAGCGGGGTGACCAGGTTGGTCGCGCCGGGGCCGGACGTGGCCATGCACACACCGACCCGGCCGGTGGCCTGCGCGTAGCCGGTGGCGGCGTGCCCGGCGCCCTGCTCGTGGCGGACCAGGATGTGGCGCACCTTGGTGGAGTCCAGGAGCGGGTCGTATGCGGGGAGGATGGCGCCACCCGGGATGCCGAAGACGACCTCGCATCCGGCGGCTTCGAGGGAGCGGACAAGGGACTGCGCACCGGTCACCCGGATCGGGGCCCCGGACGGGGGCGCGG
>NZ_MUMH01000210.1 GCF_002155965.1 Allokutzneria sp. NRRL B-24872
TCCGGGTGGCGCCACCCGGAAGCGAGGTCCACCTCAGCTCGGGTGGTGCGGGTGGCTGGTGCTGGATCGCCGTCCGCGACCAGGGGCCCGGCATCGCCGAGCGCGATCACGGCCGCGTCTTCGACCGCTTCTGGCAGGCGGGCCCGCGGTCGGCGACGACGAGCGGGCGCGGCGGGCTCGGGCTGGCGATCGTCCGGCAGATCGTGGAGGGCCACGGCGGCCGGGTCGACCTGCACAGCGCTCCCGGAGCCGGGAGCACGTTCGTGCTGTGGCTGCCGGACAGCCGCCGGGCACCGGCCGACCGCGAACCACGGCCGACCGGCAACCCGGTGCCGAACTGAGTTCCGTCAGCGCTTCACGCAGGTGGCGTGCAGCTCCGACGTGCCGACGAAGTGGTCCCGCAGCTTCTCCACGGAGATGCGCTGGGAGCGCGGCTTGCACGTGGTGCCGGTGCGCTGCTCGTGCTGGGCGAGACCCTTCTTCGCCGAGGCGAGAGCACCGTCGACCGCGGCGGGGGCGCTGGAGGCGATCGCCTTCGACCAGATCACGACGTTGGCGGGGTGGCCGGGGCCGGTGGCGGCCAGAGCGGCGGGGGCTCCGGCGAGCGGGATCGCGACGAGCAGCGCGCCGACGGCCATGACCGACTTCAGCGAGGGCAGTGCCATGGGAACTCTCCATCCGGTGGGGGAAACCAACGAGGGAGAGTCAAGCGAAGAGCCCAGAAAACGAACCGAAAGAACTCAGGCGGCCGTGAAGCGCAAAGCCCCCGGCGCCACCGTGGCCCGCACGCGCTGCGGGGCGCGCGAAGCGACGCAGTTCTTGTTCAGGGAGCGCTCCTCGACGGGCGCGAGCGGCACCACGACGTCGAGCAGCATGGGGTTGGTCGGCAGGTCGAACAGCTCGATGTGGAAGGCGCCGTCGGGCAGGTCGAGCCCGGCGACGACGTCACCGGCGGCCTCGGTCAGCCGGTCGAGCGCGACCTTGTTGGTCACGGTGACCCGGCCGGCGCCGGGACCCACGTAGTAGAACAGCCGCGCCGCGGCGATCCGGCCGTCCACCGCGATGCCCTCGACGTGGCAGACCGGCGCGACGACCCACTCCTCGAAGAGCATGTCGACGTCGGGGTCGAGGTCGGTGAGGTCGTAGGAGGAGGTCAGCCTGCGCGCGGGCGCGGCGCCGCGCTGGACCGGCTTGGCGAACACCGCGGTGCGGAAGTCCCAGTCCTCCAGCTCCGCGCGGTCGAGCAGCTGCACGGTCCGCAGCCCTGCCGCGACGGCGCGCTGGTGGGTCTGGCGGAGGTCGCGCGAGAGGACGGTGTCGGCCTGCACGGCGGGCAGCCCGAGGCTGACGCGCAGCAGCGCCGCGAGCGGGATGCTGCGGCCGTCCAGCGGAACCACGCGGTCCGGGACTCCCCAGCGCAGTTTCATGTCCGCCAGCGCGTCGGCGAGCAGGCTCTCCTCGCCGGAGCAGGTGATCAGCCAGGCGTCGTCACCGAGCCGCTCGCAGGCCCAGTCGTGCTCCCGCACCCCACTGGAGAGCAGCAGCAGGCGGGGACCGGCGGCGGCCGGGGAGTTCGAGGAGGTGGTCACCGAGTTACCTCCGAGATCCGGGCGACGTTCATATTCACTTGCTGGCTGTGCGGCAGATACTAACGGAAACGAGCGCCCGCGTGGACCATCCGGGTGATCGTTTCGGCTCAATCCTTATTGAAACTTCATCTTGCTCACCCGGTGTGCACGGATGTCCGGTACAGCACACCGAATGACCTACTCCAGGTCCATCCCCAGATCGAGTGCGACGGCCGAATGGGTCAGCGCGCCGACCGCCAGGAAGTCCACGCCGGTCTCCGCGTAGGCCCGCGCCACGCCCAGAACGAGCCCGCCGGAGGCCTCCAGCCGGGCGGGCGCCTCGGCGGCGCGGTTGCGGCGGACGGCCTCCACGCACTCCTCGACGGTGAAGTTGTCGAGCAGCACCAGCTCGGCGCGCTCGGCCAGCACCTCGTCCAGCTCGGCCAGCGAACCGACCTCGACCTCGCACTCCAGCTCCGGCGAGTGCGCGCGCGCCGCCTTGAACGCCGCCCCGACCGATCCCGCCGCGACCACGTGGTTGTCCTTGATCAGGACCGCGTCGCCGAGGCCGAGCCGGTGGTTCTGCCCGCCACCGCAGCGCACGGCGTACTTCTGCGACAGCCTCAGCCCGGGCAGCGTCTTGCGGCTGTCCCGGACCGCGCAGCCGGTGCCCTCGATCGCCGCGACCCACTCGGCGGTCGTCGTCGCGATGCCGGAGAGGTGGCACAGCAGGTTGAGCGCGGTCCGCTCGGCGGTCAGCAGCCCCCGCACCGGCCCGCGAATCCGCAGCGCGGACTCCCCGGCCTGCAAGCGTGAACCGTCCGGCCGCACGCCGAGCACCTGGTACCCGCCGACACCGAGTACCGCGTCGAACACCGCCAGCGCCAGCGGCGCGCCCGCGAGCACGCCCGGCACGCGCGGGTTGATGTCCGCGACGGCGATCGCGTTGGCGGGCACGGTGGCCAGCGTCGTCACGTCCGGGCCGTAGCGCAGGTCCTCGTTGAGCGCGGTGTCGACGACCCGGCGCACGTCCTCCAGGTCCAGTCCCGCTTCGGCGAGGTTGATCTGAGTCTCCGGCGACAGCGGCCTCATGCCGCACCTCCCAATGCGATCGCGCTGAGCAACACCGGCTGTCCGGACACGTCCAAGCGCAGCGGCAGGCTCCTCAGCCACCGCGCGTCGTCGCGGTCCGGGTGGTCCAGCCGCACGTGGCAGCCCCGCGACTCCGTGCGCGCGTCGGCTGCCGTCAGCAGTGCCCGCGCGGTCAGCGCGAGCGCCGCGTCCTCAACCGCCCGGTGTGTCCTCAGTGGACGGTGCACGGAGGACTCCAGCACGCTCAGCGCAGCCGCGATCCCCGCCTTCTCCCTGCCGATCCCGGCGTAGCGGCTCATCGCGTCCTGCAACGGCTCGCGAACCGCGACCGGAGCGGCTGGCAGGTCGATGACCTCCACTGCGCGCGGATCGCCGAGCAGGCCCGCGCCGAGGTCGAACGCGACCGCGCGCGCGGCCCGCGCTCCGACCACGAGCCCTTCGAGCAAGCTGTTGGACGCCAGGCGGTTCGCGCCGTGCAGTCCGGTGCGCGCCACTTCGCCCGCCGCGTACAACCCGGTCAGCGAGGTTCGTCCGTCCACAGTGGACATCACGCCGCCGCACGCGAAGTGTGCGGCTGGCGCAACGGGAATCCCGTCCTTCGAGGGATCGACGCCGACCGACTGGCAGGCGGCGTGGACCGTGGGGAACCGCCGCCGGAACGCTTCGGCGCCGAGGTGCGTCGCGTCCAGGTACACGTGGTTGGTGCCGGTTTCCGCCATGCGACGGCTGATCGCGGCAGCGACCACATCGCGCGGAGCGAGGTCGCCCAGCGGGTGCACACCGGTCATCACGCGCTCGCCGAACGCGTCGACCAGCACCGCGCCCTCGCCGCGAACCGCCTCCGTGACCAGCGGACACCGCCCGCGCGCACCGGCTCCGGTGAACAACACCGTGGGGTGGAACTGGACGAACTCCACGTCCGCGACGGCCGCCCCGGCGCGCAGCGCGAGCGCGAGCCCGTCCGCCGTCGCGACCTCGGGGTTGGACGTCGCCTGGAAGAGCTGGCCGAGCCCTCCGGTCGCGAGCAGCACCGCGGGCGCGCGCAGCACACCAGGCACTCCGTCACCGTCGAGCACCTGCACACCGGCGACCTGACCGGCTGGTGTGTGCAGAGCTTGAACCGCGATGTGGTTGTGCAGCACGGGAATCCGGCCGTCACGGACCGAGGACAGCAACGCGCGCTCGACCTCCGCGCCCGTCGCGTCCCCGCCCGCGTGCACGACGCGGAACGCGCTGTGGCCGCCCTCGCGGGTGCGGGCGAACCGACCGCCCTCGCCGAGGTCGAACGCCGCGCCGAGCCGCATCAGCTTGCGCACGGCGGCCGGGCCGTCCTGGATGATCGCGGCCGTCGCGACCTCCTCGCAGAGCCCGGCTCCCGCCGTCAGCGTGTCCGCGATGTGGCGGTCCACTGAGTCGCCCGCGTCGTGTTGACCAGGCAGAACGACCGCGACCCCGCCCTGTGCCCAGCGGGTGTTGCCGTCCTCGACCGACGCCTTGGTGATCACCAGGACGCGCAGGCCCAGCTCGTGCGCGGTGAGCGCGGCGGTCAGCCCCGCGACGCCGGTCCCGACCACGACGACGTCAGCGCGGGCCTCCCAGTTCGCCGCGCCGACCTCGCGCAGCGCCGCCGTCACTCGCCACCGCCGGGCGTGCCGATCTCGATCATGCGCTGCACGGCGCCCCGCGCCCGGCGGGCGGTCTCGGCGTCCACGTGCACCTCGTCGGCGTTCTGCCGCAGACCGCGCAGCAGCGCCGCCGGGGTGATCATCTTCATGTAGGGGCAGGACGCGCGCTCGTTCACCGCGAGGAACTCGATCTCCGGGGCGGCCTTGCGCAGCTGGTGCAGCATGCCCACCTCGGTGGCGACCAGAACCGAGGTCGCCGAGGTGCTGCGCGCGGCCTTCACCATGTCACCGGTGGAGAGGATCTTGACCTGCTCGGCCGGGACCGTGCCCTCGCCCGCGAGGTAGAGCGCCGAGGTCGCGCAGCCGCACTCCGGGTGGATGAACAGGTCCGCGTCCGGGAAGGCCGCGGCGCGGTCGGCCAGCTCGGGGCCGTTGATCCCGGCGTGCACGTGGCACTCCCCCGCCCACACGTGCACGTTGTCCCGCCCGGTCTCGCGGCGCACGTGCGCGCCGAGGAACTGGTCGGGCAGGAAGAGCACCTCGCGGTCCTCGGGGATCGAGCGCACCACGTCCACGGCGTTCGATGAGGTGCAGCAGATGTCGGTCTCCGCCTTCACGTCGGCGGTGGTGTTGACGTAGGAGACGACCACGGCGTCCGGGTGCTCGGCCTTCCAGGCGCGGAGCTGGTCGGCGGTGATCGAGTCGGCCAGCGAGCAGCCCGCGCGCGCGTCCGGGATGAGCACGGTCTTCTGCGGCGCGAGGATCTTCGCGGTCTCGGCCATGAAGTGCACGCCGCAGAACACGATCGTCGAGGCGTCGCTCTCGGCGGCGATCCGGCTCAGCGCGAGGGAGTCGCCGGTGTGGTCGGCGATGTCCTGGATCTCCGGCAGCTGGTAGTTGTGCGCGAGCAGCACCGCGTCGCGCTGACGTGCCAGTTCCCGCACTTCCTCGGCCCAAGCGGCGTCGGGGGTGACTCCGCTGTATGGGGCGATCTCCGCTGTGCTCATCGGGTTCTCCTCGCGTGCGTGCCGGGCGCTTGCCCGTCACCCGGGTTTTCGCCTTAGAAGCGAAAACAGGGGAGATGGTATCAATTCCAGCGATGGCAGTACATGAGGTGCTCGCAGCTGTGCTGCAGGTGAGATCCGGTTCACTCCAGGTGCTGCTCTGGCAGCGGGCCCTGGACCCCGACGAGGGGCGCTGGGCGCTGCCCGGCGGCAGGCTCGGCGCGTGCGAGGACGTGGAGGGCTCGATCCGGCGCCAGCTCGCCGAGAAGGTCGACGTCCGCCAGCTCACCCACGTCGAGCAACTGGCCGTCTTCAGCGCCCCCGACCGCGTGCCCGGCGAACGCGTCGTCGCGACCGCCTTCCTCGGGCTGGTCCCCTGCGACGTCGACCCCGTGCTGCCCGAGGACACCGCGTGGCACCCCGTCGCCGGGCTGCCGGAGTCCGCCTTCGACCACGCCGCGATCGTCGAGCGGGCGCGGGATCGCCTGCGCGCCAAGCTCTCCTACACCAACCTCGGCTTCGCGCTCGCCGGTCGCGAGTTCACCGTCTCCACGCTGCGCGAGCTGTACTCGGCGGCCCTGGGCTACCGGGTCTCGGCGACCAACCTGCAACGCGTGCTCTCCCGGCGCGGCCTGCTCGAACCCACCGGCAGCACCGCCCCACCCGGTCCCTCCGGCGGCCGGCCCGCCGCGCTCTTCCGCTTCGCCGCACGGGGTCTGCAGGTCACCGACCCCTTCGCCGTGTTCCGCCCACCCCCCGCCGACCGCCCGGCGCGCGCGGCACGATGGCCTTAATGTCAGGCAAATGACTGAGACGCTTCCCCTCTTCCCCCTTGGCGCGGTGCTGTTGCCGGGAGCGTCCATGCCGCTGCACATCTTCGAGCCGCGCTACCGCCAGCTCGTCGTCGACCTGGTGAAGGGCGTGCGCCCCGACCGCGCCTTCGGCGTCGTCTCCGTCCGCCAGGGCTGGGACATCCGCACCGACGACATGGCCGCCGTGCACCCCGTCGGCTGCTCCGCGCTGCTGCGCGAGGCCCGCCAGCTCCCCGAGGGCCGCTACGACATCGTCGTGCGCGGACACCGCCGCTTCCGGCTCGTCGACGTCGACCACAGCGCCGCGCCGTACCTCGTCGCCGAGGTCGAGTGGCTGCCCGACTCCCCCGTCACCGACCACGACCTCGTCGCCAAGCTCGCCGACCTCGCCCGCGCCGCGCACCGCGGCTACTGCGCGACCGCGTGGCGCGAGGAGGACTGGCGCGAGCCCTGCACGACCGAGGACCTCACCACCCTGGCCAACGTCCTCGCCGAGGACTGCCTGCTGTCCCTCGACGACCGCCAGCAGCTGCTCGAAGAGGGCGACCCGGTGCGCAGGCTGCGCATGGTCCGCGGCCTGCTCAAGCGCGAGGCGGAGATCCTCCGAGCCCTGCGCGCCGTCCCGGCCCCGCTCTCCGAGTTCGCCGCCGACTTCGCCAACAACTGACCCGGAGCGCCTTCGTGGAAGACAACGGCGACGCCTTCATCCGCACACGCTGACCACCTGCTGGTTCGCCGGTCTTCAACCACCACGAACCCCGGCAGAAACGGGCATTGGAGCCCACCTGAAACGCCCCTGACCAGCGGAAACGGCGTTGCTCCAAGCTTGCTCCAACTTGCTCCAACAATGGGAGCAAGTGGAGTTGGAGCAACCCTCAGCGGTCGAAGCGGCGGCCGAGGTCGTCGGTGCCGTTCCACGCCGCGGCCACGCCGTAGGCCAGCAGCGCCGTCGTCGGCTGGGCGAGCACGGCCCACCACAGGGTCAGCGCCGGAGCCTGCAGCAGCACATCGCCGACCTGCAAGGACGCCGGAACGGGGTACCACCACCCGGCGAACAGGCCGCTGAGCTGGATGGCGAGCGCGGCCGCCGCGGCGGAGCCGAGGCCGGTGGCGATCATCATCACCGGGCCGCGGCGCCGACGCAGCAGCCACATGCCGAAGCCGGTGATCAGCCCGACGCCCAGGGTGATCATCAGGAACACGGCGAGCGCGTCGTAGTGGTGGTAGCTCTCCCAGGGCAGGCTGACCAGCTCGCCCTTGGAGTTGACCACCTTGCGCTCCCCCGGCGCCAGCAGCGACCAGGCGAAGGCGACCGGCACGCCGAGCAGCGAGATGAAGGAGAACGCGCTCAGCGAGGGCAGCAGGTCGGCCTTCACCACCACCCTGGGCCGGGGCGGTTCCGGCAGTGCGAAGGGCGGGTCGTAGTAGTCCAAGTCGGAGTCCGTGACCGCCGGAATCCGCACCGGTGCCGCACGCCCGCCCTGCTCCTCGGTCACTGCCGATCTACCTCAACCCTCTATCGCTCCGTGCGCGCTGCACCGCGCTGACCAGCCGGTCGGGAGGATCTGGACGACCATCCGCCGCCTGCACTCGCGGCAGTACCTCGGCGGGTTGATCTCCCGCCGCTGCTCGCACACCGCGTGCTCATTCTCCGCCAGCGGTTTCCCGCAAGTCTCGCAGTACACGCCGAGCGCCGTCACAGGGTCTCGCTCAACGCCTTGATCGGCATGTTCAGCTCGGTGAGCATGGCGAGGTCCTTGTCGGCGGGGCGGCCGAGGTTGGTCAGGTAGTTGCCGACGATGATCGCGTTGATCCCGCCGAGCATGCCCTGCTCGGTGCCGAGGTCGCCGAAGGTCAGCTCGCGCCCGCCGGAGAAGCGCAGCAGCGCCTTCGGCAGCGCCAGCCGGAACGCGGCGACCGTGCGCAGCGCGTCCTTGCCCGGCACGACCTCGTAGTTCTCGTACGGCGTCCCCGGCTGCGGGATGAGGAAGTTCATCGTGCACTCGTCGGGGCCCAGCTCGGCCAGCTGCGCGGCGAACTCGGCGCGCTGCTCGACGGTCTCACCCATGCCGATGATGCCGCCGCAGCAGACCTCCATGCCCGCCTCGCGGATCATCAGCAGGGTCTCCCACCGCTCCTCCCAGGTGTGCGTGGTGACGACCTTCTCGAAGTGCGAGCGCGCGGTCTCCAGGTTGTGGTTGTAGCGGTGCACGCCCATCGCCTTGAGCTCGTCGACCTGCTCCTGGGTGAGCATGCCGAGCGAGCACGCGATCTGGATGTCGTTGCCGGAGGCGCGGATGGCCTCGATGCCCGCCTTCACCTGGGACAGCAGCCGCTTGTCCGGCCCGCGCACGGCGGCGACGATGCAGAACTCCGTCGCTCCGGTCGCCCGGGTCTGCTCGGCGGCCTTGACGAGGTTGGGGATGTCCAGCCACGCCGAGCGCACGGGCGTCGGGAAGCGCCCGGACTGCGAGCAGAAGTGGCAGTCCTCGGGGCAGCCGCCGGTCTTGAGGCTGATGATGCCCTCGATCTCGACCTCGGGTCCGCACCACCGCATCCGGACCTGGTGGGCCAGCTCCAGCAGCTCGGGCAGCCGCTCGTCGGGCAGCCGCAGCGCACGCAGCACGTCCTGCTCGGGCAGGCCCTCCCCGCGCTCAAGAACCACTTCGCGCGCGATGTCCAGCACGTCGGTGTCGGCGACGGTCACCCGGAACTCCTTTGTCTCAGAGGCGGCTCGGGCAGCAGTCTGCCCGAAGAAACCCGCACGGAAGTGCGGTCAAAGTCACGGTGAGTTCCGCTCCGCGAAGGCCACGGCGTCGAACTCACCGCCCAGTTGCGGAGCCAGATGGGCACGCGCGACGCGGAGGAAGCCGGCGCGGTCGTGCTGGGCGATCCCCGCCGGGAGCACGCCGAGCAGCGGTGCGCGCGCGGCGACGGGCAGGTCGAGGAGGTTGCTCCGCGTGGCCAGGTCAGGCGACGTGGGCCACGAGCCGACGAGCACTCCGAGGCACTCGATTCCCCTGTGCCGCAACGCTTCTGCGGTCAGCGCGGTGGTGTTGAGCGTGCCGAGCCCCGCAGCGGCGACGAGCAGCACGGGCGCGCGCAGCGTCCACGCGAGGTCGGCGAGGGTGCCCCCGGTGTGGTCGAAGCGCACGAGCAGCCCGCCCGCGCCTTCCACCAGCACCACGTCGTGGTCCTCGACCAGCTCGGTGACGGCCTCGGCGGCCTGGGAGGGGCTGACCGGGGGCTGACCGGCGAGGCGCGCGGCGGCTTCGGGGGACAGCGGGTCGTCGTAGCGGACCAGCTCTCGCGCGGTCAGGGCACCCGCGAGCCGCACGACCTCGTCGACATCGCCGGGCTCGCCCGGTTTCACTCCCGTCTGCGCGGGTTTGACGACGGCGACGCGCTTTCCCGCGTCCTTGGCGAGCGCGGCGACGGCGGCGGTGGCGACGGTCTTGCCGACCTCGGTCCCGGTCCCTGTGATGACAAGCAAGGTCATCGCCCGCACGCTACCCAACCCCGGCGGCGGCCACGACAGCAGCGGAAACGGCGCTGACCTCGGCGTCCGTGCTGATGTAGGGCGGCATCACGTAGATCAGGTCGCGGAACGGCCGCAGCCACACGCCGTGCTCCGTCGCCGCCCTGGTCGCGGCAGCCACGTCCACCGCGTGGTCGAGTTGGACCACGCCGATCGCGCCTTGGACTCGGACGTCAGAGACCCCGGGCAGCCGCGAAGCCGGAGCGAGACCAGCGCGCAGTCCTGTCTCCACGCGGGCGACCTCCCCCGCCCAGTCCTGCCCCAACAGCAGGTCGATCGAGGCGTTGGCGACGGCCGAGGCGAGCGGATTGCCCATGAACGTCGGCCCGTGCGCGAGCACCGGCAGCTCTCCGCGCGAGATGCCGTCGGCGATCTCCGGCGTGCACAGCGTCGCGGCCATCGACAGGTAACCGCCGGTCAGGGCCTTGCCGAGGCACATGACATCGGGGCTGACGCTCGCGTGGTCGGCGGCGAAGAGCGCGCCGCTGCGGCCGAAGCCCGTCGCGATCTCGTCGAAGATCAGCAGGACGTCGTTGGCCAGGGTCAGTTCGCGCAGCACGTGCAGGTAGCGCGGGTTGTGGAAGCGCATGCCGCCCGCGCCTTGGACCACGGGCTCGATGATCACCGCGGCCAGCTCGTCCGCGTGGCGCTCGATCTCATCAGCGAGCAGCTGCACGTAGGCGGTGTCCATGTCCGCGTCGAAGCCAGCGGGCGGCGCGGGCACGAAGACCTGTTCCGGCAGCACTCCGCTCCAGAGGCTGTGCATGCCGCCCCGCGGGTCGCAGACGCTCATCGGCTGGAAGGTGTCGCCGTGGTAGCCGCCGCGCCAGGTCAGCAGCCGCCGCTTCGCGCCGAGGCCGCGAGAACGCCAGTACTGCAAGCACATCTTCACCGCGACCTCGACGGACACCGAGCCCGAGTCGCACAGGAACACGTGCCGCAACGGCTCCGGGGTGATCTCCGCGAGCCGCGTGCACAGCCGCACGGCGGGCTCGTGGGTGAGGCCGCCGAACATCACGTGGCTCATCCGCCCGAGCTGGTCGCGCACGGCCTCGTCGAGCACCGGGTGCTGGTAGCCGTGCACTGCGGCCCACCACGAGGACATGCCGTCGATCAGCTCGCGCCCGTCGGTGAGCCGCAGCCGCACGCCGCGCGCGGACTCGACGAGCAGCGGCTCCCGCACGCCGGGCATCGGCCCGTACGGGTGCCACACGTGCTCGCGGTCGGCGGCGAGCAGTTCCTCAGGCGTCACACCGGCAGGCTAGATCGCCCCGCACTCCAGGTACGACAGTCTCCGAGTACAACGAACCGGCCCGCGAATTGTCAGCAACGACAGCAAACCCGGACTCAGCCAGGTGTTACCGGCAGCGCGTGCAGACCGTGCATGAAAGTCGAGCGCCGCCAACGAATCTCCCCGTCACGCGCGTCCAACCGGAGCCCTGGGAATCGATCAAGCAACCGGCCGATCGCCACCGTGCCGGTCACCTTCGCGAGCGCGGCACCGAGGCAGCGGTGCACGCCGTGCCCGAACGCGAGGTGCCCGTCCGCCGAACGCGCGAGGTCGAGCCGGTCAGCTCCGGGGAAGCGCACGGAGTCCCGGTTGGCGGAGCTGAGCGCGACCATCACGATCTCGCCCGCGGGGATCTCCACGCCGTCCACGACCACGGATTCGTTGGTGTAGCGGAAGGTCGTCATCCCGACCGGGCTCTCGAAGCGCAGCAGCTCCTCGATCGCCCCCGGCAGCCGAGCGGGGTCCGCGCGCAACGCCGCGAGCTGGTCGGGCGCGCGCAGCAGCGACAGCACGCTGTTGGCGATCATGTTCCCCGAGGTCTCGTGCCCGACGACGAGCAGCAGGAACGCGATCGAGATCAACTCGGGCTCGGTGAGCCGACCGTCCGCGACCAGCTCCGACATCAGGTCATCGCCCGGCACGGCGCGCTTGCCCCGGATCAGCTGCACCAGGAACGCCGCGAGCGCGATGCTGGCGTCGCGGATCGCGTCCGGGTCCGCCGCCGCGAGGATCACGTTGGCCCACGCGCGGAAGCGGTCCTGGTCCTGGTGGGACACGCCCAGCAGCTCGCACAGCACCGCGACCGGGATCAGCAGCGCGTACTCCTCGATCAGGTCGACGCGGCGCTTGCCCGCCATCGCGTCCAGCAGCCCGTCGGTGATCTCGGTGATCCTCGGCCGCATCCGCGCCACGCGCTCGGCGCTGAACGCCCCGGCCAGCAGTCCGCGCAGCCGGTCGTGCTCGGCGCCGTCGCTGTTGAGCAGGTGGTGGGCGATGTCGCCGGAGAAGGTCAGACCACGGTCGGGGTCGTCGAGGTTGGCGCGGATCGCCGTGGTCAGGCCCTCGGGGTTCTTCAGCAGCCGGTCGTCGGTGAGCACCGCGACGGCGTCCGCGTGGCGCGTCACCACCCACACGTGCAGCCCGTTGGCGGTGCGCGCGCGGTGCACCGGCCCCTCCTCGCGCAGCAGCGCCAGGATCTCGTGGGAGTTCTGCAGGTACTCGTCGGTGAACAGCGCCACCGACCGCACGGACGTCGACATGTGGCGTCCCCCTCGACGCGAACGGCTTCCCCAGCAGCGTATGACCGACTCGGCCCGCAGCGGGCTCAGCTGGGAAAACCCTGGTCAGACAACCAGGTTCAGCCGGATGAACCCGAAAGGACCCACTTCGGCGGATTGGGCACTGACAGCGCGCGGGGTCCGTGGTTACCGTGCCGAGGTGACCGACGCCACTGATTCCCGCCGCACCGTGCACGTCGTCCCGCACACCCACTGGGACCGTGAGTGGTACGAGCCGTTCCAGCGCTTCCGCCTCCAGCTCGTGGACCTGCTCGACACCGTGCTGCCGCGCCTGGAGGCCGACCCCCGCTTCCGCTTCACCCTCGACGGGCAGACCGCCGCCGTCGACGACTACCTGGAGGTCCGGCCGGACGCGCTGCCCAGGGTCGTCGCGCTGGTGCGCTCCGGCCAGCTCGCGGTCGGCCCGTGGCGCGTGCTCGCCGACTCCTTCCTGTGCTCCGGCGAGAACCTGGTGCGCAACCTGGAGATCGGCCTCGCGCGCTCCGCCGAGCTGGGCGGCGCCATGCGCGTCGGCTACATCCCCGACCAGTTCGGCCACACCGCGCAGCTGCCGCAGATCCTGCGCGGCTTCGGCTTCGACCAGGCGTGCCTGTGGCGCGGAGTTCCCGGCAGCGTGGACCGGCACGCGTTCCACTGGGTCTCCCCCGACGGCTCCTCCGTGCGCACCGAGTACCTGCCCGGCGGCTACGGCAACGCCTCGGTGATGTTCACCGACCCGGCCAAGACGGTAGAGCGCTCTATCGCCTTCGCTGAGCAGATGCGCGCGTGGTTCGGCGACACCGAGCCGCTGGCCATGTACGGCACCGACCACAGCGCGCCGATCCCCACGCTGCTCGACCAGGTCGGCGCCGTGCAGGCTTCCGGCGCCGAGGTCACGCTGCGGTTGGAGACCCTGGCCGAGGCGCTGGCCGGGCGGGACCCGCAGGAGGCCGGACTGCCGCAGGTGCTCGGCGAACTCCGCAGTCACGCCAGGGCGAACCTGTTGCCGGGCATCCTTTCCGTGCGCGTCGCGGTGAAGCAGGCCATGGCCGAGGCCGAGCGGATGGTCGAGCGCTACGCCGAGCCGCTGTCGGCGTTGTGGTGCCCGCAGGCCGCCGAGCCGTTCCTGAGCATGGCGTGGCTCCGGCTCGTCGACGCGTCCTGCCACGACTCCGTCACCGGGTGCGGTGCTGACTCCACCGCTCAGCAGGTCGCCGCGCGCATCGCCGAGGCGGAGCAGCTGGGCAGCGCCGTCCGCGACCGCACCCTCAACGACATCGCCTCCCGTGCGCCTTCGGACTCCGTCGTCGTGGTCAACCCCAGCGCGCTCGAGCGCACCGATCTCGTTCGCTGCCAGGTGGTCGCGCCCGATTCGTGGGCCGATGTCGCGTTGGAGCTGCCCGATGGCACCCTCGCTCCGACCCAGGAGATCCGCCGTGCTGAGCGGAATCTGATCGACGCGACGTTCCCCGCCGCCGACGTGGTGAACGCCGTACGCAGGCGCACTTTCGGCCAGGTCATGTACAGCAGGGCCATCCAGCGCGCGGAGATTTCCGATCACACGGTCACCTTCACCGTCGGGCGCATCGGCGACCCCGGCTACGACGTGGAGCGCTTCGCCGACGAGCTGACCGAGGCCGTCGCCGCGTCCTCGCCGGGAGACTGGCGCCTGCGCGTGATCGACGAGCCCAGCCGCGAGCTCCTCGCGCTGACCACCGCTCCTGCTCTGGGGTGGGCCTCCGTCCGCCCTCGCGCCGGTTCCGCGCCGCTCTCCGCCCCGTCGTCCATTGTGGACGGTGCTCTGCACAACGGCCTCGTGTCCGCTGTGGTGAACGAGGACGGCACGCTCCGCGTCACCGGCTCCGATGGCACCGTGCTCGACGGCGTCGGCCGCATCGTTGACGGCGGCGACGCGGGCGACAGCTACAACTACGGTCCTCCGGTCACGGACACGTTGGTGGACAAGCCAACCGCTGTCACCGTCGTCGCGGCGGAGCAGGGTCCTCTCGTGGCTTCGCTCGTGGTGCTCCGCACGTACGAGTGGCCTCTCGGCCTCGTGGACTTCGACGGCACCGCCCGCACGTCCGAGACCGTGTCCGTCGGCGTGACGACCAGCGTCGAGCTTCGCGTGAACGAGCCCTTCGTCCGCGTCGAGGTCTCCTTCGACAACCGCAGCGTCGACCACCGCGTCCGCTTCCACATCCCCACCGCCCGCACCGCTTCCAGTTCGCACGCGGAGGGCCAGTTCTCCGTGGTGGAGCGCGCCCTGGTCAACGAGGGCGGCAACGGCGAGCACCCGCTCCCCACGTTCCCCGCATCGTCCTTTGTGGATGCTGGCGGCACGGGTGTGTTGCTGCACAACGTGACCGAGTACGAGGTCTCCTCCGATGGCTCCGATCTGGCGCTCACCCTGTTGCGCGCCACCGGCGCCATCAGCCGCAACCTGCACCCGCTGCGCGCCGAGCCCGCCGGCCCCACCACTCCGATCCCCGAGGCCCAGGTCCCCGGCGTGACCGTGAGCCAGTTCGCCGTCCTCCCGCACGCCGGGGACTGGGCGTCCGCGAACCTGATGGACGCGGCGGAGCGCTACCGCAACCCGCTGATCACCGTGGCGGGCACCGGAACCACCTCCGACCTCGCCTCCGCCGAGGGCATCACCGTCACCGGGGCGACCGCGTGCGGCCTGCGCCAGCGCAACGGCCTGGAGCTGCGCCTGGTCTCGTACTCCGACTCGGCGAGCACCGCCCAGGTGAGCCTCCCCGGCCTCACCGCCGCGGCACGCGTCGACCTCACCGGAGCCGTCGTCGAAGAACTGTCCATTGTGGACGGCACAGCCGAAATCCCCCTGCGCCCCTGGGAGATCACCGGAATCCACCTCACCCGCTAGCACGAACGCCGAGTTTGGTGCGTTGAGCACCCTGAACGGGTCGTTCGGTGCGCTCAACGCATCAAACGACCCGTTCAGGGCCTAAGCGGACCGCCGCGCCCGCCTCGCGGGGGGCAGTAAATTGAAGACCACCACGCTCCGCTGGACGTTCAGCTGGCGCGGACCGCGCTCAGCCGTGGTCGTACAGATCCCCGAAGTGCTTCTCAATCCACAGGATGTGCAGAACCTCGCCCGCGCGCACACCCGCCATCGGGAGCTTGCCGTCGTAGCGCAGAACGAGGAACTCCTCGGAGTCCTCGAACGCCGCAGGGATCTTCGCCTTGATCTGCTCGCGGGGCAGGTTCTCCGTGCCCAGGCCGTGCCTTGGCGCCATCACGATGTCTCGCCAGGTCATCGCGGCGCGGCGCTGGAGTGCCACCGCGAACGCCGCCCGCTGCTCCTTGGGGAGGTTGTCGACGTCGTAGCCGCGCTGGAGGTGCCGCAGGCAGAACTTGGGCGTGTCCCGGTTGCGGTCGCGGACCGGCGGCACGTCAGCGATGGTCCCCTTGATCGACTTAGGAGCCTTGCCCCTACGCCTGTCCGTCATGCACGTGGTTCGGAAACCCGGGTGCGCGAACTGAAGTGCTCGCGCAGCGACTCCACCGGGATCACGAGGTTGCGCTCACCGTCGACGAAGTGGTCCTTCCACGGCCCGTCGTCGTGCGTCATGTTCCGCAAACGCCACGCGGCGAATCCACCGTAGGTGTTCCAGACCAGCATCAGATGCCGCGTCGCCTCCTCGTCGACATCGTCCCAGGAGAAGTCGACATGCTCGTCGAACTTGATTTCACCGGCGCCGAAGTCCCGGAACTTGCGATACACCGTTGGCACCACGGGACCGTGCGACCAAGCCTGGATCTCGTCAGAGAACAACGGCTCGCCGTGCAACGCCACGTGATGCCCCTGGGCGTAGTACAAAATCTTCTGAAGTTTGAGGTTGGACATTGACGCGTTCTCGGCGTGATCAGCCCAGGCGATGAACCACTTGGCAATCGTCGTTGCGTCGTACTTGGCGTTCACAGTCGCTCATCCCCCTTCGCGCGATGTGGAGTCGAGGTCGCCTCCACGGTGCTCCCATCCCCTGAAGCTTGTCCATGGAGCCAGCGCGGACGTTACACACCTGCCTCGACACCTGAAGCAAGTACGCCACAACCTCAGCGCATAGAACACATGTTCGAAGCATACGCCCTGAACTGCTAAAATGCAGCGACCAATGGATTGAATCCAGTCGCCACCGCCCGCACGAGATACACGAACGACACAATCTTGCGGGGGTGGCAACAACGACGTTTCAGGCGTTCACCGAAGCGCGTCGTCACTGCGCGGTCAGGCCGATGTTGCCGTTGGGGCGCCTGGGCATCACGGCTCTGGTCACCCACGCGGCGCGGTCGACGTGCGAGTGCTCCAGCTCGTCGGGGTCGGCGGTGAGCTGGAACCACCACAGGTCCGAGCCCGCGATGGGTTCGACGCGGGAGAAGACCCCGGACTCGCGCAGGACCTCCGCCCTGCCAACCGAAGCGAGGTGCCCGGAGGTCCACACGTTGCCCCAGTGCATGCCCCGCGTGATCTCCTCGTTGATCACCCACCGCCAGTGTCCCGGCGCGTCGAGCAAGCAGAAACCGCTGTCCCACACGGAAACCACCAAGGCCGAGCGCCCCGGCGGCTCAACAAGGGCACCCACCACCGCACTCGACCACCCCGGAGGCGGCGGCACTCCGTCGGCAGGCTCGAACACCCAGGTCGCAGTCATTCCCATGGGCGAATCCTAAGTACGGGCAACGACAGCTGCGCACAACGACAGCACAGCGCTGTCATGGCCGAACAGCACCGAGCCGCCATCCACACCGGCCGAAAGCGTGCACACCGAACCGCGCACAGGCCGACGATCCCCTTCCGCGTCAAGCACAAGAGCACCGTCAGCGTCCACAGCGACAAGCTCGCCGTCCACCGGCAACAACACTGGAGCGTCCAACCCCGCCGAAACAGCAGTCCGCCCAGCACGCAAGCCGTCGGGCACCGCGGAAACCAGCTCGTCAGGCCCAGAAGCGGAGGCGTCAACGGCGACCCACGTCGTCGGAGTGCCGGGGATGGCGTCGGAACCTGAGCGATGCCAGTCACTCCCGCCGATCGGAGTGACCTCGCGCCCCCACGCCTGCCACCACGCTAGCGGGCCGCCCCAACGCGGATCGAGCCACGTGGAGTGCCAGATCTCCGCCAGCGGAGCGCGGCGCGGCAGCGGGTGCCGCCACGAGCAGTCAGCGGCGAGCGGGTGGTTCACGGACAGCAGCCCGCCACGATCCTCCACAGTGGACAGCCACTCGACAGCGGGTCGCCGGAAGTCGATCCACCCGATGTCCCCGAAAGCATTGGCGTGACCGGACTCCGTGGTCACCTCCTGGCCCGGAACGAGCGCGATCCCGTACTGCCGCCCGACATCCGCCAACTCCGCGTGGTGGCTGACGGTGTTGTGGTCGGTGACCGCCAACGCGGACAGACCGCGTGACACCGCGAGCGCGGCCAGTTCGGGAACCGTCAGCGCCCCATCGGAGTGCAAGGTGTGCGAGTGGAAGTCCGCGGGCACCCACCGCAACCCAGCACCGGCCGGAAGTGAGCGCACCGACGGTCGCGCAGGAACCGGCGGCGAGGTCGGCGGAGCCGGTGGCGAAACCTCGTCGAACGAGATCGAGACCCGGTAATCGACGCCGTCGACCGGAACTCGGTGCAGCCCAAGCACAACGTGCCACAGGCCGGGCTCAAGCTCACCCGGGACGTAGCCCGGCGTGGCCCAGTCCCGCGCGATGGTGAACCTGCGACGAGCGCCGCCGGACCAGCCGCGCCAGCCAGCGGCACCCTCGCAGCCCAGATCGATGACGGCGCCGCGCGAGTCGTCGAACTCCAGCTCCACAGTGATCGCGGGGGCACCGGCGGGAACCTCGAAAGGAAGCCCGGGCCACGGGTTCGCGGCCCGGTCCTCGCGAACCCACTGACCACTGTGGACGGTCATGCCGCGACCTTCGCCTCGCCGAGCAGCAATCCGGCCTCGTCGAAGACCAGCAGCCTGCCGGGCTCGGGCGCGGCGGTCACGGTGGTCCCGATCGCCGGCTCGTCCTGCTCCGGCACGGTGAGCCCGACCAACGCGTCCCCCGGGCACTCGATGGTCACCAGCGACGACACGCCGAGGTTCTCCACAGTGGACACAACACCGGTGATCCCGTCACCAGCGCCCACGTTCAGGTACTCCGGCCGGATTCCCGCGGTGACCGGAGTGCCGTCGGCCAACGAGATGCCCGAGGGCAGTGTCAGCCGAGCACCGGCGACCTCGACGAAACCGCCGCACACCACCGACTCCAGGAGGTTCATCGGAGTGGAGCCGATGAAGTTGGCGACGAAGGTGTTGGCGGGCCGCTGGAACACCTCGCGCGGACTGCCGAGCTGACGGATCTTCCCGGACTCCATCACCGCGATCCGGTCGGCCAGCGCGAGCGCTTCCGCCTGGTCGTGGGTGACGAAGACCGTGGTCAGCCCCAGCTCGCGCTGCAACCGCTTGAGGAAGGTCCGCGCCTCCAGCCGCAATCGTGCGTCCAAATTGGACAGTGGCTCGTCCAGCAGCAGCACTCCGGCGTCCATCGCGATCGCCCGCGCCAGCGCGACGCGCTGCTGCTGACCACCGGAGAGCTGACCGGGGCGCCGGTCGAGCAGCCCGGCAAGGCTCAGCCCACCGGAGGTCTCCTCAGCCACTTCCCGTTGGCGCGCCTTGGACTCCCCGCGCACGCGCAGCGGGTAGCCGATGTTCTCCGCGACGGTCATGTGCGGGAACAGCGCGTAGTCCTGGAACACCATCGCGACCTTGCGCTTGCCGGGGTCGACGCCGGTGACGTCCGCCCCACCGATCACCACCTGGCCGGAGCTGGCCTGCTCCAGCCCGGCGATCGTGCGCAGCAGCGTCGTCTTGCCGCAGCCGGAAGGGCCGAGCAGCGCGAAGAACTCACCGTCGACGATCTCAAGATCGAGCCCGTCCACCGCGCGCACCCCGTTGGGGTACACAGTGGACAGTGCGCGGATGTCGATTCCGGCCATCAGCTCTTGATCCCTCCGTGGAAACGGAACCCGTAGCGCTTGTTCACCAACACGTACAGCACGACCACCGGGATCGAGTACAGCAGCGAGAACACCGGGATGACGGTCAGGTTGGCGCTGCCGCCCTCGTCCTGGAGCGTGCGCAGCAGCACCGCGCCCGGTTGCTTGCCGACCTCGCGGATCAGCAGGAACGGCAACAGGAAGTTGCCCCAGGCGTTGACGAAGGCCCACACCAGGATGGTCGCGATCCCGGGCCGCGCCACCGGCAGCACCACGTGCGTCAGCACCTGGAACGGCGAAGCCCCGAAGACCCGCGCGGACTCCTCGTAGGAGCGCGGGACCGAGTCGACGAAGTCCTTCAGGATGAAGATCGCCGCTGGCAGCATCCCGCCCGCGATCACCAGCGCCGTGCCGAACTGCGAGTTGATCAGCCCGAGCTGGAACATCATCACGAAGATCGGCACCATCGCCGCGGTGCCCGTGACCACGCTGGACAGCAGCAGCAGCACGTAGAGCATCAGGTCCCGGCCGGGAATCCGGACGCGGGACAGCGCGTAGGCGGCGAGCGCGGCGAAGCTCGCCGTGATCACCGTCGCCACCACGCAGATCACCAGCGAGTTCCACAGCGAGGTCAACGCGTACGGGTGCTCGAAGGTGGTCTTCACGTTGTCCAGCGTCCAGTCCGGCCAGCGCAGCCCGAGCCCGGGCTTGCTGTCGAACGGCGCGCTGGCCAGCCACAGCATCGGCACCGCGAAGAACGCCATCAGCACGGCGATCACCACGTAGAAACCTATGCGCCGCACCATCATCAGCGGACTCATGACTTCCTCCGCAGCAACCACAGGTACACCGCGGCGACCACGAGGTTCGCCAGCAGCAACAGCAACGAGATCGCCGACGCGTAGCCGAGCTGACCGCCTTCGAGGGCCTGGCGGTAGATGAACACCGGGAGCGTCTCGGAGGCGTGGTTGGGCCCACCGGCGGTGAGCAGGAACGGCGAGAAGTCGTTGGCCGTCCACAAACTGATGAGCAGCGTGTTCGTCAGCACGTGCCCACGGATGTGCGGGAAGACGATGTCGCGCACCGTCTGCCAGCCGCTCGCGCCGACCACCCGAGCCGTCTCCAGCTGCGACGGCGGCACAGCGGCCAGCGCCGAGCTGTAGAGCAGCATCGAGAAAGCCGTGCCGCGCCAGGTGTTGAACACGATCAGCGACAGCATCGGGTACTCGACGAGCCACGCGGTGCCCTCGGACCCGAGCAGGGCGTTCAGCGTTCCACCGTCGCGGTCCAGCACCGCGAACCACAGGAAGGCCACCACCGTGCTCGGCAAGATCCATGCCAGCAGCACCAAGGACTCCACGGTGCGGCGCAGTCCCGGCTTGGCCTTGCGCAGCGTCCACGCGAGCACGAAGCCGAGGATGTTCTGTCCGATCACCGCGGAGCCGAGCACGAACAACGCGGTGAGCCACAACGAGTTCTGGAACAGCGCGTCGTTGAGCGCGTTGACGAAGTTGTCGATCCCGACGAGCTGGGGCGCGACCGCGTTCGGCCCGGTCAGCTCGTAGTTGGTCAGTCCGATGTAGATGGTCCAGAGCGCCGGGAAGATCAGGAAGACCGCGATCAGCAGCAGCGCGGGGGCCACGAACCCCATCGCGCGGGCGATCCCCAGACCGGCGACGTCGGTCGCGAACCGCTTCGCGCGGCCCGCGACCGTTCGCACCTCAGCCGGAGACAATCTCGTTCTCTCCCACGATCTTCTTCAGCGCTTCCTGGTAGGCGTTGAGCGCCTCCTGCGCGGTCTTGCCGCTCACCACGTCAGCTGTCGCCTGCTGCAACGCCGAGGACACCCTGGTGTAGTTGGCGACGCCGGGCCGGTACTCGGTCAGCGGCAGCACCTTCTGCGCGATGAACGACAGCAGCGGATCGCCCGCCAGCACCTCGTTGTTGACGTCGGTGCGCTGGGTGACCTGCGCCGCTCCGCCCAGCCGCGCCTTGACCGCCTCGGCGGAGTTCATGAACTGCAGCAGCTCCCACGCCTGCGCCGGGAACTTGGTGTTGGAGTTGATCAGGTTGATCGCGCCGCCGGACATGCTGACGAAGTCCTGCCCGCGCACGCCCGCGCCCGGCCGCTGCGCCGGGATCATCGCCCAGCCGACGGAGCTGTCGCGGTCGGCCATCTTCACCGCGCCCTTGGTCGGCTCCAGCACCGAGCGCCACAGGTAGTCGCTCTCCAGCATGATGCCGATCTTGTTCTCGGCGAACTGGGCGAAGGACTTGTCGCGCCCCTTGGCCTCCTGCTGCAGCAGCGCGTCGCCGAGCCCGCCACCGCCGTAGACCCGCTGGTACAGGCCGAGGACGTCCTTGAGGTTGCTGGTCGCGCCCTGCCACTTGCCATTGGCCAGCAACGGCTTTCCCGTGCCGACGAGCAGCGGCAGCAGCCCCTGCATCGTGGTCGCCTCGCCCATCGCGGTGCCCGCGTTGAGCTGGATCGGCGTGACACCGGGCAGCTTCTTCAGCGCTTCACCCGCGGAGAGCAGTTCGTCCCAGCTGCGCGGCTGCCAGGTCGCGGGCAGGCCCGCCTGCGCGAAGAGCTTCTTGTTGTAGAAGAGCACGCGGCCGTCGGTGCCGTCCGGCACGCCGTAGCGTTTGCTGTCGAAGACGCCGACGCTCTGCACCGCCTGGGGGATCTGCTTCCAGCCCTCCCACGCGTCGACCTTGTCCTTGCCGACGATCTCGTCGAGCGAGCGGATCTGCTTGCCCCCGGCGAACTCGCCGACCCAGATCCCGTCGACGGCCATGATGTCCGCGCCGCCACCGGTCTTGAGGTCCAGCGCGATCTTGGTCTTGTAGTCCTCGTCGCCGGCGCCGTTGCCGTCGAAGCGGACGGTGGCGGTGACTCCCTTGCGCTTCTGCTCCTCGACGAAGCGCGGGATCACCCAGTCGGTCACCCACGCCGCCTTGGCCGAGTTCTTGCCGCCCGCCACCGCGTTGCCGGTGATGGTCAGCGAGACCTCCTTGGCGTCGGCGTTGCGGGAGCTGTCCGCGCTCTGCGGCTGCCCGAGGCATCCACCGAGCACGGTCATGGCGGTCATGGCTGTCACTGCAACGAGCGCGGCTCTGCGTCGCATTCTCCGACCTTCCTCGTCGCTGAGCTGGTCCTGAGGTCGGCCATCCTCGATCAGTCCGACAACGATGACAAGGGCTGTTCCCAGACCGTTTCCCGGACCGCGCTGCCACCCAGCTTGATTGCTCAAGTGCCTTCTACCAGCCAGAACAGGCCCCCGCACGCGCACACTTCGGCCTGGGCGGAAGGCAGAAGGTGTTAGCGCGCTCTACTTTCCTTCACGTTTCGCCGGTGTGGGCGTCGGCGCGTTGATCTCGGCGACGGGGTAGCGTGCCGTGCGTGGCTGTGCCGGACCCCGTCGATGCCCGTTTGCTCGCCCTGGTAGCGGAGGCGGGCCGTGCGGCCGTGCACGAGATCGCCGCGAGAGCGGGGATGGACGCCCGCGAGGTGGCCTCCCGGTTGATCGCGCTCTCCGCGACCGGCCTCCCGCTGCTCGTCGGCGTGGAGTGCGACCCCAACGGCCTGCGCGCCGCGCTCGCCCCTCCGCCACCGCAACAACAGCAGCAGCCGCACTGGGGCGGCTACCCCGGTCAGCAGCAGCACCCGCACCAGCCCGTGCACGGCACGCCCAGCGGCGCCTACCCGGTGCACGGCACGCCCAGCGGTCCCTACCCCGGCCCCAGCGGCCCGTACCCCGTGCACGGCGGCCACACCGGCGCGTACCCGCCGCAGGCGTTCCCGCAGAGCACCCCGTTCCCCGCGCAGCAGCACCCGCAGAGCACGCCGTTCCCGGTCCAGCCACAGCAGCCACCGCACCACCAGCCACCGCAGCCGCCCCAGCCCGCCGATCCGGTGCTCAGCACGTGGGGGCCGCCGCAGAGCTCGTCGTGGGCGCGCGGGGACCAACCCGCGCTGCCGACCGGTCCGCGCACCGGCAAGATCGGCACCACCCTGGAGACCATCGGCCTCGAAGGCGAACAGCTCGGCATCCAGCTGGTCGAGGTCGTCGACCCCGCCGACTTCCTGTTCACCGCCGCGGGCTACCGCCTCCAGGAGGGCGAGCGCGCGGTCGTCGTGCACACCGAGCTGACCAACCGGGGCCCGATCCCCTTCGCTTCGCTGCCCGATCTGTACCTGGTGCTCATCGCCACCGACGGCAGGCAGGTCTCCAAGGCCCCGGTGTCGCTGTCCTCCCGGCCACCGCACCGCATCGGGGTCAACCCGGGAGAGACCGCGGGCGGCCACACCGTCTACGTGCTCCCCGAGTCCATCGACGTCGTCTCGGTGAAGTGGAGCGCGCGCTCCGACGACGACAGGCGCAGCCTCACCTGGTCCACCCTCGACTGACCCACCGCGCACCACACTCCGCGAGCCCCTCATCGCAAGCCGAGGCAGCTGCAACCTCCCGTTTCGTACTCCAAGCGGATAAGAGAGCGCTCCCAAACACCGCTTTCGGTACGAAACGGGAATCGACGACCTCAGCTGGACGTCGCGTACGAGCCGACCACGTCGTTGCCCGCCGAGCACTCCGCCAGCCTCATTTCTCGCGTTTTGGCTACGTGTTGCGATGTGGGAGCGCTCTCCCTCACATCACGTTGCCAAACGCGAGACGACGGCGCGGGCGTCAGGATTCGGCGCGGAGGAGTTCGAGCGCGTCGGAAAGATCGGCGGGGTACTCGGAGACGAACTGCACCCACTGGCCGTCTGCGGGATGGTCGAAGCCGAGCGTGCGCGCGTGCAACCACTGCCGCGTGATGTTGAGCCGCTTCGCCAGCACCGGGTCCGCGCCGTAGGTCAGATCGCCGACGCACGGGTGCTTGAGCGCGGAGAAGTGCACGCGGATCTGGTGGGTGCGCCCGGTCTCCAGCTTCACGTCGACCAGCGACGCCGCGCGGAAGGCCTCCATCACCTCGTAGTGGGTGATCGAGTCCTTGCCGCCGTTCATCACCGCGAACTTGTAGTCGTGCTTGGGGTGCCGGTCGATCGGCGCGTCGATGGTGCCGCGCGACGGGTCGGGGTGCCCCTGCACCAGGGCGTGGTAGCCCTTGTCGACCGTGCGCTCCTTGAACGCGCGCTTGAGCACGGAGTACGCGTGCTCGCTCTTCGCGACGACCATGACGCCGGTGGTGCCCGCGTCGAGGCGGTGCACGACGCCCTGGCGCTCGGCCGCTCCGGAGGTCGCGATGCGCACCCCGGCCGCCGCGAGCCCGCCGACCACCGTGGGGCCGCTCCAGCCGGGGCTGGGGTGCACGGCGACGCCGACCGGCTTGTCGATCACGACGATGTCGTCGTCCTCGTGCAGCACGACCATGCCCTCGACCGCGATCGCCTGGATCTCGATCGGGCGCTCGGGCTCGGGCAGGGTGATCTCCAGCCAGGAGCCCGCGGTGAGCCGGTCGGACTTGCCGACGGGCTGGCCGTCGAGCAGCACGTCGCCCTTCTCGGTCAGCCCGGCGACGACCGTGCGGGACAGGCCGAGCAGCTTCGACAGGCCCGCGTCGACGCGCATGCCCTCCAGGCCGTCCGGCACCGGCAGGGTGCGTGCGCTCACGACGAGGACTCCTTCTTCTTCGAGGACTTCTTCTCGATCAGCGTGCCGTCGTACTCCCGGCCGAGCAGCGCCATCAGCACGATGAGCGCGCCACCGACGCAGATCGCCGAGTCAGCCACGTTGAACACCGGCCACACCGAGCCGTCCGGGGCGAACAGCGACAGGAAGTCGACGACGTGCCCGTGCAGGAAGCCCGGCGGGCGGAAGAGCCGGTCGCCGAGGTTGCCGAGGGCGCCGGCCAGCACGAGGCCGAGACCGGCCGCCCAGCCGCCGGAGCGCAGGCGCGGCGCGAAGTACAGGATCGCCAGCACCACCGCCGCCATGATCAGCGACAGCACCCAGGTGTAGTCGGCGCCGATGGACCACGCGGCGCCGGGGTTGCGGACCAGCACCAGGTAGAGCGCGCCGCCGAAGAGGCGCACCGGTTCCTGGCCCTCCAGGGACGCGACCGCCCAGAACTTGGTGACGATGTCCAGCGCCAACACCACCACGGCCAGCCCGGCGAACAAGCCGAGCCTGCGCGGTGGCGGCGGTGGGGTGCTCTCGGTGCTCACCGGGTCATTGTCGCTCACCCGGACATTGTCGCTGATCAGAGATCGGCCAGGAACGCCGGCAGCGGCCGGGGGTCGTTGCGCGGGGTCCAGCGGCCGTCCACGAGCTCGTACTCCCACTTCGGGCCGTCGGCGACGATCCGCCGCAGCGCGCCGACCACGCGCGAGACGTGCTCGGAGTTGTTGCCGAGGCCAAGGCTGACACGCAGCGCCCGACCGCCCTCGGAACCGCTCTCGGAGATCAACCGCTTGGTCGCGATGTGGGCGCAGAACGCGCCGTCGCGCACGCCGATGCCGTACTCCGCCGACAGGATCGCGGCGAGCAGTCCGGCGTCGTGGCCGTCGATCGTGAAGCTGACGACACCCACGCGATCCGGCGCCTGGTCCCCGAACAGGGTCAGCTCGCGGAAGCCGGGCACGGTGGCCAGACCGGCCTTGAGCTGCGTGAACAGCTTGTCCTCGTGCGCCTTCACGTCCTCCCAGCGCTGCCGCGCGAGCACTCCGCAGGCCACGGCGAGCGCGTGCACACCGACGACGTTGGGCGAGCCGGCCTCGTGCCGCTCGGGCACCTTCGACCAGCTCACGCCCAGGTGGTCGCCCCAGTCGACGACGTTGCGGGTGGCTCCGCCGCCGATCAGGTAGGGCTCGGCCTGCTGGAGCCAGTCGGAGCGGCCGACCAGCGCGCCCGCGCCGAACGGGGCGTAGAGCTTGTGCCCGGACAGCACGACGTAGTCCACCTCGGCGGCGCTGGCGTCCACCGGCCGGTGCGGCGCGAGCTGCGCGGCGTCGAGCACGGTCCGCGCGCCGTGCGAGTGCGCGCAGCGGACGAGGTCGTTGATCGGCCACACCTCGCCGGTCACGTTGGAAGCGCCGGTCAGCACCACCAGGCGCGGGCCGACCGGAGCGGACTTGAGCGCCTCGTCGAGCACGCGAACGGCCTCGGCGGGCGTCGCGGGGGTCTGCAACCGGTTCACCCGGGGGCCGCGCCACGGCAGCAGCGCCGCGTGGTGGTCGGTGTCGAAGACGAAGACGCTGGCGCCCTTGGGAACGCTGCGCGCCAACAGGTTCAGCGAGTCGGTGGTGTTGCGGGTGAAGACGACGGCGTCGGTCTGGCGGGCCCCGACGAAGCGGCGGACGGCGTGCCGGGCCTGCTCGTAGATGCGGGTGCAGACCTGGGAGGCGAAGCCCGCGCCGCGGTGCACGCTGGCGTACCAGGGCAGCAGCTCGTCGACGGCGTCGCGGACCTGCTCCAGGCACGGGGCGCTCGCGGCGTGGTCGAGGTTGGCGTAGGGCACCAGCTCGCCCGTGACCAGCGGAACCGTCAGCCGAGCGCCCACGACGGAGGGGACCGAGGAGCGGATGGGGGCGAACGCGAGCGACACTGCGACCTCCGTGAGTCCGTGGGACTCGCCGGGAGGGAGTCCGCGCTTGCTCACCGCACTTCGCGGTGAACCAGGTCCTCACCTAGAGCACCCCACCGCGGTTGGAGGGTTGCCGACCAGCAAGCTAGGGCTTGTCGCTGGCACTCATGACCTTGCACTCGAACGTAGCCGAGGACCCGCCGACGCGCCAGACCCCGTCCAGATCCTGGAACGCGACCTGCGCCACAGACCAGCAAAACCCTTGGCGCGCAAGGGAATCAGTCCCCCGACTCGCCCTTCCAGCGGGCGTAGCGGCCCGCGCGGTCGATGGCGCGGACCCGTCGCTCGGCGTCCTCGCGCACCTCCTCGGTGGCCACGATCAGCAGGTGGTCGCCCACCTGGATGCGCGTGGTCGGCTGCGGCGTGAACCCGGCCTTGCCGCGCACCACGAGGCTCACCGTCGCTCCGACCGGCAGCCTCAGTTCGGTGATGTAGACGCCGTGCAGCTTCGAGCCCTCCGGTACGCGCACCTGCAACAGCTCCGCGCCCAGCTCGTCCAGCGGCGCCGAGTCGACCTCGACCTGCTGCGGCTCACCCCGTCGCACCAGACCGAGCAGCCGCGCCATCAACGGCAGCGTGGTGCCCTGGATCAGGGTCAGCACCACGACGAGCACGAACACCACGTCGATCAGCTGCTGCGCGCCAGGGACGTCCTGGGTGACCGGGATCAGCGCGAGCACGATCGGCACCGCGCCGCGCAGCCCCGACCAGGACAGGAAGACCTGCTCCCGCCAGGGCACCCGGAACGGCAGCGCGGCGGCGAGCACCGACAGCGGCCTGGCCACCAGCACCAGCACCGCGCCGGTGATCAGCGCCGGGATGATCACGCTCGGCAGCCGCCCCGGCGAGGCGTAGAGGCCGAGCAGCACGAACAGCCCGATCTGGGAGAGCCAGCCGAGCCCTTCGACGAAGGACAGCGTGTCGCTGCGGTGCGGCAGCTTCGCGTTGCCCAGCACCAGTCCCGCGACGTAGGTGGCGAGCAGCCCCGACGCGTGCAGCTCCTGGCCGGCCGAGTACGCCAGTACGCACACCGCGACCGTCGCAAGTGGATAGAGACCGGTCGCGGGCAACGCCGCGCGGCGCAGCGCCTGGCCGCCGACCCAGCCCAGCGCGATGCCGACGACCGCGCCGACGCCGAGCTCGTAGACCACGAGCGCGGGTGTCCACCAACTGGCCGTCTCCGTGCTGGCGAGGAGTACGACCGCGATGTACACCGGCGCGTCGTTGAGACCCGACTCCAGCTCGAGGGTTCCGGAGATCCTGCGGTGCACGCCGAGTCCGCGCAGCACGCTGAACACCGCCGCCGCGTCGGTCGAGGACACCACCGCGCCCCACAGCAGAGCGGTCCGCCAGTCGAGGTCGAGCAGGTAGTGCAGCCCTGCCGCCGTGACGCCGATGCTCACCGCGACGGCCACAGTGGACATCGCGATGCCGAGGCCGAGCGCGGGTTTGACGTTGTGCCACCGCGTGGTCAGACCACCTTCGGCGAGGATCACCACCAGCGCCGCGATGCCGAGGTTCTGCGTCAGCTGGGCATCGCTGAACAGGATGCCGAAGCCCGCCTCGCCGAGCAGGAGCCCGATTCCCAGGTAGAGCAACAACGACGGCAAGCCCAGCCGCACCGAGGCTCGCACGGCGAGCACCGCGATCAGCACCACGAGTGCGCCGATCCCGAGTCCCAGCGACAGCTCCGCCACACCGCCTCCATCGCGCATCCGGTGACCTGTGCCACCATTGTCGCTGCTCGCCGCGAGAATTCGGAGCCGATGAGAGTTCGCTCTCGGGTTTCGAATGCGGTGTAACCCTCATCCGAGCAGTTCGGCCAGCCGCCGCGCGGCGTCTCGCGGGGCCGGATCGAGCGCGATCACCTTGTCCCGCCCGCGATCCCCGGCCACGATCGCGACGTCCTGTCGCCGCACACCGAAAGCCTTCGCCACAGCGCGCCGGACGGCCTCATTGGCTTTTCCCTCAACTGCCGGCGCGGCGACCGCGACGACGAGCGCCGGTCGTTCCCCCGCGTCCCACCGCCCGCCGACGGAGTCCTTGCGAGCACCCGGTTTCACCCGGACGGCGAACCTCACCCGTCCAGCCCCGCGCTCAGCACCTCGACCATCTCGTCGAGGTAAACCCTTTGCGCCGCACGGGTTTCCGGTAACACCGCAGGACTCATCCTGACCAGCTGGGCGTGTCCGAGATAGGTCGAGTACACGACCAGCGCGCGCCGCCGCGCCTTCGCCGGGGAGAAGCCGATCTCGCGGGCGATCTCGGCGATGTAGTCCACCCGCCGCTCGGTCACCCGCCGCAGCACCGGCGCGACCAGGGGGTCGTCGCCCGCGGCCAGCACCGCCAGCTCGATCGAGGCGTCCTCGTCCTCGGTGATCACCTTCGTGATCAGCAGCCGCAACCTGCGCAGCGGGTCCGGCTCGTCGCGCACGGCGGCGATCACCGCTTCGGTGTGCTCGGCCGCCCAGCGCTCCAGCGTCGCCGCGACGAGCGCGTCCCGGTTCGGGAAGTGGTGGTAGGCGCTGCCCTTGGTGGCGCCCAGCCGCACCGCGAGCGGCTCGATCGCCACCGCCCTCAGCCCGCCCTCGCCCAGCGCCAACAGGGCCGCCGCCGTCCAGTCCTGCCGCCCCAGCCGCTTCCTGGGTGCCACGTCACGCTTCACCACCACACTCCATACGCTACCGTACGGTCAGAACCATACGGTGGCGTATGGGAACGGGAGGTGGCACATGATCCACAACGTGCACGAGCGGGAACTGCCCGTCGACACGTCGGTCGCGGGCGCGCTGCTGGAGAGCCTGCTCGACCCGGAGACCACGGTCTGGCCCGTCGAGCGCTGGGAGATGATCGAGATGGACCGCCCGCTCGGCGTCGGCGCGCGCGGCGGTCACGGGCCCATCAGGTACGACTGCACCGCCCACGAGCCCGGCAGGCTGGTCGAGTTCACCTTCAGCCCGAAGCTGACGCTCAAGGGCACGCACACCCTGGAGGTCCTCCCCGGCCCCCGCCCCGGCACCTCGGTCATGCGTCACACCATCGCCGGGCGCACCGAGGGCACCATGCGCGTGCTGTGGCCGCTGGTGATCCGCTGGCTGCACGACGCGCTCCTGGAGGACCTCCTCGACCGCGCCGCCGACGCCGTGGACCACCCTCCGGCCCGCCCAGCTCGCTGGCCCCTCTGGACCCGCATCTGCTACTTCCTCTTCGAGACCAAGCCCCCGGCCAACGCCAGGCAGTCTTCAAGCCCCGACCGCTGACCACCCCACACCCTCGGGGCCCGCCCCGCGCCTTCACCACGTCCAAGCACCAAACGACCCGTTCAGCGCGTTCAACTCCCTGAACGACCCGTTTGGTGCGCCCAAGGCCCCGAACGACCCGTTCAGTGCGCTGGAGACACTGAACGGGTCGTTCAGTGCGTTCAACGGCCCCCAACGGCCCGTTCAGTGCGTTGGAGTACCCGAACGGCCCGTTCAGCGCGGTGAGTCCCTGAATGACTCCTTCGGGACGCCCAACACCCTCAATGACTCATTCGCTCCGCTCACCGTGCTGAACGACTCGTTCGGCACGGTGAACCACCTGAATGACTCGTTCAGCACGTTCAACCACATGAACGAGTCATTCAGGTGGT
>NZ_MUMH01000211.1 GCF_002155965.1 Allokutzneria sp. NRRL B-24872
GTCGTGGTCGGCTTCGGCGGGGGCGGCCCGGGCTCCGCGGTTCCCACCACGGCGGAGGTGCAGCCGGCGAGGAAAGCCGTCACGAGCGCGGCCGCGGCGACCGCGGTGGCTCGACGGGAAGTCGTGTGCATGGTGGCCCCCAGCAGGACGTCATTGCCGGGCCGGAACCTACCTGAACTTCGTGACCCGAACAGAACAGCAACGCTGGTCCGACGCCTGAACCGGGGACAGCGGTTCCCTCAGGTGGCGCGGCGGGCGCGGTTGCGGACCCTGTGCAGCCACCAGAGCACCGCGCCCGCGAGCGCCCACGCCAGGAGCACGATGGTGAGCGCGGGCGCCAGCGTCAGCCACGCGCCGCGGCCCGCGACGCGCACGAGGTCGGGGTTGGCCTGGTCGTACTCGACCCGGACCACCTGGCCGACCTGGAGCCCGCCCGGGTAGAGCACGCCGTCGCGCGGCACCCGCACGGCGCTGTCCGGGGTGCTGAAGCGCACGACGGTGCGGTTGTAGGAGGCCGACATCACCTCGGCGGCGGCCACCCCGGGACGCGCGGTGATCTTGAAATCGTTCGTGTAGGCGCCGACGACCAGGATCACGCAGGAGGCGGTCACCAGGCAGGCGAGGCCGAGCGTGATCAGCGTCGCCCTGCGGAGGTCACGGGCCTGGGTGCGGATGGCGCCCCAGACGGCGCGGGCCTGGGCGAAGCGGGTGCCGCGCAGCTCGTCGGCCTCGGCCTGCGCGCTCGCGCGCACCGCGGCGTCGAGCGTGGTGTCCGGTGCCGCGTCCGCGATCTTGCCGGTCGCCTTGTCGTCGATCTTGCCCGTGTTCTTGTCGGAAGCGCCGTCGCCGTCCGCCGCGCGCGCGTCGACGGCGGTGCCGCCCGGCGTGTCGCCCGGCGTGCTCACGACTGCGTCCTCCGCCACATCGGGTCACTTTATGCCAGACCGGCGACGCGTCCCGCGCACGTGGCTCATACGCTCGAAGGGTGACCAGCGCTCCGGAGAAGGGCATCGCAGCCAGGCTGCGCGTGCACAGTCGCCCGATGGGCGCGGACACCGAACTGCTGGACCTGCTGCCCACTCCCGAGGGCGTGCTGACGTGGGTGCGCGACGGGGAAGGCCTGGTCGGCTGGGGTGAGGCGGCCCGGTTCGCGCCGAGCGGGCCGAACCGGTTCGTCGACGCCGAGCTGTGGTGGCGCTCGGTGTGCGAACGCGCCGAGGTGCTCGACGAGGTCGGCCTGCCGGGCTCGGGAGCGGTGGCGTTCGCGAGCATGGCCTTCGCCGACCACCCCGGTGACTCGGTGCTCGTGGTGCCGAGGGTGCTCGTCGGCAAGCGCGGCGGGACGACCTGGGTCACCGAGATCGGCCCGGTCGACGGCGGCTCCCCGGTGAACCGCTCGGTGCAGCCGGTGCGGCGGACCGGGACCGTGCGCTACTCCGAGGGCGAGCTGCCGGTGACCGGCTACCGGCACGCGGTGCGCGCGGCGGTGGACCGGATGCGCGCGGGCGAGCTGGGCAAGGTGGTGCTCGCGCACGACCTGCTGGCGACGGCGGACGAGCCGTTCGACCCGAGGTTCCTGCTGCACGGGCTGGCCGGGCGCTACCCGAGCTGCTGGGTCTACGCGGTGGAGGGCCTGCTCGGGGCCACCCCGGAGATGCTGCTCAGCAAGCTCGACGACGAGGTCACCTCGCGGGTGCTCGCCGGGACCAGCTGGCCGCACGAGGGCGTGACCGTCGACGAGCTGGCCGCGCAGCTGCTGAGCTCGGCGAAGAACCGCGAGGAGCACGCGTACGCGGTGGAGTCCCTCGTGGACAACCTGCGGCCGCACTGCGCGACGCTGGAGGCCCCGGACGCGCCCGAGGTGCTGCGCCTGCCGAACGTGCTGCACCTGTCCAGCGACGTGACCGGGCGGCTGCGCTCGACGGCGAACGCGCCCTCCCTGCTGCGGCTGGCCGCCGCCGTGCACCCGACCGCCGCGGTGGGCGGGACGCCGCAGAAGGCCGCCGTGGAGATGATCACCGAGCTGGAGCGGATGGACCGGGGCCGCTACGCAGGACCGGTCGGCTGGATCGACGCCAACGGGGACGGCGAGCTGGGCATCGCGCTGCGCTGCGCCCAGGTCAACGGCGCCACCGCGCGGTTGTTCGCCGGGTGCGGACTCGTCGCGGACTCCGATCCCGATTCCGAGGTCACCGAGGCCGCGGCCAAACTCGTGCCGATCCGAGACGCTTTGGAAGGCAACTAGCCAGCAGGAAACTGAGCCGAGTTCATTTTCGACTCCGCCCGAAAAGTGAGCGACCGCTTCCAAAAGAAGAATGCGGACAAGACAGGCACTTGGGGTTTGCTTAGCCTTTCGCGGCATGAAGCGAACCAGCGCGCTCGCGCTCGCCGCACTGTTCTCAGCGGTCACGGTCGTCGTTCCGCCATCCGCTGACGCCGCGGCGGGGTATCCGTACGCGAACAGCGCGGTCGGCAAGACCGACAAGTGGGGATTCAGCACGAGGTACTGCACGTCCTACGTGGCGTACCGGCTGGACAAGCGCGGGATCACGTTCAAGAACGCGAAGTACAAAGGAGTGTTCTTCGGCGACGCGGGCACGTGGGACGACAAGGCCAGAAACGCGGGACTGACGGTGAACAAGACGCCCAAGGTCGGCGCGGTCGCTGTCTGGGGCAGCAACATGGGTGGCGGAAAGGGCCACGTCGCCGTCGTTTCGGCGGTCAGCGGCGGAACGGTCACGGTCCAGGAGTACAACGTCCGCGTCTCGCACGGTTACGGCAAGCGCGACATCGGCTCGATCAAGCCCGCGAACTACATCCACTTCTGAAACGTCCGGCCCCGCGACAGGAGCCACGGGGCCGGACGGCAGGAACGAGAACTATTACTTGGTGTTCATGCTGTGCATGATGCGGTGCCCGGCCTCGATCTTCGCGATCGACTTGGGAACGGTGTTCGCCCGCACTCCGGGGGCCTTCGCCTGAACCGACTGGTCGGCGTTCAGCTGCGGCTTGCCCTTGGTGAACAGCCACTTCTGGAACAGGTCGTAGAGCGGCTTGCCGGAGATCTTCTCCGACAGCGCGATGAACTGCTCGATGGTGGCGTTGCCGTACTTCTTGTCGGTGTTCCAGGTCTTCAGGATCTTCTTGAAGGTGTCCAGGCCCACCGCGTTGCGCAGCTGGTGCAGCGCCATCGGGCCGCGGGTGTAGACGCCGAAGCCGTCGAAGAGCTTGGCCGGGGTCGGGTCACCGGTGACGACCTGCCAGGCCGGGTCCTCGGCCGGGCGCTGGTAGTAGTGGTCGAAGATCTCCTGCGCGGTGCCCTCGCCCTTGGCCTCCGACCAGAGCCACTCCGCGTAGCTCGCGAAGCCCTCGTTCAGCCAGATGTTGCGCCACTTGGCCACCGAGACCGAGTCGCCGGCCCACTGGTGCGCCAGCTCGTGCACGACGACCGACACGTGCGAGCCCGCCGAGAAGAACGCCGGGCTGTACACCGGGCGGGTCTGGTTCTCCAGCGCGAAGCCGAGGCCGGAGCTGGGCACGACGCCGCCCTGGGCCTCGAAGGGGTACTCGCCGAAGTAGTCCTCCAGGAAGGCGATGACCTCGGGCGTGCGCTCGATGCTGGCCTTCGCCGCGTCCGCGGCCTCGCCGAGGTTGGTGCCGTAGGCGTTCACCAGCGGCTGGCCCTTGTGCCCGGTGCCGGTGACGACCTCGTACTTGCCGACCGCGAGGAAGGTCAGGTAGGTGGCCTGCGGCTTGGTGCTGCGCCAGCTCCACCTGGTCCACCCGGCGCGGCTGGACTTGCCGGCGAGCTTGCCGTTGGACAGCGCGGCGGTGCCGTCGGGCACGGAGACGGAGACGTCGAAGGTGGCCTTGTCCGTCGGGTGGTCGTTGCTCGGGTACCACCACGCGGACACGTGCGGCTCGTCGACCGCGAGCGCGCCGTCAGGGGTGCGCTTCCAGTTGTTCTGGCCGTTGACGGTGACCGTCGACGGGATGGCCTCGTACTCCACGACGATCGTGGTGAGCAGGCCCTGGTGCACCTGCTGGGCCGGGGTGACCTTGAGCTCGGTCCCGGTGCGGCTGAACTTCGCCGGCAGGTTGTTGACCAGGACGGACTTCGGGTCGATCGCGAAGTCCAGGTTGAACTCGGTGAGCCGCTGGGTGGGCTTGGCGGTGATCACCGTCGTGCCCCAGAGCTTGTCGTCGGCGGGCTGGTAGCGCAGCCGGATGTCGTAGTGCGAGACGTCGTAGCCGCCGTTGCCGTCACCCGGGTAGTACTCGTCACCGATTCCGGGGGCACCGACGTCGTTCGGCCCAGCGGAGGCGGGCCAGGCGAGCAGCGCGATCGCGGCCGCGGCCGCCGCCCCC
>NZ_MUMH01000212.1:0-1226 GCF_002155965.1 Allokutzneria sp. NRRL B-24872
CCGCCCGGCGGCCCGAAGAAGAAGACCGGCCTGATCGTGGGCATCATCATCGCGGTCGTGGTGCTGGCCGGCGGCGCCGTCGGCGCGTACTTCCTGTTCTCCGGCACCAGCCCCACCACGGTCGCCGAGCGCGCCGCGCAGCTGATGTCGGAGAGCTTCGGCAAGAACGTCACCGAGTACCCGATCGAGCAGTTCCGCGAGGGCCTCTGCGCCAAGGACCTGGAGGTCGTGCTGAAGGCGGTCGAGAACGAGCAGAAGCGCCAGCAGACCAACACCCGCACCACCACGCCGCGCAGCACCACGGCTTCGACCGCGAAGTTCGTCGTCAAGAACGTCACGGCGGAGGGCGAGACGGGCAAGGCCGTCATCGAACGGACGCTGTCGAGGGAGGGCAGGGACGACGAGAAGAAGGACTTCACCTACGACCTGCTCACCGAGAACGGTGACTGGAAGATCTGCGGCATCTTCTCGGGCAACAACGCTCCCACGCCGCCTCCGGTGCCCACCGCGCCGAGCTCGCGGTCGTCGGCGTCGCGGCCCTCGATGCCCTCGTTCTCCATGCCCTCGTTCTCGATGCCGTCCTTCTCCATGCCGTCCTTCTCGATGCCGTCGTTCCCGATGCCCACCAGCTGATCGGGCGTGACACCACGAAGGGCGCCTCCCCNNGGCGCTGCGGCTTCGGCGCGGTCACGCCGTCGGCCAGCAGGCGGGCGGTGAGCAGGAACGCGGTGTGCGCGACCATCCGGTGCTCCGGCCGCACCGCCAGGCCAACCGAGTGCCACGGGCGCATCAGCGTCTCCCAGGACTGCGGCTCGGTCCAGCAGGTCTGCTCGCGCAGCGCCTCGGTGATCCGGNNGGTCGTGGCGACGTAGACCGTGAGCACGCCGCCCGGCACCAGGTTCTGCTTGATCATCGGCAGCATGTCCCACGGCGAGAGCATGTCCAGCACCACGCGGTCCAGCTGCGGGCCCGCGTACTCGGCGGCGTCGCCCAGGTGCAGGTCCCAGTTCGGCGGGTGCTCGCCGAAGAAGCGCTGCACGTTGCGCTCGGCGTGCTCCAGGTGGTCCTCGCGCACCTCGTAGGAGGTGACCTGGCCCTTCTCCCCGACCGCGCGCAGCAGCGAGCAGGTCAGCGCGCCCGATCCGGCCCCGGCCTCCAGCACCCGCGCCCCGGGGAAGATGTCGCCCCACATGACGATCTGCGCCGCGTCCTTCGGGTAGATCACC
>NZ_MUMH01000212.1:1262-1468 GCF_002155965.1 Allokutzneria sp. NRRL B-24872
CACCGGGTTGGAACGGGCCGCTGGTCCTGCTCACTGCTGGCTACCTCCGAGGGCGATGCGTGCGTGGTGTTCCGGCGCACGATCGTCGCATCCCCGCACCGGGCTCCGGTCAGCGGCCACGCGCGGCGGCCAGCGCGACCCGCAGGTCCTCCCTGCGCAGCACCCCGCTCGGCTTGCCGTCCTCGTCCACCACCAGGAACTGCCAC
>NZ_MUMH01000213.1 GCF_002155965.1 Allokutzneria sp. NRRL B-24872
ACGTGATGCGATTTGAGAACGCTCCCACGCACAAAACGTTGCCAAAACGCGAAGCAGTGGGCCGGGCCGGAGAGGTGGGGGCGCCTTCACGATCTCCAAGCCGGCAGTCGCTCATCGTCCACCGCCGCGAACCCTCCGCGTGGCGAACCGGCGGACTCCCGTTTCGTACTCCAAGCCGTCGATGGGAGCGCTCCATTTCCCGCTATCGGTACGAAACGGGAAATGGGGGCTGCCGCTGGGGCTAGGTGTAGGTGGTGTGGGCGGTGGTGGAGTGCTTGGCCAGGCGTCGGGTGAGGTAGAGGAGTTCCAGGGCGAACTCGACGGCTCCGGCTACGCGGCCGACGGGGTCGTTGGGTTCGACGCCCAGGCGCTTGGCGACCTCGACGAGCACGGGCAGTTCGGGCAGTGCCTTGAGCACGTCGGTGGCGGGCACGCGCTCGCCGGTGGTCACGGGTTGACCGCCGGAGACGGCCGCGGCGATCGGCGCGAGGTCCACGCCAGCGAGCAGCGCCCGGCCGGTGTCGGCGACGGCGCGGCGCAGGAGGTGGGTCAGCAGCTCGACGCTCTCCGGGCCTTCGACCCCGGCCTCGAACTCCAGCTTCCCGCGCAGCACGGGGACCACGGCCTCCAGGTCGACCGGGCGCGCGACGGCGGGCCACTCCTCGGTCAGCGCGGCGCGCCGCAGTGCCGCCGCGGCAACGGTTTCGGCCGCGGCGATGGCGAAGCGCGCGGAGACGCCGGAGCGCTGGTCGACGCCGTTGGACTCGCGCAGGTGCCGCACGAAGCGCGCGACGACCTCCAGCAGGTGGTCGGCGACCTCGGCGCAGAGATCGGCTTCCTGGCGCACCATGGCGACCTCGTCGGAGATCTCCAGCGGGTAGTGGGTGCGGATCTCCGCGCCGAAGCGGTCCTTCAACGGGGTGATGATCCGGCCCCGGTTGGTGTAGTCCTCGGGGTTGGCCGTGGCCACCAGCAGCACGTCCAGGGGTAGCCGCAGCGTGTAGCCGCGGACCTGGATGTCGCGCTCCTCCATGACGTTGAGCAGCGCGACCTGGATGCGCTCGGCGAGGTCGGGCAGCTCGTTGAGCGCGATGATGCCGCGGTGGGCGCGCGGGACGAGTCCGAAGTGGATGGTCTCGGGGTCGCCGAGGCTGCGGCCCTGCGCGACCTTCACCGGGTCGACGTCGCCGACGAGGTCACCGACGCTGGTGTCCGGCGTGGCCAGCTTCTCCGCGTAGCGCTGGTCGCGGTGCAGCCAGGCGATCGGCAGCTGGTCGCCCAGCTCCGCCACCCGCCGCCGCGACGCGGGGGTGATCGGGTCGAACGGGTCCTCCGGCAGCTCGGCGCCCTCGATCACCGGCGTCCACTCGTCCAGCAGCGCCACCAGCGAGCGCAGCAGGCGCGTCTTGCCCTGCCCGCGCTCGCCGAGCAGCACCACGTCGTGCCCGGCCAGCAGCGCGCGTTCGAGCTGCGGCAGCACGGAGTGGTCGAACCCGACGATCCCCGACCACACGCGTTCCCCGCCGCGCAGCGCGGCGATGAGGTTGTGCCGGAGCTCGGTCTTGACGTCGCGGGACTGGTAGCCGGAGCTCTTCAGCTCGCCCAGGGTGCGCGCGGAGGGCTGACTCGTCACCCCCGCGACGCTACCCCTTCGATCAGGCCTCAGGAGCGGACGAGGCGGGCGATGGCGTCGCTGGCCTCGCGGATCTTGGCGTCCGCGCCCTCGCCGCCCTCGGCGATCGCCTGGCTGACGCAGTGCTTGAGGTGCTCGTCGAGCAGGCCGAGGGAGACGGCTTGGAGCGCCTTGGTCGCCGCGGAGATCTGCGTGAGGACGTCGATGCAGTACTCGTCGTTGTCGACCATCCGCTGAAGACCGCGGATCTGGCCCTCGATCCGGCGCAGCCGTTTGAGGTAGCCGTCCTTGCCCTCGGTGTATCCCCGCATCCTCCTAGGTTAGCGAGTCGAAGGCCCGGATGATGTGCGGCAGCGCCCGCTTCGCGGCCATCCCGTGATCGACCTGTCCCGCGCCGAAGACCGACACCTTCGCCCCGCGCGCCGTCAGTTGGCGCTGGCAGTGCTCGGCGAGTTCGCGCGCGGCCCGGCCGAGACTTGTTGACCGATCGATACAGAATCACCTAGCCTCAGGGCGTGGGCAGGCCCAGGGAGTTCGACGACACCGCCGCGGTGCACGCCGCCATGGAGGTGTTCTGGCGCAAGGGCTACGAGGCGACCACCACGCAGGACCTCTGCGAGAGCACGGGTCTGGGGCGCGGGAGCCTCTACAACGCCTTCGGCAGCAAGCGCCAGCTCTACGAGGCCGCGCTGCGCCGCTACTCGGTGATCGGACCCCAGGGGCAGTTGGAGATCCTGGAGCGCCCGGGCTCGGTGAAGGAGCGGCTGCGCGCGCTGATGGTGTGGTGCGTGGACGCGGACATGGCCGACCCGGAGCGCCGGGGCTGCCTGGCGATCAACGCGGCGATGGACGCCAGTGGTCGCACCTCGGAGATCGCGGAGTTGGCGCACAAGCAGTTCGTGCGCCTGGAGCAGACGATCTGCCACATGATGGCCGTCGGGCAGAGCACCGGGGAGCTGTCCTCGCAGCGGTCGCCGTTGCAGGCGGCGAGGTTCTTCCAGAGCTCCTACTACGGGCTGCGCGTGCTGGGCAAGGTCACCGAGGACCGCGCCGCGCTGCTCGACGTCATCGAGGGCACCCTGTCCGCCCTGTAGTGCTTTTTTTCTTGCCCGACTTTTGTACAGTACGTTCCAGAACTGGGGTCTGTGTCATGCCGTTGGCCGTGTACGTGGTGGGGCTCGGGATCTTCGCGATGACCACGAGCGAGTTCATGGTGTCGGGGCTGATGCCCTCGCTCGCCGGGGAGTTCGGCGTGTCGGTGGCGGCGATCGGCTACCTGATCTCGGCGTTCTCCGGGGCGATGGTGGTGGGCGGCCCGGTGCTCACCGTCGGGTTGTTGCGGGTGCCGCGCAAGCACTCGCTGCTCGCGCTGATCGGGGTGTTCTTGGTCGGCCAAGCACTGGGCGCGCTCGCGACGGACTACGGCGTGATGCTGCTGTCACGGGTGATCACCGGCGTGGCGTCCTCGGCGTTCTTCGGGGTGGCGATCGCGGTCGCGGTGGACATGGTCGGCCCGGAGCGCCGGGGGCGGGCGTCCGCGGTGGTGCTGGGCGGGTTGATGATCGGCACGGTGCTCGGGTTGCCCGCGACGACGCTGGTCGACCAGTTCTACGGCTGGCGCGCGAGCTTCTGGGCGGTGGCGGTGGTGACGCTGCTGGCCGGGCTGGTGATCCTGCGCGTGGTGCCGTCCGGGGCGCGCCCGGAGGGCATGAGCCTGCGCGCCGAGCTGGCCGCGCTGCGCAACGGCCGGTTGTGGGCGGCGTACGCCACGAGCGGGCTGCTGGTGGGCTCGGTGTTCGCCGCGTTCAGCTACTTCTCGCCGATCTTCATCGAGGTCAGCGGCTTCTCCCCCACCGTCGTCCCGGTGCTGCTGGCCGTGTACGGGGCCGCGACGGTCGTGGGCAACACGGTGATCGGCCGCCTCGCGGACCGCTACACGATGCCGATCCTGACGTTCGGCTTGGCCGCGCTCGTGGTGACGTTGTCGGGGTTCGCGTTGTTCGCGGGGAGCCGGCTGGTGACGGTGGTGGCCGTGGTGGTGCTCGGCCTGGTCGGGGTGTCGATGAACCCGGCGCTGGCGACTCGGGTGATGCGCGCCGCCAACAGCCGACCGCTGGTGAACACGGTGCACACGGCGGTGATCTGCCTCGGCGTGGGGCTCGGCTCGTGGGCCGGTGGACTCGGCATCAGCGCGGGGCTGAGCCTCACTTCGCCGTTGTGGGTGGGTGTGGTGTTCGCGGTGCTCGGCCTGGCCAGCCTGCTCGCCGCGCGGAAATCGGTTGCCTCGCGGGCGCCTCAACTGGTGTAGTCCGGCCTTCGTCCGCGAGCCCCGGAGGCGATCACGTTGCCAGTCCCCACGTCCTTCCTCAAGGGAACTGTTGGCCACCCGAAGGACAGGGATTCGTGGTTCGCACTCTCAACCTGGGCGTGCTCGCGCACGTGGACGCCGGTAAGACCAGCCTGACAGAACGGTTGTTGCACTCCGCCGGGGTGATCGAGCGCCCCGGCAGCGTCGACGACGGTGACACGCAGACCGATTCCCTCGCGCTCGAACGGCAGCGCGGGATCACGATCAAGTCGGCCGTGGTGTCGTTCGTCGTCGACGACGTCGCGGTGAACCTCATCGACACCCCCGGTCACCCGGACTTCATCGCCGAGGTCGAGCGCGTGCTGAGCGTGCTCGACGGCGCGGTGCTGGTGGTCTCTGGTGTGGAGGGCGTGCAGGCGCAGACCCGTGTGCTGATGCGCACGCTGCGGCGCCTGCGCATTCCCACGCTGGTGTTCGTGAACAAGATGGACCGGCCCACCGCCGACGCGGCGCGCACCGTGCGGGCGATGGCGGAGAAGCTGACGCCCTCGGTCGTGCCGCTCGACGACGCCGACCGGCTCGCGGAGGTGCTGGCCGAGCACGACGACGAGCTGGTCGAGCCCTATGTGGACGGACAGCGCTCCTGGGTGCGGGCGGCGCTGGTCGAGCAGACGCGGCGGGCGGTGGTGCACCCGGTCTTCTTCGGCTCGGCGGTGAGCGGGGCCGGGGTGGCCGAACTGATCGCCGGGATCACGGAGTTCTTGCCCGCCAAGGAGTCCAGCACGGACGGGCCGCTGTCCGGCACGGTGTTCAAGGTCGAGCGCGGTGCGGGCGGCGAGAAGATCGCCTACGTCCGGATGTTCTCCGGGGTGCTCCGCCCGCGTGAGCGGATCGGCGCGGGCAAGGTGACCGCGCTGAGCGTTTTCGGCGGCGGGGAGCTGAGCGCCGGGCGGATCGGCAAGGTCTGGGGCCTGTCCAAGATCCGCATCGGTGACGCGGTCGGCGCTCCGCGCGCTTCGGCGGCGAGCCACTTCGCCCCGCCGACGCTGGAGAGCGTCGTGCAGCCGCGTGATCCGTCCGAGCGGGGGTTGCTGCACTCCGCGCTCGCGCAGCTGGCTGAGCAGGACCCGCTGATCAACCTGCGCGAGGACTTCTCCGTGTCCCTGTACGGGGAGGTGCAGAAAGAGGTCATCCAGGCGACGCTGGCCGCCGAGTACGGCATCGACGTGGACTTCCGCGAGACCACGACGATCCATGTCAAGCGGCCGGTGGGCGTCGGCGAGTCGGTGGAGGTGATCGCCACCGACTCCAACCCCTTCCTCGCCACGGTCGGCCTGCGCGTGGAGCCGGGGCCGTCGGAGTTCCGCTTGGAGGTCGAGCTGGGCTCGTTGCCGTTCGCGTTCTTCCGCGCGGTGGAGGAGTCGGTGGGCGCGGAGCTGCGCCGGGCCGAGGTGCGGGACTGCACGGTCACGATGACGCGGTCTGGTTACTGGGCGCGGCAGAGCCGGGCGCACGGCGGGTTCGACAAGTCGATGTCGAGCACGGCGGGCGACTTCCGCGCTCTGGCGGCGGTGGTGCTGGCGGAAGCGTTGCGGCGTGCGGGAACCGAGGTCTTGGAGCCGATCCACCGCCTCCGGTTGGAGGTGCCCGCGGACACGCTCGGCGCGGTGTCGACGGCGTTGGCGAAGCTGCGCGGCGTGCCGTTGGTGCCGGTGCTGCGCGGCGCGGTGTGCGAGCTGGAGGCAGAGATTCCGGCAGGCCGCGTGCACGCCTTCCAGCAGGCGTTGCCGGGGCTGACTCGCGGTGAAGGCGTGGTGGAGGCGGAGTTCGACCGCTATGTGCCGGTCACCGATTCGGCCAGAACGGGTTGAACGCCGCCTTGAACCACAGCTGGGCCGCTTTCACCGCGGCGAGGGCGAGCAGGATCGTGGGCAGCAGGTTCGCGCTCCACTCGCCCGACTGAATGCTGGCCACCAGCGGAACGGCGACGGCCGTCCCGGCGGCGAGCCCGGCCACCATCGCGGTGAGGCGGGTGCGGACGAACAACGCGACCAGGCACACGAGCAGAACCCATGACTGCGTGGCGAACAGGATGCAGGTCGCGACGACGACCTTGACCCACAGCAGCCGGAACGCGGCGAACGCCTCATCGGCCTCGTCGCGTTGTCCGGCGGTGTCCAGGTGTGCGCTGTCGGCGTGGTTGAGCATGGTCGCGAAGCCGTAGGTGCTCACGATGAAGGCCACCGCGCCGACGACGATCAGCGGCGTCACGCGCTGGGGTGACGAACCCAGGTAGTACAGCCCGGCGAAGAACGTGATCACCAGCAGCGGCAGGAACGGCGCGTAGTAGACCAGCGGCCCCACCCGGTCGAGGCCGAGCTTGCGGGTTCGCCAGTACAGCAGCGCGGGCGTGGTGAGCGCGAGCACGCCGACCGGCGGGATCGCGACGACCATCAGCAGCCCGCTGACCGCGGCGGCGGGCCAGTAGACCCACGGCAGGGCACGACGGCCCAGCTGGGCCGCGTCCTTGGCCCTGTCGATGATGTGCGGGAACAGGTCCCGGAGATGGTCATTGATCGGCATGTCCGATGAACTCCTCGGCGATGGCGTCCGTGGTGCGCCAGATCCTGGCGAGCACGTGGGGGTCCTCGGCGTCGACGCTGTCGTGGATCAGCCGCACCCGGGAGCACTTGATGCGGCAGAACTGCGCCACCTCGACCCGGAGCTGCCGGTCGAGGTGGTCGTCGAGTCCGGCGTCGGCGAACTGCTCGGCGGAGCTGCCCGCGAGCCCGAGCCACAGCGTGCTGCGGGTGCGGAGGTTCGAGCCGTCCCTGGTGTAGGCGAAGCCGTGGGTCCAGGTGCGTTCGATCCAGCCCTTCAGCATCGCCGGCGGCGCCGACCACCAGACCGGGAAGACCGCCAGCACGTGATCGCAGCGCGCGATGCGCGCCTTGTGCCTCTCGATCTCGGGTGAGCCGGGCTTGCCGGGGTCCGCCCAGTCGGGTTCGTCCTCCGGCCGCATCCTCGGGTCGAAGTCCTCGGCGTAGAGGTCGAGGAAGTCGACGTCGAAGCCCGCGCGGTCCAGCCGGGCCCGCACCCGCGCCGCGACCTGGCCGGTCAGCGACGCGGGGCGAGGGTGAGCGAGCACCAGCAGCACTCGGTTCACCGGTTGATGTGCACCGCCTTGTGGCGGCTCTCGGTGAAGCTCGCCGGACGGCAGGCGCTCGTGCACCGGGCCATCGGGATGGTGTCGGGGTCGTCGAGCCGCCACGAGGTCTCCACGCTCGTGTAGGCGCCGAGGTCGGCGATCTTCTCGGGGCGCGAGGTGAGCGTGCGCGTGGCCACGTCGATCGTCTCGACCAGGATCTCGTCGTCGGCGACCTCGAAGTGCTCGTGCAGCAGCGCGACGCCGAAGCGGCCGAGCGCGTCGTGCTTGGCGAGCACCGCGCGGAGTTCGTCGAAGCAGGGCCGGTCCGCCTCGGACAGCGGGGGCACCTCGTCGATGTCGGGAAGCACGGGCAACGGAGATCCGCCGATTCGGCTCACTTCTGGCTCCTCACGGTGGCGTCGGATGAGGGAATGATCTTCTTTGGCCGTCCGCGTTGTCGTCGGTTCCGGTCAACCTCGGTCACCAGTAGCATCACGGAGAGTGAGGCCGATGGAACGCGGTGTGCCGCCTGTGCCCGCTGGGGTCGGGTGCGTCGACGACGTGGCGCGGCGGTTGCGGGAGCTGCGTGCGTGGGCCGGGTTGTCCGAGCGCGAGGTGCACCGCCGGGTGTGTCGTGCCCGGACGGTGCGCGGCGTCGTCGAGTTGCCCGCCTTCGACACCGTGCACCGCTGCTTCTCCTTCGGCCGCAAACGCCTCAACGAAGACTTGGTCGTGGAGATCGCTGACGTGCTCGGCGGCGACGCTCTCCGGTGGCGGCAGGCGTTGCAAGGGATCGCCAGCGGGCTGACGGCTGAGTACGGGCACGCGGAGTTGAGGTTGCTCCACCACTACTGGCACACCGCCGCATCGGCGATGGACCGCTACGCCCCGTACGAGTCGCACCGGCGTCCGGTGGCGCACTCCCCCGCTCCGGTCTTCAGTTCGCGCGCGGACGCGATCGCGTGGCTCGACGCTGAGCGCTCCACCCTGGTCGCGGTCGCTGGCCCGCACAGCGCTGAGTTCTCGGCGTTGTTGGGCCAGTACCTGGAAGGCGGGTGTCACTACCGGGACGCCGAAGCCCTGCACGCCACGGCGGCTTGGTCCTCGTGTCCGAGCACCAGGGCGAACGCGCTGAGGCGGCTCAGCGTCGTGCGGTGGAAGGCGGGCCAGTACCCGGCGGCGCTCGCCGGTCTGCGGGAGGCGTTGACGCTGTTCCGCGCCTGCGATGACCACGCGGGCGAGGGGAAGGCGCTCAACAACCTGGGCAGCGTGTACCGCCGGATGGGCCGCCACGACGAGGCGTTGCGCTGTTACCCGAGGTCGATCGCGGTCGCCGGGCGGACGGCTGATCCCGACGCCGAGGCCAACGCGCGGAACTGCCTCGGCATCCTGCTCGCCGGGCTCGGCCGTCACGCCGCAGCGGAGGAGCAGCAGCGGCACGCGCTCGCCCTGTTCCGCGACATCGGCAACCAGTCGGGCGTCTGCCGGGCGTGGTGCGATCTCGGTGACGTGCTGATGCGCACCGGGAGGTACGAGGCGGCCCTGCGGTGCTTCCCGCTGGCCATGTCCGCCGCGGTGGACATCGGCGACCAGGTGGGTCTCGGTCTGGCGCTGGCCAGGGACTGGCTCACCCGCGCCCAGCTCGGCGTCGGGGCGCCCGCGGATCGGCTTGATCAGGTTCGGCGCATCGCGGCGGAGACCGGCGACTTCGGCTTGGAGCTGGAGCTTCAGCGCGCGATGCCGTGCACTGCGCCGAGCGCGAGCAGGTCCTGCGGTCGTAGTTTGAGTTGATCTATCGTCGCGCCGAGTTCGCCGGGCTCGCGCTTGAGGATCGCGTTCGCGGATTCCGGTGCGATGACGGAGAAGTAGGCGTCGGGTGTGATCCACACCGAGGTGTGCGAGGTCAGCGCGAGCGCTCCCCCGGAGCCGCCCTCGCCGATGACGAGCGTGGTGATCGGGACGCTCGCGTCGGCGACGGCGGTGAACAGCTCGGCGATGGCGGGGCCGATGCCGTCCCGCTCGGCGCGCGCGTCGTGGGCGGCTCCGGGCGTGTCGATGAGCGTCAGGATCGGCAGGCGCAGCCGGTCGGCCAGCCGCACCAGGCGCGCGGCCGCGCGGAATCCGGCCGGGTTGTTGGCGGTCCCGGTCTGCGCGGCGTAGGCGAAGGTGTTCCCGTGCCGGCTGCCGAAGCCGCAGAGCATGCCGGGGTCGGCGCTGCCCAGGGGAAAGCGGCGGTCGAAGTAGTCGTTGAGGTAAGTCTCGGCGCGGGGGCGCTCGGCGGCTCGTGCACGCCGCACGGCCTCGGCGCCGGTCGCCGGGAGGTCGGTGTGCCCGAGCGCGTTCGGCACGTCGGGCGCCTCAGCGGTGGTGGGTGTGAGCAGCGGCAGGAGTTCGGCGAGCGCGGCGCCGACGTCGGCCAGCTCGACGAGCCGGTGCACCTGGCCCAGGGCGAGCTTTCCCTTGCTGGTGAAGGCTTCCTCGCCGATGTCGTCGATATCGCCGCGCACGCGTGCTCCAGCGAAGCCGATCGTGGCCTCCGGCACCGCGAGCAGCACGTCCGCGCTCCCGGCGACCGAGGCCCACGCTCCGCCAGCGACGGGGTTGCGCAGCACGGTGATGTGCGGCAACGCGGCGGCTCGGAGTCGTGCCGCCGCGCCTGCGATGCGCTGCATCTGGAGCAGTGCGCGCATGCCTTCCTGCATGCGGCTGCCGCCGGAGGCGACGAGGGAGACGACGGGCAGGCCGCGCCGCACTGCTTCGTCGAAGGCGCCGACGAGGAGGTCGCCGGTGCGCGAGCCTAGTGAGCCGCCGAAGTAGCGGAAGTCGAAGGAGATCAGCACGCACTCGCCGCCCCCGCGAATCCGCCCGTGTCCACAGAGGACGGACTCGCGGGGCCCGTGATCGGCGCTCAGCTCGCGCTGCTTCTCCGCATAACCCGGCCAGCCGAGCGGATCGGAGACCTCGCCGCTGATCTCGGAGAAGCCGGAGAAGGACTCGGCGACGAGGCGGAGCACGTCACGGGCGCTGCGCGGGTCCATCTAGCTCCTCTGGCCAAGGGCCTTCTTCATGACCTTGCCCATGTCGTTGCGCGGCAAGGATTCCAGGACGTGCAGGACGCGCGGGCGCTTGTGCGGGGTGAGCAGCCGGGCGACGTGGTCGGCCAGCTCTTGGAGGCTCGGCGTCTCGCCGTCGGGCACCACCCAGGCGACGATGCGCTCGCCGAGGTCGTCATCGGGTTCGCCGGTGACCGCGACCTCTGCGACGCCCGGGTGCTCCAGCAGCGCGTTCTCGACCTCACCGGCGCCGACCTTGTAGCCGCCGGTCTTGATCAGGTCGATGGCGCGGCGGCCGACGATGCGGATGTAGCCGTCCTTGCCGCGCGTGGCGACGTCGCCGGTGCGGAACCAGCCGTCGCGGAAGGCTTCGGCGGTGGCGTCGGGGCGGTTGAGGTACTCCAGGAACAGGTTGGGGCCGCGCACCTCGATCTCGCCGACCGTCTTGTCGTCCTCGCCCTCGATCGGCGCGCCGGACTCGTCCACGAGCCGCACGTCCACGCCGTCCACGGCCGGTCCGACTGTCCCCGGTCGGCGCTCCCCCGCCGCGCGCACGGAGCAGTTCATCAGCGTCTCGGACATGCCGTAGCGCTCCACGACGAGCTGTCCGGTGGCGTCGGCGATGCGCTGGTGCACACTCGCGGGCAGCGGCGCGGAGCCCGAGACCAGCAGCCGTGCGCGCCCGATCGCCTTGGCCAGTTCGGGGTCCGCCTCGGCGTCGGCCACCAGGCGGCTGTACATGGTGGGCACGCCGAACATCATCGTGGCCGGTCCGCCAAGCTCGGCGCCGATCCCGGCGGTGGAGAACGAGCCGAGGTGGTGCAGGGCGCCGCCCAGGCGCAGCGGTCCGAGCACGCCGACGCCGAGTCCGTGCACGTGGAACAGCGGCAGCCCGTGCACAAGCACGTCCTCGCTGGTCCACTCCCACGCGCGGGCGAGGCTGTCGAGGTTGCTGGACAGCGAACGCCGAGGCAGGACAACACCCTTGGGGGCGCCGGTGGTCCCAGAGGTGTAGATGACCAGCGCGGGAGCTTCGGCGCCCGGCTCGGGCAGCTTCGGCGGCGCGGTGGCGGGCACGTCGAGGCCGACCTCGATCCGCCGGAGGTCGCCGAAGCCGTCGGGCAGCGTGGTTCCGGGGGCGCTCAGGACCAGCCCGGGGGTGCTGTCGCCGAGGATGTGCGCCAGCTCGCGCTCGCCGATCTTGGGGTTGATCGGGACTGCGGGCACCCCGGCGAGCAGCGCGGCGACGACGCCGACGCACGTCTCGATGCTGTTGGTGGCCCACACCGCGACCCGACCGGCCCCGGCCAGCTCGCCCGCGAGGTGCCCGGCGACCGAGGCCAGGTCGCGGTAGCTCAGCGCGCGCTCGCCGAAGCGGATCGCCTCGCGCTCTGTCGGTTCGGCCAACGCCGGGAACAGCGGGGAATTCATCTCAAGCCCTTCATCCGACTACTGCCAGGACAGCCCACAACACCACCGGTGAGGCGGCGACGATGATCGCGCCGTACCGCAGAAGCTGCTTGAAGAACACCTCGCGGTCAACATCGCGGGCGTTGGCCAGCACGATGGCGCCGTTGGTGGAGAAGGGGCTCACGTCGACCACGGTGGCGGCGACGGCGAGGGCGGCGACCATGCTCACCGGGTCGATGTGACCCACCGAGAGCAGCGGAACCGCCAGCGGGATCGTCGCGCCGAGCACGCCCACCGAGGAGGCGAGCGCGGACACGATCGCGCCGATGAACAGCAGCAGGAGCACGGCGAGCGTGGGCGATCCCACATCGCGCACGGCGTTGCCGACGTAGGTCACCGCGCCCATCTGCTGGAGCACCGAGACGTAGGTCAGCACGCCGCAGATGAGCAGCACGGTCGGCCAGGTGATCTTGTTGACGGCCTCGGCGTTGACCTTCGGCGCGGCCACGCCGAGCACGACCGCGATGGTGATCGCGACCAGCCCGACGTTGAGGTCGAACACCAGCGTGAGCACCACGAGCGTGACCAGGCCGAGCAGGGTGAGCACCTGGTGGAAGGTGATCGGCTCGCGCGGCGCGGCGTCCTCCTGCGCGGGCTTGTCGGCGCGCCCGAGCTTGAGCCCGCCGAAGACCACGAACACGATCGCGGCGATCACCGCGTTGGCGAAGAGGCTGGCCAGGAAGAGCGCGATCTCGTTCTGCGGCAAGCTGTTGCGCTCGACGACGCCGTTGACGATCGCGCCGTAGACGCTGATCGGCGAGAAGCCGCCCGCCTGCGCGCCGTGCACCACGAGCGCGCCCATGAGCAGCTGGTTGATGCCGTAGCGGTTGGCCAGGTTGAGCGCGATCGGCGCGACGATGGCGACCGCGGCGGGGCTGACCGCGCCGATCGCGGTGAGCAGGCCGGTGACGCCGAACATCACCCACGGGATGACCGCGATGCGCCCGCCGACCACGCGCACCGCGAGGTCTACCAGCCGGTCGACGGTGCCGTTGGCGCGGGCGATGCCGAAGAGGTAGGTCACCCCGACCAGGACCACGAAGATGTCACCGGGGAAGCCGCTGAGCACCTTCTCGGCAGTCAGGCCGCCGACCGTGGTGCCGACCAGGAAGGCCGCGGCGAAGCCGAGTCCGCCCATGTTCACCGACAGCGTGGTGGCCAGGGTGAAGACCAGGGCCAGTATGAGGATGGAGATCAGCTCGGGTGACATCGGCGGCTCCCGGATTGGCCAATTGGCTCAGCCAATATCGGCGTGCTCCCCGCGCCGTGTCAAGCACCGGGGAGCACGCCGCGAGCCGGTCAGGCGCCGTGCGTGATCTTCACGTAGGCGGCTTCGACGTAGCTGCCGCCGCCGCTGAGGAACACCACGGAGCGGTTGTTGTAGCGCTTCGTGGAGCACTCCGAGGAGCGGGAGTTGCCCTTGGCGAGCGTGCCGACGGGCATGTTGGACTTGTTGTAGATGTTGGTGCCGTTGTACTGGGCGACCACCGAGCACGCCGCTGGGGCCGCCTCGGCGACGGTCGTGACGGCGAAAGCCGCGAGCACCGCGCCGACAATGAGAGAAACGCGCACGACTACCTCTCGTTGACGGAATTCACTCAGACCCTGGCGTTGATGGAGACATCGCCCTCGAAGACCATCGTCTTGTCGCCCTTGAGGTTGACGAAGCGCTCGATCGCCTTGCAGGCGGAATCCTTCGACTTGCCCTTCTTCAGCGTGCCGACCTGGCTCTCGGTGGCGATGTCGAAGATCGGGGTGTCCCGCTTGGCCACCACGAAGCACAGGCTCTGCGCGCCGGCGACCTGGGACTCGGCCGCGACGGCAGTGCCGCCGGAGACGAGGGCGGAGGCGATGACGGCACCGGCGATCAGGGAAAAGCGCATGACTTCCTCTCAACGGGATTGCGGGGACATATCGACCCCGCAACGGCAGTATGCACAAACGCGAATTGAATGGGCTTCACCATTCGGCGGGGGCCGGAGCTTTGTCGCTGATGTGGAGACTTGAATTCGCCGACCGGCCACGGAGGGTGGTGTTAGCCTGATCATGTGCCCGAACCGTTGCGCCCGCTGGGCCGACCGCGCCTCTACGAGCAGGTGCTGCACCGGTTGCGCGAGTACGTCACGACCAACGGCCTCGGCCGGGGCGACAAGCTGCCGACCGAGCGCGATCTCGCCGAGCGGCTCCAGGTCAGCCGGGCGTCGGTGAAGCAGGCCGTGGTGGTGCTCGAAGTGCAGGGTCTGGTCGACGTGCGCCAGGGCGGCGGGATCTTCCTGCGCGCCGACACCCTCGACGGCGAGCCCGTGACCGAGCTGGAGGCACGCAGGCGCAGGCTGCCCGACGTGCTGGAGGCGCGGGAGGCGATGGAGACCAAGCTCGCCGAGCTGGCCGCCGAGCGCCGCACCGAGGAGGACCTGGCGCGGATCGACGCGGCGCTGGGGCTGATGGCAGAGCTGATCGAGTCCGGCGGCGCGGTGGAGGAGGGCGATCGGCGTTTCCACGAGGCGATCGCGGCGGCGGCGCGCAGCGCGTTGCTGGCGGACTTCATGAAGGCGATCTCCGGCCAGGTCGCGGAGAGCCGCCGCGAGTCGCTGCGCCAGCCCGGCCGCCCGTCTCGGTCACTGGCCCAGCACCACGCCATCGCCGAGGCGATCCGGGCCGGTGACCCGCGCGCGGCGAGCGCGGCGATGCGCCGTCACCTGAAGACGGTGGCGCGGGTCAGGTTGCTGGACTGGACCCCGGAGGACTGAATCCGGCCGCTGGCAGGATCACTTCGTCCACAATGGACTCCAGGTAGGCCTGCGGTGGTTCGGCGCCGTGGTCGAGCGCGTACTTCATGACCAGCGCCTCGCCGATGTCGAGCACGGCCGGGGTGAGCCTGGCGGCGTCGACTTCGCCGCGCTCGGCGTAGTGGCGCAGGACCGTGGCGCAGAACCGCCCGCCCGCGGGGTCGAAGACCCGGTCGTAGAGCGCGGCGATCAGCTCCGGGTGCCGCGTGCGCTCCAGCAGGATCGCCTGCACGGCCTGGGCCGTGGGGTGCCGCGACCACTCCAGCAGCCGGTGCAGCGACTCGACGAGGTCGCCGCGCAGGTCGTCGCCGGAGGCGGAGACGCCGTCGCTCGGGTAGGCCGCGCCGATGGCGTCGACCAACACCTCCTCCGGGCTCGCCCAGCGCCGGTAGAGCGAGGTCTTGGCGGTGCCCGCGCGCCGCGCGATGCCTTCCATGCTGAGTCGGCCCAGTCCGTTCTCGGCGAGTTCGGCCAGCGCGGCCTCGTGGATCGCCGTCACCAGCTCCTCGCCGCGTCGCCGTGTCGGGCCCACCGCACACCACCCCTTGTTAGATACGCTGCCGTAGCTTACGTTAGATACGCGTCCGTATCTTACTCGTTCAGGGGGACCCGTGCAGCTCTCCACCCGGCGTGACCTCGCGCCCGACCTGGCCAGGGGCGTCATGCTCAGCCTGATCGCGCTGGCCCACGCGCAGTTCCTGGCCGACGGGGGCGCCTTCGGCGGTGCCGTCGCGTCCCTGTCAGCCGCCGACACCGTCGTGCAGGCGCTGCTCACGCTGTTCGTGGACAGCCGGGGATATCCGCTCTTCGCCGCGCTCTTCGGCTACGGGATGGTGTTGATCCTGCGCAGGCGCGATCCTCGGCAGCTCCGCAAGCGCAGCCTGTGGTTGATCGTCTTCGGCTTCCTGCACGTGCTGTTGCTGTTCCCGGGCGACATCCTGGCTTCCTACGGCCTGTTGGCGTTGTGCTTCGCGGGTGCGGTGCACTGGAGCTCTCGGCGGATCTTCGTGACTGCCGGGATCGGGGCGGTGCTCGGCGCGGTGGTCTACGGCTTCGTCATGTCCTCCCCCATGCCCGTGCCCGACGTGGCGCCGACCGATCCGCTGTCCATGGCGCTGATGCGCGTGACGACGTTCCCGTTCCTGACGCCGATGAACGCGATCATGTCGATCTGCCCGCTGCTGATCGGGATCTGGGCGGCGCGCGAGCGCGTGCTGGAGAACACCGCTCTGCTGCGCCGCGTGGCGAGCATCGGCATCGGTGTCGGCGCGCTCGGCGGCATCCCGCAAACCCTTGTCACGACTGGGGTTGTGGCTTCGAACGTGGGCGCGGGCGTGCTGCACACGCTGTCCGGCTACGCGGTCGGCATCGGCTACGGCGCGCTGTTCACCTTGATCGCCCGGCGGCTTCGGTCAGGGCCCGTGGTCACCGCGCTCGTGGCGTGCGGGCAGCGATCGCTGACCTGCTACCTCGCGCAGTCCGTCGCGTGGTTCGTCATCGCCGAGCCCTACCTGTTCAATCTCGTCGGCCAGCTCAGCGTGGTGTCCGCGTCGCTGGTCGGGCTCGGCGTGTGGGCGGTGACCGTGCTCGGCGCCGCGTGGCTCGACCGGGCGGGGCGCTCCGGTCCGGCCGAGTCCCTGCTGCGGCGGCTCTCCTACTCCTGACGCAGGGCTCCAGTCCCCCCGCGCCCCACGCCCGCCGCACTCCCGTTTCGTACCGGAAGCGGCCGTTGAGGGGTGGTTCTAGGTGGTGGGGAGGGGGCGGAGCACGCAGAACTCGTTGTCTTCGGGGTCGGCGAGGACGGCCCAGCCGGTGCCTTCGGGGTTGCGTTTGTAGTCGACCAGTCGCGCGCCCAAGGCCAGCAGGCGGTCCACTTCGGCGTCGCGGGGGCGGTCGGGGCGCAGGCACACGTGCACGCGGTTCTTACCGAGCTTGTCGTCGGGGACGCGGTTGAAGTGCAAGTTCATCCCGGTGGGCAGCGCGATCACGGTTTCGGCGTCGCCGGGGCGGTCCTCGGGGTGGCGAGGACGCCCGACGACCTGTTCCCAGAACGCGGCCAGTTCGTAGGGGTTCGCGCAGTCGAAAGCGACGTTGTAGACGGTTGAAGCCACAGGTCCTCCCAGTACCGGGTGGCGCGATTGTGGCGCGCCACCCGGCTGGTGTCGCCTCTATTACGCGACGCGCGCGTCCCAGTCGATGCGGTAGTCGTACTGCCAGGCCAGCTGGTCGGGCTTGGCGAACAACCGCATGATCGGCGGCATCGTCAGGTCGCGCAGCACCCGCGCGATCGGCCCGGCGGCCTTGTTGCGGTTGGTGCGCTCGGCGGCGGTGGTGATCCGCTCGACGCGCTCGCGCCGGAGTCCTTCGTAGGCGCGGAACGCGGCCTCGACGGGCAGGTCGCGCAGGCAGCGGGCGAGGTGCACGGCGCCCTCGATGGCCTGCGAGGCGCCTTGGCCGGAGCTGGGTGATGGCACGTGGGCGGCGTCGCCGATGAGCACGACGCGGCCTCGGTGCCAGCGCGGCGCGGGCCGCATGATCTCCAGGGTTCCGCTGGTCACGCACTGGTCGGGTGAGCTGCCGCGCAGGATCTGCACGGCGGGGACGCGGTCCTCGGCGAAGGTCTCCTCCAGCACGCGCAGCCACGAGCCCAGGTCGGTGGCGTGCACGTCGGCGATGCTCATGTGCTCCTTGCGCGGGAGGTTGGCGAACCAGCCGACGCGGCCGCTGGGCTCGACGGTGTAGCTGAAGAAGGCGCGCTTGCCGAAGACGAAGTTCATCGCGCCGTCGGTGTAGGGGATCTTCGCGCTCGACCAGCCGCCGAAGCCGACGAGGCCGGTGGAGCTGGGGCCGGGCGCGCTCGGGTCGATGATCCCGCGCACGGTGGAGCGCACCCCGTCGGCGCCGATGAGGATGTCCGCGGTCGCGCTCGATCCGTCCACAAAGGACGCGGTGACGCTGGTGCCGTTGTCCTGCAAGGATTTCAGTCGCGCGCCGTAGACGAACTCGACTCCGGCGCGTTCGGCGGTGTCGCACAGGGCGCGGTAGAGCTCGGAGCGCCAGACGGTGTGCATGACCGGCGATCCGTCCGCCGAGCCGAAGCGGGCGAGTTCCTTGCCGGTCCAGCTGCGCATCACCATGGCCGGGACCGGGACGCCGATGTCGCGGACGGCTTCCTCGGCGCCGACGAGGCCGAGTGCGCTCAACCCGTTGGGCGCCAGGCCGAGCCCGCCGCCGACGCCGTCCGCGGGGCCGGGGTGGGCCTCGTGGACGACCGCGTCGATGCCGACGCGCTGAAGTGCCATCGCCGCGACCGGTCCGGCGATGCCGCCGCCGATCACCAATGCGGTACCTACCGTGGACATGCTTGTCCTCCAAGGGCGTGCGCGAGGAGGAGCCCGGCTATTGTTGCGGTTGCCACCTTGTGGCCGGTGCTCCCTCGCGGGGTTTCGGTTCGAGGTCGAGGGCCCCGGCGCGGTGTTGCAGCACCTCGCCGGGGCTCGTTCTTGTGCTCAGTCCGTGACGCTGCCCCTCTCGGCCAGCTCCGCCAGCTCGGCGGACACCTCCCCGGTCTCGTACAGGGCCCGCCACTGGTCCAGGCCCGCGAAGCTGCCCTCGCTCAGCTCGTCCAGGACTGCGCGGACCCACGTCAGCTCGGCGTCCAGCAGCGCGAGCTCGTACTCGTTCTCGACGAGGAACAGCCTCGGCACCTCGGCGGAGTCGCGTTCGTGCGCGGCGCGCTTGTCCTCGCGTTCCCGCTCCAGCAGCGCGAGCCGTTGTCGCAGCAGGCTTTCGACTTCGTCCGGCCCCAGCGCGGCGAGCACGGAGAGCCCGGCCTGGAAGCGCACGCGCTCGCGTTCGGGCACCGAGATCAGCTCGCGCACCCAGTCGACCATCTCCGCGCGGCCCTCGTCGGTGATCCGGTAGATCGTGCGCTCGGGGCGTCCGCCCTGCCGCACGGTCTCCGCCGCCTCGATCAGGCCGTGCTTCTCCATGTTGCGCACGACCGTGTAGAGCGAGCCCCACTTGATGCCCATGTCGGCGTCCTTGCCGCGGGCGCGCAGCATGGAGGCCATCTCGTAGGGGTGCATCGGCCGCTGTGCGAGCACGGAGAGCACCGCCAGTGCCATCAGGTTGCCGACCTTGCGCCGCGCCATCCCCACCTCCTATTCGCAGACGAGTATACGTCTACGAATACCGGAGCGTGAGCCACATTTTCTCACCTGCGGAAACGCGGTCGCGCAATTCTGTTTGCGCAGGTCAGAGCAAACATGAACGTCGCCTTCATGTTTGACAGCGGGCTCGGCGCCGTTCAAGCTTCCCCTCTCGCCCGATTTCTCTTCGAAACAGCCCTTCACCAGGGCTTCTTCGTCATGCCCACAACTCGTTCGCAAGGAGGGGCCGATGATCCGTGCCCGAAAACTGACCAAGCGCTTCCCGGTGCGGCGCGCCGATCCGGTGCAGGCCGTGCGCGGCATCGACCTGGACGTCGAGCCCGGCCAGCTGGTCGCCGTGCTGGGCCCGAACGGCGCCGGGAAGTCGACCACACTGCGCATGCTGACCACGTTGTTGCCGCCGAGTTCGGGTTCGGCGACCGTGGCGGGCCGCGACATCGCCACCGATCCGGCCGGGGTGCGCGAGCGCATCGGCTACGTCGGCCAGCTCTCCAGCGCGGGCGAGAGCTACCGCGTGCTCGACGAGATCGTCACGCAGGGCCTCGCATACGGGCTCTCGCGCGCGGCGGCGCGGGCGCGCGCGGAGGAGATGCTGGAGCTGCTCGATCTGCGGCCGATGGCCAAACGCCTGCCGGGCAGCCTCTCCGGGGGTCAGCGGCGTCGGCTGGACATCGCGATCGGGCTGGTGCACCGGCCGGAGCTGCTGTTCCTGGACGAACCCTCGACCGGACTCGATCCGCACAACCGGGCGAACGTGTGGGAGCACGTGCTGCGGCTGCGCGAGCACTACGGGACGACGATCGTGCTGACCACGCACTACCTGGAGGAAGCCGATTCGATGGCCGAGCGGGTGGTGATCATCGACAACGGTCGCATCATCGCCGACGGCACCGCGGCCGCGCTCAAGAGCGAGCTGGCCGGGGACAGCGTCACGGTGACCACCTCGACGGAGGCCGACGCGCTGCGCGCCGCCGATGTCGGGGTCTTCTTCGGTGCTGTGACAAGGGAATCCACCACCGTGCGGGTGCGGGTGCCGCGCGCGGACACGGCGTTGCCGGAGTTGCTGCGGGTGCTCGGCGAGAAGGACGTGCGGGCGGTGACCGCGACCTCGGCGCGGCCGACGCTGGATGACGTGTTCCTGGCCCTGACCGGGCGCAGCCTGCGCGAGGACGAGGTGGCGGCGTGAGGAAACTGTTGTGGGACACCAGGACCGTGTTCCTGCGCGAGCTGATGCCGACCGTGCGCACGCCCAGCGGGCTGCTGTTCACGATGGGGCAGCCGCTGCTGTTCCTGATCCTGTTCGGGTCGCTGCTGACCGGCTCGCCGGGCGGGGCGGCGGCGTCGCCGTGGCAGTGGTTCGTGCCGGGCATCCTGATCATGATGTGCCTGACCGGGCCGATGATGTCCGGCTACACGCTGCTCACCGAGCTGCTGAGCGGGTCCTTCGAGCGCGTGCTGGTCAGCCCGATCAGCCGCCCGGCGCTGTTGTTCGGCCGCACGCTCAAGGAGTTCCTGCTGCTGCTCGTGCAGGCGCTGCTGATCATCGCGGTGGCGGTGCCGCTGGGTTTCGAGCTGTTCCCGCTCGGCGTGCTGGCCGGGCTGGCGCTGTTGGTGGTGTTCGGGTCGGGGTTGATCGCGTTGTCCTACGTGCTCGCGATCGCCTCGCGGCCGAGCGGCCAGCTGTTCTACGGCGTCACCCAGATGGTCATGTTTCCCGTGTTGCTGCTGTCAGGTGTGCTGTTGCCGGTGGAGTCCGGGCCAGACTGGCTGCGCGTGGTGGCCTCGCTCAACCCCGTGTCCCATCTCGTGGACGCCGAGCGACTGCTCTTCGCCGGGCGCTTCGCCGAACCGGCGGTGCTGTACGGCTCACTCACCGCGTTCGGCTTCGCCGCGGTCGGTCTGACCGTCGGCGTCAGGGCCATGCGCAAGGGCTTATGACAATCACCACTGAGCCGGGACACGCGGTATCTGGGGCTGGCTTGCGCGATCAACCACTAGATGTAGTATTCCCCGCGTCGATGGTTCGCGGTCCCGAAAGGGGCTGCGAGGCAAGAGGGAACCCGGTGCGAATCCGGGACTGCCCCGCAGCGGTGAGTGGGAACGAACGCCGTCACGAGCACTGGGTCCGCGAGGATCTGGGAAGCGACGGCAAGTAGGACGGCCGGTTCCGCCGGTGAGTGCCCACGAGTCCGAAGACCTGCCATTCGACGGGTGCGCCGCCCGGCGCGCCCGGTCCGCGGCCTCGTGGGAGGGCCGAGCGGACGACCTCGCGGCCCCGCGTCGGGCCCGGGTCGGCCCTCGCCCCCGCGCGGCCCGTGGTCCGCTTCCAGCGAGCGAGGAGAGCGCCGTGTTCACCGCCCCGGCACGACCAGGCATATCCGGCTGCACCTCCGCCCCGCTCCCCGTGGCGCTCTAGCTCCTCTCCGCGCAGGGGTTCGCTGAACCTCTTGTGCCACCCCGTTTTTCCGCTGCCGAACACCGAAGGCTGGGTGTTCGGGCGGTGGAGTCTGCCCCAGATTCGTCCCGGCTAGTTCAGGAGTCCTTCCTTTGACCGTGCACCCGGCGGAGCCCGCCACAACGTCCGCTGCCACCCGTCCGGCCTCCGTCGCGGTGATCCGCCGCGACGGGACCTCCTCCCCCTTCGACTCGACCAAGATCTCCGTCGCGGTGACCAAGGCCTTCCTGGAGGTCGAGGGCCGCGAGGCGGGCACCTCCACGCGCATCCGCGAACTGATCGGTGAGCTGACGCTGCACGTGGAGACGGCGCTGCTGCGGCACAGCGGCCCGGAGAACCCGCTGCACATCGAGCAGATCCAGGACCAGGTCGAGCTGGCCCTGATGCGCGGCGGTCACCACAAGGTCGCGCGCGCCTACGTGCTCTACCGCGAGGAGCACGCCAAGGCCCGCAAGCAGCAGCCCGTGGTGAGCAAGCCGGTGGCTCCGGCGTTCTCCGTGCGCCACCCCGACGGCCGGGTGGAGCCGTTGGACACCGAGCGCCTGACGCTGGTGATCACCGAGGCGTGCGCGGACCTGGAGGCGGTCTCGGCCGACGCGGTGCTCACGGAGACGCTGCGCAACCTCTATGACGGCATCACCGTCTCGGAGCTGACCGTCGCGCCGGTGATGGCCGCGCGCACGATGGTGGAGAACGACCCGAACTACTCCTTCGTGAGCGCGCGCCTGTTGCAGGACAAGCTCCGCAAGGAGGCGCTGGAGTTCGTCTACGGCGGCTCGCAGCTGGCCAGCCACACCGAGATGGGCGAGCGCTACCCGAGCTACTTCGCGGAGTTCGTGCACCGCGGCATCGAGCTGGGCCAGTTGGACCCGGAGCTGGCGAACTTCGACCTGGAGCGGCTGGGAGCGGCGTTGGTGCCGGACCGCGACCTGCGGTTCCAGTTCCTGGGCATGCAGACCCTCTACGACCGCTACCTGCTGCACAGCGACCAGCACCGCTACGAGCTGCCGCAGGCCTTCTTCATGCGCGTGGCCATGGGCCTGTCGCTGCTGGAGGAGGAGCGCGAGGCGCGGGCGATCGAGTTCTACGACCTGATCTCCACCTTCGACTTCATGTGCTCCACGCCGACGCTGTTCAACGCGGGCACCACCCGCCCGCAGCTGTCCTCCTGCTTCCTCACCACGGTCGCCGACGACCTGGAGGGCATCTTCCACGGCATCAGCAACAACGCGCTGCTGTCGAAGTACGCGGGCGGCCTCGGCAACGACTGGACCCCGGTGCGCGGCATCGGCGCGCACATCAAGGGCACCAACGGCCAGTCCCAGGGCGTGGTCCCGTTCCTGAAGATCGCCAACGACACGGCGGTCGCGGTGAACCAGGGCGGCAAGCGCAAGGGCGCGGTCTGCGCGTACCTGGAGACCTGGCACATCGACGTCGAGGAGTTCCTCGACCTGCGCAAGAACACCGGTGACGACCGGCGCCGCACCCACGACATGAACACCGCGAACTGGGTGCCGGACGAGTTCATGCGCCGCGTGCGCGCCGACGGGGACTGGACGCTGTTCTCCCCCGACGAGGTCCCGGAACTGCACGACACCTACGGCTCGGAGTTCACCGAGCGCTACCGCGCCTACGAGCTCGCGGCCTCGCGCGGTGAGCTGCGGGTGCACCGCACGGTCAAGGCGAAGGACCTGTGGCGGCGCATGCTGACCATGCTCTTCGAGACCGGCCACCCGTGGATCACCTTCAAGGACCCGTGCAACCTGCGTTCCCCGCAGCAGCACTCCGGTGTCGTGCACTCCTCCAACCTGTGCACCGAGATCACCCTCAACACCACGGTGGACGAGGTCGCGGTGTGCAACCTGGGTTCGGTGAACCTGGCCCAGCACGTGGGCCCGGACGGCATCGACCACGCGCGCCTGGAGAAGACCGTGCGCACGGCGGTTCGCATGCTGGACAACGTGATCGACGTGAACTTCTACACGATCCCCGAGGCCAAGCGCTCCAACATGCGCCACCGCCCGGTCGGCATGGGCCTGATGGGCTTCCAGGACGCGCTGTTCACGCTGCGCGTGCCGATGGCGTCCGAGGCCGCGGTGGAGTTCGCTGACCGCAGCATGGAGGAGATCAGCTACTACGCGATCTCCGCCTCCGCGGAGCTGGCCGCCGAGCGCGGCAAGTACGAGACGTTCGAGGGTTCCCTGTGGAGCAGGGGAATCCTGCCGATCGACTCGGTGCAACTGCTCGCCGACACCCGCGGCGCGGACCTTGAGCTGGACCGTTCGTCCACTTTGGACTGGGAAACGCTGCGTGCGCGCGTGGTCGAGGTCGGCATGCGCAACTCCAACGTGATGGCGATCGCGCCGACCGCGACCATCGCCAACATCACCGGCGTCGGCCAGTCCATCGAGCCGCTGTACCGCAACCTGTACGTGAAGTCGAACATGTCCGGTGACTTCACCGTGGTGAACCCGGCCCTGGTCCGCGAGCTCAAGGAACTGGGCCTGTGGGACGAGGTGATGATCGGCGACCTGAAGTACTTCGACGGCAGCCTCGGCGCCATCGACCGCATCCCGGCCGAGGTCAAGGCGCTCTACGCCACCGCGTTCGAGATGGACAGCCGCTGGCTGATCGAGTCCGCGGCGCGCAGGCAGAAGTGGATCGACCAGGCCCAGTCGCTGAACCTCTACATCGCCGCGCCCAGCGGCCGCAAGCTGGACGAGCTGTACCAGCACGCGTGGCTGCGCGGGTTGAAGACCACCTACTACCTGCGCTCGCAGTCCGCGACGCACGTGGAGAAGAGCACGCTGCGCGGCACCGACGGCAAGCTCAACGCCGTCTCCCCCGTCGTGCCCACGCCGACCCCGACTCCGGCCACCGCTGTTCCGGTGGACCTGAACCCGGGTGCGGCGTGCTCGATCGAGGACCCCGACTGCGAAGCCTGCCAGTGACCGCCCTCCCTCTGCTTAAGGACTGAAGGAACGTGACGAACACCGAGATCACCAGCGGGCTTGGCGAGATCAACCGCGACGGCGGGCGGGTCAGCGTCGACGACAAGCGCATGATCAACTGCCGCGCGGACGTGAACCAGCTGCTGCCGCTGAAGTACCACTGGGCGTGGGAGAAGTACCTGGCGGGCTGCAACAACCACTGGATGCCGACCGAGGTGTCCATGCAGGCCGACATCGCGCTGTGGAAGTCCCCGACCGGGCTGACCGAGGACGAGCGCCGCGCGCTCAAGCGCAACCTCGGCTTCTTCGCCGCGTCGGAGTCGTTGGTGGCCAACAACATCGTGCTGGCCGTGTACCGCAACCTGACCAACCCGGAGTGCCGCCAGTACCTGCTGCGCCAGGCCTTCGAGGAGGCGGTGCACACCCACACCTTCCAGTACATCGTGGAGAGCCTCGGCCTGGACGAGGGCGAGCTGTTCAACATGTACCGCGAGGTCCCGTCGATCACCGACAAGGCCGCGTGGGCGCTGGCCTACACCCAGCACCTGGAGGACCCGGACTTCCGCACCGGAACGCCCGAGACCGACCAGGCGTTCCTGCGCGACCTCATCGCCTTCTACGTGGTGTTCGAGGGCATGTGGTTCTACACCGGCTTCGCCCAGATCCTCTCGCTCGGCCGGCGCAACAAGATGGTCGGCATCGCCGAGCAGTACCAGTACATCCTGCGCGATGAGTCGATCCACCTGAACTTCGGCATCGACGCGATCAACCAGATCAAGATCGAGAACCCGCACCTGTGGAGCCCGGCGTTCCAGGCCGAGGTGCGCACCATGCTGGCCGAGGCGTGCGAGCTGGAGGTGGCCTACGGCCGCGACACCATGCCGCGCGGGCTGCTCGGGCTCAACGCCGAGCTGTGCGAGCAGTACATGCACTTCATCACCAACCGGCGCTGCGCCCAGATCGGGCTGGAGCCGGTGTTCCCGGCGACGGAGAACCCGTTCCCGTGGATGTCGGAGATGATGGACCTGAAGAAGGAGAAGAACTTCTTCGAGACCAGGGTCATCGAGTACCAGTCCGGCGGCGCGCTCGACTGGGACTAGCAGCTAGCGGTAACGCCGGTGGCCCCGAACCCTCCCACGGGGCCACCGGTCCGCAGCGCCCTGATCAGCTCCTCCGGTTCCACCAGCCGCCAGCCGCCGCCCTCGCGCACCACGAAGTCCGCTGTCACGAACGGCAGTCCCAGCGTGTCGCCCAGTTGTCGCGCGAGGTCCGCGTACTGCTCGCGCGCGCCATCCAGCCCCGGTAGACCGCGTCCTCGCTCTCCGCGATCTTGCGCACCGCTGCGGGTCGCTGGGCACGAGCAGCATCGTGTGCTGAATCCTGCCGGTATGAGAGCCGCCGCGGGCGAAGTCCTGCACTTCTCCGAAGATCCGAACATCACGCGTTTCGTGCCGCACGTCGCCGCCACCGCGCGCCAGCCCGAGGCCTACGTGTGGGCCGTGGACGCGGCGCGCTCGCCCGACTACTGGTTCCCCCGGCAGTGCCCGCGCGCAATGGCGTGGAGGACTCCTTCGTCCACTGTGGACGACGGCGCGTGGTTGGGGAGCGCACGCGTGCACGCGGTGGAGTACGGGTGGCTGGAGGCGATGCGCTCGGTGCGGTTGTTCGCCTACCGCTTCTCCGCGTCGGATTTCGAGCCGTTTCAGGACAACGCGCACGTCGCCACGCGCACCGTTCAGCCGCTCGGTCCGCCTGCGCCGGTCGGTGACCTGTTCGCGTTGCACGAGGAGGCGGGGATCGAGCTGCGGGTGCTGCCGACCTTGTGGCCGTTCTGGGACACCGTCACCGCGAGCACGCTCGGCTTCAGCGGCATCCGCCTGCGCAACGCCTCGCCGAGATTTATTCCTTGACACGAATATTCTCCTGAGTGAATACTCGCTGCATGGACGCACTCCTGGCGGCTCTCGCGGACCCAGCTCGCTGGCGACTCGTGAGCTTGTTGGCACAGCGGCCCCGGTCGGTCGGCGTGCTCGCCCAGCTGGCCGAGGCACGGCAACCGCAGACGACGAAGCACCTGCAAGCCCTGGAGCGCGCGGGCCTCGTCACCGCCGAACGAACCGGCCAACGCCGTGTCTACGCGTTGCGCGCCGAGGCGCTGCGAGAACTCGCGGCAGAACTGATCCGGCTCGCTGATGCGGCGGATCATGTTGGTACGTATGAGCTTTACACCGACAGCGTCCAGGCGGAGCGCCACGCGGCGACCGAGGCCGGGTGGGCGGACGGGCGCTCGTTCACGTTCCAGCGGTCGCTGCCCGGGAGCCCGGAGCTGGCGTGGCGCTACCTCACCTCGCCGGAGCTGCTCGCGCGCTGGTGGACGCCCAGCGACCTCCGCGTCTCCGAGCTGGTCTTCGAGGCGCGGCCGGGCGGGCGGATCGTCCAGGAGTACCGCGACGCCGAGGACACCGACGGCTCCGACGTCGTCGTGGGACGCGCGGAGGGAGTCGTCGACGAGGCGCTTCCCGGCTCACGCCTGGCCTACCGGCTCTCCCCGCTGCTGCCCGACGGCGGCACCGCGTTCACCGCGCACGTCGTTCTCGCACTTCAGCCCACCGATGCCGGCACGGACCTCGACGTCCGCTACCGGATCACCCACAGCACAGTCGACTCCGCGGACTTCATCGCGGGCATCAAGATCGGCTTCGGCCAGAGCCTCGACAAGCTCGCCGCGGACATCACCCAGAGGAGCACCCCATGACCCGCAGAGTTGTCGCCAACATCAACATCTCCCTCGACGGCCACTACGCCAAGCAGGACGACCCCGACGACATGAGCTGGGTGATGCCCTACGCCACCACCGACGTGGCGCGCGATCACATGACCAGCCTGTGGATGCCCGCCACCACCGCGCTGCTCGGCCGCCGCAACGCCGAGGGCTTCCTCGGGTTCTGGCCGACGATCATCGGTATGGAGGGCGCCGAGGCCCGCGACGTGGCCTTCGCGAAGTGGCTCGTGGACACCGACAAGGTCGTCCTGTCCTCCACACTCGGCACCGCGCCGTGGGAGCGCACCACCGTCGTCGACAAGCCCACCACCGAGGTGATCGCTGACCTCCGCGCCCAGGACGGCGGCGACATCGTCGTTTTCTCCAGCGTCAGCGTCATCAAGGCCCTGCTCGCCGCCGACGAGGTGGACCGGCTCGCGCTGATGGTCTTCCCGCTCTTCCTCGGCGGCGGCCCGCGCATGTTCGACGCCGGCTTCGTGGCGGGCCAGTGGAAGCTCGCCAGCCAGTCCACCAGCGACAACGGCGCCATCGCCCTGGTCTACGACCGCCTCCGCTGAGCCTCCGCCGGGCGCGCCGACCTCCCGTTTCGTACTCAAGGCGGCCGTTGGAAGCGCTCTCTTTCCCGCTATGAGTACGAAACGGGTTTTCCTAGACCACGGCCAGGCGCGTTGAGGGGGTGCGGGCGGTGGTGTGCATGGGGAGATCCTAGGTGGCGGGGGAGCCAGGGGTGGGGGTGAATTCGAGGGCTGTGCGGCCGTTGGATACGGCCTGGGAACGGTGGAGGGCCAGGCCGCAGTCTGCGGCTAGGGCGGACAGCTCGTCGACGGATCGTTCCTTGCCGTTGAAGCACATCAGCATGAAGAGGTCGATGCCGGTGGTGGCGCCTTCGCCGCGCACGGGCTCGATCACCACGACCGTGCTCGTCGGTGCGGCGGCTTCGCGGCAGCGGGTGAGGATCAGGCGGGCGTGCTCGTCGTCCCAGTCGTGCAGGATGTCCGACAGCACGTAGGCGTCGGCCCCCTTCGGCAGCGGCTCGAAGAAGCTGCCGGTCACCGCCTCCGCTCGCCCGTCGAGCCCTGCCTCGGCGAACCGCTCGGCGGCGGCCTCGCTCGTCGGCGCGAGGTCCACGACCTGCCCGCGCACGCCGGGATGGGCTTCGAGGATCGCGGCGAGCACGTTCCCATCTCCCCCGCCGACGTCAATGACGCGTGGGAAGCGGCTCCAGTCGAAGTGCTGCGCGATCTGGGTGATCTGCGTCCGGAATCGCCAGGTCATCTGCGCGTCGAAGGAACGGCGCAACTTCGGATGCGCGTCGAGATCGGCCCAGAAGTCGCGTCCGTACCGCTTCGGGTAAGCCGGAGCGCCGGTGGTGATCGTGTCGAGCAGGTCAGCGAAGGCGAGTTCAGCACGACCACCGGCGCAGTTGATGTCGAGCAGCGGTTTGACGCCTTCCGGGGCGTCCTCGCTCATCTGCGCGCCGAGGCTCGTCGGCCGATAGCGCTTTTCCGTGTCAAGTTCGAAAACGCCGACCGCGACGAGGTGGTCGAGCAGCCTTCCCAGGGCCTCCGCGTCTGTTCCGGACCTGGCCGCGAGCGCTTCCGTCGTCGCACCGCCCGCACCCGCGTGTTCGACGAGGTTCAGCGTGGCGGCCACACGAATGGCCATCGGAGTGGCCAGGTCGGCCATGGCGAGAATCGACTGTGCTTGGTCCACCACCCGAGGCTATCGGCCGGGTCACTAATGCCGAAATCACATAAATTCTCGGGGCGAACAAAGCGAAACCAAACACGCTTGAGTTGCGCCTGGGTTTCATTCACGCCCGGCAACAGCCCGCGACGATACAGTCGCAGGATGTACATCTCGCGGGTCAGGCTCAGCAACATCCGGGGCTTCCACGGCTCCCGACAGGTCGACCTTGAGCTGACCCGCCCGGACGGCACGCACGCGGGCTGGACGGTGATCGCGGGCCGCAACGGCTCCGGCAAGACCTCGCTGCTGCGCGCCATCGCGCTCGCCGTCAGCGGACCCGCCGTCGCGCGCAACCTCGTGCCGGACTTCGAGAACTGGATCACCTCCGGCCGCGACACCGCCACCGCGCGGGTGCAACTGGCCTTCGACCCGGACGTGGACCGGCTGATCGGGCAGGGCCGGACACCGAAGAACGAGTTCTGGGTCGGGTTGGCGTGGACGCCGCCGGACAAGCAGACGCAGGTCTACCGGGCCAGCGTGCAGCCGTCGTTGCACGAGGCGATCCCCGAACGCCAGCGCGCCATGCCGCGCCGCGGGCCGTGGCAGGACAACCCGACCGGCTGGTTCTGCGCTGCGTACGGGCCGTTCCGCAGGCTCGCCGGTGGAGCGAGTGACGCGCAGCGGCTGATGCTCAGCCCCGGCCCCGTCGCACGCCTGGCGAGCCTGTTCCACGAGGACGCCTCGCTGGCCGAGGGCGTGAGCTGGTTGATCGAGCAGCACCTGCGCTCGCTGGAAGGGCGGCCGGGCGCCTTGGAGCTCAAGGACACCGCGCTGCGCGTGCTGGCGGACGGGCTGCTGCCGGACTCCTACCGCATCGAGGGCGTGGACTCCGACGGGTTGTGGGTGGTGCGCGGCGGGCACAGGTTCCCGCTGCGGGAGATGAGCGACGGCTACCGGACGGTGGCAGCGCTCGTGGTGGACCTGCTCAAGCAGATCCACGAGGCCTTCGGCAGCCTCCCGGTGCGCAGGGAGGGCAAGACCCCGGTGATCACCGTGCCCGGTGTCGTGATCATCGACGAGGTCGACGCGCACCTGCACGTCTCGTGGCAGAAACGGATCGGCGGCTGGCTCAAGGAGCACTTCCCGCACATCCAGTTCATCGTGACCACGCACAGCCCCTACGTGTGCCAGGCCGCCGACGAGGGCGGGCTGATCCGCCTTCCCGGCCCGGACGGCGAGGACCCGCCGCTGGTGGTGGACCAGGACCTCTACGAACGGATCGTCTTCGGCAGCGGCGACGACGCCGTGCTCTCGGAGCTGTTCGGCCTGGACACCCCGTACTCCGAACGCGCGCAACAACTGCGCCGCGAACTCGTCGAACTGGAGGTCGGGGTGCTCGCCGGGGAGATCAGCGACGCCGCCAAGTACCGCTACCAGCAGTTGAAGGACCTGCTGACCAGCTCCCCGGTCGCGAGGGTCGACGAGGTCGCGGCGCGCCTGCGCCACGGCTGGTCAGAGGAATGATCAGGCTCACCCGCGCCCAGCTGCCCGAGGAGGTCGCCGGGCGGCTCGCGGGGCTCACCGAACGGCTGCGCACGGCACCGCGCGCCAGCCGGACCACGCACGCGCGCAGGCTGTGGCGAGCCAACCCCGACCGCAAAGCCCTGCGCACGGCGTTGACCGCGATGGCCCCCGGGCGACAGCACTGCATGTACTGCGGCGACAACCAGGGCACCGACATCGACCACCACGAACCGTTGTCCCGCAACCCTTTACGCACCTTCGACTGGCTCAACCACCTGCTGGCCTGCTCGATGTGCAACAGCCACGTCAAGCGCGACCGCTACCCGGTGGCCACCGACGGGACACCGCTGCTGATCGACCCCACGGTCGAGGACCCCTTCGAACACCTGGTGCTGGCGTTGTCGCTGGGCGAGTACCACCCGCTGACCGCCAAGGGCCGCGCCACGATCGAGGTCTGCGGCCTCAACCGCCCCCTGCTCACCCGAGGCCGCGTGCAAGCGCAGCGCGTGGTCATCTACTGCCTGCGCGAATGGGCCCGAGCCCGCAGCGCCGCCAACCGGGCGCGCGCCGTGCTGACCGTGCGCGAGCAGCCCTTCGCCGACGTCTGCCAGTCGATGCTGCGCCAGGCCGTGCTGCCGACGGCGAACCTGGTCTTCTCCGACTCCCCCGGCGTCGTGGAGCTGCTGCGCCAACCCGAACTCCGGGCCGCTCTGCTTTCCTGACCTGCGATAACGACTCGGTGTCGAAGCACTGCGCCACCGAAGGGCACTCGGGTAGAAAGCACCCACACCCTTCAGGACGGAGAGCGACGATGCGTTTCATGGTGCTGGTCAAGGCCAGCGAGGAGTCCGAGGCCGGCGGGCTGCCGACGGTCGAGCAGCTCAACGCCATGGGCAAGTTCAACGCCGAGCTCGTCGAGGCGGGCATCCTGCTCGCAGGCGACGGCCTCCACCCCAGCTCCAAGGGTGCTCGTGTGCGCTTCGAAGGCGACAAGCGGACCGTGATCGACGGCCCCTTCGCCGAGACGAAGGAGCTCATCGCCGGGTTCTGGATCATCAACGTGAAGTCGCTCGACGAGGCCATCACGTGGGTGAAGCGGGTTCCCTTCGACGACCGCGCCGGGGTGGAGATCGAGGTCCGCCCCGTCATCGAGGCCGCCGACTTCGCCCCGGCGATGACACCGGAGATGCAGGCCAAGGAGAACCGCCTGCGCGAGCGTATCGAACAGCAGCACTCCTGACCCGGCGCCGAGGACCCCGGCCTAAGCGTTGGGGCAGAACAAGTCCGCGGTGTTGCCGTCGGGGTCCTCGACCACCGCGTAGCGCTGCCCCCAGAACGCGTCCCACGGCTCGCGGTGCCCGACGTAGCCCAGTCCGACGAGCTTCGCGTACACCGCGTCCACCTCAGCCGGGCTGCCGCACTTGAAGGCCAACGACATCCGGATCGGCCCGGTGGGGTGCACGTAATCCGGCTCGAACGAGCGCACGCCCTCCACGGTGTCCCACGCCAACCGGAGACCGCCGGGCAGCGCCACCTCCACGTGCGGCTCCGCATCGGCCTCGGCCGGGATGTCCAGGCCGAGGTGCCGGTAGAAGGCCAGCGACTTCCCCATGTCGGCGACGACCATGCCCACGAGGTCCAGCTGCACGTCCATGACTCTCCGATCAACGACTCCAGTGCGAGCACGCTAACCGCGACCGCGCGCCACGGTCTTGAAGAAACCGGACATCAGTCCAACTGCTCGGCGTCCAGCCCGAGGTCCTCGCGGATCTTGCCCCGCAGCGCCCGGTACTCCCGCTGCCCGTCCTTCCACAGCGCATCCTGCGCGGGCCCGTTCTCCCCCGCCAGCAACTGCTTCGCCAGGTCGGAGCGCCGGATCATCGACTCCCGCAACATCGACCGGATCGCCTCCGGCGCGTGCACGTTCACCCCGCCCAAGGAGTTGCGGGCCTGCGTGCTCACCACCCGCAACTCCGCCAGCACCTCCTCCGACGGCGACTTGCGCGCCTGGTAGAGCACCCAGTCGAAGGACTCGATCGCCGACACCAGGTCGGTGTAGGCCTGCGACCGCGCCTCGAACCGGCGCGCATCGCGCTCCCGCTCCCACCGCCGGTCCTCGCGCTCCACCTCACGCCGCCACCGACGATCCTCCCGCCACCCGCCGACGAGCTGCGCTCCGAGAGCACCGAGAAGACCGAGCAGACCGACGACGATGGGCACCCACAACGGCACCTGACCGGAGGACATGATCGAAACCTAACGGACCGCGTACAGCACCCCGCCCACGACCACCACCGCCGCGCCGCCGAGCACCGAAGCCACCGGCAACGTCACCGCCAGCACCACGCAGCCGACGAAGCCCACCACCGGCACCACCCGCCGCCCCAACGTGAACGCCGACGCGTTCGCGATCGCGTAGTACACCAGCACCCCGAACGACGAGAACCCGATCACCCCACGCAGATCCGCCACCCCGGCGGCGACCGCCACCACCGCCCCGACCGCCAGCTCAGCGCGGTGCGGGACACGAAACCGCGGGTGCACCGCCGCCAACGCCACCGGCAGACGCCGATCACGAGCCATCGCCAGCACCGTCCGCGACACCCCGAGCACCAACGCCAGCAGAGCACCGAGCGCAGCCACCGCCGCGCCCACGCCCACCACCGGCGCCAAACCCGGGAACCCCGCCTCCACAACCACATCCACCAGCGGCGCCGTCGACTCCGCCAACCGGTCCGGACCGAGCACCGACAACACCGTCACCGCCACCAGCGAGTACACGACCAACGTGACCACCAACGCGACGGAGATCGCGCGCGGAATCGTGCGAGCCGGATCGCGGACCTCCTCACCCAACGTCGCCACCCGCGCGAACCCGGCGAAGGCGAAGAACAGCAGCCCCGCCGCCTCCAACACCCCGAAACCACCGGAGAGACCCACAGACCCCAGCTCAACGACCGAAAGGCCCGACGCGCTGAGCCCGAGCACCACCACACCGGCCAACACGACCAGCACCACGGCGACGATCACCCGCGCGGCCTTCTTCACCCCCACGTAGTTCAGCGCCGTCACCACCACCACGGCCACGACCGCCACCAGATGAGCCCGCTGCGGCCACACGTACAACCCGACCGTCAACGCCATCGCCGCACACGAAGCGGTCTTCCCGACAACGAAGGACCACCCGGCCAAGTAGCCCCAGAACTGCCCCAACCGCTCACGCCCGTAGACATAAGTCCCACCGGACTCCGGATACAGAGCCGCCAACCGCGCCGAGGACGTCGCGTTGCAGTACGCCACCACCGCCGCGACCGCCAACCCGACCAGCAACCCCGAACCAGCAGCCGCCGCGGCCGGAGCGAAAACGCCGAAGACCCCGGCGCCGATCATCGCGCCGAGGCCCACCACCACGGCGTCCGCCAGACCGAGCCCGCGGACCAGGCCGCTCACTTCTTCGGCATCCAGGCGGTCACGTCGACCCGACTGGTGTTGCCCAGGTCGAGCTTCGTCTTCGGATCGACCTTCTGACCCGGCATCGCCTCCAACGGCGCGATCTCCAACGCCGTCGCCGTATACGGCACCCGGTCGATGTCGGTCACCGTGTTCCGCCACGACAGGTGCGCCACCAACTGCTCAGCGGGCTTGATCGTCAACGGCTTCGCACCGGGATCGTCGGTCGCACTGCGACCCACCGTCAGATCGAGCAGATTCCCCTGCGCGTCGAAGAACTTCACCGCCGGATAGCCGTTGACCTCGGCAACCTTGGCCCCGCAGTTGGTCACGTACAACCCCATCTGCCGAAACCCCAACGCCGCGTCCACGATCCCCGTCGTGACCTTCAGGCACGGCTCGGGCACAGGCGGCGGAGGAGGCGGGGGCGGCGCCGACGTGCACGCGCTCAACAACAACACTCCGACAGCGGCAACAAGCTTCACACCATGGACATTGCCACGCCGAACACCGGCCAACCGCCGCTTCACGAAACCTCCACGACCTTTCCACGCCTGCGGTAAGCCGCCGCCTTCACCCGGTTCTGGCACGCCACCCCGCAGAACCGCTTCGTCCGCCCCTGGCTGCCGTCCACGAACACCCGATCACACCGCGGCGCCGCACAACACCCCAGCCGCTGCGCGGAGTCATCACCGAGCACCGCCGCGAACGCCACAGCGAACCCCGCCGTCCACCGCCGCACGACATCCGCCTCAGCGTCGTGAAAGGCCAGGTGCCACGGCCCGGCACCGTCCCGGAGCAACCGAGGGCGCGCCTCGCTCTCGACCAGCAACCGGTTCACCACCCCGGCCGCCGCGTCATGATCACCACCGGCGATCGCCTCGATCACCGCGCGCAGATCCACCGCGAGCCCGGCCAGCCGCCCGACCTCCGCCTCGGTCAGGTGCTCGGGCACACCACCGCAGTTCTCCCCCGTCACCGCGTTGACCAGCGCGACAGCGGTCTCCAGCCGCAGCGCGTGGTGACTGTTGCCGGTATCGAGTGCTAGCGTCACCGCCTCAGAGTACCGAACCAGTGACGCGAAGGACACGCCATGGCCCCCGGCACGACCGAATCGCTCATCGAGTGGACCCGGGGCTGGGCGGCCACCCGCCAGCTCACCGACCTCCGCCCCACCCTCGCCGCCACCATCGCCGTCCGCGTCGGCCGAGGCGGACGGCGATGGTGGCGGC
>NZ_MUMH01000214.1 GCF_002155965.1 Allokutzneria sp. NRRL B-24872
ACGCCCCCGAGTGTTGGCGGCGTTGTCGGCGGGGTCGATCGATGAGGGCAAGGCCCGGCTGATCGTGGACCAGTTGCAGATCTTGAAGGAACCGCAAGCCTCGATCGCCGAGGCGGATCTCCTGGACTACGCCCCGACCCGTACCTACACCTCGGTTCGCAGGCGTGCTCAGACGTTGATCCACAAGCTCGACCCCAAGGCAGCTGAGCGCCGTCACGAGGAGAAGCGCAAGGACAGGTTGGTGTGGAAGACCAACCTGGACGACGGGATGGCCGAACTCCGGATGGCCTTCACCGCCCACGACACCGCGATGGTCTACGACCACATCGACCGCATCGCGAAGTCCTTGCCGAAGGACGACCGAACTCTGGACCAGAAGCGCGCGGATGTCGCACGGGATCTGTTGCTAGGCCTGGACACCCCGGCGCCGCAGGGCCAGACGATGGTCTACCTCACGATGCCCGTGACCGCCCTGCTCGGCTTGACCGACGACCCCGGCATGTTGGCGGGATACGGGCCGATCCCCACGAGCGTCGCTCAGGACATCGCCGCCGGTGGCATCTGGAAGCGGATCTTGACCGACCCCGCCACCGGCATGGCAGAAGAGGTCAGCGACACCTACCGGCCGTCAGCGAAGCAGCGGGAGTTGATCAACGCCCGCTACCCGAGGTGCACGGCGATCGGATGCCAGCAACCGGCCCAGCGCTGCGATGTGGATCATTGCCGCCCCTACGACGGCACGAACACCACGATCCGGAACTTGCGGCCGAAGTGCCGCCATCACCACAACATGAAGACCCACTCCAACTGGCGGTGTGAGAACCGGGACGACGGCAGCCACGTGTGGATCACACCCAGCGGCAGGGTCCACGAAACGGAACTGGAACCCATCGCGGACCCGGCGCCGTTCTGACGGGAAGTGCCGCGTCTCGACAGGAATATTCGGGGTAGCCCGAGCCTGTGACTACTACTCGCTCGTTGCCGAGGGCGGTCGGTCCGTTGACCGAAGCCCTGTTCACGACGCTCTCGGAAGCGCCGACCGGGGCAGCACTGCCGTGTGCGCCCGTCGATGCCTACGGGCACGACCTCCAACTGGCCCTCTACGCCTGCTACGAGCTGCACTACCAGGGATTCCCCGAGGTGAGCGCGGCGTGGGAGTGGAACCCGGAGCTGCTGCGGTTCCGGGCGCTGCTCGAAGAAGCCTTCCTGGGGGCGTTGCGGCGCGACACCCCGGGCGGGGACGACGTGTGGGGGGAGGTGGACGGGTTGCTGGTGGACAGCCCGGGGGTCTCGGGGCACCTCTGCGACGAAGGGGAGTGGTGGCAGATGCGGGAGTACTTCGTGCACCGCTCGATCTACCACCTGAAGGAAGCCGACCCGCACGCCTGGGTGCTGCCGCGCCTGCGGGGCAAGGCGAAAGCGGCACTGGTGGCGGTGGAGTACGACGAGTTCGGCGGCGGGCGAGCGGAGCGGATGCACTCGCAGCTGTTCGCGGACCTGATGGACGGGGCGGGACTGGACTCCGGGTACCTGGCGCACATCGACGACGTTCCGGCACCCGCGCTCGCGGTGGTCAACATGATGTCGTTGTTCGGGTTGCACCGGGGACTGCGCGGAGCGCTGGTGGGGCACTTCGCGGCGACGGAGATCACGACGGGACCGGCGGCGAAGCGGATGGAGAAAGCGTTGGAGCGCATGGGAGCCCACCCGGTGTGCATCCGCTTCTACACCGAGCACATCGAGGCGGACGCGGTGCACGAACAGGTGCTGCGGCACGACGTGCTCGGCGACCTCCTGCACCACGAGCCGGAACTGGCCGCCGACGTGGTGCTGGGCATCCAGGCCACGGGACTGCTGGAGACCCACCTCGCGGACCACGTGATGGCCTGCTGGTCCCAGGGGCGCAGCTCACTCCTGCGAAGCCCGTGACGTCCGGGGCCGGTGGCTGGTGTCGCAGATCGGGTAGCGCTTGCTCCTGCGGCACATGCAAATGGCGACCTGGAAGCGGTCGCACAGCACGGTGTTGCCGTCGGCGTCGACGAGTTCGACGGGGCCTTCGACCATCAACGGGCCGCCGCGCACCATGCGCGCGCGGCGGGGCTGCTCAGCGGACTCGGTCGGCACAGATCACCACCAGTTCGTCGAAGTGCCTGCCGGGCAAGGACTTCCGGATGTCGCGGCAGCTTCGCCCCGGCTTGGGCGAGCCGCACCCCATTGGCGGTACCTCCGGCGCCGCGTTCCAAACGCCGAGGTCGGCACTGTCCATAGCAGACTGATCATCACCGCCAGGCTCGTCTTCAGGCATTTCCCGCTGGGCCGCATGGATGGAACAGCGCTCCTACTGGCGGGTGACGAGGTGCGGGAAAGGTGACTCAGCGAGAGCGCCGCATGGTGCCCGGAACGGTCGAACGCAGTTCTAGCTGCGACGGAGGAGTTCTACCCGACCGGGGAAATGAAAAAAGGTAACTTCGGAATCGGAACAACTCCTCGGGGTGCGAGCCCGTTTTTTGTCTGGAGAAGGAGAATGTGGTGAAAACCGATCGTGCGGTTGGCCGTGCCGTGCTCGTGGCGGCGACGCTGGCAGTTCTGGTGCCGTTCAGCGCGGGAACCGCTCACGCCACTCCCGCCGTCCCCGCTTCCGGTGCCAATGGCGTCGTGGTGGGCAATACCGGCGGGGACGACAACGACGTCGAGGTCGGTAACCACCGAGCGGTCGGAAACCGCGTCGGTGTGCGCAACGACGATTCCAACCGCAACCGCACCGGCGTGCGCAACAAGAACGCCGACCGCAACGACACGCTGGTCGACAACGTCGGCTCCGATGACAACGACACCGGGGTCAGCAACCACAACGCCAACGGCAACCGCAGCTCGGTGCGCAACAAGAACGCCACCGGCAACCAGGTCGTGATCATCAACGAGGGGTACAGAGGCGCAGGTCAGGCGCGGTCGGCCAACCGCAACGACGTGGTCGCGGTCAACCGGGGCGCGCACCGCAACGACATCGCGGTCGCCAACCACCGGGCCAACCTGAACAAGGTTGCCGTCGGCAACACCAACGCCTCCGACAACCGCTCCAGGGCGGTCAACGCCGGCGCCGACCGCAACCGCTCGGTCATCGGCAACAACGACGCCAACTCCAACGACAGCGACGTGGTCAACCTGCGCTCGCACCGCAACACCTCGGTGGTCAGCAACAACGGCAGCGACCGCAACTCCTCGGCTGTCCGCAACACCGGCTCGCACCGCAACACCACCGTCATCAGCAACAACGGCGCGCACGGCAACCGCTCGACCGTCGAGAACACCGGATCGCACGGCAACACCACGGTGATCAGCAACAACGGCGGCAGCAGGAACACCGTTCGCATCGGCAACAGCGGAACCAGTGTGGAGATCGAAAGGGGCTGATTCGCCCGTTTCTCCAGAAGGCCCGCCGGCGCTCTCTGGCGGGCCTTCTCTTTTGGGTGACAGGTGCGATCGTTATCCTTTCCGGCGAGCCCTGGAAATTGCTTGCGCGATCAATCGGATGCGAATGAGTGGAGATGATCTAGGTGTCACCGACAAAGCGGGTCGCCGCCGTTCTCGCCGGGACCGCCGCGATGATGGCGGTGAGCGCTCCGGCGCACGCGATCGGACTCGGACTGGACACCCGGCCGACGCCGATCGAGGTGCTCAACAACGTGAGCGTGCTGCCGATCCAGCTGTGCGGCCCGGCCCCCTGTCACAACGCCCCGGTGGGTGACGAGGAGCAGGAGTTGATCACTGGCAGCCACGTCGGTCCCTGACCCCGCCCGGCCACCCCATCGTGCGCGTGGCGGTGCACGGCGCTGGAACCCGAAACGGCTACACCTGAGGGGAACAGCACCACGGGGATGGGGGAGGCGTGCGGGACAGGGTCTCGATCAGGGTGTCGAACAAGCTCGACATCACCGATCTCACCTGGGACGACGAGCCGGTTCGGCACCGGAAGCGGCCGAAGCTGAGGTTGCTGGCGCTGTGCGTGCTCACCGGGGTGCTGCTGGCGGCGGTGCTCTTCCCCGGTGTCGGCGCGCTGGGCATGGTCGCGGTGCGCGCCGGTGACACGGTGGACAGCACCGCGACCGAGCTGGTCGCCAAGGACCCGCCGTTGCTCACCACGATGCAGGACACGACGGGGAAACCGTTGGCGCACCTGTACGACCAGTACCGGGTGCTCGTGCCCGCCGAGAAGATCGCCGTGACGATGAAGGCCGCGATCGTGGCGATCGAGGACCAGCGCTTCTACGAGCACGAGGGCGTCGACCTGGTCGCGATCGGCCGCGCGCTGGTCACGAACACCCTGCGCGGCAAGGTCTCCCAGGGCGGGTCGACGCTGACCCAGCAGTACGTGAAGAACTACCTGACGCACATCGCGGCCGAGACGAAGCTGGAGCAGACCAAGGCCCGCGAGCAGTCGGCCGCGCGCAAGCTCCGCGAGCTGCGGACGGCGTTGCAGCTGGAGCGGGTGCTCACCAAGGACGAGATCCTGGGCCGCTACCTCAACACCGTCCCCTTCGGACAGAGCTCCTACGGCATCGCCGCCGCCGCGCAGACCTACTTCGGCATCGCGCAGGAGGACCTGACGGTGGCGCAGGCGGCGCTGCTGGCGGGCATCGTGAACGAGCCGAGCGGGCTCAACCCCTACCGCTTCCCCGAGCGCGCGCTGGCCAGGCGCAACGTGGTCATCGACGAGATGGCCAAGCAGCACCGGCTGCCCGCCGAGATGGCCGAGGCGGAGAAGAAGGCGCCGCTGGGCCTGGCCCCGGAGACTGCCCGCCCGCCCAACGGCTGCATCGGTACCGGCGACGCGGGTTACTTCTGCGACTACGTGACGAAGTACCTGGAGAGCGCGGGGCTGTCCAAGGACAAGCTGCGCAGGGGCGGCTACACGATCAAGACCACGCTCGACCGCGACGCGCTCACCAAGGCCAAGACCGCCGTCGACGGGCAGGTCCCGCCGGACACCGAGCACGCGGCCAACGCGATGGCGATCGTCAAGCCGGGCAAGGACAAGCACCGCGTCGTGGCGCTGGCCGCGAACCGCGCGTACGGCCTGGACCGGGACAAGCACGAGACCACGCTGGGCCTGCCGTACGCGATGCAGAACCTCGGCGCGGGCTCCATCTACAAGATCTTCACCGCCGCCGCGGCGCTGGAGAAGGGCATGGGGATCAACGACAGCCTCCCGGTGCCGGGCTCCTACACCTCCAACGTCTTCATGGGCGGAGCCGCGAGCTGCCCGATGGGCGCGGAGGGGGTGCGCAAGTACTGCGTGCAGAACGCGGGGGAGTATCCCGAGCGGATGTCCATGCAGGACGCGCTCGCGACCTCGCCGAACACCACGTTCGTGCAGCTGCTGGAGAAGACGGGCGTGCCCGCGACGGTGGACATGGCCGTGCGACTGGGATTGCGGTCGCTGAACACGGTGCGCGCGGGCGAGGACCCGAAGAAGCGCTCGATCGGCAAGTTCTTCTCCGAGCAGAACTACGGCTCCTTCACCCTCGGCCCGACGCCGACGAGCACGTTGGAGCTGGCCAACGTCGGCGCCACCCTGGCCAGCGGCGGAACGTGGTGCCCGCCGAGCCCGGTGGAGGAGGTCCTGGACCGGCACGGGCGCCGCGTCCCGCTCACCGAGCCGCCGTGCGCGCAGGTCGTGGAGCCGGGGCTGGCCAACGCGATGACCGTCGGGCTCAGCAAGGACGCGCTGACCGGGACGGCGCGGGCCGCCGCGAAGGAGTACGGCTGGGACCGGCCGATGGCGGGCAAGACCGGGACCACGCAGGAGCACAAGTCCTCGGGATTCCTGGGCTACACACCGCAGTTGTCGGCGGCGGTGTTCACCTTCGACGACTCGCCGAGCCCGACCACGCTCTGCGATCCGGGCGGGTCGCTGCCGCCGCGCCCGTGCTCCGGCGGCCGCTACATCTACGGCGGCAAGTACCCGGCGCGCACGTGGTTCCACGCGATGAACGGCGCGGGGGAGCAGCCCGGGATCATGACCGCGATGGAGCGGGTGGAGCTGCCCGAGGTCGAGGACCGCTACGCCGACGGGGAACGCGAACGCCGAGAGCCGGAGGTGCGCGAGCGCGCCCCGTCGGTCGTCGGGCTCAGCCTGGCCGAGGCGCGGGAACGCTTGGAGAGCGCGGGTTTCACCGTCCGCGTGGTGCAGAAGGCCAGCCAGAGGCCCAAGGGCACGGTGATCGGCCAGAGCGGTGGCGGCTCGGTGATCACCGTGCAGGTCAGCACCGGGGTGGTGGCCGAGGCGGGCTCGGAGGCCGCCGCGCCGGGAACCACCGCCACGACGACCAAGCCCAAGCCCCGGCCCACCACTGAACAACCGACCACGACCACCAGACCCCGGCCGACCAGGACAACCGGCTAGGGCCTGTCCTCAAAGTTGGTTCGTTTGACGTGGTTTGATCTTGGGTCGTGG
>NZ_MUMH01000215.1 GCF_002155965.1 Allokutzneria sp. NRRL B-24872
ACGCCCCCGAGTGTTGGCGGCCCTGTCGGCCGGGGCCATCGATGAGGGCAAAGCCCGGCTCATCGTGGACCAGTTGCAGATCTTGAAGGAACCCCAAGCGTCGATCGCCGAAGCCGATCTCCTCGCCTACGCGCCCACCCGTACCCACACCTCAGTCCGCCGCCGTGCCCAGACGTTGATCCACAAACTCGACCCGAAAGCCGCCGAACGCCGCCACGAAGAGAAACGCAAAGACAGGCTGGTCTGGAAAACCAACCTCGACGACGGCATGGCCGAACTTCGCCTGGGCATGACCGCCCACGACACCGCCATGGCCTACGACCACATCGACCGGATCGCGCGCAGCCTTCCCAAAGACGACCGAACGTTGGACCAGAAACGCGCCGACGTCGCCCGAGACCTGCTGCTAGGCCTCGACACCCCGGCACCGCAGGGACAAACCATGGTCTACCTGACCATGCCGGTGACCGCCCTCCTCGGTCTCACCGATGACCCGGGCATGCTCGCCGGATACGGACCCATCCCCACCCACGTCGCCCAGGACATCGCAGCAGGCGGCATCTGGAAGCGGATCTTGACCGACCCGGTCACCGGCATGGCAGAGGAAGTCAGCAACACCTACCGACCCACCGCCAAACAACGCGAACTCATCAACGCCCGCTACCCGAGGTGCACCGCCATCGGGTGTCAGCAACCCGCCCAGCGCTGCGATATCGATCATTGCCGCCCCTACAACGGCACCAACACGACCATCAAGAACCTGCGGCCGAAGTGCCGCCACCACCACAACATGAAGACCCACTCCAACTGGCGCTGCGAAAACCGCGACGACGGCAGTCATGTGTGGATCACGCCCAGCGGCAGGGTGCACGAAACGGAACTGGAGCCGATCGCCGAACCCGCGCCCTTCTGAACGTCTGAAACGAGAAAGGGGCCGGACAGTGCGCCCAGCCCCCGTCCACGTCAGGACACCCAGGCCCAGAGATCGACGGTGGCGCCGGTGTCGCTGTTCAGCTTGCAGTCGCCCTTCGCGACGTTCACCTTGGCGTTCCAGCAGTCAGCCCAGCCTTGAGTGGTGGCCGGGTAGTACGCGACTGTCTCCCAGTGACCCTGGATCGTCACCTCGGACGCGGTGGCGACGCCGCTGGTCACGGCCAGTGCGGAACCGGCGACCAGACAGGCGGCGGCGAACTTTCGTGCACGCATGGCGGCTCTCCTTCAGCGATCAACACTGCTGACCCCCAGCAGGTCGTCGGAAATTACCCATGTGTTCATCTCGCGGCGCAACGGTTTCACGTTTGCCTGACAAGGCTTGCCAAGAAGTTCACCTACGCTGGTGGAGTGCGCATGAGGCCGACGCTGTCCTGGACACCGACCGAGGACTCCCGCGCGGCCGTGGCGAGCCTTGGCGAGGTGACGGAGGTCGTCGGGTCGGGTGGGGTGCTGGTGCTGAGCGGCGCGGGGTTGTCGACGGAGTCGGGGATTCCGGACTACCGCAGCGACACGGGGAGCCTGCACCGGCACACGCCGATGACCTACCAGGAGTTCGTGGCCAGCGAAGGCGGGCGGCCGCGGTACTGGGCGCGGAGCCACCTGGGGTGGCGGACGATCGCCCGCGCCCACCCGAACAGCGGGCACCGGGCGGTCGCCGAGCTCCAGGCGCGGGGGTACGTCGGCGCGGTGCTGACGCAGAACGTGGACGGGTTGCACCAGGCGGCGGGCGCGGCGGGCGTGGTGGAGTTGCACGGGAGCTTGGACCGGGTGGTCTGCTTGGGGTGCAAGAGGATCAGCCCGCGCGAGGAGCTTGATCAGCGCTTGCGGGCGGTCAATCCGGGGTTCACGGCGGAGACCTCGCGGATCAACCCGGACGGCGACGTGGAACTGCCCGCCGAGGCGGTGCGCGGGTTCGCGCTGGTGGACTGCGCGGACTGCGGCGGGGTGCTCAAGCCGGACGTGGTGTTCTTCGGCGAGAACGTGCCCGGCGAACGGGTCCGGCGCTGCTACGACCTGGTGGACGAGGCGGAAGCGCTGCTGGTGCTGGGCTCGTCGCTGACGGTGATGTCCGGACTGCGGTTCGTCCGCCACGCGGCCAAAACCGACAAGCCGGTGCTGATCATCAATCACGGCCCGACGCGCGGCGACGTCCACGCGAAGGGGCGCCTCGACATGCCGTTGGGCCTTGCGCTGACGGAACTGGCGCGGAACCTCGCGTGAGGCCCCGCGCCAGCGAACGTCAGCCCGCCTGCTGCTGCGCCCCGACCAGGCGCGCGTAGCGGGTACCGGCGGCCAGCAGCACGAGCCCGGCGCCGAGGAACGCGATCACCCTGGCCATGCCGTCCAAAGTGGACAGATCGAACAGGATCAGCTTCACCACGGCGGCGCCGACCAGGACGAGGCCGCTCACCCGCATCGCCGTGACGCTGATGCCGCGCACCAGCAGCACGAGCGCGACCACCGTCCACGACACCGTGATCGCAACGTGGCCGATGAGGAAGCCGGTTCGGCCGGGCACGATCAGCAGCGTGGCGCTCAGCACCGCCCCGGCGGCGCCGTAGAGCGCGATGACTCCGGCGATCAGCCACGGCGCCAGCGCTTCCGACGGAGCGCGCAGCTCGCCGAGCTTGTTCGCCACCCACGGCAGCACCAGCGCGACCGCGACGATCAGCACGGCCACCGCGAAGGCGCCCGCGAGCTGACCGGAGGTGCGCTCAGTGACCCGGAGCAGCAGCGGGAGCGGGAGATCCCTTGCCACAGCGGCGCATCCGCCGAGGACGCCGAAGGCCAGGCCGCCCGCGAGCGCGATCAGCTTGCGACCCCACAGCGCCACGAACAGCAGCAGGAGCGCTTCGCCGAGCAGCGCCGCGCCACGGGCGGTGCCGTCGAACTGGGTCACCGTGGCCTGCAACGCCGCCACCAGGCCAGCGAGCCCGGCGAGGTCACCGGCCCGACCGGGCAGCCAGCGTCCGGCGCCCCACACACCGAGCATCACGAAGGCCGTACCGCCCGACACGATCACGGCCTCACCGCGAGGCAGGGTCAGCGCGGCGATGAGGGCAGGAGCCACGGAAGCGGCCAGCAGCGCGAGCGCGGCGGGGTCCTTGGGCCTGCGGTGCAGCACCAGCAGTGCGAGGCCGATCCCGACGACACCGGCGACGACCGCGACGACGGTGTTCGGATTGCTGCCGACGAACGGGTTCCGCAGCGTGCTGAGCACCGAAGCGAGCAGCGGCGGAACACCCGCGGCGACCGCGAGGGCGGACCAGTCGCGGCGCAGCTGCACGGGAACGGTCGCGATCTGGAGCACCAGCAGGAACGTGACCAGCTCGGGCGTGAACCCCTTGGTGATCAGCGGAGCGCACACCGCGCAGCCGACGACAACGGCCGCCGCGAGCAGCGCGGAATCCCACCGCGCGGCGAGCAGCAGACCGGCGACGGCGATCAGCAGGCCCGCGGCGAGGCCGCCGAGCGGCGGAAGGTACTCGTAGAGCGTGGTCGCGGCGATCGCGTCGAGGTAGAGCGTCGCGATACCGGTCGCGGCCAGGGCGAACGCGCCGGTGCGGCCGACCGGGTTGCGGTGCAGCCAGAGCCCGGCGCCGATCAGGCCCGCGCCGAACGCCGCGCCGACGAGGACCCTGGGCAGCGGGCCGAGCCAGCCGCGCTGGATCGCCAGCACCAGCAGCAGCACGATCCCGAGCAGCGTGACCGCCCCGCCGACCCAGGCCAGCAGCCTGCTCCCGGCGCCCTCCTTGCCCAGCGCGGTGCTCCACGCCGCCGCCAGCGACGGGGTGCGCGCCGGCGCCTGGGCGGGGCCGAACTGGATCATCGGCGGCCGGGACTCCCACACGGAAGCGGGCTGCGGCTCAGGCTGAGACTGCGGCTGCGGCTGTTCCGGGACGACCGGCTCGGCAGCGACGGCGGGGTGCTCCGGGGCCTCGCGCAGATCGACCCGCAGGGCGCGCAGCTCGCCGCCGACCCGCCCGAGCCGGCGGCGAAGATCATCGATCTCCTCGGCGAGCCCGAGCAGCCGATCTCCATCGTTGTGCATGCGCACCACCCTGGAGCAGCGCGCCCAGCAGCGATTCCGCAGAACTACTCAACCCATTCGAGCAGGTCCCCCGGCTGGCACTCCAGCACCCGGCACATGGCCTCCAGGGTGCTGAAGCGCACCGCCTTGGCCCGGCCGTTCTTCAGCACGGCCACGTTCGCCGGGGTCAGCCCGACGCGCTCGGCGAACTCACCGACGCTCATCTTGCGCTTGGCCAGCTGCACGTCGACGCGCACCACGATCGGCATCAGATCACTTCTTCCATGTCGGTGCGCAGCGCCGTGGCCTGCTGGAGCAGAGCGCGCATCACCACCATCACCAGCCCGACCACCGCCAGGCCCACCACCATCGCGAACAGCATCATCGGCGCACCGGGGTCGTCGGCGTTGAAGCCCACCCAGAGGAAGATCCCCAGCAGCACCACCCACGCGGCCGCGATCGCCCACACGATCGCGTCCACCCAGACCATCGACGCCTTGGTGAAGATCCGGTCCTTGCGCACCAGGGTCAACAGCTTCCACGTGGCCACGACGACCACTTCCACGCACAGCAGGCCGAACACCGCGATCGCGGTCAGCGGCCACTGCAGGTGCGCGCGCTCCGGCTGCGTCTCGGCCATGTACCGGAACTGGCCGGGGAAGGAGAGCACCTGGAACACCACGAGGACCGCGAACAGGACCACCAGGAAGACCTTGAGCGGGACCACCGCCCGATGCGCTAGCGACATGCATCGAGTGTCGAGACGAACCTATCGAAAGTCAATCGATGGTTATCGTTCCGCGACATGCTCGGCGGCAAGATCACCCGGTAGCAGGGGCCGCATGAAGCTGCGCTCGTAGCGGAGCACGCAGCCGCTCTCGTCGCGGATGCGGTCGGCCTCGACGAAGTCGGGGTGCACGCCGAAGAGCTTCCGGTACTCCTCGTAGGCGGCCAGGCTGGGGAAGCTGAACAGCGCCAGCGCCTTGTCGCTGGCGCCCTCCCCCGGCAGGAAGTAGCCGTGGTGGGTGCCGCCGTGGCGGTCCACCAGTTCCATCCACCGCCTGCCGAAGCGCTCGAAGGCCTCGATCCGGCGCGGGTCGATCACGTACTCCACAACACAGGTGATCATGGTGGATCAGCCTATTCTGCGAGCATGCGCTTCTCGGTGAACCTCCCGAACTTCGGCGACTTCTCCGATCCGAGGACGGTCGCCCGCGTGGCCGTCGCGGCGGAGCAGGCGGGCTGGGACGGCCTGTTCGTCTGGGACCACGTGGTGCACGACAAGCGGCAGCGCGCGGGCAAGCCCTTCGGCGACCCGTGGATGCTGCTGACGGCGGCGGCGCTGGCGACGACGCGGTTGCGGCTGGTCACGCTCGTCACGCCGGTGGCGCGGCGGCGGCCGGAGCAGCTCGCGCGGCAGGTGGCGACGCTGGACGCGCTCAGCGGCGGACGAGTGATCTTCGGTGCCGGGCTGGGCGGGCCGATCGAGGACGAGTTCGGCAGCTTCGGCGAGCCGACCGATCCGGTCGTGCTGGCGGAGAAGCTGGACGAGGGACTGGACCTGCTCAACCGCTACTGGTCCGGCGAGGCGGTGAACCACGAGGGCAAGCACTACCGCGTCGACGACGTGACGCTGCTGCCCGCGTCGGCGCAGCGCCCGCGCCCTCCGGTGTGGGTGGGCGGTATCTGGCCGAACCGCAGGCCGATGCGCCGCGCGGCGCGCTGGGACGGCGTGGTGCCGCTGTTCACCAACGCGCGCCACGGCGTGCCCCCAGCCGTTGACGACGTGCGCGAACTGGTGTCCTACGTGCGCGAGCACCGCGAGGAAGGGCCGTTCGAGGTCGTCGTGGGCGGTGTCAGCCCGGGTGATCCCGAGCGGGCGGCGGAGATCATCGCGCCGCTGGCGCAGGCCGGGGCGACCTGGTGGGACGAGCGGCAGCTCCAGGCGGGCGACGACCTCGACCGCTTGGAGCCGGTGCTGCGCAGGATCGAGCAGGGCCCTCCCGCTCAGCGGTTCCCGGAGTAGTTGCTCGGCCCCGCCTCGCGGACGGCGGCTTGCGCGGCGGCGTCGAGCCACGGTTGGACGCCGCTGTCGCGGGTCAGGCTGATGTAGAACGACGCGGACTTCATCAGGTAGCGGTTGACCTGGCGCCGCCAGCCGCTGCTCGTGGCACGGCTGGTGTCCTTGTTCTGCGCACAGATCTCCGAGCCGGGTCCGCTGCCGGGGCACAGGAAACCCCACGAGCCGGAGCTGGACCCGGCGGCGTTGTAAGCGGCCTCGGCGGTCGTCGCGTCCGACATCGGCACGACCCACACCATCACCAGGATCTGGTTGGAGCTGTCCACGTACGTCGACGAAGCGGCGTTGCGGCAGCCCGAGCGGGTGAGGAAGTTCCTGACCTCCTGGTCCATCCACGAGGTCACGCACTGGCGGACGTCGCTGCTCTTCCTCGTGTAGAGCACGTTCTTGGCGTCCTTGAAGGAGTTGGGCAGCAGCGCGGCGGCGGTCAGCGGCGTCTTGTCGCTGGACTCCCGGTTGAGGTCGGCCGGATTGAAGCTCGGCGTGGTCGACCTCGGCGTGGTCACCGTCGTGCTGGTGGTCGTCGTGCGGGTCGTCGACGAGGGCTTGCTGCTGGTCGGCGAGGGCCGCGGCGAGCTGGAAGCAGGGCCGAAGATGTCGGTGATCAAGGGGTCCAGCTTCCCGTTGATCCCGAGCAGCACCACGACCACCACGCCGATCACCGCCAGCGCCCACAGGCCGTCGTTGCCGCTCTTGGCCTTCGGCGGCGGGGGCGGGATCTTCTTGGTGGGCTTGGGTTTCTCCTTCTCGAACTCCCGCGTGGGCTCGCGGGCGGCTTCGAGCAGGGCGCGCGCCTCGGCGACACCCGGGCGCTTCGCCGGGTCCTTTTCCAGCAGCCGAGTGATCAGCGTGGCGAGGCCGCCGGTGCTCGTCAGCGGGGGTGCCTCGTCGAGCAGGACCGCGGTGAGCGTCGCCGTCGGCGTGTCGCGACGGAACGGCGACATCCCTTCCACAGCTTGGAAAAGCGTCACGCCGAGCGCGTACAGGTCGCTCTCCGCGCGGCCGTCGGTGCCGTGCAACCGCTCGGGCGCCATGTACTCCACGGAGCCGATCAGCATCCCGGTCGCGGTGAGCGCGGTG
>NZ_MUMH01000216.1 GCF_002155965.1 Allokutzneria sp. NRRL B-24872
GGCCGCCGAACCGTCGGCGAAGGACGCGTTCCACCTGCTCATCCGGCGCTCGGCGCGCTTGGTGTCGCGCACCGGGGCGATGGGCAGCTCGTGCAGGTATCGCGCGTCGGCCCAGCGCAGGTCGGCGGTGGACCAACCCGCGTCGAGCGGGGACACGGGCGGGACGGTCATGGCACTCCTCGGCGGCTCGCTGACCGGCCCGGAGAAGTTCTCGAACGTTTTTCGGAGGAACTCCCGGACCGGCGGTCGCCGGCCCCGCCCCACGCGGCTGTTGCCCCTGCATCACCCGGCGCACGGGACCGGCGACCAGCGGGGGACTCCCCCGCGAGAAGGAGCCTGTGCAAAGGCCTTGAAGCGGCGCTTAAGCGGCGCTGAACCCAGCTCGCGAAACTCCGGGGACATATCAAGGAGTTCGCATTCCTTCGCGACAAGTGCCGTTCGCGAATCGTTCGGCACGCACGCGACCGCGGTCGAGGGCCCAGTCAGGACCACCCTCACCAGATTGTTGCACAATCTGTGTCGAGATTGTGTACCTTGAACTCGTCCGCGAGTGAGAGGGGAGGACGTGCCACGGCGAGAACTGCCCCGGTGGTCGGACATCGGCCCGCTCCTCAACCTGCGCCTGCCCGAGCTCGACCCGGTGCGGCGGCGGTTGGCCAACGCCCACACCATCGCCGATCTGCGGGCG
>NZ_MUMH01000217.1 GCF_002155965.1 Allokutzneria sp. NRRL B-24872
GTTCCGGGGGAGCGTGGGGGCGGTCATGGGGGCCGCGTCGGTGATGGGGATCGCCTTGGCGCACAAGCGTTTCACGGCCTCAGGAGTGACGCAGCGGGCGGGGAAGACGGCCGAGGCGGCGCGGCGGGTGAGGGTGTCGACGGGCAGCGGCTCGGCGGAGGCCAGGAGCACGACGTTGTCGAAGCGGCGCCCGCGCAGCACGCGGGGTTCGGCGAGCAGCAGCACGTGCTCGAAGGCGGTGAACAGCGTCGCGGACACGCGCTTGGTGAACTCCAGGCCGGGGCCGTCGAAGATGTTCGCGACGAGGCTGCCCTCGGGGCGCAGCACCCGTGCCATGTCCGCGAAGAACTCCACTGTGGACAGCGCGGAGGGCACGGCGTCGCGCTCGAAGGCGTCCAGCACGACGAGCTCGGCCGAGGCGTCGGGCAGCGCGGACAGTTCGGCGCGGCCGTCGCCCGCGCGCAGGGTCAGCCCGTCGACCTCGTGCAGGCGGAACTGCGACCACACCAGCTCGACCAGCTCGCCGTCGGCCTCCACGACCAGCTGCCGCGAGCCGGGCCGCGTCGCCGCGACGTAGCGGGGCAGCGTGCAGCCCGCGCCGCCGATGTGCACGGCGTCCAGGGGCGCTTCGGGCTCGCCGAGGCAGTCGATCACGTCACCGATCCGCCGCACGTAGTCGAACTCCAGGTGCGTCGGGTCGTCGAGGTCGACGTAGGACTGGGCGACCCCGCCGACGGAGAGCAGCCAGCCGTCGGGCCGGTCGAGGTCGTTGAGCAGCTCGGCCGTGCCGAAGCGCACGGGATGGCTGCCAGGGGTCGGGCTCATCGCCGGAAATCCTAGGACGCCGCCCACGATCCGGGAAACGGCGCCGACCCCTTCACAGCCGTTGCGGCGCTTGGACCTTGTCTCAGAACTCGGCGTGTCGCTGGGTGATCCAACGGCCCGCCCACTGGCTCCGCACCGCCCACCTGTGGGCCCGGCCCAACGGACCGGAGGTCTGTCAGAGAGACTGGGGGCCAGTGCCCGTCCTCTCGACCTGGAGTCTTTGATGCCGCAAGGGACAGTCCGCTGGTTCGACGCCGAACGGGGTTTCGGCTTCCTCGCGCCCGAGGACGGCTCGCCGGACGTGTTCGTGCACGCCTCCGAGATCGTCGGGGACGGCGGCGCGAAGGTGCTCCGCGAGGGTCAGGCCGTGGTGTTCGAGGTCGGCGAGAACGACCGCGGGCCCCAGGCGCTGCACGTTCGCGTCACCGCCGAAGCGGCCACCGGCAGTGCCGTGGGCCTGCTCGGCACCGTCAACTGGTACGAGCCGGGCAAGGGGTACGGCTTCGCGTCGCCGGACGGCGGCGGCGCCGACGTCTTCGTGCACAGCTCCGCCATCGTGACCGGCGGCGTGGTCACCGAGGGGCAGCGGGTGGCCTTCCTGGTCGTCGAAGGCGAGCGCGGCCCGCAGGCCGGGCACGTGATCCCGCTGGGAGCAGGGGCCGGCGCACCCGCCGCGGCTGGTGTCGGGGACGGTGCCGACGGCACGGTGGCCTGGTACGACGAGGACAAGGGCTTCGGCTTCATCAACCCCGACACCGGCGCCGGGGACATCTTCGTTCACGCCCGGTCCCTGGCCGAGGGGCTGACGTGGCTCGCGGAGGGCGACCGCGTCGCCTACGAGGTGGCCAGTGGAGACAAGGGCCCGCAGGCCCGCGACGTGCACCTGGTCCGGGGCGTCGAGCCCCAGACGGCCCCAGCGCCTGCCGCAGCGCGGGACGTGCCCGCACGAGGCGGCGAGGGCGTCGTCGCGCGCTACGACGCCGAGCGCGGCTTCGGCTTCATCACCCCGGACGCGGGCGGCGACGATCTCTTCGCCCACGTGTCCGTGATCATGGGCTCGGAGCCGCTGCAGAAGGGTGACCGGGTCCGGTACGCGGTGCGTCAGAGCGACCGGGGCCCGCAGGCCGACCGCGTCGAACTCCTCTGACGAGGCGGCCCCGCCGAGAGCTGCCCGGAACCGCATCCGAGCTGCTCGGGACGTCGTCAGGGCGGCCAAGACCGGCAGGTTGCGCAGTGACACCCCCTTGAGGTTTGAGACCGGGGCTTAGTGTTTCGGGCATGGATCACGTGCTCGCCTTCACGCTCGCCGCCTTCGTCGTGGTCGTCATCCCCGGGCCCTCGGTGCTGTTCGCGGTCAGCCGCGCCATCGCCTACGGCCGGACCGCGGCCCTGCTCACCGTGCTCGGCGGGGCCATCGGCAGCTTCGTCCTGGCCGCCGCGGTGGCAGCGGGGCTCGGTGCGGTCCTCCAGACCTCGGCGCTGCTGTTCACCGCCGTCAAGCTCGTGGGCGCGGCGTACCTCGTCCACCTGGGCATCAAGGCGTTCCGGAAGCGGCGCGAGCTGCGTTCCGCCTTCGAGGCCGGGGCGGGCAACCCGGTCAGCGGGCGCCGCACCGTCGTCGAGGGCTTCGTGGTCGCCGTGACCAACCCGAAGTCGGGTGTGTTCTTCGCGGCCGTGCTGCCGCAGTTCGTCGACCCGGTCGGCAACGTCGCGGGTCAGATGCTGGTGTTCGGCGCGATCTTCGCGGTCCTCGCGCTGGTGATGGACAGCGCGTGGGGCGTGCTCGCCGGGGCCGCGCGCTCGTGGTTCGGCCGGTCCTCGCGCAGGCTGGACATGATGGGCGGCGCGGCCGGGCTGACCATGGTCGGGCTCGGCGTCGGCCTGGCCGTCACCGGCCGCAAGGACTAGCGCGCGGCTACGGCAGCAGGCCGATCGGGATCGCCATGCCGAGGAACAGCACGAGCTGGTAGGCGCTGTTCAGCGCGGTGAGCCGACCGGGCTTCTGCTCGAAGCCGTTGTGCTGTGCCAGGGTGGACAGCGAGAAGCCCAGCCAGGCCACGAGCCCGACCGCCAGTGCGACCCAGGGGGAGTTGGAGCCGAAGAAGCCGGACGCGACGGAGCTGGCGGAGGCCAGCGCCAGCGCGGTGAGGACGATCGACGCCACCAGGACGACGAACGGCCGCTTGCCCGCTCGCTCGGAGTCCTCCTTGGTCACCCCGGTCAGCTTCCGCCACAGGCCGCCGGCCAGCCCCCAGTCGCTGTACCAGAGCCAGGCGATCGCCATGCCGACCGCGGTCGCGGCCACGACCGCGAGCCAGCTGATGCTCAGCTCCACAGGTCCTCCTCTGCTCGACACACCCGCTGTGCGGTTGATAAAATCAAGCGTGGTTGAAAAAGGCAAGCGGTCCTACGGGCAGTTCTGCGCCCTCGCGCGCTCGCTGGACGTCGTCGGTGACCGGTGGACGCTGCTCATCGTGCGTGAGCTGCTGCCGGGGCCGATGCGCTACACGGAGCTGAAGACCGCGCTCGACGGCATCGCGACGAACCTGCTGGCTGAGCGGCTGAAGTCCTTGGAGGCGAACGGGATCGTCGAGCGCCGCCTAGAGGACGCGGGCGTCGGCTACGCCCTCACGCCATGGGGCGCCGGGCTGCGGGAGCCGATGGAGGCGCTCGGCCGGTGGGGCGTGCCGCTGCTGGCCACGGGCCAGGGCGACGACGTTTTTCGGCCGCGCTGGCTGACCATGGCACTGCCTGCTCTCATGCGCGGCGCGACCGCCTCCCCGCCCGTCGAGCTCGGCATCGAGACGGACGGTTTCCTTCTGTCCCTGAGGATCGACGAGAACGGACCGAGTGCTTCCGTGCCCGATCAGCGGCCAGCTTCGGTGCTCACCGCCGTTCCTGACGTGGTCGTTGCCCTGGCCACGGGTGCGATCACCGTCGAGCAGGCCCTCGCGGCAGGCGAGTTCGAGGGCGACGCGAACGTCCTCCGAGCCGCGTTCGCCGGATAACTGTTAAAGCGGCGCAGAACGGTTACTCATGTGGTCATGGGCACCTCGCAGATGCAGGTTCGGCCGCTGACGCCGGACACGTGGGACGACTTCGAAACCGTGATGGGCTCCAACGGGGGAGCGCGCGGCTGCTGGTGCATGCACTGGCGTCTCAGCATCCAGGAGTGGATGGAGGGCAAGGGCGACGGCAACCGGGCCGCGATGTGCGAGCTGGCCAAGCGCGACACACCTCCCGGCGTCGTGGCCTACCTGGACGACGAACCGGTCGCCTGGTGCGCGTTCGGCGACCGCTCGGAGTACCCGCGCATGCGCCGCTCCCCGTTGCTCAAACCCGTCGACGACGAGCGCGTGGTCAGCCTGACCTGCCTGTTCGTCAAGAAGGGGCGGCGCGGCGAAGGACTGTTCACGGAGCTGATCAGCGCGGTGTGCGACCACCTCGCCGAGACCGCCGAAGCTCGCACGGTCGAGGCGTATCCGATGGAGCCCGCAGACGGTCGCAAGGCGGGCGCCGACACCGCGATGACCGGCATCGCGAGCGCGTTCCTCGAAGCTGGCTTCACCGAGGTCGCCCGCCCGCGAAGTGACCGTCCAGTGCTCAGGTACTCGCTGCGGTGAGCACGGCGTGGACCGATGATCACTTCATCGCAGGGGACCTCGCGCTCGACTTCGCGAACACCGTCTACCGCCGCACGCCGGAGCTTGGCGCCGACCTCTTCGACAGCGCAGAAGCTCTCGCCGCCTGGTTCCGTCACGCCGGTTTTCCTTGCCCTGAAGCCACTTTGACGCAGGCTCGTGCGCTGCGCGGGCACATCTGGACGGTCTTCGACGCGCAGTTGGCTGGCCGCGAACTGTCCCTCGACGATCTCCTTGAAGCGGCGCGTTGCCGTGACGTCTCCGTGGGAGCGGGCGGCTCCGCGAAGGCGCGCACTGGAAAGGGGGCGCTCGCGGTCGTTGCGCTGCACGCGATCAGGCTCGTGCTGAGCCCACCGGCGCGGCCGGTGTGCTCATGTGACGGCTGCGGCTGGTTCTTCGTCGACACCTCGCGTGGCCGCCGCAGACGGTGGTGCAGCATGAAAACCTGCGGGAACCAGGCCAAAGCGGCGCGCTTCCGCTCACGCGATCAGAACGCCTGCTCGGCCGCCTCGGGGTAGGTGAAACCGTTGCGGCGCGCGACATCGCGGGCCAGGTCGGCGAAGAGCGCGCCGGTCGCGGAGGCGGCGCGCAGCACGTCATCGGCGGCGAAACCGGCGAACAACGCGTCCACTCGCTCCCACACGCCGGGCGCGGCCCACTCGCGCATGCGGACGCCGTTGTGCCAGACGTCGTGCTCGACGCCGAAGTGGCTCACCGCGTGCCATTCGATCATGGTCAGCAGCAGTTCCTTGGTGCCCGCGTCGCGCAGCTTCGCCACCCACAGCTCGCCGCGCGCGACGTAGCGGGGGATGTGGCCCAGCTCGAACCAGAACTCCTCGCAGTGCTCGCGGAACTCCTGCTCGTCGGGCAGCTCGTTCGCGGGCGCCGCACCGGAGGCGGCGGGCATGGTCGCGGCGACGCCGTCGAGATCGAGCAGCACCTCGTAGCCGCGCTCGTGCAGGTCGTCCAGCTCGCCGGTCAGCTCGTGCAGCCGCGACACGGGCACGATCTGGAAGTCAACCTTCGAACCGCCTTCGAAGACCACCAGGCGCGCGGGGTTGTCCCACGGGCCGTCCAGACCGACCCCGGCGAGCACGGGGCCGAGGTCGTCCAGCCAGTCGCTCTCGCGGTAGGGCTCGGGATCGGTGCTGTACAGCTCGATGTCGTGGTCAGACCACTCGTCGGCCGCACCCCTCGCCCGCGAACCGGTGCGCAGCACGGCCCGGATGTCGGGCCGTGCGCGCACCCAGTCCAGCAGTCGCGGGATGACCAGCTCGCCGTTCTCGAAGATCACCGCCGCAGCGTAACGACGCGCGATGCTCAGGTCTGGCGATTGCGGATCTGCTCCTTGAGGGCGTCGCCGCCCTTCTGCACGTGCTCCGCGTGCTTGCCGCCGGTCTTCTCGTTGGCGAACTCCGACGCCTTGTCCACGCCCTGCTCGGCCTTGTCACCGTGCTTGCCGAGCTGGTCCAGCGCCTTGTCCTTGAGCTCGTTGAACTTGTCGCCGAGGCCCATGGGGCTCTCCTCTCTTCCCGGGGAACGGTCAGGCAGCGGTTACCCGGGGCGGGGCCGCGAACACGTCGGCGCCCCGAACGAGGGACGAACTGTACCGTCCAGACGGTATAGTTCGCCGCATGACCGAGACCCGGACCAAGCTGCTGGACGCCGCCGCCGACATCGTCGTGCGCGAGGGCGCCCAGCACCTGACCCTGGACGCCGTCGCCGAGCGCGCCGGGGTGAGCAAGGGCGGCCTGCTCTACCACTTCCGCAGCAAGAACGCCCTGGTCGAGGCCATGGTGGAGCGGATGGTCACCGAGTTCGACGCCGCGATGGAGGCCACGCCCGGCCAGCCGCGCGCCGTCACCCGCGCCTACCTGACCGCCACGATCGGGCGCGAGTGGAGCCCGAGCGGCGACTCCGAGTCCGACCGCCTGGTGTCCGCGCTCTTCGCCGCGACGCTGGTCGAACCGAGCGCGCTGGAGCCGCTGCGCGCGATGTACGCGCGCTGGCAGGAGCGGCTGGAGGGCGACGGCATCGACCCGGCCGTGGCCACGCTCGTGCGGATGGCCGTCGACGGCTGGTGGCTGTCCCGGCTGGCCGGGCTCTCCCCACCAGGACCCGACCTGCACGCCCAGGTCTTCGCCCTGCTCTCCGACCTGATCGACCGGGAGGACTCGTGATCGCCTGGATCGCCCTCGCCAGCGCGGTGGCGCTGGAGACCGTCGCCACGCTCACCCTGCGCGCGCTCTCCCGCGAGTTCCGGTTGCTGCCGCTGATCGTCGTCGTTGTCGGCTACGCGGCGGCGTTCGCGCTGATGACGGTGTCACTGCGCACGCTCAACGTCGGCGTCGTCTACGCGATCTGGTCCGGCGTCGGCACGGCGGCCGTCGCGGTGATCGCCGCCTTCGCCTTCAAGGAAACCCTGACCCCGGCCGCGGTCGCCGGGATCGCGCTGATCATCACCGGCGTCGTCGTGCTCTCGCTGAACGGGGCCGGACATGCGTAGCGCGTGGATCAAGCGCTCGATGCTGGCCACCGACGTCGGGTTCCTGGCCTACTGGGTCGCCACGGCCGCCCAGCTCATCCCGCCGTACCCGGAGCGCGTGCTCGTCGACTGGAACTGGTCGTTCGTGGTGCTGGACGTCTTCGCCAGCGTCCTCGGGCTGATGGCGTTGTGGCGCTTGAGAAGCGGGGCTCCTGGCGCGGAGCAGCTGATCCTGCTCTCGCTGGCGCTGACCCACGCCGCCGGGCTCAACGCCCTGGTGTTCTGGTCGCTGCGCTGCGAGTTCGACCTCGCGTGGTGGGCGCCGAACCTGTGGCTGACGCTGTTCCCCGTCGTCGCGGCGGTGGTGCTGCTGCGGCCGCGCCTCACCGGAGGCGCGGCCGCAGCCACCGGCTAGAGCGTGCGCTCCAGGCGGTCGGCGAGCACGCGGATGAACTTCGCCGGGTCGGTGAGGTCGCCGCCCTCGGCCAGCACGGCCATGCCCAGCAGCAGCTCGGCGGTCTCGCCGAGACCGGCCTCATCGGGGCGCTCCTCGTGCGCCTTGCGCAGGCCGGTCACCAGCGGGTGCCCGGGGTTGAGCTCCAGGATGCGCTTGACCTTGGGCACCTCGTGGCCCATCGCCCGGTACATCTTCTCCAGGTTCGGCGCGAGGTCGTGGGTGTCGCCGACCACGCACGCCGGGGAGGTGGTGAGCCTGCTCGACAGGCGCACCTCCTTGACGCTCTCGCCGAGGTGCTCGCCCATCCAGCCCAGCAGCCCGGCGAAGTCCTTGGCCCGCTCCTCGCGGTCGGTGCCGGAGTCGTCGTCGGCGTCCAGCTCGACCTCGCCCTTGGCGATGGACTTCAGCTGCTTGCCGTCGAACTCGGTGACCGCGTCGACCCACATCTCGTCGATCGGGTCGGTGAGCACCAGGACCTCGAAACCCTTGGCCTGGAAGGCTTCCAGGTGCGGGGAGTTCTCGATGACCGCGCGCGAGTCGCCGGTCATGAAGTAGATGTCCTGCTGGCCGTCCTTCATCCGCTCCACGTACTCGCGCAGCGTGGTCTGCTTCTCAGCATCCGCGGTGGACCCGAACGAGCAGATCTCCAGGACCGCGTCGCGGTTGTCCGGGTCAGCGACCAGGCCTTCCTTGACCGCCTTGCCGAACTCGCCCCAGAACTTCGCGTACTTCTCACCGTCGTTGGCCTGGAGATCCTTCACCGTGGCGAGGATCTTCTTCACCAGGCGCTTGCGGATCAGCTGGATCTGGCGGTCCTGTTGCAACGTCTCGCGGGAGACGTTGAGCGAGAGGTCCTGCGCGTCCACGACACCCTTGACGAAGCGCAGGTACTCCGGGAGCAGCGACTCGCAGTCGTCCATGATGAACACGCGCTTGACGTAGAGCTGGACACCGCGCTTGCCGTCGCGCATGAACAGGTCCAGCGGCGCGTGCGAGGGGATGAACAGCAGCGCCTGGTACTCGAAGGTGCCCTCCGCGCGCAGCCGGATCGTCTCCAGCGGCTCGGCCCAGTCGTGCGCGACGTGCTTGTAGAACTCGGTCAGCTCGGCCTCGGTCGTCTCCTCCTTCGGACGCGCCCAGAGCGCCTTCATGGAGTTGACGGTCTCGACCTCGGGCGCAGCGCCTTCAGCGCCCTCTTCGGAGCGTTGCTTCTCCATCCGGATCGGCCAGGTGATGAAGTCGGAGTACCGCTTGACGATCTCGCGGACCTTCCACGACGAGGTGTAGTCGGCGGTCTGCTCGTCGGCGTCGGCGGGCTTGAGGTGCAGCGTCACCGAGGTGCCCTGCGGGGCGTCCGCGACGGCCTCGATGGTGTAGGTGCCGGCGCCGCCGGACTCCCACTTCGTCCCGGTGTCCTCGCCCGCGCGGCGGGTCACCAGCGTGACCTGGTCGGCCACCATGAAGCTGGCGTAGAAGCCGACGCCGAACTGGCCGATCAGCTCCTGCGCTCCTGCCGCGTCCTTGGCGTCCTTGAGCTGCTTCAGGAACTCGGCCGTTCCCGACTTGGCGATGGTGCCGATGAGCTGCACGACCTCCTCGCGGGACATGCCGATGCCGTTGTCCCGCACGGTCAGCGTGCGCGCGTCGGCGTCGAGGTCGACCGCGATGTGCAGGTCCTCGGTGTCGACGGCGAGATCCTTGTCCCGGAACGACTCCAGGCGCAGCTTGTCCAGCGCGTCGGAGGCGTTGGAGACCAGTTCCCGCAGGAACGCGTCCTTGTTCGAATAGATCGAGTGGATCACCAGCTGGAGCAGCTGGCGCACTTCGGCCTGGAACTCGAACGTTTCCACCTGGGCGTTCACGGGGCTCCCTCCACGAGAAGTGACGACCCCCCATTATGGACGGTGCGCCCGCTCAGGCAGTTGCCGGAGGCCGCTTGTGCCGGTGCCTACCATGATCGGGGTGACCGAGCCGGAGGAGCGCGATCCCGCGCACCGCCCCCGCAGCGTGGAGGCCGCCGTGCTGGCCTGGGCCGCGGTCGGCGCGCTTGCCCTGGTGTTCGGCGTCGCCAACCTTCTCTCCGGGACCGATCCGGCCGCGCCCGCCAACAGCGCCGCGCTCTTCGGCGGGCTCACCGTGCTGTGGTGCGCGAAGAACCTGCGCTCCGGCTGGCGCGGACCGCGGATCTACCTGGCCCTGGCCGCTCCGGTGCTGGCCTACCTCGTGGCCGCCGCGCTGGTGTCCGGGCGCGCGCTCTCCTCGCCCGCGCTCGTGCTCCTGCTCGCCGGTCCGCTGGCCGTCGCGGGAACCGTGCTCATGTTCCTGCCCGAGGCCAACGCCTACGTGCGGGAGATGACCCGGCGCTAGGGTCTGCACCGTGACCGTCATCGACAAGATCGGCTGGGTGCTGCTGGAGGAGGGCCGCCTGCTGTGCGCGCGCTCCTACGGCAAGCAGCGCTTCTACGTGCCCGGCGGCAAGCGCGATCCCGGTGAGAGCGACGTGCAGGCGCTCGTGCGGGAGATCGAGGAGGAGCTCGCCGTCGTCGTCGCGCCGGAGACCGCCCGCCACGTCGGCACCTTCCAGGCGCAGGCCGACGCGAAGGCGGACGGCGTGCTGGTCTCGGTGGCCTGCTACACCGCCGAGCACTCCGGGACCCCCGCTCCCACCAGCGAGATCGAGGAGATCCGCTGGCTGGGCTACGCGGAGCGGGAGCTGATGTCGGCGACCGGCCGGTTGATCTTCGACGCGCTGCACGAGCGCGGCGAGCTGCGCTGAGCCGTTCAGCTGCCCGCGTCGGCCTTCTTGTAGATGTCGTAGGCGATCTTGCCGAGCAGTGAACCGTTCATCTTCGTCGAACCGCCGGTGGAGTTCGTCGACACCAGGTAGCCGACGCCCTTGACGTCGTCGAAGCGGGTGTACCACGGGCCGCCGGAGGAGCCAGGGGTCATCTTGCACGGGATGGTGAAGGTGTTGTCGCGGTTGGCCGTCCAGGTCGGCGAGGCGCAGCTGCGCATCTGGGTCCCGTCGAACGGCGGCGCGCTGGGGTAGCCGAGCGAGCGGATGCTCTCCGAGGCCGCGTCGAAGGCTTGGCCCTGGCCGCCGAGCGCGTCCTCGATGTTCTTCCCGCCCAGCGGGCGCATGCGCAGGTACGCGATGTCGTAGGACCAGCCCTCGCCGACGGCGCCGCCGCTGGCGTTGAGCTTGGCCTTCTGCTGGAACTCCACCGGCGCGTAGAGGGCCTCCGCGGTCCACCGGCCGTACGGGGCCTGCCCGGCGGTGTCACCGGGGATGAACAGGACGTTGTCCGCCCAGCTGCCGTTGCGCTTGCCGGAGTAGTCCCAGACGCAGTGCGCCGCGGTGGCCACGATGACCCCGGAGTCGGAGTTGACCACCGAGGCCGAGCAGAGCCCGTTGTAGCCGCCGGCGTAGGACATGTACAGGCGGCCCATCGTGGTGGCGGTGAGCCCCGCCCTCGTCCAGACGTCCCCGCTGTCGTCCCTGGGCAGCGGCTTGGTCGGCCCGACCGGGCCCGAGGTCGGGTGGATGATCACGCCGACCGGCTCGTCCTTGGGCACGTCGGTCATCTGGCCCGGCTGCGGCTGGCGCGGCTGGGCGGAGCGCATCCGCTCCGCCGACCAGTAGTCGTTGACCTGCTGCGGCGTGCTGGTGAACACCTTGCGCAGGTCACTGGCCTGGGTACCGGCCAGTTCCTCCTCGACGTTCCTGGTCGACGGCCCGGCCTTCGGCGTGCCGGGCAGCGCGGTGGTGCACGCGCCGAGCGCGGTGATGGCCGCCAGTACGGCGAGCGCGGTGCGCAGGTGTCGCATTCGGTTTCCCCCACTTATCGCTGGTGCGAGGGGATGTTAAGGCACTTGCGCCGTCGCGTTTGTACGAACCGTGTATGTGCCCTTGTTTCACTGCGCGCGGGCGGACACGACGAGCACGGCGAGTGGTGGGTGCATTGATTCGACTGCACGTGAGCCCGGCGGTCTTCCAGACGACGCGCTTCTCCGACGGGCCGCTGCCGCTCGTCGAGCTGGTCGGCGCCCTGATGCGCGTTCGCTCGCCCATCGCCCGGTGGCGCCCGCCCGAGGCGGTCCGCCCGCTGTTCGACCTGTTCTCCGACAGGGGAGAGGTGCCGGACTTCCTGCTCTCGCGGCGCACGGAGATCGGTGCGGCGCTGGAGGAACTGGCGATGACACCCGCGACCCGGCTGCGCTGCGAGCTGATGTCGGCGTTCCAGGGCAGACCGCGCGCCGCGTGGCTGCACGGGCTCGCCTCGGGGGAGCGCTCCGCCCGCGCCGTCCTGCTGCGCGCCGTCGAGGCAGGTCACCGCGCGCTCGTCGAGCCGACATGGGCCGAGATCGCCGCCACCGCGCACACCGACCTCGCCCATCGCGGGCGCATCCTGTTGCGCGAGGGCCTTGCCACGGCGATCGCGTCGCTGCCGTCCACCATCGGCCACCGCGGCCTGACCGTTGATGTCGACAACCCCGTCGACCGGGGCGTTCCCGTCGAGCACGGGCTCGTCTTCGCCCCGTCGTGCCTGCTCCCCGGCACGTTGGTGATCACCGGCGGTCGCGGGGAGCCCGTCACCGTGGTCTACCCAGCTCCGCTCGCCCCCGTTCGCGCGCGCGTGGGTCGCTCCGACAGCCTCGCCGCGCTCCTCGGCTCCCGCCGCGCCGCCGTCCTGCGCGCCGCAGCCGTGCCGCGCGGGACCACCGAGCTGGCCGCTCAGGCCGGGATCAGCCTCTCCTCGGCCTCCGAGCACGCCAGCGCGCTGCGCAACGCCGGGCTGATCATGACAACGCGCGCCGGGCGGAAGGTCCTGCACACCGCGACCGAGCTGGCCGACGCCCTGCTCGCCGCGTGCGACCCACCCCTGGCGGCGGCGTCCGCAAGACCCGCATCAGGAGGCCGCTGACGGCCGCTTCCCTCGGACGCACTGTCCACAAAGGACTCAGGGCTCGGCAAGGCACCCGGAACGCCCCCGCAGCGGGTAAACTGGGTCCGTGCACTCCACCCACGCGTACCCCTGATCGTGTGCTGGTGCGGCTGGGATTCCCCGTTTCGTACTCCAAGCGGTGAAGAGAGCGCTTCCAAATCCCGCTAGGAGTACGAATCGGGTTGTCGGGCGGGTGGGCGCGGTGGGTTCACAGGGGTTGTACGCGGGGTGGCTAGCGTGTGCGCGTGCTCATGTCGACGGCCTTCCTCTCGACGATTCCCAGCCCGCCGCAAGGGGTGTGGGAGATCGGCCCGCTGCCGGTCCGCGCGTACGCGGTGTTCACCATCCTCGGGATCGCCGTCGCCATCTGGTGGGGTGACAAGCGCCTGGTCGCCAGGGGCGGCCCGGCCGGGGTGGTCGGCGACGTCGCGGTGTGGGCGGTGCCCTTCGGCGTGGTGGGCGGCCGGATCTACCACGTGATCACCGACAACCACCTGTACTTCGGCGAGGGCAAGGACCCGGTCCGCGCGCTCTACGTCTGGGAGGGCGGCCTCGGCATCTGGGGCGCGATCGCCCTGGGCGCGGTCGGCGCGTGGATCGGTTGCAGGCGCAGAGGTGTTCCGTTGCCGGTGTTCGCCGACGCGGTGGCGCCGGGGATCGCGGTCGCGCACGCGATCGCCAGGATCGGCAACTACTTCAACCAGGAGCTGTACGGCTCGCATACCACGCTGCCGTGGGGCCTGGAGATCTACCAGCGCGTCAACGCCAATGGTCAGCTCGACCAGCTCAACGGCGTCTCCAACGGCATCCCGCTCGCGGAGAGCCCGGTGCACCCGACGTTCCTCTACGAGCTGCTGTGGAACCTCGGCGTCGCGGCGCTCGTGGTCTACGCGGACCGCAAGCTGCGCCTGGGCCACGGCCGCGCGTTCGCGCTCTACGTCGCGGCGTACACGTTGGGGCGGACGTGGATCGAGATGATGCGCACTGACCCCGCGACGCTCGTCTTCGGGGTCCGGGTGAACGTGTGGGTGTCGGTGCTGGTGTGCGTCGGCGCGCTGGCGTGCTTCTTCTGGGCGCGCAGGAGGGGCTCGCGCGAGGACCTCGGCGCTCGCGAGAACGAGGACGAGGCCAAGCCCGAGCCGTCCGTCCTGCCGCCCGGATAGCTCAGAAGCTCTTGCGCCGCTCGGGTTTCGCCGTGGTGTCCGCGACATCGGGGTCGTGCCGCTGCGCGAGCAGCTTGCCGTCCCACGTCGCGCCGACGCAGAACTGGGCGTAGCCGGTGATCGGCGTCTCCACGATGCCCGGCGCGTTGGCCTTCTCGGGCTGGTTGTTGGCGAAGGAGTCCAGGTAGTGGGTGACGTTGAGGACGCGCCCGGTGCCGGTCGGCGGCGTGTACGCGAGGACGCCGATGAACTCGGTGATCATGTGGAGCTGGTCCTCGTCGGAGGACTCGCCGGGTGCGTCGGTGTTGGTCATGAGCTCGCCCTTGGCGGCCAAGCCGGCGCGCGGCCCGTCGTAGGCCCACTTGGCGGTGCCGAACGCGGCTGTGATCGCGTCGAGCCCGGTGGTGTGGGCCGTGGTGCCGCGGTCGAAGTACACGTAGCCCGGACCCGTCGACTGCGTGCTGAAACCCTTGTCGGTGGCGGCTTTCGTGGCCTTCGCCGCGCGGACGAACCGCACGTAGCGGACGTGCGCGGGGTCGATCTCGCCCAGGTCGAAGGCGATCTCGTGCACCGGCTGCACGGCCTTGGTCCTGCGCTTGTGCGTGAAGTCGGTGACCTCGCGGCTGGTCTTCACCCGCGCGGCGCGGTACAGCGTCATGGTGGCGGGCACCTCCTGCTTCAGCTTGGCGCGCTCGGTCAGCGCGTCGGCCTGGCGGTCGGTGAGCGTCCACGCCTTGTTCGGGGAGGCGTGCAGCAGCGCGCCCTTGCTCGTCGGCAGCGCGGCGAACAGGGTCAGGATCTCTTTGTCGTCAACGGGTGTCGTGGTCACGGGGTGGCTCATGCTCCCTGAGTAGCAGTGCGCCAGGGTCCGGACTGAGCACCCGGCGCGAACCGTGATGCCCGCGCCGGGTGATCGTGATCCAATCGGTTGTGTTCTATGGAGAGCGCAAACCCTTGTGCGACAGGCGGTTCAGAGTGTGCCCGCGCTCGCGTGCAGTGCGCGCACCGCGTCGGTGAAGGCCGCGCCGCTGAGGTCGGTGGTGACGCCCTCCTCGTTCACCGTGCCCCTGCTGGTGACCGCGAAGATCGTGCCCCGGCCCGTCACCGGGTCGAAGCCGCGCAGCCACGGGCCGCCGCTCGCTCCGCCAGCCAGGTCGCAGTCGGTCTCCCACGCCGCGAAGACCGAGTTGGTCCGCAGCGTCGCCGGTCGCGCGCACGACACCAGCGCCTCGCCCCGGTTCAGCTCCGAGACGGGGTAGCCGAGCGCGGTCGCGTCCACTGGCGAGGCGACGGCGTCGAAGGAGATGGCCTGCGAGCCCGCCACGTCCTCGACGTGCTCGCCGTCGACCGGGTCGAAGGCCACGACCGCGTTGTCGTCCTCACCGCTGGAGGGCCCCCGGTAGGTGTCCGACCAGGCGAACGCGCGCGCCGCGAACACGCCGTGCGGGCGCTCGCCCCGGTCGTAGCCGGGCACGAACACCACGTTCACGATCGTGATCGGGTTCTCCCAGCGGTCGGTGCCGCCGTTGAGGCAGTGCCCGGCGGTGAACACCACGTCCCTGGTGGAACTCGGTACCACGGTGGCCGTGCACGAGAGGTCCTCGCCCTTGGAGGTCGACACGAACAACCGCCCGATCCCGGCGGGCTTCGCGCCCGCGTAGGGCTTGGCGAGCTTCTCCGCCGGCGCCACGTCGCCCTCGCCGACGGCCCTCATCCGCTCGGGCGTCCAGTGCGCCAGCGCGGCGGCCCGGTCCGCCTCCGACACCCTGGTGACCACCTGACCGGCCTCGGCCGCGTTGGCGGGGACCGTCGCGGCCAGTGCCGTGCCGATGACGGCGGCGGTCAGGCCCAATGCTCTCCACGTCGCTCTCCTCGTCATGCAAGGGAGACGCCTCAGCGCGAAAGAGGTTCAGTCCTCCTTGTCCGTCCACTGTGGACAAGTCAGGCGCATGCCTGACTGGCGCGCGCGGCAAACGCCCACATCGGAGCCGGACACGCGCCGACACACCCGGCCGCGTGGGCGAAGAGCACTGCGCGCGTTGAGGATGGTGCTGCCCGCGGCGCGTCGGACTCGCCCGCGGCCCCTGTTCGCCCAGCTACTCCAGGAGTCCACAATGGACCAGACAGCACTTGTGACACGACAGATCCGGGCCTTCGACCCGCCGAGCGGGCGGTGGCTGCTGGAACCCGGTTCCGGTGGGGTCGCCGTCCCGGCGCTCGCCGGTGAGTTCACCCGACCCGCCACGAGCGGGGAGTCCGCGGGTGACCTCGGCAACACGATCACCGCCTCCCCGTCCGCCGTCCTGAAACCCGCTTCGGCGAAGGACGTCGCCGCGATCGTCCGGTTCTGCCACCGCTTCGGGATCACCGTGGCCGCGCGCGGGCACCACCACACCACCCACGGCCAGTCCCTCGCGCCGGGCGGGGTCGCGATCGAGATGACGGCGCTCGACCGCGTCCACGGCGTCTCCGACGGTCTGCTGCACGCCGACGCGGGTGCCAGCTGGCGCGCGGTCCTCGCGTGCGCGGTCGAGCACGGACTGCGCCCGGCCGGGCTGCCCGGCTACCTGGAGCTCACCCTCGGCGGAACGCTGTCGGTGGGCGGGATCGGCCAGGAGCACCGCGAGGGCGGGTTCGTCGACCGCGTCGTGGAGCTGGAGATCGTGACCGGGACCGGCGCGCTCGTGCGCTGCTCGCGGACCCGCGAGGCCGGGCTGTTCGCGGCGGCGCTGGGCGGTCTCGGCCAGGTCGGGATCATCACCGCCGTGGTGCTGGAACTGCTGCCCGCCCCGGAGAGCGCGCTGGCGCTCACCCTGCCCTACACCGACTCCGCCGAGGCGTTCGCGGCGGTGCGCGCGCTGGCCGGGCAGGAGGAGGTGGACGGCGTGTTCTGCGTCGTGGTGCCGCCGACCGCCACGACGCCGCCGGTGTTCCAGGTCCTCGCGCACCAGTGGTTCACCGGCACCGCGCCGAATCCCGCCGCCGCGCTGGGCGCCGTCCCGGTACCGATCAGCCCGCCGCAGGTGGAGACGCGGTCCTATGTGGAGCACGTGACCCGCTTCGACCGGCTCATCGAGGGCATGCGCCGCAGTACCACCTGGGACGCCGAGATCAAGCCGTGGTTCGACGTGTTCCTGCCCGACAACTCGGCGGAGTCCTTCGTGGGCGAGGCCGTCGCGGGGCTGACCGAGGACGACTGGGCCGCGCCGCTGGGCTTCGTGCTGGTGCACATCCACCGCCGCGACGCCTTCACGTGCCCGCGCCTGCGGGTGCCGGAGGACACCGAGTGGGTGTGGCTCTTCGACGTCCTCACGACGTCCCGGCCCGGCCACGCCCCGGACTTCGCCGCGCGCATGCTGGAGCGCAACACCCGCCTGTGGGCGGACGCCGAGGCATTGGGCGGTGTGCTCTACCCGATCGGCTCGCAGGAGCTCGACGGCGAGCACTGGCGGCGGCACTACGGCGACACGTGGCCGGAGGTGGTGGAGACCAAGCGCCGCTACGACCCGGCGGGCATCCTCACGCCGGGCGCGCGCACCGGCTGGTGATCACCGCTGCCGACGCAGCAGCGCCGCCTCCTCTGGGGAGAGGTGGAAGTGGAACTCGGAGCCGTCGCGCCAGCGGATGCGCTGCCTGGGGAGGATGACCTTCGGGGCGTGCGGCGCGGCCTCGTGCCACAGCACCGTCGGCGGTGCGGCGGAGGTGGGATCGGCGAAGCTGAGCCCGGTGTCGATGACGGCGACGTGCGAGGCCGACACGACCAGCCACGGCGACCTCGCCGAGCGCGCGGCGTCGACCAGTCCGAGCGCCTGAGCGTTCTCCGGCCCGGTGACACTGCCGTCGCGGCCGAACACGCTGCCCCACTCGCCGCTGCCCATGACGAGGAAGGCGTTGACCACCCCGCCGACGGTGCCCCTGACGATGTTCCAGAAGAACCGCCGGATCAGCTTGCGGCCCTTGAGGGTGCCGTCCTTGCGGCGGCCGGGCACGTCGAAGCCGGGCTTGACGTCGTCGAGGAAGACCACGGTCACCGGCTCGCGCCAGCTGTCCTCGGCGAGCTCCCGCGCGCTCTGCCGGAACTCGGGTTTCGGTACCACCATGAGCAGGCAGGTTAGGGCACGCGCCGGACGGGATCGCGACGTTGGGCGGTCGTTCGTCGCGACCCGTCCGGCGCGCAGGTGACGGCCGCCTCCTGAATGGGGACGGGCGGCGGCCGTCAGCCGGGACGGGCACCCGGCGTCTTGAGGATCAGCAGAGCTGTCCGGTGTAGTACGGCGCGGTGAGGATGTCGCGGCGGACACCGACGTACCACTCCTCGCCGGGGCCGACGCACTTCTTCGCGATGATCGGGAACGTTCCGCCCCGGAGACGGGCCGCCACGCTCACGCGGCTGCCGTCGTTGGTGCAGTGCCGGTACCAGCTCTGGTCGTCGCCCAGGTCGCCGGTGCCCGCGCTCTTCCAGAAGGAGCCGCCCGCGCACGGCGCCGCAGCGGTCGCGGCGGTCGCCTCGGTGGCGCCGGGAGCCATGACGAGCCCGCCCGCGAGGACGGCTCCGATGACGGCGGACTTCATGCTCTGGGACGAGGGCACGGTCTTCTCCTTGTGCGACAACGAGCTACCGGGACATCGAAACAATGGCTCAGGTGTTCGCCCATGGGTCGAAGGTGGTAGATCCACATCGGACGGTCGTGTCCCGGAAAACCGTGACGCTGTACAGGAATTCGGATGTGCTCCGCCAGCAGTGAGGGTGGTAGGGCCGTGACGTGAAAACCACCAAGACCATGACCGGTGCCCTCGCCGCCGAGCTCCGGGACGTGAAGCCCGCTCTCCATAACGCTTTCGTCGCCGCCGCGCAGACCGAGCCGGGTACGCTCACCTTCACCGCCGCGCCTTACCCCGCCGTCGCGGGCCGGTTCCTGCTCTCCGAGACCTACGCCGACAAGAGGGCGTGGGAATCCCACCGCAACGGCAAGTGCTGCGCGGACTTCTGCACCGCCGTCAACGGTCACGTCACCGGGCCGAACCTGGTGGTGGAGGGCGTGTCGATCCCGGTCTCGATCCGCCTCACCTGAGCTGATGCCGGGCGGCGTGCGGAGCAGGAGTGAGGTCAGCGAGTTCCTCCGGTCGCGGCGAGCGCGCCTGCGGCCGGAGAACTTCGGGTTACCGGGGCAGGGGCTGCGCCGCGAGGAGCTGGCCGGGCTCGCCGGGGTCAGTGTTGAGCACTACGCGTGGCTGGAGCAGGGCAGGGGGCGCCAGTTCTCGCCGAGCGTGCTGGACGCCGTCGCGCGAGTGCTGCGCCTGGACGGCGACGAGCGCGCGTACCTGCACCGGATCGCGGCCTCCGGCGGAGCGGGACCCGAACCCGCCTACGTCGTCGGCCGCCGCTCCGAGGTGCTGGCGTGGAACCGGTTGGCCGCCGCGCTGGTCGTCGACTTCGGCGCTATGGAGGCACGCAACCGCACCTTCGCCAGGTTCGTGTTCCTGGACGAGACCTCGCGCCGCCTCTACGCGAACTGGTCGACCAAGGCCTCCGACGTCGCGGCCTACCTCCGGCGCAGCCTGGGGCGGCATCCCGACGACCTCGCGTTGCGCGCGCTCATCGACGAGTACACGGCCAGCAGCCCGGACTTCCGGCACTTCTGGGAGGAGCGCCGCGTCGGAGCCGGGCCAGGCGCTGATCATGTACTCCGCCCGGCCCGGCTCCCGCGAGGAGGTGGCGCTGCGCCAGCTCGCCGCCGGGGCTAGAGGTCCAGGCGCATGGACACGTAGGCCGTGAAGCCGACGCGCCCGGTGTGCTTCTGCGGGACGCGGTGGTACTCGGTGAAGCCGAGCTTGCGGTAGAGCGAGAGCGCGCCCTCGTTGGTGTCCTTGATCTCCTCCAGCACGAAGGTGCGGAAGCCCGACGTGGTGATGAGGTGGCGCAGCAGCGTGGTCGCGGCACCGCGCCGTTGGTGTTCGGGGGCGGTGGCGACGAAACCGATCTCCGCGGCTCCCTCGGGCACGGTGCTGGAGACGGCCATGAAATGCTTGCGCACCACGAAGAAGCAGATGGTGCCGCGCATCAGTCCGAGGTGTTTGCGCAGCGGAGCCCACTTCGGGGCGAAGCACTGCTCCGTGCCGGAGGTGAGCGTGGCGACCGCCGCGGGCTCGCCGTCGATGCGGGCGACGTGGAAGCGGTCGAGCAGCAGCATGTGCGCGAAGGCGTCGGTGAGCTTGCCGGTGTCCTTGGAGAAGTAGGCGAAGTCCTCGGCGAAGCCGCTCGTGAACACCTCGGTGACGCGCCGCCGCGCGTCTTCGCCGAGGTTGTCGGCCCGGGTCACGGTGATCATCAGTTACCCCCGTCCAGCAGGCGCAGCACCACGGCGGCCGAGGGGACGGCCGAGGGGCCCGACGCCATGCGCATCGTCACTGCCCCGGACAACAACGACAGCAGTACCGCGACCACGTCCGCGATGTCCTCGGCTGGGAAGCGCTCGGCGCGCGCGATCGAGGTCTCCAGCGCCTGCCGGAATGCATCGTGGCTGGCGAGCAGGCGTTCGCGCGCACCTGCGGGCTCGTCGCTGAGGAACGCCTGGTTGACCACCACGGAGAACTCCGCGGCGCCGTCGTCGCCGGTGATGTCGTCGAGGTAGAGCTCAAGGAACCGCGCCAGCGCCGCGTGGCCGTCCGGGGCCGCGGCGAGTTCGCGTGCTCGCTGGTCGAGCCCGATCGCCGCGCGGTCGAGCACGTCGGCGAACAGCTCGTCCTTCGTCGCGTAGTGCCGGTAGATGAGCCCGACGCTCACCCCGGCCTCGGTGGCGACGTCGCGGATGCTCGCGGCCGCGTAGCCGCGCCGGGCGAAGACCCGCACCGCGTGGGTGAACACGGTCTCCCTGCTGGCGCTGCGCAACGCCTCGTTCTGCGCGGCTGTCCTCGGCACGCTGCCCCCAAGTTTTGGATGAACTTTCGTTCACTCTACACCGCGAGGTTCGTGCCCGTCTGTCCGGCTTCGTTATCGATCGTTGACCGGGTCGTCAAGCGCGCCGCATCACGGGCGTGAGAGGGATTCCTGCCGGGGTGAGCGCATTTCTGCCGGTTGTTCTGCCGGTTTTTTCGTGAGTTTTCGTCCGATTGTCAAGTGGTTTCATGTTCGTCCGCATCCAAACTGCATAAATAGCGTTTACCGAACCTTTAGTGACTCATCCGATCGTGTGTCATACGGTGCAGTTCTGCGGTCCGGGCCAGGGCTGCGGGTAGGGATCGGCGTTTGGTGTCGGAGGCGCCGTTGTTCTGGGGGTAATAAAATTGAGTGTTCTTCGGGTATGTGCGGACAGTAGTTCTGCGGACCTGTTGGGCGGCGAGTTCGCGGTGCTGTTGCGTTCCCTTCGGGAACAGGCGTGTCTGACTCAGGAGGAGCTGGCGGAGCGGTCCGGGTTGAGCATCAGGGCGATCTCGGACCTGGAGCGCGGGCGGACCAGCAAGCCGCACCGCCGCTCCGTCGTGCTGCTGGCGCGGGCGTTGGGGATCGAGGGCGAGTCGCTGGAGGGCTTCCGCAGGACGGCCAGGCGCAAGGCCGGTCCCGGGCCGGTGGGCGCGGTGCGCTCGTGGGAACCGGCGGCCGAGCACAGGATCGGTGACCGGCAGATCGTCGAACGGCAGGTGGTCGACCGCAAGGACGCGGTCGAGCGGGATCGGACGCGGCGGCTCGAGGAGTGGATGCGCGAGATCCTGGTGCAGGAGCCCGGTCCGTACGGAGGCTCACGCGTGGTCGAACTGGTCGGGGGACCGGACTCGGACACGACCGGGCTGGCGGTCCGGGTGGCGTCGCGGGTGCGCGGGAGCTTCCCCGACGGGCGGTTCTACCTCGACGTGGCGGCCGAATCGCGCGGGACCGCCGGTCTCGTCGACCGGCTGTTGCGGGTGCTCGGTGTCGAGACCCCCGAGGACGCTTCCTCGGGAGACCGGCTGTCCGCGCTGCGCTCGCAGTTGCGGTCCCGCCACGCCGTGCTGGTGCTCGACAACGTTGCCGACGCAGTGGCACTGCGGCCGATCCTGGCCGTCGGAGGAACCTGCGCGGTCATCGTGATCGCCCGCCGCAGGCTCGCGCTCTTCGACGGCGTCTGGACGGTGGACGCCCCGGCGACGCGGCGCTACGCGACGGCGAGAACCGCATAGCGGGCGCGCTCGGGTCACGGGGGTTGGGCGGTCTTCAATGCCGTCCAACCCCTTTCTCTTTGGTCGGCGTCGACCGCGCTCAACGTGGAAAGGGGCCGGAACCGCCTAAGGGATGTCTCGTAA
>NZ_MUMH01000218.1 GCF_002155965.1 Allokutzneria sp. NRRL B-24872
CGCTGTCGGTGGCCTCGTACATGACCGGCGTGGCGCAGCTGACCGCCACCGGCACCATCCAGACCGCGCTCGTGCTGGCCATCCCGATCCTGCTCGCCGCGCTCGGCGGCCTGTGGGCGGAACGCGCCGGTGTGATCAACATCGGCCTCGAAGGCATGATGATCATGGGCACCTGGGGCGCGGCCTGGGCCGGCTACCAGTGGGGCCCGTGGGTGGCCGTGCTGGCCGCCGCGGTGTTCGGCGCGATCGGCGGCCTGGTGCACGCGGTCGCCACGGTCACCTTCGGCGTCAACCACATCGTCTCCGGTGTGGCGATCAACCTGCTCGGCGCCGGTCTGACGAAGTACCTGTCGACGCTGCTGTTCCAGCCGGTGTCGAACAACCCGCGCGAGTCACCGCCGGTGTCCAAGTTCGACACCTACTCCATGCAGCCGCTCTCGGACTGGCTCGCGGACCTGGAGAACATGCAGCGCGTCGGCCTCTCCGACGTCGCGGGCGTGCTGCGCGGGCTGGTCACCGGGATCTCCCCGCTGACCATGCTGGCGCTGCTGCTGGTCCCGGTCAGCTACCTGGTGCTCTGGCGCAG
>NZ_MUMH01000219.1 GCF_002155965.1 Allokutzneria sp. NRRL B-24872
CTGGAGGAGTTCGAGGCGGTGCGCACCGCGCCCCCGCCCGGTCCGCGCGCGGCCCCGTCGCGCCGCACCTCCGTCATCCACAAGCTGCGCTCGCCCCGCCACTACGCGGCGGCCACGTCGCTGTGGCAGGCGCGCGACGGACTGGCGGCAGCCCCGGCAGCAGGTTGAACAGCGTGACGGCTCCGTTGGCGATCGTGGCTTGGAGCAGCAGCACCCAGGCCACCGTCTCGTGCTCCGCCATCAGCAACGCCACGCCGAACACGCCTGTCAGCAGCAGTGACACCGCGGGCCCTGCCGCCGCGACCACGCCCTCGTGCGCGGGGGTGGAGGGCGTGCGGACGACTTCCGAGACCCCGCCCAGCATCTGCAACCGCACGCGGCGCACCGGCAGGCCCAGGCGCAGTGCCGCGACGCAGTGCCCCAGTTCGTGCAGCAGCACCGAGATCGCCAGCAGGATCGCGAACGCGCCCGCGAGCAGTGCCGCGACCCACAGCGGGCTTCCTGGCAGCAGCAGGCCGACCAGCGGCGTGTAGAACACCACGACCAGTGCGGCGAAGAGCCACCACGACGGCGCGAGCAACACCGGGACACCCGACACCCGGCCGAGGAGCAACCCTCCTCCGCCGTGCCCGTCCCACCGTCCCGCGGTCGTCACGCACAGCAGCGTAGGGGTCACCGTGTTCGATCGCCGTATCGCCTGCTCCCAGGGGTGGCAGCACTTCGCCCAGTTCCGGACGGTCGAGGACCGGCGAACGCGGTGACTCACGGAGCAGGTGCGGCTGGTTGTCCAC
>NZ_MUMH01000022.1 GCF_002155965.1 Allokutzneria sp. NRRL B-24872
CCCAGGCGTCCGCCACGCCGAAACGCAACCCCCTCCCAACAGAACACGCGGCTGGAACGGGTCGGCTTTACCTGGGGTGCGCGTGCCATACGCTCGCGCGGGGGCCGGTGTTTCATCACCGTGCCGCCCGGCCCTTTTCGGCACGCGCAAGGGGTCCCCAGGTCAAGCCGACCCCACGCAGCAACCCCCGCGCCCCCAGCCGTACCCGACCTGGAAGCGCAGCCGTACCCCGCTGGAAAGAGCTAAAAGCCCTTGCCGTCAATCAATCACAGCTGGAGAACCCACCAGCCCGCCAACACCCCCGGGCGTCAACGAGACAGGACCCGCATCCGCAACCGCCGAGGCCGAGGCACGATCGCCAAAGCCTCCCGGACCCGACCCTCAACCCCGCGCAACGACCACCGCGACACAACCCCCGCCACGACCACCATCATCTCCGCCCAGGCGAAGTGCTCCCCGACGCACTTGTGCACCCCGAAGTTGAACGGGGAGAACAACTCCGGCACCGTCCGCTCCGGATCGAACCGCAACGGCGACGGGAACAACTCTGGATCGCGATGCAACGCGTAAGGGCTGTACGCGACCTCTGCCCCCTGAGGAAACCGAAAGCCCCCAAGGGAAACTTCCCGCGTGGTACGCAAGGTGAACAGCAGCGTCGGATGCAGTCGCAACGCCTCGGTCACCACGCGGCGCGTGTACTCCAACTCCCGCACAGACGAAACCGTCACTGGCCGCCCGCCAAGCACCGCATCAACTTCGGCCTGCACACCAAGCGCAACAGAAGGATTGGCCGACAGCTCATGGAAGATCCAAGCCAACGTCGAACTCGGAGTCTCGGTACCCGCCATCAGCAGCGATACGACTTCGTCGCAGATCTCCGCATCGGACATGCCCGCGGAAACCAGCATGCTCAACAGATCCGCGCTCGAACCGGAATCCGACCGGTAGCTGGTGATCAGCGTGCCGACCAGTTGCCGCAGCCGCGCGGAAGCGGCGTCGAAGCGCGGGTGGAACGGCGTGACCATGCGCAGCGCGATGCCCTTCATGATCACGGGCATCAGGCGGTGGATCTCCGAGGCGGCGGCACGGCCGATGTCACGGGAGGTCAGCGCGTTCACGACGATCTTGAGCATGAGCGAGCTCATCGCCTTGTCGACCTCGACGACGCGACCGTGCTCCCACGAGTCGGTCAGCGCGCGGGTCTGGGCGACCATCGTGTCGAAGTAGGACTCGACGTGCGCGCGGTGGAAGAGCGGCTGCACGAGCCGTCGCTGCCGTAGGTGCAGCGCTCCGTCGGAGGTCGCGAGGCCGTCGCCGAACAGGGTTCGCGCGCGCTCGTAGATCTGACCACGCGCGAAACCGTTGCTGGTCAACGCTTCTCGATGAAGCCGGGGCGCGGTGATGAAGTAGACCGGTTTCGGGCCGAGGTCGACGCGCACGACGTCACCGGACTCGCGCAGCGACACCAGGAACGGCAGCGGGCCACGGGCCAGCGCGCCGAGGTGCCCGATACCGGGCAGTCTCCCAGGGGCGACCGGAACAGCGCCGAGGTCAGAGGACATTGTCGAAGATCCCCCGAATTCGAGGCAGGTCAAGGTCATAACGCTTGGTGTGCTCGATCCACACGAGGTTCGCGTAGACGTACGCACGCAACTGCCGGGTCAGAGCGAGCGCCGCTTCTGCGCCGAGTCCGAACTCCGCCGCCAGCTCGGGTAACTCGCCCTCGATGTGCAGGAAAAGTCGTTGTCGCTCCTTGGCCCGCTCCACAACGCGATCCACGGCGACTTCGATCGAGCAGTCCTCGCTCGCCGACACCACGAGCACGGTGTTGCACAGCTGCTCGTCGGCGATGTCCTTCTCCAGGCCGTAAATGTCGTTGTGCCACGCGGTGATGTCGGCGAAACACCACACAAGCTCGCGGAACATCCGGTGCGAGCGCAGCGCTTCCGGGATGCGCAGCCCGGACAGGGCTTCGAGCACGTCGGCCTGGAAGATCATCGCGATGGTGTGCCTGCGCAGGCCGAGGAAGGTGGCCGCGTCGGGGACTTCTCCCTTGACGTGGAAGCGGTTCTGAAAGCGGACCGCTTCGAGGTAGTCGAGGAAGTTCCGCGCCACCCGCAGCCGCGCGGCGGGCGCCATGTCCGCGATCAGCTCGGGCCAGAACTCGGCGAGCCCCCTGACGACCGGATCGGTGCCGGGGACCGCGCCGCCGTCAAGGATCGTGCGGGCGGAGCGGATGACCGAGCACATCCGGCTGTCGCGCTCACCCCAGTCGTAGTTGTCGTACTGGTCGTCGGCCAGCGATCCCCAGCAGAACCACTTCATGCCGAGCACGAGCGCGGCGAACCCGAGCGAGGGCGTGGCGATCCCGTGGTAGAGCCCGAACCGGAAGGACCGAAGATGATCTTCCTGGGCGTGGTCGGTGAGGAACCCGACGCGCCACAACCACGCGACCGCCTCGTCCTCCGCCCGCTCCGCCAACGGGTTGACCGCCGCGCTCTGCGACTCGGTGAACCCCGGAACCAGCGCGGACACGCTGAGCTGCGCCACGGCACCACCTCCGCCCAGAAAGACTCCATCCAGCGGATTGACGCTATAGCACACTTTCCATACTGGAAACACGCTTCACGTACGGTTGCGCCAGCGCGTCAACCGCCGTCCGCCAACGGTCACCGCACCAGCCAGCACGGTCACGACGCACGCCACGACGGCGGTCTGGAGCACGCCCGGCCACACGAGCAGCGCGAGCGTCCACAGCACCAGCAACGCCGTACCCAGCGTGAACAGCGCGCTCGCCGCCAGCAGCAGCGTCCGTGCCCGCACCAGCCGGACCAGGCCCGGCCGCACCGCGGCGGGCACCTTGGACACGAACTGCCACAGCACCGCGGCCATGGCGGCGATCAGGATCAGCCCGAACACCGCGTACCCGGACGACGGCCGGGGCAGCCCGCCGATCACCAGGGCCAGGCTGCCGATGGCTTGCAGAACCACCAAGCGCCACAACACATCCCACAGCACCGGTTCCGCGTCGGGGACCACGGGCTCGGGGTCGGGCTCGCCGCGCTGCACCTTCGCCAGCTCATCGCGCAGGTGCTCGTTGTTCGGGTTGAGCTGCACAGCGGTCAGCAGCGCCTGTTCGGCCACGTCCCACCGGTGCGCGCGCGAAGCGATCTCGCTGAGGACCTCGAAGGGGCGGGACTCCGTCGGCGCCAGCTCGGAGGCGCGGTGCGCGGCGATGAGCGCGCGCTTGGCGTCCTCCTCGGCCTCGTGCACGCGCTCGACGGCACCCGAGCCGATCAGGGCTTCGGCGAGCGCGATGTGGCAGCGCCATTCGAACGGATCGGCGCGGACCGCGCAGTCGGCGGCGGCGACGGCCTCGGCGCTGCGGCCGAGCTGGAGCAGCGCGAGGCTAGCCAGCCGGTGCGGCCCCTCCTTGCCCGAGCCGAGGACCACCGCGTTCTGGGCGGCCTCCAACGCTTTTTTGGGCTGGTCGTCGGACAGGTGGGCGGCGGCGAGGCCGCACCAGGCGTCCACGTTCGTCGGGAACTGGGCGGTCACCGGGCGCAGCAGCCGCACGGCCTTGGCCGCCTTGCCGGAGCGGCACAGCTCGGCGGCCTGCCGCACGGCAGCGGCCGCGTGGTCGTCGGCGTCGGCCATCCGGGCGTCCTTCCAGGCAGCGGGCTCAGCGTGACCAGTCTGGCACGTCCGGTGATCACTACTCTCGGAGCCGAGCTGGGAGGACGCCGTGAGGATTCTGATGATCACCGCAGGCAGCAGGGGCGACGTGCAGCCCTACGCGGCGCTCGCGGTCGCGCTGCGGGCGGCGGGGCACGAGCCGGTGCTCGCGGCGGCCACCCGTTCGGGCGAGGTCTTCGCCGGGCTCGGCTTCCGGTTCGCCGAGTTGGACGAGGGTCCGCTCGCGCTGACCGAGAGCGCGGCGACGGAGAGCAAGCTCGCGCTCTACCGCAAGGCCATGGGCATGATGGGACGGATGTTCGACGACGCCTGGGCGGTCGCGGCCGATGGCGCGGACCTCGTCGTGCACCATCCCGGAGCGCTCGTCGGCGCGCACATCGCCGAGCGCCTCGGTGTCCCGGCGGTGATCGGCGCGCTGACCCCGCTCTACGTTCCGACACAAGCGTTTCCGCTGCCCCTGTTGCCACCGTGGACGCCTCCGGCGTTCAACCGGGCGAGCTACCGGCTCGTCAACGCGATCGGCCTGCCGTTCCGGAAGCTGGTGACGCGCTGGCGCGCCGAGCGGTTGGGCCTGCCACCTGGAAAGGGACGACAGGACGCGGTGCTGCACGCGATCAGCGAGCACGTCGTGCCCCGCCCAGCCGACTGGCCCGCGACCGCGCACACCACGGGCTACTGGTTCCTCGAATCCCCTGAGGAGATCGAGCTTCCCGAGATCACCGGAACGACCGTCTACATCGGATTCGGCAGCATGTTGGGAGCCGATCCCGCTCGCACGACCGCGACCGTGCTCGAAGCCGTCAGGCTGGCCGGGGTCCACGCGGTCCTCGCGCGCGGCTGGGGCGGGCTGGCATCAACGGACCTGCCGAAGAACGTGACGATGATCGACCAGGTGCCGCACGAGCGCCTGTTCCCGCTGGTGGACGCGGTTGTGCACCACGGCGGAGCCGGGACGTCCGCGGCAGCCGTCGCGGCCGGGCGACCGCAGGTCCTGTGCCCGTTCATCGCGGACCAGCCGTACTGGGGACGCCGGATGCACGAGCTCGGCGTGGCCCCGCCGCCGCTGCCCGAGCGCGCGCTGGACGCCGGGGAGCTGGCCGCATCGATCAAGGAGGCGCTGAGCAGGGCGGAGGAGGCCGCGCGGCTCGGCGCGCTGGTCCGCGCGGAAAACGGTGCGGGCAAAGCGGTTCACGAACTCGAACAGCTCTGTCGTTCTTCCGGACGATGACCGCGCGCATCGCGGGCACTACGGTCGGCTACGCCGTCGCAGGTACTCCACACAAGGAGATCCAGCGATGAGACATGCCCTCGTCCCGGTCGCCGCGTTGCTGCTGCTGGGAACCACGCCGATCGCGAACGCCGCGCCGGTGACCTCGTTGTCCGCCTTGCAGAGCGCGATCGACAAGGCCAAGTCCGGGGACCGCGTCGTGCTCGCGGCGGGCCGCTACGAGGCCAAGCAGCCGATCAAGATCGCCCGCAAGTCCGGTGTCACGATCGCCGCCGCCTCGGTCGGTGGCGCCGAGATCTTCGGTGCGAACGGCTTCACCTTCGAGTCCTCCGACAACGTCACGGTGGAGGGCTTCAAGTTCACCCACACCGCGACGGTGTCCGTTCCGTCCAGTTCGCACCACATCCGCTTGAGCCGCAACGTCTTCCAGCTGCGCTCCGAGGCGGGCAAGCACTGGGTGAACGTGGACGGCGACGACGTCGAGGTGGACCGCAACACCTTCACCGGCAAGAGCACGCAGGGCGTCTACCTGTCGATCTTCGGGCCGAGCAGCGGAATGGCGCAGCGGACGCACATCCACCGCAACTACTTCCACAACCACTCGTTCTCCGGATCGAACGGCGGCGAGTCGATCAGGCTCGGCGTCAGCTCCAAGCAGCGGTTCTCCGCGCGCGCCCTGGTGGAGAACAACCTGTTCGAGAAGGCCAACGGCGACCCCGAGGCGATCTCCGTCAAGTCCTCCGACAACGTCGTCCGCAACAACACGATCCGTGACAGCAAGGGCCAGATCGTGTTGCGGCACGGCAACCGCACGCGCGTCGAGGGCAACATCATGCTCGGCGGAGCTTCCGGAATCCGCTTCTACGGCAACGACCACGTGATCGTGAACAACGTCGTGAACGGCAGCAGCGGCAACGGGATCACGGTCGGCAGCGGGACCGTCATCGACGACACCAGCAGCACCGGCAACGACCGCCCGGACCGCGTGCTGGTCGCCTTCAACACCGTTTCCGGCACGGCGACGGCCATCGCGGGCGAGAACAAGACCTACGGGCCGGACTCGTGCGTGATCGCCAACAACGTGCTCACCGGCAGCGGCCAGCTCGTGCGGCAGACGCAGTTCGCCAAGTTCCGCTGGGAGGGCAACGTGCTCTGGGGCGGCAGCGCCGGTGACATCCCGTCCGGCGGCTACCGCCAGGCCGACCCGAAGCTCTCCGGCGAACTCCGGCGCCCGGCATCGGACAGCCCGGTGCTCAACGCCTCCGTCGGCTCCTACCCGATGGTCGAGCTGGACGTGGACGGGCTGCGGCGGGACGACCGCAAGGACGTCGGTGCCGACGAGCGCGGTGGCCAGCGCGTCCCGCTGACCGCCTCCGACGTCGGCCCTGGGGCCTCTTCCGAGTGATCATGACGACCGGCTTCTGCTGGTCAGAGCGCCGTTCGTTCAGCCGATCGACTGAACAGGCTCAAGCGCCGCGTCATGCCCGGCCAGCCCGGGCGTCCCACCTCCGCATCGAGAACGGACCAGGGCTGGAGGTCGGGGAACGTGGTTGTCCGCAAGGAGTGGATCGTGGGCTGCCGCGATGTCGCGGGCCGACGGCGGTCGTTGACGGTGCTGGTGAACCAGGGACAGGTCGTGGTGATCTCGCCGCCGGGCGAGGCGGCCGTGCTCGCGCCCTTGGAGGTCGGTGAACTGCGGTCCGCGCTTCGGCAGGCGGCGATGGCCGCGGTGGGCGCCGAACTGTGAGCGAGCAAGCAGGAGAAGAGGCGTCTGAGCTGACCGTTCGGAGCGGGACGGTCAGCGACGCCGCGACAGTGCTCGGACTCTTCGACGACGCGGTGCGCTGGTTGACGGTCAAGGGGCAGACCGGCCAGTGGGGCACCACCCCGTTCTCGGAGAGTCCGAAGCGCGTCCTGCAGGTGGAGCGGTGGTGCGGCTCCGGCGGGCTGCACATCGCCGAACGGTCCGGGGAGGCGGTCGGCGCGCTCGTGCTGCTGCCGGAAGCCCCGGACTACGTGCCCGTCTCCGACGAACCCGAGCTGTACGTGATCGGCCTGGTCTCTGGGCGGCAGGCCGCCGCACGTGGCGCGGGAAGGGCATTGCTGGAGACGGCACACCAGAAGGCGGTGGCGGCGGGGGTCTCCCGGCTGCGGGTCGACTGCTGGGCAGGCGGTGACGGCGCGCTCGTGGACTTCTACGTCTCGGCGGGTTTCACCAGGCTGCACGGCTTCGAGGTCGGGGACTGGCCGGGCCAGGTCCTCGAACGGCGCCTGCGCCGCCACCCCTGACCGGGCCGGCACGTTGGTCCCCTGCTTCCTGCGTGCCGGCCCTTCAGCTCTTCCTACTCACGGGTAGGTAGTGTCAGTATCGAGGGGTGACCTCCTACCTGGTGACCGGCGCGACCGGCTTCGTCGGCGTTCGGCTGGTCGAGAGACTGCTCCTGCGCGCCGCGTGCGAACGCGTGTTCGTGCTGGTCAGGCCCGGCTCCAGGGCGAAGTTCGACGAACTCGCGCAGCGCTGGCCACAGGCTGAGCGCGTCTGGCCGGTGTCCGGCGACCTGATCAGCCCGGGTCTCGGACTGGCCGAGGAGGACCGCGCGCGGCTCTCCGGCGCCGAGCACGTCATCCACCTCGGCGCGAGCTACGACCTGACCGCCGGAGAAGCCGACGCGCGGGCGGCCAACGTCGACGGCACGCGGCACGTCGTGGACCTCGCCACCGAGTTGGGCGCGAAGCTGCACCACGTGTCCTCGGTCGCCGTCGCGGGCGAGCACAGCGGGCCGTTCACCGAGGACGACTTCGACCTGGGACAGCGCTTCGGCTCGCCGTACCACTCGACGAAGTTCGACGCGGAGCGCGTCGTCCGCGAGAGCACGGGCGTGCAGTGGCAGGTCTACCGGCCGGGCGCGATCGTCGGCGACTCGCGCACGGGCGAGATGGACAAGATCGACGGGCCGTACTACTTCTTCGGCGCGCTCGCGGAGCTGTCCCGGCTGCCCGCCGCGCTCCCCCTCGCCGGCGCCGATCTGGGCACGACCAACCTGGTGCCGGTGGACTGGGTCGCTGACGCGCTGGACCGATTGGTGCACAACGACTTCTCGTCGGGGACGACCTTCCACCTCACCGCTGCCGGCGGGCAGCGGCTGACCTCGGTCTACAACGCGCTCGCTTCGGCGGCCGGGGCACCGAGGATCGCGGTGACCGCGCCCGTGCCCGTCCCGGTCCGAGCGCTGGCGAAGCTTCCCGGCCTGGACAAGGTCCTCGGCGTGCCCTCAGAAGTGTTGCCGCACATGGCTTTCTCGGCGAGCTTCGACCGCTCGAACACCGATCGCGTGCTGCACGACCTGCCGACGCCGGAGTTCGGGGAGTACGCGGATCGCTTGTGGCGCTTCTGGAAACGGCACCTCGATCCGGACCGCGCGCGGCGTCCCAGGGAGGGTCTGCGCGGTCGGCGGATCGTGATCACCGGCGCGTCCTCGGGGATCGGGCGGGCGACAGCGGTGCAGGTGGCGAAGCTCGGCGCGGTGCCGCTGCTGATCGCTCGGCGCGCGGAGGAGCTGGAGGCCGTGCGCGAGGAGATCGTGCACGAGGGCGGCCAGGCGCACGTGTACCCCTGCGACCTGACCGACACGGAGTCCGTGCGGGCCACGGTGAAGCGGATGCTCAGCGACCACGAGGGCATCGACATGCTGGTCAACAACGCAGGCCGCTCGATCCGGCGCGGCGTGCTGAACTCGTTGGACCGCCTGCACGACTACGAGCGCACGATGGCGATCAACTACTTCGGCGCGGTGCGCCTGGTGCTGGCCCTGTTGCCGCACATGACATCCCGCCGCTTCGGCCACGTCGTGAACGTCTCGACGCAGGGCGTGCAGCTCGCCACGCCGCGCTATTCCGCCTACCTGGCCTCGAAAGCGGCGCTGGACATGTTCAGCCGGGTGGTCGCGAGCGAGACCGTGGCTGACGGGGTCACGTTCAGCACCGTCCACATGGGACTCGTCAGGACGCCGATGAGCCAGGCGACCTCGGCCTACGACCGGCTGCCCGCCGCCACCCCGGAGGAGGGCGCCCGTCTGGTGGTGCGCGCGCTGACCCGACGGCCCAAGCGGGTCGGCTCCACGATCGGCGCACTCGCCCAGGCCGCGTACGCCGTCACCCCCAAGGCGGTTGATCGCGCCATGCACCTGCTGTATCGCCTTATGCCGGAGGCACCACGGCGCACGCCCTGACCATCCACTGTGGAGGGACGCGATGATGCGGTTCACCCGGCTAGCCCAACGACTCACCCAGCGCACGGTGAACCAGGCGAAGGGACTCCTGGTGCTGGCCAGGAGCCGGGTCCTCGTCCCGCAGAGCCCCGATCGGCTCATCAGGGCGGCGCAGGCGTTGCGCAAGTACGAGTACAGCATCGCGGCCGGTTACGCCTCCGGCGCGGCGCTGCGCCCCGACAGCCCCGCGATCATCGACGAGCTGGGCACGCTGACCTGGGCCGAGGTCCACGACCGGACGACGCGGCTCGCGCACGGCTTCGCCGAGCACGGAGTGCGCGCCGGGTCGCACGTGGGAGTGCTGTGCCGCAACCACCGCGGCTTCGTCGAGTCGATCGCCGCGCTGGCCAAGCTCGGCGCGCACACCGTGCTGCTCAACACCGGCGCGAGCCCTTCTCAGCTCAGCGCGGTGCTGCGCGATCAGGAGATCTGCCTGGTCGTCGCCGACACCGAGTTCCGGCCCTTGCTGGTGAACGCCCCGCGCGGGGTGAAGCGCGTGACCGCGTGGACCGACGGGCCGACCAAGAGCACCACGGTGGAGGAGCTGATCGCGTCCTCGCCCGCCACCGAACTGCCGAAGCCGTCGGTGTCGCGGCTGATCGTGCTGACCTCTGGCACGACCGGAACGCCGAAGGGCGCGCGCAGACCGCACGCCAAGGGGTTGCTGGGTTCGGCCGCACCGTTCCTGTCACGCATCCCGCTGCGCGCCGGGGAGCCGATGCTCATCGCCGCGCCGATGTTCCACAGCTGGGGCATCGGCGCGTTCCAGATCAGCCTCGTGCTCGGCTCGCCGATCGTGCTGCGGCGCAGGTTCGAGCCCGCCGACGCGCTGGCCACCGCCCAGAAACACCGCTGCACCAGCATGTTCGCCGTCCCGGTGATGTTGCAGCGGATCATGGAGCTGCCCACCGAGGAGCGGCAGCGGCACGACACGTCGTTCCTGCGCACGGTGGCGTGCACGGGCTCCGTCCTGCCCGGCAAGCTCGCCACCGACTTCCTCGACGCGTTCGGGCCCGTGCTCCACAACTTCTACGGCTCGACCGAGGCGTCGTGGGTGTCCGTCGCCTCGCCCGAGGAGCTGCGGCTCGCCCCCGGCACGGCCGGGAAACCACCGCTGGGCACGCGCTTGGCGATCCTGGACGAGGACGGCCGGCCGGTGTCGCGCGGGCGGACCGGGCGGATCTTCGTGGCCAACGAGATGCTCTTCGACGGCTACACCAACGGCTCCGGCAAGCAGGTCGTCGACGGCATGCTCTCCACCGGCGACATGGGCTACCTCGATGAGCACGGCCTGCTCTTCGTGGCCGGCCGCGATGACGACATGATCATCTCCGGCGGTGAGAACCTGTACCCGCGCGAGGTCGAGGACGTGCTCGCCGCCCTGCCCGACGTCCGCGAGGTCGCCGTGATCGGCGTGCCCGACGACGAGTTCGGCCAGCGCTTGGCCGCCTACGTGGTCCCCGCCGACGGGGTGCTGCTGGACGCCGAGGAGCTGCGCAAGCACGTCCGCGCCACGCTCACCCGCTTCTGCGTGCCCCGCGACGTGACCTTCCTCGACGCGCTCCCCCGCAACGCCACCGGCAAGGTCGTCAAACGAGAACTGGGCTAGACGAAAGTAGCGAGCACCGCTCACCAAAGGCGCGTTCTTCTGCCGGGTGCGCCGCAGGTGGGGCAGAGTGTGCGCGTGAACACTGCACAACCGCGTCTCCAGCTGCGCCTGCGTCCACCGGCCAACCAGGTCAGCCGCAAGGCGATCGGCTGGTGGGCGATCCAGGCGGCGATCGAGTGGCTGGTGCTCGTCGGCGCGCTCGTGGCGGCCCGCTTCCTGTTCGACTGGACGGGTCCGTGGCCGACCACGTTCCTGGTGCTGGCGATCGTGCTCGGCGCGGCGCACACGGCGGTGATGCCCTTGTGGCGCTTCCGCGTGCACCGCTGGGAGACGACCGAACAGGCCGTGTACGTGCAGTCGGGCTGGTTCTGGCTGGACGCGCGGGTGGCTCCGGTGTCGCGGGTGCAGACGGTGGACATGAAGCGCGGCCCGTTGCAGCAGTGGCTCGGGCTGGCGACCGTGGTGGTCACGACGGCTTCGGCGGCGGGGCCGCTGGAGATCGCCGGAGTGGACCACGACGTCGCGACCCGCATGGTCGACGAGCTGACCGCGGTGGCCGAGGCCGCGCAGGGTGATGCGACGTGAGCCAGCACGCGAACGACTTCGCCGACCTCCCCGCGGCACCGCCGTTGGAGGAGCCGGACACGGAGTGGCACCGGCTCAACCCGAAGGTGATGATCGCCGACCCGCTCAACGAGATCGCCAGCGTGCTCGGCGTCCTCGTGCTGATCCTGGTGGTGCGCGGGCGGTTCGAGCTGGAGTTCTGGGAGACCGCCGTCGCGCTCGGCGTCTCCGGCAGCCTCATCGCCTACGCCATGGTGCGCTGGCTGACCACGCGCTACCGCGTCACCGCCAAGCACGTCGAGCTGCACACCGGCTGGCTGGTCAAGAAGCACCGGCAGGTGGCGCGGGACCGGCTGCGCACCGTCGACCTGAAGGCGTCGGTGCCGCACCGCCTCGTCGGGCTGTCCGTGGTCCGGCTCGGCACCGGCCGCCAGGACTCCGGCACCGAGGACGAGCTGACCCTCAACGCGATCACCAAGGCACAGGCCGAAGCCCTCCGGCTGACCTTGCTGCGCAGGGAAGTCGCGCCGCAGCAGCAGGAAGAGCGCTCCGAACCGTCCACAGAGGACACTGGGGTCACTCCGGTCACGCTGCTTTCCAAGATGGACCCGAAGTGGCTGAGGTTCGCCCCGCTGACGCTCTTCGGCGTGATCGCGGTGGGCACGCTCTTCGGTGGCGCCGCGGCGATCGCCCGGCAGATCAAGGTGGACCTGTTCCACATCGGTCCCGTTCAGGCCGTCGTCGACTGGTTCACCACGACCTCGCTGCTGACCACGATCCCGGTGGTCGTCGCGGGCGCGCTGGTGCTCTCCAGCATCGCGGGCATCGTCGTGTACGTGATCTCCTACTGGAACTACGAGTTGAGCCGGGAAGAGCACGGTTCGCTGCTCGTGCGCTACGGCCTGCTCGAAGTCCGTTCGGTGTCCATCGAGCAGAAGCGCATGCGCGGGGCCAAGGTCGAGGAGCCGCTGCTGCTGCGCACCGGCAAGGGCGCGAAGTGCAGTGCCATCGCCACCGGCCTCGGCACCGGTGAGGGCAGCGGCATGCTGCTCCCCCAGGCTCCGCGCGCCGAGGCGCACCGCGTCGCCGCGGAAGCGCTCCAGCTCGCCGTCTCACCGACGACCGCCGCGCTCACCAGCCACCCGCGCGCCGCGCTCATCCGGCGGCTTTTCCGCGCCACGGTCCCGGTTCTGGTGCTCGCGGCGATCCTCGGCGGGCTGCGGATCTACCTGTCCTTCCCGGACTGGCCGTGGATCGCGGCGCTGTGCCTGCTGCCGGTGTCGCTGCTGCTGGGCGTCGACCGCTACCGCAACCTGGGGCACACCTTCACCCACGACGAGCACCTGGTCAGCCGCTCCGGCTCGCTGATCAGGCAGACGGTCGCGCTGCACCGCAACGGCATCATCGGGTGGAAGGTCACCAGGTCGATCTTCCAGCGGCGCGCCGGACTGGTCACGCTGCACGCCACCACCGGCGCGAGCACCGGCCGCGCGGAGGCCGAGAACGGCGCCTACTCGGTGGAGGACCTCGGCGAGTCCGACGCGCTGGCGCTGGCCGAGGCCGCCCTGCCCGGACTGCTCACCCCGTTCCTGGTCTCGTTCACCGTTGACCGTTGAGCGCGGACGGTAAGGGATAGGCTCACCCGCGTGACGGAACGTCTAGTGTGGATCGACTGCGAGATGACCGGCCTGGACCTGGGCAAGGACGCGCTCATCGAGATCGCAGCCCTGGTGACCGACGCCGACCTGAACGTGCTCGGCGAGGGCGTGGACATCGTGATCCACGCCGATGACAAGGCGCTGGAGAGCATGCCGGACGTTGTGCGCGACATGCACGCCAAGTCCGGGCTGACCGAGGAGGTCCGCCGCTCGACGGTGACCATCGAGGAAGCCCAGCGCGCGGTGCTGGACTACGTGCGCGAGTGGGTGCCGGACAAGCGGACCGCTCCGCTGGCGGGCAACTCCATCGCCACCGACCGCGGCTTCATCGCCCGCGACATGCAGGAGCTGGACGCGCACCTGCACTACCGGATGGTCGACGTCTCCTCCATCAAGGAGCTGTGCCGCCGCTGGTACCCCAAGGTCTACTACGGCCAGCCGGCGAAGGGGCTGGCCCACCGGGCGCTGGCCGACATCCAGGAGTCGATCGTGGAGCTGGCCTACTACCGGCGCGCGCTCTTCGTCCCGCCGCCCGGCCCCACCACCGAGAAAGCCCAGGCCATAGCGGCCGAGCTGGTCGCGGAGCAGACCAAGGGGTAACCCGATTTCGCTCACGCAGGGTGGCACGCTACGCTTGTGCGGCTGCCTCGGCGGCAACGAAACACAATAGGTACGGTGGGTGTAGCTCAGCTGGTAGAGCACCTGGTTGTGGTCCAGGAAGTCGCGGGTTCAAGTCCCGTCACTCACCCCAACGGAAGGGCCCCGCGCAGCACGCGCGGGGCCCTTCCGCTTTGCCCGGGTTCTTGCCCGGTCCTTGTCCGTCCGACGTGGACGGCCTAGCGGTCGCTGGTGAACAGCCGCCACCGCTGCACGAACGACACACCGGTCCACACCATCTCCGGCTCGCACCACGCGCCGGTGCTGCCGTCGCGGATCTGCGCGGCCCGCTTCTCGCAGTAGTGGTGGGACGTGAACAGCTCGCCGGTGGCGCCCGCGAAGGCACTCGCGGGTGCCGCCACCAGAATCCCGGCGACAGCAGCCGCGACCGCGCTCCCAGCGAGAACAGATCTTGCGATTCTTGCCATGCCTCATCTCCCGTCGTAAAAATAAGAGGACGACCCTGAACCCTAACCAAGAACCCTCGTCGACGATTCTGTTCAACTGCGGCATCTCATCTCAAAATGCGACCGTTCCTCTCAAGGGCCGCACAAACGCGAGAAAAGATCGCCGCAACAGCTGAAGGGCCCCGCGCAGCTCGCGCGGGGCCCTTCTGATCTGTCCGTCCTCCGTGAACGGTCATCAACCGGTGGTGTGCACCCTCCACACCGTCGCCTGCAGCGGCGGCCTACCGACCCTTTCCGACTGGCACCACGCGCCGACCGAGCCCTGCCGGATCAGGGCAGCGGCCTTCTCGCACTTCGCTTGGGTCGCGTACACCTGATTGGTCGGGTAGGCGAACGCGCTGGCGGGCGCGATCACGAGGCCACCGGCCAGGGCGGCGGCAACGGCGGCACCGGTGAGAAGGGATCTCGAAACTCTCGCCATGATTCGTCTCCTGCGATGGAAAACTGGTCGGGCGGAACTGTAACCCAGAAGTGCCGGAGGTGAGGCGGAACCGCCAACTTCGACAAATACCACCTTCGACCCATACAGCAGCGCCGCACCCGCTGTTTCGATGTGCGCCGTGCGCGGTCGACGCGCACAAGATCGAAGGGCGCACTCATGAGCAAGCTGAGCGCAGCATGCCTCACGTCGACCGCCACCGTTTCCTGGGACGACATCTTCCCGATTTCCCGAAATGCGTCGAACGCAGAAGACACACGGAGAGACCTGTGCGCGCACGAACCCGGCTCGCCGTCGCCCTCGCGGCGGCAGCCGCGATGACGAGCCTCGCCACCACGGCTGCGAACGCCTCCACCGCCGATGACCTCGCCCGAGAGCGGTGCGGAGTCTCGGTGAAGGACGGCCACGCCGTGATCTACAACCACTGCGCCGAGAACTGGGTCGTGATCCAGATCGACCGGTGGCTCGGCGACAACTACACGAAGTGCGTCGGTCCCGGCATCACCACCATCGGCACCATTTTCTCGGTTCGTGACGCCTGGTACGACGGCCGCCTCTGCCGTCCTGGCAGCTGAGCAGAGACTCGCAGGGCGCGGCGCAACCGCGCGCTCGCACGAGAACGGCCGATTCCCCACGCCGGGGAATCGGCCGTTTCCGTGTCGCGCGCCCGCCGAGTTCGTCGAAGGGCTACTTCTTGCCGCCCTTGAGCCATTCCTCCCACGGGATCTGCCAGTCCCCGAAGCCGTCCCAGGACCGCAGGTCGGGGCCGCCGGAGTTGGTGATCACCACGATGTCGCCCTTCTTCACCGTGTCGAAGTACCACTTGGCGTTCTCGGTCGACATGTTGATGCAGCCGTGGCTGACGTTGCGGCGCCCCTGGTCGCGCACGGACCACGGCGCGGCGTGGGTGAACTCGCCGCCGTTGGAGATCCGGACCGCCCAGTTGACCTTGGTGCGGTAACCGCCCCGGTCCAGCGGCAGGCCGTAGCTCGTGGAGTCCATGACCTTGGTCGGGTGCTTCTCGGTCACCACGTGGATGCCGTTGTTGGACGGGAACTTCGCACTGCCGAGGGAAACCGGCATCTCCTTGACCACCTGGCCGTTGACCTTGACGACCATCTGGTGCGAGCCGCCGTCGGCCTCGGCGATGACCGCGTCGCCGATGGTGATCGTGGCCTTGCGGTCCTCCTGGCCGTAGATGCCGCCGCCGAGGTCCTTGCCGTAGACCTTGACGTCGATGCTGACCTTGGTGCCCGGCTTCCAGTACTCGCGCGGGCGCCAGTGGACCTCCTTGTCGGAGAACCAGTAGAAGGCGCCCTCGGCCCTGGGCTCGGCGGTGACCTGGATGGCCTTCTGCGCGGCCTCCTTGTTCGGCGGCGCGACGTCGAAGATGAACGCCAGCGGCTGGCCGATGCCCACGGTCTGGCCGTCGAGCGGGTTCATCGACACGAACGCCTGCCTGCGCGGCTTCACGGTGCCGAAGGCCGACTTCGCGGTCACGGCCTTGCCATCGGTGCCGGTCGCCGTGGCGGTGAGCGTGTAGGACTTGTTGTAGCCCAGGGTTTCCGTGGAGGTCCACTTGAGACCGTCCTGCGACACCTGGCCCGCGACGGGCTTGCCATCGGGGTTGAGCAGGCTGACCTCGCCGAGCTTGCCGCCGGTCGCGGTGACGGTCACCGGCTCACCCGGCGCCACCCCCTGCGAGCCCTCGGCGGGCACCAGCGCGAGCGTCGCCGGGGTCGGCGGGGTGGTCGGCGTCGAGCCGCCCCCGCTGGGCTGGCCGCCACCCGGCGCGCCCTGACCGCCCCCACCGCCGGTGCACCCGGAGACGAACGCGGCCACCAGCCCAAGAGTCCCCACCGCGAGCGCGCGGCGCCGCCCCAGCACGACTCGATCTTTCGGGCTTCCTGGCACCAACATCGGCGACCGTCCGTTCCGCTCGTTCCCACAGGCTGTGCACGATCCAGTGTGCTACACCACCCGGTCGAGGCGAGTGCCTCGGGCGAAGCAACGGCGCGTAGCCCCTGTCACCTTCACCACTGTTCAGACGCAAAAATCAGTCCGCAGGTTGCTCGCGACGAGCGGCCCCCGGGGAGCCGAACGTAACCTTGATCACTCCCACCGGCCAGGCGGGGGCCCCTGTCCTGCGGAGACACCCGTCTCCGAGGCCCCGAAACCGCCCCTGACCAGCCGATTGGGAACCGCGATACCCCCTGTGCTAAGTTTTCCCCCGTCCGAAAGGGCAACAACAAAACAAGCGCCGCTAGCTCAAGTGGTAGAGCAGCTGACTCTTAATCAGCGGGTTCGGGGTTCGAGTCCCTGGCGGCGCACAAACAAAGCACAACAGAACGGCCGATCTTCCTTTCTGGAAGATCGGCCGTTCTGTTTTACGTCGCTGTCGTCGCGACCGCTGTCAGTCGGTGAACACCAGGTCCGAGACGGCGAGCGCGCCGGTCGGGTTGACGTCGAGGGCGAGCGCCACGGACGCGACCTTGGTGAGGTCGACCCCGGTGAACGCGCTCAGCGGCACGCGCACCTGGTTGAGGTGCAGCTTCGGCACCACGTCGTACTCGCCACTGCTCACCAGCGGGTAGTCCAGCGCCTTGCCGAAGTCCGACGCCTTCACCGACGCGGACTTGCCCGCGGTGTCGGTGAGCACGACGCGGAGGTCCTGCGGCTGGCCCGCGGTGTTGGCCACGTCGCTGAAGTCGACGCCGCCGCGGAACTGAACCGCCTTGTACTTCTGGACGTCAGCGTGCTGGGCGGGCAGCTCGTTGGTGATCGTGCCACCCGTCGCGGCCCACGTGGTCCTGCCCGCGATGACGCCGGAGAAGCCCCATCCGCGGTGCGGTTCGGTCAACCGCATACCGGGCTTGCTCAGGCACGTCCCCATGACCGGGTCGACGCTCGAACCACCGCACCTGATCTGCTTCGCGCCGGCGACGGCGACCTTGCCCGCCAGGGTGTTGGTGGGCGAGCCGTCCTGCTGCCGGTTGACGTCCAGCCGCTGCCCGGTCGCGGCGGGCGGGTGGTAGGAGACGTTGACGGTGGCCGGGGCGATCGACGCCGGAACGCCACTTTCGCCGCGCCACAACGGTCCCAGGGACTTCTCGCCGCCGAGGTGGTGCCGGAAGAAGCCGCCGATGTAGCCGATGCCGACGTTGCGCTGCTGCTGCTCGGTGAGGCGCGTCGGCTTCGACGGGTGGCAGGGCGAGTTCGCGTCGCCGTGCCAGTCGTCGATCGCGCCCTGCAGGCCGCTGCTCGGCGTCCAGTTGGTGTTGAAGTAGTTGTGGTTCGCGCCGAGCACGGTGACGTTGTTGCGCGTCGCGCGGTCGGTGTTCACGTAGTAGCGGCCGTCGTCGTAGTAGTGCACGCCCTGGAGGTCCGAGACGTCGCCGTCGCAGTCAGGCTGGAGCGTGGCCATCGTGATGCCGACCGGGATGCGCCGCTCGAAGTCCGTAGCGGCGAGCGGGAGCAGTGCGCGCAGCTTGTAAGGCTTCTCCCGCAACGCGTTCTGCGCGACGGCGTTGACGACGCCCTCACCGCCCCGCGAGTGGCCCATCAGCCCGATGCGGGTGAAGTCGAAGGACCGCGTCACCGTGACCGGGACGGGGCCGCCGGGCTTGGAGCGCCACTCGTTCCACAGGTCGAGGTGCTTGAGCACCAGGTCGCCGCGCGCCCGCTGGCCGTACTGCGGGTCGAGCGAGTCGTTGCCGTTGATCCCGTTGGCGCTGAGGGAGATCACCGCGTAGCCGTGGCTGGCGAGCTGCCTGGCGACGTAGTCGTAGCCGCGGTGGCTCGGGATCGGCTCGTAGCCGGTCGGGCACGGCCAGGCCAGCTTCGGCCTCGGCTCGGTCTTCGACATGCACGTGACGTGCCTGCCGTGCAGGAAGACCACGACCGGGTAGGCGGAGTCGGCCAGCTTCTCCGGGTGGTAGACGTGCCCGGCCAGCTCGACGGGCTTGGGGAAGCCGTTGGGCTGGAAGGCCTCGTCGCCCAGGTCGTAGGAGGCCTCGGCGACCTTGTGCGGGCCGGGCGTGAGCGGGTCCACCTGCGGCGCGGCGCTGGCCGAGCCGGTGGCCGTCCCGGCCAGCGAGGCGGCCAGCACGGCGGCGGCGGCAAAGAATCCGATGCGCTTCACTTGCCCTCCTCCTTCAACTGGCCGATCGGCTTCGCCTGCTCGTCGCCGTAGCGGACGGACACCTCGGCGCCGGAACGCGGCTGCGGCAGCGCGACCCGGATGGCGTCGAGGTTCTCGGTCGGGATGCCCCTGCCGACCGGCTGGCCGTCGACGAGAACGGTGTAGTCCAGCGCGCGCACCGGGAACTCGCCCGAGACGGTCAGCCGGAGCAACGGGGCCCGGTCGGTGTGCGTGGTGATCTCGTCGGCGACCATCGACGGCCCGCGCGCGACGACACGGCCCTCAGGCGCGCTGCGCACCTTCTCCGCCACGCCCGCCTCGGGCGCGGGAACCGCCTGGCGCGCGGCTGGCTGCTCCGCGACCGGCGCGCGCGGCACCTCGAAACCGGGCTCGGCGTCGGCCTGCCCCCGGCCGCTGATCCAGGACACGCTGGCGATCACGGCCACCAGCAGGGCGGCCACGACGACCACCTTCACGTTCCCCAAGCGGGAACCCCGTAATACACGCACAGTTCTCCCCATGCTCCGAAACCGGACACATCCACATCGAGGACGCCGTCCTCCCGATCGGGGTTCGCGCGATCGGCTTCAGAGTCCCTGATATGCCACCAGGAACTCGAAAACGAATACTTCGGACACGCTCGGCGAGAACCGCACCGATGTTGATCACCGCAGCTCAGGACCGCTAGGGGTGCGCGTGGCTAGGGGTGCGGGGCAGGTTAGGGGTTGGCCAGTCCCTTGCCGCGACTTAGGTTGTGCGATATGGCTGATTGTCGTATCTGCGGCGGCGTTCTCACGGAATTCTACGATTTCGGACGCCAGCCCCTTTCCGATGCTTTCCTGGAGCCGGACAAGCTCGAAGGCGAGTTCTTCTTCCGCCTCGCCGTCGGTCTGTGCTCGGACTGCACCATGGTCCAGCTCATGGAGGAGGTCCCGAGGGACAAGATGTTCCACGAGGACTACCCGTACTTCTCCTCGGGTTCCTCGGTGATGCGCAAGCACTTCGAGCTGACCGCGCGGAAGTTCCTGGAGACCGAGCTCACCGGCCCGGACCCGTTCATCGTCGAGATCGGCTGCAACGACGGCATCATGCTGAAGACCGCGGCCGAGGCGGGCGTCAAGCACCTCGGTGTCGACCCCTCCGGCGGGGTCGGGGAAGTGGCTCGCGGCAAGGGAATCCGCGTGCGCACCGCCTTCTTCGAGGAGTCCACCGCGGTCGAGGTGGCCAAGGAGGAGGGGCACGCGGACGTCATCTTCGCCGCGAACACCATCTGCCACATCCCGTACATGGACTCGATCTTCCGCGGCATCGACGCGCTGCTGAAGCCGAACGGCGTGTTCGTCTTCGAGGACCCGTACCTGGGCGACATCAACCAGCGCACGTCCTTCGACCAGATCTACGACGAGCACTACTACCTGTTCACCGCTCGGTCGGTGCAGGCCATGGCGCGCAAGTTCGGCTTCGACCTCGTCGACGTCGAGCGCTACCCGGTGCACGGCGGCGAGGTGCGCTACACCATCGCGCGCGCCGGTGCCCGTGAGCCCAGCGCCGCCGTCGCCGAGCTGATCGCCGAGGAGACCGCGGCCGGCCTGGCCACGCTGCCGACCCTGGAGGCATTCGGCGCCAAGGTCACCAAGATCAAGGAAGACCTGGTCGCGCTGCTCACCAAGCTGCGCGAGGAGGGCAAGACCGTGGTGGCCTACGGCGCCACCGCGAAGAGCGCGACCGTGGCGAACCTGTGCGGACTGAGCTCCGAGCTTGTCTCCTTCGTCTGCGACACCACGCCGCAGAAGCAGAACCGCCTCACCCCGGGCACGCACATCCCGGTGCGCAGCCCCGAGGCGTTCAGCAACCCCTACCCGGACTACGCGCTGCTGTTCGCCTGGAACCACGCCGAGGAGATCATGGCGAAGGAGAAGGCGTTCCGCGAGGCCGGCGGCAAGTGGATCCTCTACGTCCCCGAGGTGCACGTCCTCTGACGAGACCCGCTCGCCGCACGACGATCAGCGACAGCTAGGACCGGCCGTCCCCTGCAGACGGCCGGTCCCGGCCAGAAAGGCGAGCGAGGGGCTGAGCGCCACGTCCTCCGACGTGGCGCTTGTTCTTTTTCTCCGGCAAGAACCTCGGCAACAAAAAGGCCCGGACGCATCCGCCCGGGCCCTTTCCCAGAAATGCTCAGCGCATCGCTCCGATGACCTCGCCGAAGGCCTCCATCGCCGGTTCCATCACCGTGACGTAGTTGATCCCGTACACCTCGCGGTTCTCCCTGAGCTGTTCCGCGATCTGTTCCGGAGTTCCGATCGACAACGTCGGAGCCGCGAGGATCTGGTCATCGTCAAGGTGCGGGGCGAAACGCCGGACCTGCTCCAGCGCGGATCGCCGGTCCTTGGTGATGATCGTCGCCTTGGAAAGGATGTTGTATTCGAGCTCGTCAGCCCTGGCACCGGCGGCGCGGCGGGCGTACTCGGCCCGCTCCACCATTTCCTCCGCGGTCGCGATCACCATCCGACCGTATTCCGGACGGTACTGCGCCCCGACGAAGCTGACGATCTCGGCGTTGCGCGCCGCGAGCCGCAGCACCCGGTTGCCATGCCCTCCCACCAGCATCGGAGGGTGCGGGCGCTGCACGGTCTTGGGGTGCTCGGGGTCGGTCAGCAGGCGCTGGAGCTCGCCGATCGCGGTCTCCAGCTTGTCCACCCGGCTGGCCGGGGTGCCGAAGGGAATGCCCGCCTTCTCGAATTCCCATTCGACGTAGCCGGTGCCCAGTCCGAGTTCGAGCCTGCCCTCCACGAACTGGTCCACCGTGACCACGTCCCTGGCCAACAGGGTCGGATTGTGGAAACTGGTGTTCAGCACGTAGATGCCGATCCTGGGCCGTTCCGTCGCTTCCGCGGCGAGGATCACGGAGGGGAACGGGGACGGCAGGTTCACGTGCTCGCACGCGGAGACGACGTCGTACCCGAGTTCTTCCGCGCGGCGGCACTTCGCCACCCACTCCGCGCGCGAACACGCTTCGGACACCAGAACAACGCCGAAACGGAACGGCGCAACCATGTCGCTCTCCTGCCTGCCGATCACGCGTACAGCCGGATTACCCCATCGTAACCGCCGAACACACCATTGCCGCCCCGCACAAGAAGAACTTTCAGCGGTTTCCCACCCCCTGGCGCCGCGTGCGCGCGGGGCAGGAGAATGCCCCCATGCCGACGCGCCTGCTGTGGATGGCCAACATCGCGCTCGTCGCGGTGGTGCTGGTGCTGCTCGCGGCCGAGCAGTCGCTGGCCGCCACCTTCGCCGCGCTCGCCTCCGTCGCCCTCTCCGCATACGTGTCCACAGTGGACAGAAAGCGACGGCGCGCTGACTTCGTCGCCGAGCACACCTCCGTCGAGGCCATCCTCGAGACCGACGACCTGTCGCGGTTCCGCGAGATCCGCGACCGGGAGGGCAACGTGCGTGCGGTCCGCGAGGTGCGGCGCACCTACTCCGGCATCGAGCTCACCGAGGCCGTGAAGCTCGTCGAACTCCTCTGACCTGCCCGATTTCGCACCCGTGGGCGATTAGGCGTCAACCGTTTGGGTAACAACCGGGTGGCTCCACCTGCTGGAAGCCGGAACCGGAGGGCCCCGATGATCATCGCTGACGCCGGATCGGCGCGGTTGCACCACAAGTCCGACAGCCACTGGGTGATGCGGGTGGGTGAGCTGGAGTTCCGGATCGAGCACGACCCCGACGTGCCCCCGCCGATGTGGGCGTTGCGGGACACGCTGCTGTGCCACGGTTTCCACCCGTACCCGAGCGATCTGCGCGCGTGGGAGCTGGCCCCGGAGACGACCGCGATCCGCGTGGTGCGCGACCCGGAGTCGTTGCCGCGCAGTGAAAAACCGGTCACACACCGTGTGGTGTACCCAGCTGCGCCGAGAAGCCGCTCCCTGCGCTCCCGCCGACGCTAGCGGGTCGTGGTCGTCACGAAGGGCCGTCGGCTCGTCGTGGTCGGCACCGGCCTGAACGTGGTCGTCGGCCGGACCGTCGTGGTCGTGGGCCGAGGCCGGGTCGTCGGCAGCGCGCGGGTGATGCCCGGCTCGGGCGGACACGCCGTGCGGGCGTTCTCGGTGGCCGAGACCATCCAGAACCGGCTCACCGGGGTCAGCAGCACGAGGGTGATCGTGTTGCCGGACACCCCGAGGTGGAACCGCCCGTTCAGGCAGGCGGCGAGGTTGCCCTCGATCCGCAGCGTGTAGAGGTCGCGGACGTCCCGGTTGGCGATGCGCTGCTGGATCACCAGCAGGTGCCCCTCGGCCTCCTCCACCACGGGCAGGTCGGCGCCGAGGGTGATCCGGCCGAGCGGGGTGACGAAGGACTTGTCGTAGGAGAAGGTCACATCGCCCTTGCTGTTGATGCCGAAGGCGATCGGCAGGAACGGCGGCGCCAGCTTCACCGATCCGTCCGCACCGCACCCCGTCGTCATCACGAGCACGAGCAGGGCGATGACGCCCCGTATTCGCCAGTGCATGGCTCACCCCTGTCAGCGCGGGAGTGACCCATGATCCGCTCGGCGGAGATCACCGAGGGCACGGTGGCGTCACAGAACAGCTCAGCCGGTGCGCTCCTCGATGAGCTTCTTGAGCCGTGCCAAGGTTTGCTCGATCGAGCGGGCGTTGCGCTTGGGGTAGCCGAGCAGCTCCAACGCCTTCGGCGAGCGCGCGGTGCCCCAGTCGAAGCTCTCGGTGACCCTGGTGCCGCCCTCGGCGGGCTCCAGCGCGTATCGCCAGCGGTGGTGGCCGGTGTGCCGCCAGGCGATGAGCCGGTCCGCCTCGAACTCCACCACCTCGTTCTCGATCCGGTAGGGCAGCAGGATCCGCATCCGCATGCCGAACTTCGCGCCCAGCTCCAAGCGCTCGGGCCCGTGCAGCTGCCCGCGCACGCTGCCGGAGCCGTCGAAGTTGGCGTGCTCGTAGGGGTTCGCCAGCACCTCGAAGACGCGCTCCGGCGGGGCGTTGATGATCACGGTGCGCGAGACGACCTGGTTCGCTGCCATGAGGCCAACCTATGTTCAGCGCGGGAGTTTGACCACGGTGACGAAGAAGTCGTCGATGCGCTGGACGATCTCCACGAAGCGGTGGAAGTCCACCGGCTTGGTGACGTAGGCGTTGGCGTGCAGGTCGTAGCTGCGCAGGATGTCCTCCTCCGCCTCTGAGGTGGTCAGCACCACCACGGGGATGGTGCGCAGCGACTCGTCGGCCTTGATCTCGGCGAGGACCTCGCGGCCGTCCTTCTTCGGCAGGTTCAGGTCGAGCAGGATCAGCCCCGGCCTCGGCGCGTTCGCGTGCGCGCCCTCGCGGCGCAGGAAGGCCAGCGCCTCCACGCCGTCGGGCACCACGTGCAGGCTGTTGCGGATCTTGTGCAGCTCGAAGGCTTCCTGGGTCATCAGCACGTCGCCCGGGTCGTCCTCGACCAGCAGGACGTCGAAGGGCGTGAGCGGGGTCTGGTCAGTCATGGTCACCTTCGGTCGTCTGCGCTGGGTCTGTCCGCACTGGGTCTGTTCGCACTGGGTCTGCCGGTTCCGCGACGGCGGGCAGGGTGAAGACGAAGCGCGTCCCGCCCTGGTACCCGGTGTCCAGCCGGATGGTCCCGCCGTGGTGTTCGATGATCTTGCGGCACAGGGCGAGGCCGATGCCGGTGCCCTCGTAGGCCTCCTTGGCGTGCAGCCGCTGGAAGATCACGAAGATGCGTTCCGCGTACTGCGCCTCGATGCCGATCCCGTTGTCGGAGAAGGAGAACTCCCACATCTCGCCGAAGCGCTCCGCCTCGATCCGCACCCGGGGCGGCTGCTCGCCGCGGAACTTCACCGCGTTGCCGATCAGGTTCTGGAAGACCGTGGTCAGCAGCGAGGACTCACCGCGCACCACGGGCAGCTCGCCGGTGCTGACCTCCGCGCCGGTGTCCTCGATGACCGCGGCGAGGTTGCGCTCGGCCTGCGCGAGCAGCTCGGCGCTGTCCACCTCGCGCTGCTCGCCGCTGGTCCTGCCGACCCTGGAGAACGCCAGCAGGTCGTTGATCAGCACCTGCATCCGCTTGGCACCGTCCACCGCGAAGTCGATGTACTGGTCCGCGCGGTCGTCCAGCTGCCCCCGGTAGCGGGTGGACAGCAGCTGGCAGAACCCCGCGACCTTGCGCAACGGCTCCTGCAGGTCGTGCGAGGCGACGTAGGCGAACTGCTCCAGCTCGGCGTTGGAGCGCTGGAGCTCGCGGGCCTGCTCGTCGAGGGTGCGGTGGGCCTCCTGCACCTCGCCCAGCTCGCGCAGGATGTGCCCGCGCATCTCGTCGACGTCGTGCCCGAGGTCGACGATCTCGCGCGGGCCGTGCACTTCGAGCTGGTGGTGGAAGTCGCCGCTGGCCACGCGTCTGGCCTCGGCGCGCAGGTCGGCGAGCGGGCGCAGCACGACCCGCCGGGTGCCGAGGAACAGCGCGACGATCGCGAGCACCAGCAGCACCGCGACCGTGATGCAGACCGTGATCAGGGTCTGCGCCGCACCGTCCACCTGGCGCTGCGAGTTCGCCCGCAGCAGGTCGTAGTGCTCGGTCTGCCGGTTCAGCGCGGCGCGCACCTCGTCGAAGAGGATCTTGCCGCGCGCGGAGTTGCCGGTCTCGCCCGATGCGCCCCGGGAGTGCACGATCTCCAGGGTCGGCTCGACGTAACCGCTGACCCACGCGCGGTTCGCGGCGTCGATCGTCTGCAGGTTCGCGCGCTCGACGGCGCCGCCGTTCTTGATCAGCTCAGTGAGCCTCGCGTGCGCGTCCATCGCCTGGCGCTCGCCGGTCCGGTACGGCTCCAGGAAGTCCGGCCTGCCGGTCAGCACGTAGCCCCGGACCCCGGTCTCCTGGTCGAGGAAGGCGGTGGTCATCGTCTGCGCGAGCCGGGCGGCGGGCTGGACGTAGGTGGTCCCGGTGCGCCTGGCGTCGGTCAGCTCGGTGATCGCGTAGGCGCCCAGCACGATCGCGCTCCCCGCGAACACCAGCAGGAACGCCCCTGCCGCCAGCAACCAGCGCCCGAGGGAGCGCGTCACCTGGGCCGCCGGTAGTTCGACGTCAGCAGCAGCACGGCCACGTCGTCGGTGAGACGCTGGCCGTGCAGGGCCTCGGTCCGCTCGATGAGGTGGTCCAGCAGCGTGTGCGGGGCCGAGCGCCAGCGCGGGTCCTCGGCGATCCGCTCCTCCACCAGGCCGTGGAGTCCTTCCACGCCAAGGCGTTCCGGCCCTCCACCGACGCGGCCCTCGATCAGCCCGTCCGTGTAGAGCACCAGAGCCCAGTCCTGCGGCAGGTCAACGGTCATCGGCAGCCAGCTCGCCTGCGGGTCGATGCCCAGCGGCATGCCCGCGTCCTCCCTGGGCACGGCGACGGCCCGGCCGCCGCTGAGCAGCAGCGGCTCCGGGTGCCCGGCCAGGTGCATGGTCGCGGTCTGCTGGTCGGGGCTGACCGAGATCGTCGCGATCGTCGCGAACACGCCCCTTCGCAACCGCTCCGCGAGCAGAACCTGTTGCAGCGTACGGAGAATCACCTCGGTCGGTTGACCGGAGAGCACGAGCGCGCGCCACGCGATGCGCAGGCACACCCCGACGGCCGCCTCGTCGGGACCGTGCCCGCAGACGTCGCCGATGACGACGTGCACGGTGCCGTCGTCGGTCTGCACCGCGTCGTAGAAGTCCCCACCGACGAGCATGCCGGCTCCACCGGCTCGGTAGCGGGCGACGAAGGTCGTGTGCGGGTCGCGCAACAACGGCGAGGGCAGCAGGCCGCGCTCCAGCCGGGCGTTCTCCTCACCACGCAGCCGTTCCTCGTCGAGCTGGCGCTGGGTCTCCTCCGCGCGCAGGCGCTCGATGGCGTAGCGGATCGCCCGCCCGAGCAGCCGCCCGTCCACATCGCCCTTGATCAGGTAGTCCTGCGCGCCCGTCGCGACGGCGTCGACCCCCTGCTGCTGGTCGTCGTGCCCGGTGAGCACGATGAACGCGACGCTGCCCGCCGAGTCGACCGCGCGCAGCCTGCGCAGGCCGTCGAGCCCGGTCGCGTCGGGCAGTTGCAGGTCGAGCAGCACGCAGTCGACGCGGCGGCCCGCGATCTCCGCCTCGGCGTCGGCGAGGGTGCGCACGCGGTCGAGGCGGACGCGCTCGTTCTGCAGCGCCAGGTGCTCCTCGACCAGGAAGGCGTCGCCGTCATCGTCCTCGACGAGCAGGACCCGGATGTCCCGCTCGCCGAGCCGAACTGGTCCGGGCACAGCGGCCTCCCTCAGACGGATCTCGTCGATCGTACGGGGATGCCCCACGCGTTCGAGAAGTCCTCCGGTCAACGAGCAACTACCCTCGCCGCATGGCTGGTGACGGCGAGGTCGAGGTCGGCGAGCTGTGCTCCTACGCGGTGGACGCGTGGGTGGCCGACCCGGCTGTCCTGACCGACGAGCCCGCGCTGCTGCGGCTGCTCACCGACGCCGCGCTCGCGGGCGGGGCGAAGATCCTCGGCGAGTCCCGGCACGTCTTCCCCAACGGCGCGGTGACCGCCGTCCTGGTGCTCTCGCAGTCGCACCTGAGCATCCACACCTGGCCGGAGTTCAACCTGGCCAACATCGACCTGCTCGCCTACGGCCGGATCAACGCCGAACGCATGATCAGCAGCATCGAGGCGGGGTTGTCCCCGGTGCGCGCCAACATCTCCCGGCTGCTCAGAGCCACCAGCTGAACCCGCTGGTGAGCACGCCGGTTGCTAAGCTCGACGGACCATGTTGAACAGCACCGCGTTGACCTGTCTGCGATTCGCCTCATGAGCGCCGAGTCGCCGAACACCGGGTCCCAGAACCCTGACCTGGCACTGCTCGCCGAGGTGGCCGACGCCGTTCGGCTGCAGGAAGGCGAGATGGGCGTCCGCGCCATCCTCCAGGCCTTCCGCCAGCTCGCCCCCGCCCCGACCAGGGCGATCAGCCGCCGCACCGGGCTGCCGCTGCCCATCGTGGCCGCGGTCGGCAACGAGCTGCGCAGCCGCGGCCTGCTCGGCGAGGAGCGGCCGTCCCGGCTGACCCCGCGCGGGCACGCGCTGACCACCGAACTGGGTGTCGAGCTCAACCTCGACCCGGACTGCTACCGCTGCGGCGGCCTGGAGATCGCCATCCCGGCGGTGCTCAACGAGGCCGTCGAGCGGATGAAGCGGATCATGGCGGCCGCGCCGGGCGTGAACGTCGCGCTCGACCAGTCGCTGTGCACCGCCGAGACCAAGGTCCGCAGGGTGCTCGCGCTGATCAGGGCCGGGGTGCTGCCGGGCGGCTCGGTGCTGCTCGTCGGCGACGACGACCTGGTCTCGATCGCCATCGGCGTGGTCAGCGACGTGCTCGACGTGCCGTTGGCCAGCAAGGTCACCGTGGTCGACCTGTCAGCGGACATCCTGGAGTACATCGCCGACACCGCCGACACCCTCGGCATCGACGTCGACCTGGTGCAGCACAACCTGCGCGACCCGCTGCCGGAGGAGTTGCGCGGCCAGTTCGACGCGGGCATGACCGACCCGCCCTACACCGCGGAGGGCGCGAAGCTGTTCCTCTCCCGGGTGGTCGAGGGCCTGAAGCCGGGTGCGGCGCGCAACGTGCTGTTCTCCTTCGGCGCCAAGGGAACCGAGGAGATGCTGGACGTCCAGCGGGAGATCCTCGGCCTGGGCCTGGTCACCCACGGGATGATCCGCAACTTCAACGAGTACGAGGGCAGCGGCATCCTCGGCGGCACCGGGTTCCTGCAGCACTTGCTCACCACGGCGGAGACCGCGTCCTCGGTGGCGGGCAGCTACGAGGGCCCGCTCTACACCAGGGAGAAGCGCTCCCGGCAGCGCGAGTACGAGTGCGTCGCGTGCTCGGCGAAGGTCCCCGTCGGCGTGGGCGCCGCGTTCGACTCGGTCGCCGAACTGCGCGAGGCGGGGTGCCCCGAGTGCAAGGGCGGCCCGTTCCGGCCGTTGCAGCTGGTGGCGGAGTCGGAGTGACCGCATACGCCGTGCGCCAGGCCGAGGAGCGGGACCTGGACGCGATCGCGGACTTCGAGGTGGAGATCGCCAAGATCTCCTTCGGCGACGACGCGGTGGACGATCCGGCGACGCACCGCAAGAAGCTGGCCAACGCGCTGAAGAAGCAGCCTGAGGGGATGTTCGTGGCCGCGCGCGGCACCGAAGCGCCCATCGGCTGGCTGTGGATGGCGCTGAACACCAACTTCCTCACCGGTGACCGCTACGCCAACTTCCGCTCGCTCGCGGTCGCGGAGCTGCCGGAGCGGACCGAGGTCGCGGAGCTGCTGCTGGAGGAGGGCCTCGCCTTCGCCGCGCGCAACGAGCTGACCGAGGTCACCGGCAAGGTGCACGTCGGCAACACCGGCATGCGCTCGCTCTACCGGAAGTACGGCTTCGAGTCGACGCACCTGTCGATGCGCCTGGACATGAGGAAATGAGTTCTGGCCGCTCGGTGAAGTGCGTCGTCTGGGACCTCGACGGCACGGTGTGGGACGAGGTCGCGGTCGAGGGCGACGGGCAGAGCCTGCCGACGCCGCGGCCGGAGGTGCTGCGCGCGATCGACGTCCTGGCCGGGCGGGGCATCCTGAGCAGCGTCGCCAGCCGGACCGACCCGTCGCTGCTCGCGCTGCTCACGTCCACCCCTGAGCTGGCGGAGCGGTTCGTCGCGCCGCAGCTGGGCTGGGGCGACAAGAGCGATTCCCTGCGCCGGATCGCTTCGGAGCTGGGCATCGGCCTGGACACCCTCGCCTTCGTCGACGACACCGCCTTCGAGCGTGCCGAGGTCGCGGCGCGCGCCCCCGAGGTGCTCGTCCTCTCCCCCTCGGAGCTGGCCGAGCGACTGGACGAACCGCCGCTGCTGCCCGAGGTGCTGACCGACGACAGCCGGGCGCGCGTCCGCCGCTACCGCGAGGACTCCGATCGCAAGGCCGCGGCGGCGAGCTTCGGTGGCTCCCGCGAGGACTTCCTGCGCGACTGCGACATGCGGTTGGCGGTGCGCGAGGCCCGCCCTTCGGACCTGGACCGGCTGGTGGAGCTGGCCACGCGGACGCACCGGCTCAACTCGACCGGCGAGGTGCCCTCGGCGGAGGAACTGCGCTCGATGCTCGCTTCGCCGGAGTGGTTCGTGCCGGTGGCGAGGCTGACCGACCGCTTCGGCGACTACGGCATGATCGGCGCCGCGTTGGTGCAGCGCCGGGACGCCGCGTGGCGGGTGCGCCTGCTCGCGCTGTCCTGCCGGGTCGCCGGGCGCGGGGTGGCGCTGGCGTTCCTGCGCTGGCTGATGGAGCGCTCCGGCTCGGGCGTCGAGGTGCTGATGCGCCCGACCAGCGCGAACCTCGAACTGCGCGTGCTGTTCCGGCAGTGCGGGATGCGGGTGGTCGAACAGCCCTCGCCCGACCTGGCCGTGCTCGGCGCTCCCGCCGGCACACCGCCCCCGGACGCGCCGGGCTGGCTGACGATCGTGGAAGGGGACTCATGAGCACGGACGCGGTGGTCCGCGAACTGATCGCCGAGGCCGTCGGCCAAGAGCGGGCGGTCGTGGCCGCGCTGCCCGGGGACACCCGGCTGTTCGGCCCCGAGATCGGGCTCAGCTCGCTCGCGGGCGCGCGACTGCTGGACTCCGTGCGCGAGCGGTTCGGGGTCGACGTCGCCGCCGAGGACCTGAACCTGGACGCGCTGGAGTCCATCGCAAGCCTGTCCGGCTTCGTGGACCGGCACCAGCCGTGAACCGGCGGTGCTGAGAAGAGGAAAAACTGAAGCCGCCCAGGCCACGGGTGCACGTGGTCGGGCGGCTCAGCTCAGATGGTCACCCGCGGTAATCGTCGTACCGGTCGTCGAGTTCGAGGCGATCGTCCGGCCTGCGATCCGCCGACGACCCCCCGCCCGACAACTCGTTCTGGAGTGCATGCAGGTCAGTTGGGTGAGAGCTGTACTTGAGCTCCCTTGCCACCTTGGCCTGCTTTGCCTTGGCTCGGCCGCGCCCCATAGCTCGACCTCCCTATACGAGGACAAGCGGGCCTCACCCGTGGGCGGCTCCGCTTGTCTGGGCATCTGTTCCTGCAAATATCGTAGCGTGCCCCGCCGACAGGGGAAGCAGACCGCCGCCCTTGCCGATCAAGGAGCTCCGGCGGTCTCCGCTTGCAGGGCCCGCAACATCCGGTCGAGGAACTCGGCCTCGTCCAACTCCGCCGCGATCTTCACCGCGGGCCGCTCGGCACTCGTGTCCTGGTAACCGCGCAGGTCGGCGACGGTGGTGCCCCTGGTGTGCGTGCCACTCAGCTCCACGTGCACCGGCAGTTCGCGGTAGCGCGCCAGGTCCGGGTCCAGCAGGATCGCCGCCGCGAGCGGGTCGTAGAGCGTGCACTGGCGCACCCCGACCAGCGGCTCGTAGAAGCCCACGTAGTGGCCGAGAACACCGCTCGCGAACCGCGCGCGGGGGCTGTCGTGCGCCGCGAGTTCATCCAACCAGGTGGCGTTCGCGATGGCGTGCGCCGTCGCTTCGAGACCGACCAGCGTGAGGTCGAACCCCGCCCCCAGAACAAGATCAGCCGCTTCCGGGTCGTTGTGGATGTTGGCCTCCGCGTGCGCCGTCGCGTTCCCCGGCACCCACACCGCCCCACCCATCACGACGACCTTGCGCAGCAGCTTCGGCAGCTCCGGCTCCACCAGCAGCGCCACCGCCACGTTCGTCAACGGCCCCAGCGCCAGCAGGTCCAGCTCCCCCGGATACCTGCGCGCCAGCCTGACGAGCTGTTCAACCGCCGACTCGTCCGTCGGTTTCCCCTTCGGCTTCGCCCCCGCCACGTTGCCGAGGCCGTCGTCGCCGTGCACGTGCTCGTAGGTCCTCAGCGGCTGCGCCATCGGCCGCCTCGCGCCGATGGCGACCGGCACGGCGCCCCAGCCCACCAGCTCCAACACCCGCAACGCGTTCTCCGCGGCCGTGTCAGCCGCGACGTTGCCGTGCACCGTTCCCACGCCCACCAGCTCCACCCCCGACTGCGCCGCCAGGTAGAGGATCGCGAGCGCGTCGTCGATCCCCGGGTCGGTGTCCAAGACGATCCGCATGCGTGGCAGTCAACCAAGTCACCCCACAGCACCGCTCCCCTCTGCTAGATGTCTCTCCATCCGTTTGCGGCACTGGCAAACCGAGGAGGACGCATGACACGCAAACTCAGACAGATACCTTGGGGTTCGTCACAGCGGTACGTCAACGTCAAAGACGAGCTAGACGCAGTGTGATGTGTCGAAGATCGACGCCTACCACGTTGGAGAGGAGCACGTGCCGGTGCTTCTCGCCCTCGCTGAGACGAGTTCCTTGCGAAGACGTAACGACGATGACAGGTTCGGCTCCACCGTCGACGCGGGCGTTGATGGCGGCCCACACAAGGTCGGCGAGCTTCGTGGCCGGTCCCCAGATCATCAGTACGTCCGTGCTTGGTCCCCGAACCAAACAGCGGTTGGGTTTGACGTCCACCGTGCCGGGGTCTGCCCGCCAGTCGGCCCCGATGGCCTGACGTGCGATCTCCTCCATATCGGGATATCGACTCACCGCGAACGGCGCGTATGAACCGATACCGTGGCGCGCCCGGGGCAGTTCCTTGATCGGGCCGTCCTTGATCCACACGCGGACTCGATCACGTTCGATGAAGCGCCTCAGCTTGCCGCCAACGAGCGGGTCATCAATCCAGCGCACATAGCACTCCGAGCGCTCACGCGGGGACATGCCGTCCCAGTCGAGTTCATCGACCTGCCGGTAGATCTCGGCGATCACTTCACGGCGGATGTCCTCATCGATAACACTCATTATTACCTCATCCCCCAAAGGCAGCAGGGTCAGGAAACTGGAGGCGACTGTCCTCTAGCGACGCCTCCAGGCTCGCCGCGTCCTTAATCCATTCGCGCATCAGACTCTCCGCGCGCTGGTCGGCAAACTCGAAGGTCGTACCACGCTCAGCCAGGCGCAAGGTCTCGACTTCGTCTTCAGCGATCTGTTGGCGAATGTTCAAGATCGCGGCGACACGGCGGATGTCGCTGACGAAATCCAGAACTTCCACGTGCGATTTCCCAGGCCGCAGCCGCAAACCGCGGCCGAGTTGCTGGACGAAGATCCGACGGCTGTGCGTCACCCGAGCGAAGCAAAGAATATTTACATCCGGAACGTCGACGCCTTCATTAAGAATGTCAACGGCAGACAGAATGGGCGTCTTCCCACTACGAAAGGCCATTAGCCGGGACTGGCGCTCCCGCTTACTCAGGCCTGCGTGCACAGCGAGCGCCCCTCGCCACTGCGGTACTTCCCCGAGCAGCGCGGCGAGCCGCTCGGAGTGTTCAATAGTGCGACAGAAGACCACCGCACGAGGCCGCTGGGTGCGCGCCCAGACTTCTTTTAGTTGCTCACGTACGCCTTCGTCTCGCTCAGGCAGGAAGAGTCGGGAATTGAGATCTTTGATCGAGTAACTGTGGTCGCTGATGCCGCGGACGAAGTCCCAGTCGATGTTGTCCGCGTAGAGTCGGTAGCGAACCTCGGACAGATAGCCCAGCCGCATTCCTTCCTCAATGCCCAGGGTGAAGCTAGGTTCTCCGAATCGCTTGCGGATGTCGAAGCGGTCACCGCGCCACGGGGTAGCGGTGACCCCAAACTGTCGACTGGCGTGGAGGATGTCGAGGAGCTCGGCCAATTGGCCATCCTCGGCAACGTGATGGGCCTCGTCGACCATGACTAGAGCCGGACGATAGCCGGCGCGGGCGTACGAGAGCGCGCTGGCGGCTGTAGCGCAAGTGACCCCACGCAGGTCGTCGGGACGGTGGTCACCCGTCAAGAGTTGGGTGCGTACCGCCTTGGGCAGGTGGTGCCACAGAGCCCGTTCGAGCTGATCTACCAAGTCCTTGGCCGGGGCGACAACCAAGACCTTGTCCTGGGGGTGTTCTCGTAAGTGGTAGTCGATAGCTTCGCCACCAACCACGGTTTTCCCGAGGCCGGTGGCCAGGACCAGCAGTGCCCGGTCGGCACTGTTCAAGTCGCACTGAATCTCCCGCAGAGCGTGGTCTTGATAGGGACGCAGCGAACGGGCAGGGAGCCGATCAGATGTGAAGCGGTTGTCAGCGTAGAGGTCAGCCAGCTCCTGGCCCGACCACAGTTCCACCCTTATTCCGACTGCGGCGAGGCTATCGCGGCGTTTGCGGGTGTTTGGCCCGAAACGGCTGTTGGTTACCACGACCGCGTGGTCCGCGCCGTAGTGGGCCTTCGCCGCTAGCACTTCGTCAATGGCGGTGGATGGAACCACCGCGCCCGCCTTCCACTTGGCTTGAAATACCCAGAGGCGTCCCTCCCGGGTGGCAAGGATGTCACCGCCCTGGTCGTTCGCGCCGTCGATATTTACGACATCGGTGAAGCCCAGGTGCAGTGCGAGGCGCTCCAGTTGACGGGTGAAACCGAACGGTCCCATCGCACGGAGGAACTCCGAGGCCACGAATGAGGTGGTCAACACTCACACCGACCCAGCGACGCTCTGGTCAAGCATGTCGAAGGTGATCCGCGCCAGGGACAGCTCTAGTCGAGTCTTCGCCCCCGGCTCGGCCAAGAACTCGCCGACCACCTCCAGCGGTCGTACGGTCTGCGTGACTTGCCGTTCCTTGACCGCCGCGTCGGACCAGCCGCGCCAAGACGTCTTGAACACCGCCCCGTCCAGGAAGTTGGCCGGGCACGCGCGAATCGCGGCCGCGATCCCGGCCGCGTCGAGATGGGAGACGTAGGCCCCCTCCCTGATGACCGCAGGCCAGTCCAGGGAGGCATCCGCGCGCCCGGCATCGCGCTCCGCGCGCAGCCGGATCTCCTCGGGGAGCGCCTCCCACAGTTCGCCAGCCATCGACCCGGCGATCGGCGCCATTAGCTCGCGCACTCGCCCCAGCAAGGAATCCGCTCGGTCGCGCAGGGCCGATTCAGTCACTCTCTGGTCGGGGAACTGGCGTGTGACCTCGGCAGTGACTGCGGTGATCTTCTGCCCGTCTGGCTCAAAGGCGTGCAGCGTCTGCGCGATCTCCATCAGCGCGTAGTCCCGCGGATCGCGGCCGTACTCACGAAATACCGGATGCTCGCCGTTGACGAACACCTCCAGGTTCATGCCCTTCCCCATGCGTGCCAGGGAGGGAACCCGCCGCGCCTCGTCATCCAGCAGCGGCGCCCGCGTGTCAAACACCGTCACGACCCTGCGTCCCAGCCGAGGAAGTGTCACTTCGCCCATCAGGTCAAAGATCTGACGGGCGTCAACGCGGTATCGCTGGAAGCGTTCCCCCTCAGTCTCCACGCGCTCAGGATCAGAGGACGGAGCAGATGGCTCCGGGGTCTCGCTGTCAACCTGACCTCCCGAGGTTGGAGTAACCAATGGACTCAACCCGGTGCGCCCAGCCAACGAGGAATCTTCGACCTCGCCAGCTCGTTTCCGCCTCGCAGGCGCTTCGCCGTTGTCTCGGGCATCATCGTGGGCCAGGACTGCCTGGTACCAGATCTCGTCGGAGAGAAACTCAGGGTGGCGTCCAGAATGAAACTTAGCGCCCCACTCTCGAGCCGAATCATGGATAGCTGATTTTCCATTTCCAGGAATCAGACTAGCAGCCCCAGGGCGGTTTTCCTGATATCCCTTGAATATCTCCCCAAGAGGAGAGGAATTCAACGGATATCCCAGAGCTTCCGCCTTCTTTGGACGCATCGGGCCTTCGCCGCGCAGCACAATGACCGCATGACGCCAATCGCGACTCTCTCGACTAAAGTCTGTTTTCTGATAGCCCACCGGGACGTGATCAAGGTGAATCTCTCCCACGATTCGACCCTGAGTAGCAGGAATATCCACTGGGTATTCAGTGAGCTGCGTACCGTCATCGGGATTTTCCCACGAGAATAGAGATCGATCCCCGATTCTGATTTTCCTTCCATTGCGCAGGAAATCAATCCCATAATCGGTCTCATCCAAATACCGCTGGACGCCGAACCAACCATGGATCCGACGCTCGCTCAACCGCATGTCATCGCCGTCACACTGCGCGCAGCGGTCCAGGTTGAGGTCCGGACTCTGCCAATGGCCACACTTCATGCAAGCCAGCGCGGAGGTCAACCGGATGTCCACCGACTTCACGGCTGGGATCTCTCGACCCTGCTTGGTCACTTTCCGTGAAGCCGACCACACGCAAGGCAATCTCGGCAACACGTTCCTGTCATTCACCTTCAGGCGGAAGCCGCGTCCCGCCATCGGACCATCCGGAACGCCTGGGACCGGGTTTTCTCCGCGCAGCAGATACGAATAGACGCGACCTAGATCCCTGCGGATATGGTTGTGCCGATTGGCCTTCTTCAGATCGTCGACGATCTCGGCACGGAGGCGCCGAACGATCACTTCGGTGCCGTGTTCAGACACATCCTGCTTGGGCTCACGCCGAAGGGGCGCCCGGAAGGAGTCATTCTGTTGCAGACGGCGCAAGTCAATCTCAACGACCAACCAGTCCGCGTCGCCTGCCCGCGTTGTTCGCACTTCGGTTAGATTTCCCATTCGGGCTGTGGCGATATTGAAGCCCATACCGAACAACCCTAGACTGCCGTAGCGCCGCTTACCGCTGTACCCGGCTTTCAGCGCGTTTTGCAGCATTTCCAGACTCATGCCGCGCCCATTGTCGAGCAAAACTACGATCGGGTCGTCGTCGGCAGGCTTCGGCAGGGTGATCCATACCTCTTGCCGCTCGATGGGATCTGGGTCCGCGAGGAAGTCATCGAAAGAGTTGTCGATCAGCTCCGCCAGGCACTGCCAGGGCTTGTAGGGAATATCCCCCAGCGCCTCCAACAACTGCGGAGAAGGCGTGAGGTCCACTTCCTCGTACGAAGATCCCTCAGCGTCGGTCGACAAGGTGTAACTCCTGTCTGAGATGTTGTTCTGGCTCTAGTCCACCCCAGGCAAGAGATACAGCGCGGCACCGACAACTAGGGTGACGCGGCCGACTGGACAACGGCGGACGCACGAGCGGACCGCTGGATCGTATCGACGCAGATCCGTCCGCTCCACAGTTCTAGTCGGACTGGCGCTAGTACCGTCGCCTACCTTAGGCAAGCACTTGCAGACGATCAGCTCGTGTGACGACGCCTCCGCTTGCCAAGCGGCCGTCAACCCACGGTCCAGTGACCGCACCACCCCTGTGCATCCGAACAGAAGCTGGGATCAACCCCTAGCAGACGTGACCGACCGTTGGAGTCGTCCAGCACGGACCTCTCGCTCGACGCGCTCGGCTGCCAAGTCGGGGTTTTCATGCTCCCAAACTCGGATCACCTGCCAACCGGCAGCAGACAGCATTTCATTGGTTTCGAGGTCTCTGGCGCGATTGCCCTCGATCTTCTCGCGCCAAAATTCCGCCTTCCTGACAGCGGGGCGGTAGTGCTCCGGACAGCCGTGCCAGAAACAGCCATCGACGAAGACCGCTACCCGAGCGCCCGGGAACACCAGATCTGCCGTACGTCGGATCTCGATGAGCGGCCTCGCGTCGACGCGGTAGCGGAGGCCGCGCCCGTAGAGCAGCTTACGGAGTGTCAGCTCAGGTCGGGTGTCCTTACCACGATTTGCCCGCATGGACGCGCGGACCTCCAGCGAGGACGCACTCGACTCGGGAGGCAGCGGCTCTTCGACCAGAAGGTCCATGTCCCACGCACGCTGCCACGCTTCAGCCAGGTTCTTTCCTCTGGAGTCATGCTCGACCTCGCAAACGTACCGTTCCCGAGTCTTGCCATCCTGCGACCAGCGCAGGTAGGCACGGATACGTCGAGTACTCCTATACAGCCGCAGACTGATCGAGGCTCGCGCGAAGCGCCCATCTCCCAGCGCGACGCTGCGCCGGTTGTGGCCTCCCGCAGCCCGGTCTTGTTCAATAACCGGCGCGACGCCGCCCACGCGCCGCTTGTAGGCCCGCTCCGGGGGGAGCCGCGCCTTCCAATGTCCTTGCCCCTCTGTCCGCGGCATCCGTCAGTGTCCCGCCGTGGTGAGGGCATCGGCGACGGCGTTCGCGAAGAACTCGCCGAGCACGACCGGAACCGCGTTGCCCAGTTGCCGCATCTGCTCGCCCCGAGGTCCGGAGCCGAGCCACTCGTCAGGAAAAGTCATCACTCGGGCGGTCTCGCGCACCGTCATATAGCGGTGCAGGTAGGTCCAGCCGTCGGCCGACTTGGAATCGGGGACACGGTCATCCAGCAGCATCACGGACTCGCCGCCTGGCACCCCGTGCACGCCAGCCTTGACCGTCTTCGCGGGTTGGTCGAGTTCATTCGGCGTATGCCCCTTGTATATTCGCGCGCCGGGCCATCCGATGTGGTCGACGATTCCACCACTCCCGAAGTCGTGCTTCTCCTCAAGGCGGCTCAAGTCGACCTCTGGCAGCGCGGGTAGCTTGGCGCCAGTGCCAAAGCCCGCGACCGCGTCGCGCAGCGTGCGCCAAGGCTGGCAGTCGTCCTCCTTGACCACCTTCGGTAGCCGAGCCCGGACCCGATCCTTTACGTGACCTGGCACCTGATGGTGGCGCTGCCAGTACGGACCGTTCTCGTCCTTCATAGATCGCAGCAGAGCGGCCTCAGAGAACTTCGGCGTCCTGACATACTTCGTGAATGCTTCGATGTCGACGCCGAGGTCGGCACGGAAGGCGACGAGAACGACACGGTTTCGCACCTGCGGGACGCCGTAGTTGGCGGCGTTGACCGGCACCATCACGACCTTGTAGTGATCGGGGTCGCTGTCTTCGTCAGGCAGCCGCCGGAGAATGCCAGCCAGATGGGCATCGTGGTCCTGCCACCTCACCTCGCTGTCGCGCTTCTCGAACGGAAGGCGAAGTTCGTTCTGGATGTACTGGAAGTACTCGGCGAACGAGGGTCGAAGAAGGCCCCGGACGTTCTCGCAGATGACGGCCTTTGGCCGGATCTCGCGGACCGCCTTGAACATGGCGGGGAACATGTTGCGTTTGTCCTCGTCGCCCTTGGCCACGCCTCCGGCGCTGAACGGCTGGCAGGGCGGACCTCCAGCGAGGACGTCCACCTCGCCCTCAAGGGCGCTCATGTCAAGGTCGCGCACGTCTCCCGGATACAGGGGAGCGGGTTGGCCCGGCTCCGGAGGTTCAGGCCTCGTCCCCTCGACTCGGATCAGGCCGTCGACGCCCAGAGTCTTCCGCGCGCTAGCCACCAGGGTCTCGCAGGCACGGTTGTTGAACTCGTTGAATAGGAGCGGGCGGAAGCCCGCCTGGTGGACCGCCATGGCAAGCCCACCCCCGCCAGCGAACAGCTCAACACTGGTACGCGACTTCTCTGTGCCCTCAGGCCGGTTCGCTGATCGCTTCGCCACTCGCAAACCGTACCGCGGAGCGTTTCGAACGCTCGTTCGCCTACCTAGTTCAGCGTGTCGCGTTGAACGACGCCGGTACCCTCAGCCCGGTGGCGAGTGATCAAGAGCCAGCAGAGGCCCCGGCGACCGGCGAGTTCAGGCTAAGCATCATGCGAGCACTCGCCGATCAACTGGCGGACGGCCTACGCGCCCTCAAGCCTGCTCCCCTCGATCTCGAACACCTGGCCGACGTGTACTCCAAGCCGGGCGTCTACCAGCTCTACCAGAACGACGTACTCGTCTATGTCGGCAAAGACGAGAGTTCGGTGGCCAACCGCCTCCGAGAGCACTACGACAAGATCAAGTGTCGTTTGAAGATCACACCGATAGAGATGTCATTCACCGCGTTGTACGTACACGAGGACCTGCACTCGGTCGCACCTGAGAGGCGGCTCATCGCGTCGTACAAGGAACAAGGACTAGCAGCATGGAACGGTAAGGGGTTCGGCCCACACGACCCGGGCAAGCATCGGGACGAGACGGCCTTCGGACCCGACCACTTCGACACGATGTATCCCGCGAATCTTCACTGGACGTGCAAAGAAATCGCAATGGGGACCTACACGGCAACTAATCTTTTGCAGCAAGTGAAGAAAAACGTTCCATTCGTATTCCGCTACAAGAAGGCCGATTTTCACAGGGGAATTGAAGTCACGGTTGACTGGGAAAATCCGACCGCCGACGAACTGTTCGAGCTGCTCGGCCAAGCGATCAACGCGGTCGGCCCGGACTGGCAGATCATCGCACTTCCCGGCTATGCGATCATGTACGACAAGCGGACTCAATACCCAAGCGCACGCAAGCGGTACCCGTACACCGGCTCAGTGGCATAACGACAAGGAGCGAGCCATTGAGGGCGCGCTGCTACGGTGAGTTGAGGCCTGGATACGGACTGCGCACGGGGGACTAGTGGAGCCGATGATCATGACTATGGCGGCGGTGTTGGCGACGAAGGCCGCGACGTCCGCGATCGGCGGGCTGGTGCGGTGGGTGAAGGAGCAGCTGAGCCCGGAGGCGCAGGCGGTGCTGGACGCCGCGATCGAGGCGCCGGAGGACGAGGCGCGCGTTGGCGAGCTGGGCCGCGAGCTGGAACGGGCGGAGCAGGCGGACCCGGAGTTCGGGCGCGAGCTGCGCGAGCGCTACGACAGGGCCAACGTGGAGATCCACGCGGACGGCGGCAGCGTGGTGAACCAGATCTCCGGCAACGTCAGCGGCAAGGTCGTCCAGGCGCGCGACATCCAGGGCAACATCAGCTTCTGACGCCCCCCAGGGTTCTCGCGTTTTGGCTACTCGTTGCGAATGGGAGCGCTCTCAAATCGCAACACGTAGCCAAAACGCGAAAACGTCGCGCTGGGACGTGCGGGGCCGGAGACGAGCGGGCCCCCTGTGAACGTGTGAATGGAGTGTTCACAGGGGATTCGCGCGTGGGGCTACTCGGCTGCGGGGAGTTCCAGGCGGGGGAAGAGGGCGGGGGGCTTGCTGATGGCGCGGCCGGTGAGGTCGGCGAGCCACGCGTCTGCGGCGGGGACGCTCTCGGCCTTCTCGCCGAGGGCCTCGAGGGTCTCGGCGCTGGGCACGGGCAGGTACGGCTGGATG
>NZ_MUMH01000220.1 GCF_002155965.1 Allokutzneria sp. NRRL B-24872
TTGCACTCCCCGAACGACCCGTTCAGTGCGTTGGGAGCCCTGAACGGGTCGTTCAGTGCGTTCAACGCGTCAAACGGGACGTTCGCGGTTGGTGGGGCGATCGGTGCGGAGAAGCACGGAGAACGACCGTGGATCACTGGGACGCCGGAGCAGGTGGTGCTCCGGCGTCTCGCCGTCGTGGGGCTCGGAGGTGCACACTGGCCTTTCGTGTCCGATCGACGCACGGGAGAGGTTCGTGGCCGAGGTTTCCGCGAAGAACCCCACGCTGGAGACCGTCGCGGCGGTCGCGGGCGTGTCCAAGTCGACCGTCTCGCGGGTGATCAACAAGCTGCCCCACGTGCGCAAGGACATCCGCGAAGCGGTCGAGCTGGCCATCGCGCAGACCGGCTACGTGCCCAACCAGGCGGCCCGATCGCTGGTCACGCGGCGCACGGGCGCGGTGGCGCTGGTGGTGCAGGAGCCGGACACCACGGTCTTCAGCGATCCCTACCTGACCGGCCTGATCCACGCGGTCGCCGACGAGCTGGACCGGACCGACGTGCAGCTGGTGACGATCACGGCGCGCTCGGAGCGCGAGCAGGCGCGGCTGGACCGGTTCCTCCGCGCGGGCCACGTCGACGGGGTGCTGCTGACGTCCACGCACGGCGCGGGGGTGCTCGGCGGGCTCACGGTGCCGGTCGTCCACGGCGGCAGGCCGCTCGGTGCCACCAGGGACACGATGTGGGTGGACGCGGACAACGTCGGCGGAGCCCGGCTCGCCGTGCAGCACCTGCGCGAGCGAGGCCGCGAACGCATCGCGATGATCGCCGGCCCGCAGGACATGGCCGTCTCCATCGACCGGCAGAGCGGCTACCGCGACGCGCTCGACCCGAACTGCCGCCCGGTGATCGCCTACGGAGACTTCAGCGCGGACAGCGGTGCTCGGGCGATGCACCAGTTGCTGGCGTGGGAGCCGGAGCTGGACGCGGTGTTCGTCTCCTCGGACCTCATGGCGGTCGGAGCCCTGGAAGCGTTGCGCGCCAACGGCCGTAGCGTGCCGTCGGACGTGGCGGTCGTCGGCTTCGACGATGTCGAGCAGGCGCGCCGGGCCGATCCGCCGCTGACCACGGTCCGCCAGCCCATCGAGGAGCAGGGCCGCAGGATGGTCCGGATGCTGCTCGACGCCGTCGCGGGAGATCCCGGAGAGCGCTCGGTCGTGCTGCCGACCAGCATCGTCGTGCGCTCATCGAGCTGATCGCAAACGTTCCCAGCAGGCCCGAAAGGTCCCTTCGGGCCTTCCTCTCATCGCGACGTCCCAGGCAGCATGCGCCGCATGAGGACACGAATCGTTGTCGCGTTGGTCGTGGCGGGTGCACTCCTGGGAGCGGTGCCAGCCTCAGCGGCTCCGGACGCCTTCTACGTCGACCCCACGTCGAACCCGGCGAAGTGGGTCAAGGCCAACGGCGGTGACCCGCGCGCCGCGAGGATCAAGAGCGCCATCGCGGACAAGCCCATGGCGAAGTGGTTCGGCAACTGGAACGCCAACATCGGCGCGGACGTCTCCGCCTACGTCCGCGCGGCGTTCACCGCGAAGCGCATGCCCGTGCTGGTGGCCTACAACATCACCGGCCGGGACTGCGGGAGCCACTCCGGCGGCGGCGCGGGCAGTCCGGCCGCCTACCGCACGTGGAGTTCCGCCTTCGCGTCCGCGATCGGCAACCTGCCCGCCGTCGTGGTGATCGAGCCGGACGCGGTGGCCCAGCTCGACTGCCTCGCGGCTCCGCAGAAGCAGGTGCGCCTCGACCTCCTCAAGCACCTCACGGCGGAGCTGAAGTCGAAGGCCCCCAACGCTTTCACCTACCTCGACGGCGGGAACTCGTCGTGGATCGCCGCGCCCGAGATGGCCAAGCGCCTGACCTCGGCGGGCATCGCCAACACGCGGGGCTTCGCGGTCAACGTCTCCAACTACCGCACCACCGCCGAGTCCGCGCGCTACGGCAGCGACGTGGTGTCGCACCTCGGCCAGAAGAAGAGCTTCGTGATCGACGTGAGCCGCAACGGCAACGGCTCCAACGGCCAGTGGTGCAACCCGGCGGGCCGCAAGCTCGGCGAAGCGCCTCGGCTCGGCGCGGCTCCGGCGGAGATGCTGCTGTGGGTCAAGGTCCCCGGTGACTCCGACGGGAAGTGCGGCATCGCCCCCACCACGCCCGCGGGCGCCTTCACCCCCGAGATCGCCATGCGTCTCATCAACGGCACCTGAATCCCGGCTAGGCCGTGTCCTGTAAGTG
>NZ_MUMH01000221.1 GCF_002155965.1 Allokutzneria sp. NRRL B-24872
TGGGGCCGGCTTGACCTGGGGGCCCCTTGCGCGTGCCCCTGGGCCTTACAGGGGCACGGGTAGTGAACCCGGCCCTCGCGCAAGCGTATGGCACGCGCACCCCAGGTAAAGCCGACCATTCCAGCCGCGTGTTCTGTTTCGTGGGGGTTGCGTTTTCGGCGCTTGGGGCGCCTGGGAATTCATTCTTTAGAGCCATGATCGACTATTTTATTGGCGTAGAATCGAGGTATGACCCTCGATGAACTGTTGGTCGAGGTTGAGGCGAAACATGCTGCTCTTTGTCATGCGAAAGCGGAACTCGCCACAGCCTTGACCGCATTCCAGAACGCTGCTGATGATCGTGATTACCAGTATGTGCAGAATGAGGTCGCCTGCGCCTTGCACATCTCCCGACGTGGCGCCGACCACATCCTCTCCAACTCCCTAGAGCTCACCGAACGCCCGTTGGTGCTCGCGGCCCTGTCGGCCGGGTTGATCGATGAGGGCAAAGCCCGCCTCATCGTCGACCAAGTCAGCATCCTCAAAGAGCCCCAAGCGTCGATCGCCGAGGCCGACCTGCTGGCCTACACCCCCACCCGCATCCACACCTCGATCCGCAGGCGTGCCCAGACGTTGATCCACAAACTCGACCCCAAGGCAGCCGAACGCCGTCACGAGGAGAAGCGCAAGGAGCGGTTGGTGTGGAAGACCAACCTGGACGACGGCATGGCCGAACTTCGCCTGGCGTTCGCCGCGCATGACACCGCGATGGCCTACGACCACATCGACCGGATCGCGAAGTCCCTGCCCAAAGACGACCGCACCCTCGACCAGAAACGCGCCGACGTCGCACGAGACCTCCTGATGGGTCTGGACACCCCGGCGCCGCAAGGCCAGACGATGGTCTACCTGACCATGCCCATCACCGCCCTGCTCGGTCTCACCGACGACCCCGGCATGCTGGCGGGATACGGGCCGATCCCGACGAGTGTCGCCCAGGACATCGCCGCCGGTGGCATCTGGAAGCGGATCTTGACCGATCCGGTCACCGGGATGGCCGAAGAAGTCAGCGATACCTACCGCCCAACAGCGAAACAGCGAGAGTTGATCAACGCCAGGTATCCCCGCTGCACCGCGATCGGGTGTCAGCAACCCGCGCAGCGCTGCGACGTTGACCACTGCCGCCCGTACGACGGCACCAACACGACCATCAAGAACCTCCGGCCGAAGTGCCGACACCATCACCGGATGAAGACTCACTCCAACTGGAGGTGTAAGAACCTTCCTGACGGCCGACACCAGTGGACGACCCCCAGCAACCGGGTCTACGAGACGGAACTCGAACCCATCGCCGAACCGGCGCCCTTCTAGTACGACAGGATCTCCAGCGTGGGTGACTACGACCGGGGCTTGGCACTGCTCCGCCAACTGGGCGGGACGGACGAGCCCGCCGTGCTGGAGCTGTTCCACCGCATCGGCGCCGACGACTTCGGGACCGAAGCCGTCGCGTACGTGTACGGCGGGGTCTACCAGCGGGCGGGGTTGTCGTTGGCGCAGCGCCAACTGATCACGGTGGCCGCGTTGGCGGCGGTGGGGTTCGCGGAAGCGCAGTTGCGGTTCCACCTCGCGGCGGCGCGGAACGTGGGGTGTTCGGGGCGGCAGCTGCGAGAGGCACTGGACCTGGTCGGTTCCACGGTCGACGTGGCGGGTGACGAGGTCAGCGGGCTGGGCGACCAGGACCGGCACCTGGTGGCGCTCGCGGCGTACACGGCGCTCGGGGGTGTGGCGCCGGAACTCGACGACCACGTGCGGGCGGTCGGCGACGACAGGGCGGCCGTGGAGGCAGTTCTGCACCTCTCCGTGTACGTGGGCTTCCCGGCCGCGCTGAACGCGCTCACGCGGATTGCCTCCGCCAGTGCGTAGCGGCGGCGGCGCGGAGATGCGCCTGCGGGTGTTGGAAGCGATCACCGACAGCAGGCTCAGGGAGTTCGAGCTGCCAGAGCTCTTCCGCACCCTGCTCAGCCAGGTGCGAGAGCTGTTCTCCGTCGACACCGCGACGGTGCTGTTGCTGGACTCCAGCGGCGAGCAGCTGGTGGCGAAGGCGACCTCGGGCCTCGAAGAAGAGGTCTTCCAAGGCGTGCGCGTCCCGGTCGGCGCCGGGTTCGCGGGGCGGGTGGCGCAACTCCGCGAGCCGGTGCAGATCGAGCGGGTCGACGAGTCCACAGTGGCCAACCCGTTGCTGTGGGACCGGGGCCTGCGAGTGCTGTTGGGGGTGCCGATGGTGGCGCACCACGGCGACCTGGCCGGAGTCCTGCACATCGGCAGCACCGAGGCCCGCAAGTTCACCGACGAGGAAGTCTCGCTGTTGCAGCTGTTCGCGGACCGGCTCGCGATGGCCGCGCACCTGCACCGGTCGGCGTCGGAGCGGACCGCTGTCACCGTTCTGCAGGACAGCCTCCTGCCCGGCCGCCTGCCGAGCACAGAGGGCTGGGAGATGGCCGCGCGGTACGTCCCCGGCGCCGACAACCACGTCGGTGGCGACTGGTACGACGTGCTGCGCCTGCCCGACGAGCGCATCGGCCTCGTGATCGGGGACGTGGTCGGCAGCGGGTTGCGCGCGGCGGTGGTGATGGGGCGGTTGCGGAGCGCGCTGCGGGCCTACGCGCTGGAGTTCGCCGATCCGGCGGAAGTGCTCGGCAAGCTCGACCGGAAAGCGAGCCACTTCGAGGCCAACACGATGGCGACCGTCGCCTACGCGGTGATCGAGCCCGGGACCGGCGCCATGGAACTGGCCCTGGCGGGTCATCTGCCGCCCGTTTTGGCCGTGCCAGGCGAAGAGACCCGGCACGTGGAAGCGCCGGTCGGGCCGCCCGTCGGCTACAACCTGGCCGTCACCGGGAGGCAGGGCGTGCGCGTCGAGGTGCCCGACGGAGCGCTGCTCGCGTTCTACACAGACGGCCTGGTCGAGCGGCGTCACTTGGACCTCGACAGCCGCATGGAGCACCTGCGGCAGGTCGTCGCCGCCACCCCACCGGAAACGGCCTGCGCCCGGATCATGGCCGCGCTCGTCGGCGACCAGCCGTCCTCCGACGACATCGCGTTGCTCGCGGTCCGCCGCTACCTCGGCCAGTCGACATCGCCCTGACCGACGTCGACGCGGGTGGCGCCAAGCGCTCGACCTCGGCCTTCTGGTCCCCACCCGCCAGCGGTTTTCGGCGATCGTCGAAATGAAGGACTTTCAACCCCGGCATCTCTAAGTTTCGCTCATGTCCATCGCGAGTGAGCTGTTGCCCGACGAGCGGCAACTGTGGTCCGGCAGGCCCGTCCGCTATCCCGTGTTCACCGCCTCGGACATCGTGCTTGTGCCGTTCAGCTTGGTGTGGTGTGGGTTCGCCGTCTTCTGGTTGTCCAGCGCGGCCAGCATCGGGGCACCGCCCGCGTTCGTCGCGACCGGCATTCCGTTCGTCCTGATCGGTGTCTACTTCGTGGCCGGACGGTTGGTCGTGCGGTGGCGCACCCTGCGCAGTTCCCTCTACGCGGTGACTGACCGCCGAGTGATCGTCGTGTCCGCGCCCCTGGGCTTCCGCCGCACGCGCACGGCGTACCTCCGCAATCTCGCCCCGCCGACCGTGAACGCTCGGGAGGACGGCAGCGGCACCATCACCTTCGGTGACAGCTCCGTCTGGAGCGATCTCATGCGGTTCGGCAGTGGCAGGATCACCCCTCGACCCATCGCGCTGGAGGGCATCGACGGCGTCCGCGAGGTCCAGGCGATCATCAGCAAGGCCCAGTGATCCGCCAGGCCGGAACCCGGGTGACAGAGCCAGATCGCGCGGTCATGATGCTCGGCATGCGCGCGAACCGTTCCGAGATGCCGAGCCCCTGCACGGGGCCCGTCGGCGCGCGCTGACACCAGCTGAGACCTTCGACCAAGCCCCGGCCGACGCCGGGGCTTCGCTCTACTCGTCGTCGTCCGAGCGGCAGGAGAGCCATGAGCCGCTACATCACCACCGCGATCCCCTACGTCAACGGTGAACCGCACATCGGGCACGCGCTGGAGCTGATCCAGGCCGATGTCCTTGCGCGCCATGCCCGATCGCGTGGCACCGGCGCGCACTTCCTCACGCCAACGCCGAGCGCTTCCGCGAGCTGCCCGGGCTGCTCGGCCTGTCGGTGGACGACTTCATCCGCACCAGCGCTGACGAGCGGCACAGCGCCGGAGTGCGCGAGCTGTGGCGGGCCGGCGCTGAGCGCGGCGACTTCTACCGGCGCAGCTACGAGGGCCTGTATTGCGGCGGCTGCGAACAGTTCTACCGGGAGGACGACCTCGTCGACGGGCGTTGCCGGGAGCACGGGGTCGAGCCGGAGCTGATCGTCGAGCAGAACTGGTTCTTCCGGCTCTCCCGCTACGCCGACCGCGTGCGGGATCTGGTGGCGTCAGACCGGATCAGGGGCGAACCCGCCGCGCGGCGCAACGAAGTCCTGGCTTTCGTGAAGGTCGGGCTCGCGGACATCAGCGTGCCCCGCCCGGCGGCCAGGTCGGACGGCTGGGGCATCCCGGTGCCGGGCGACCCGAGCCAGGTGGTCCACGTGTGGTGGGACGCGCTGGCCAACTACCTCACCGCGGACCCGGGGCGGTGGGCCGGCGCGGCCGAGCGCGTGCACGTGATCGGCAAGGGCATTGTGCGCTTCCACGCCGTGCACTGGCCAGCGTTGCTGCTCTCCGCGGGCGAAGCGCTGCCGGACGTGATCGCCGTGCACGACTACCTGACCGTCGACGGCGAGAAGATCGCGAAGAGCGCGGGCAACGCGGTGGCACCCCTCGATCTGGTCGAGCGCTTCGGTGCCGACGCGGTGCGGTGGTGATCGCTGCGCGAGGTGGCCAGGCTCGGCGACACCGACTTCACCGAGAAGCGCTTGATCAGCAGGGCGGACGGGGAGCTGGCGAACGGGTTGGGAAACCTCGTCAACCGCGTGATCACGCTCGCGCACCGGCTCCGCGACGGCCGAGTCGTGGCCCCGGCGGCTCGGACGCGCGCGGCGGCCGGGCTCGCCGAACGTATCGACGAAGCGCTGGCGGACTTCGACTTCCGCGCCGCCACGGCCGCGGTCGTGGAGGTCGTCGATGACGCGAACCGGTTGCTGGACAAGGAAAAGCCGTGGACGTCGAGCGGCAACGACCTTGATCGGGTGCTGGCGGTGCTGGTCAGCACGTGCCGGGTGCTGGCGGAGGAGATCGGCGTCTTCCTGCCGCACGGAGCCGCCCGGCTGCGCGATCAGCTCGGCCGCAAGGCGAATCTGGGCAAGCGAACCTAGGAGCGGTAACCGGGGTGCACGCCCGCGGTGAGGCCCTGCTGGTCGACGATCAGGCGGAGCAGGTCGATCAGCTGCGCACGCTGCCGCTCGTCGAGGGCCGCGCAGATGTCGGCCTCGTGCGCGGCGCCGAGCGACCGCATCCGGCCGAGCAGGCTCCCGCCCTCCTCGGTGAGGTGCAGCTCGTAGTTCCTGCGGTCCTCGGTGCTGCGCCGCCGCTCCACCAGGCCCTGTCGGTCGAGCTGGTCGACGAGCGCGGTGACCCTGCTGGGCACGACGCCGAGGTGGTCGGCGAGCGCGCGCTGGCTGAGCCCGGGGTCGGTGCCGATCATCCGCAGCAGCCCCACGTCGGAGGGCGAGAGCCCGAGCTCGCTGATGCGTTCGGCGAAGCGGTTGGCGGCGTGCGCGCCCAGTTGGGCGAGCAGGAAGGCCGCGCCACCTCGGTGATTGCGTGATGTCGACACGGGGTCTATCGTACCGCCCACAGAACGATTCAGTGCGATGAATCATTTACCGAAGTGAACCATTGAGCGGGCAGGAGAGTCGGATGACGAGATCCCTCGAAGGGAAGGTCGCCCTGGTCACGGGCGGTTCACGCGGAATCGGCGCGGCGACCTCGCGCGGACTGGCGGCGGCCGGAGCCGCGGTCGCGGTCAACGGGCGCGACAAGGACGCGCTGGCCGCGGTCGTCGAGTCGATCACCGAGGTGGGTGGGCGCGCGCTCGCCGTCCCGGCCGACGTGACCGACGCGGCGGCGCTGGCGGAGCTGCGCGCGAGGGTCGAGGACGAGCTGGGACCGGTGGAGATCCTGGCGCCCTTCGCCGGAGGCGCTGGCAGGCCCACACCGACCGCGAAGCTCTCACCGCAGCGGTGGCGCTCGGTGCTGGAGATCGACCTGACGTCGGTTTTCCTTGTGGTGCACGAGTTCCTGCCGAGGATGATCGAGCGCAGCGCGGGCTCGATCGTGCTGATGTCCTCCACGGCGGGGCGCTCGCCGTCGCACGCGAACGCGGCCTACGCGGCGGCCAAGGCCGGTGTGATCATGTTCGCCAAGCACCTGGCGAACGAGGTCGGCCGCGACGGCGTGCGGGTCAACTGCCTCGCGCCGTCCACCGTGGTCAACGACAAGATGCGCCAGGCGCTGTCGCCGGAGCAGCTCGCGGAGATGGCCGAGGCGTTCCCGCTCGGCAGGCTCGGCGTGGCCGAGGACGTCGCGCAGGCGGTGCTGTACCTGGTCTCCCCCGCCTCGTCCTGGGTGACCGGCGCGACGCTGGACCTCACCGGTGGGCGGGTGATCGCGTGAACAGCCAGCGCCACAACCCCCAGGGCGGCCCGCCGCTCGGAGTGCTCGCGGTCGTCTTCACGGCCCTGTTCGTGGCCGGGCTCGCGCTCAGCGCCATCGTCGGCGGCGGAGCGGTGTTCCCCTCGCCGTTCGGGCCGGAGGCCGACAGCTTCGCCTACTTCAGCAGTCACCGGTCGGCCGTTCAGGTCAGCGCGTTCTTCCAGTTCGCCTGCGCGTTCCCGCTGGCGATCTACACCGCGACCGTTCACGCGCGGCTGCACCGGCTCGGCATCCGCGCGCCCGGGGCGACCATCGCGCTGGCGGGCGGGCTGCTCGCTTCGGCGTTCATGGCGCTCTCCGGGCTGCTCTGCTGGGTGTTGTCCCGGCCGGGCATCTCTGACGAGCCGGTTCTGGTGCGCGTACTGCACCATCTCGCCTTCGGCGCCGGCGGAGTCGGGCACGTGGTCCCGCTGGGACTGCTGATCGCGGGCATCGCCGTGCCCGGCCTCCTCGCCGGACTGCTGCCGAAGTGGTGGAGCGTGGCTGGGCTCGTCATCGCCGGACTCGCCCAGCTCGCCACTCTCACCCTGCTCCTCGAAGGAGCCGGCTACCTCCTGCCGATCGCGCGCTTCACCGGGCTGATCTGGCTGATCGTCGCCGGGTTCCGCTTGCCGCTCAGCCGTGATCGGGCAGGAAGAACGCCTTGATGTCGGCGCTGAGCAGGTCGGGGACCTCCATCGCCGGGAAGTGCCCGCCCCGGTCGTGCTCCGTCCAGCGCTCGGCGTGCCCGGCCGGGTCGACGAGGGAGCGGATGGTGTCGTCCCCGGCGAACACCGCGTACGCGGTACGGGCGGCCGGGGGCGCGGCAGCCTGGTCCTGCGAGGACGCGGCCATCTGCCGGTAGACCTGCATGCCCTCGTAGAGAGCGTGGGCGGAGGAGGCCCCGGCCCCGGTGAACCAGTAGACGCTGACGGCGGTGAGCAGACGGTCGCGGCCGACCGCGTCCTCCGGCAGCTTCGCGGCGGGGTCGGTCCACTCGCGGAACTTCTCCGCGATCCACGCCAACTGGGCGATCGGCGAGTCGTTCAGGCCGTAGCCCAGGGTCTGCGGGCGCGTCGACTGGATGTGCAGGTAGCCGATCCCGTCCTGCTGGTACTGGTTGAAGCGCTCGGCGCGGTGCCGGTCGGTCTCGTCCAGGCCGGTGGTGTCGATGGCCGGGCCGAACGGCAGCGACGGCGCGGTGCCGGTGACGTGCACGCCCAGCACCTTCCCGGGCGCCACCATCGGCAGGATCTGCGAGACACCGGAGCCCGCGTCGGTGCCGTGCACGGCGTACTGCTCGTAGCCGAGGCGGTTCATCAGCTCCGCCCACGCCATCGCGACGCGGAAGAGGTTGCCCCAGCCCTCGTCGGCGACCGGGGCGGAGAAGCCGTAGCCGGGCAGCGTCGGGACGACCAGGTGGAAGTCGGCGCTCAACGGTTCGATCACATCGAGGAACTCCACGAAGCTGCTGGGCCAGCCGTGGGTGAGGATCAGCGGCACCGCGTCGGGGTTGGCGGAGCGCACGTGCAGGAAGTGGATGTCCTGGCCGTCGATCGTGGTGATGAACTGCGGGATCTCGTTGATCGCGGCTTCCTGGGCGCGCCAGTCGAAGCCGGTGGCCCAGTACTCCGCGAGGCCGCGGAGGTAGGTGGTGGGCACGCCCCGGCTCCAGTCCTCGCCGGAGGGGTGCTGCGGCCACCGGGCCTTGGTCAGCCGCTCGCGGAGGTCGATCAGGTCGGCATCGGAGACGGCGATCCGGAAGGGGCGGATCTCGGTGCTGGCGTTCTCGGTGTGGGAGGTCATGAGAGAGACAGTAGGAGCTATTGCGGCAAGGATCGTTCCGCGATTGCGGGCATACTTTTCTCATGACGACGGCAGCCCGACTCCTCCGCCTCCTCGGCCTGTTGCAGCAGCCGCGCGACTGGACCGGGGCCCAGCTCGCCGAGCGCCTCGGCGTCTCCGATCGAACGATCCGCAACGACGTGGAGCGGCTGCGGTCGCTGGACTACCCGGTCGAAGCCACCCCGGGCGTGATGGGCGGCTACCGGATGGGCTTCGGCGCTTCGCTGCCGCCGTTGCTGCTCGAAGACGATGAGGCGATCGCGACGGCGGTGAGCCTGCGGGTCGCGGCGGGCGCGGGGGTGGCCGGGATGGCCGAGTCCTCGCTGCGCGCGCTCGCGAAGCTGGAGCGCATGCTGCCGAGCCGGCTCCGCGACCGCGTCTCCGTGGTGCACGGCGCGACGCTGTCACTCCCCCGTGGCGGCCCAGTGATCGACTCCGAGGTGCTGACCACCATCGCGGCGGCGATACGGGCCGGTGAGACGCTGCGCTTCGACTACCGCTCCTTCGACGGGACGCCGAGCAGGCGCGACGCCGAACCGCATCGACTCGTGCACACGCGCGGGCGGTGGTACCTCGTCGCGTGGGACACCTCGCGGAAGGACTGGCGGATGTTCCGCGCCGACCGGATCACTCCGCGCGTCCCCAACGGCCCCCGTTTCTCGATGCGGGAAGCACCCGGCGGCGATCTCGTCGAGTACGTGGAGCGCAGCCTCGGCGCGGCGGTGTGGCGCTACCGCGTGGAGGTGACCGTGCACGCGCCCGCCGAGCACGTCTCCGCGCGGCTGCCGGACTGGGTGGTGGTGGAGCCCGTGGACGCCGCGACCTGCCGCATGTTCGTCGGCTCCGACAACCCGGAGATGCTCGCGTTGTGGCTCGGCATGCTCGACGCCGACTTCACCTTCGACCGCGCAGCCCACCCCGAGCTGGCCGCGCGGCTGCTCCACGTGGCCGACCGCTTCCACCGCATAGCCCGCACTCCGTAGCCCGCCGCCCTTCTTCGGGGATGAGGTGGGCGGAGTGCGGGTCGGGGAATCCCAATAAGCCCGCTCCACATCCAGGCCCCGCCCAGCGGTCCGCCAGGCCGCCGAATCCGTTTCGTACTGATACCGGGAGTTGGGAGCGCTCTATTTCCCGCTATGAGTACGAAACGGGAAGGTTCAGACCACGCCGGCGCGCGATGAGGCGAGCGGGGCGGTGGGGTGCATGGGATGAGTTTAGCTGGTGGGGCGGGCGTGGGGTGCGGCTAGCCAGCGGACCACGGAGTCGGGGTCGCCGTCGGAGAACACGCGTTGGCGCAGGCGTTCGTGCACCCGTGCGCGCAGCTCGACGATGCCGGGAGCCGCTGAGCGCGGTAGGAGCGGGCCACGGTAGCGGTCCAGCAAACCGCCGACCGAGCCGGACGGCAGATCCTGTTCCAGGTCAAGGAAATCCGCGCGAACGGGGCCGACAAGGCGGTAGGGCTCCGAGGCCAGGCGGTAGCCGAGAATCCGCCGGAGCCGGGTCATCTCCGCGCGCACGGTCACGGTCTTGCCGTGCGGGCCGTAGACCTCGCGCGCCAAACCCTCGGCTGTCAAGCCGCCGGGCCACGCGCACAGAACGGCCACCAGCTCGCTGTGCCGTTGAGTCAGCTCGTGCGCCACGCCGTCCACGCGCAGCCAACCCCGGTCGAGCCCGAGGCCGCCGAAGACCACGGCGCCGTCGACCTCCACCTCTTGTGCCATAACGAAAAACGGCCCGTCGACCGCGAGTCGTTCGATCACCACGGAACGCCCGTCGGGCAGGACGGCGGTCCCCTCACGCAACGGCAGATACCACCGCGAAGGCAACCACCCGACGGGATCGGCCAGCACCACGCGGCCGTCGGGAGCCACGACAGCGCTGTGACTGCCGACGCGGTTGGCCAAACGGCTGACATACCGGCGTTGAAGCTCGATGTGCTGGCGTTGCGCGTACTCCCGCAACTGCGCCTCAGCCAGCCGCGCGGTCGAGATCACCAGCGACAACGCCAAACCCTCAGCGCCGTCCAGCGGCTCGGTGGTCAGGTCGAGCACGCCGAGCACCGCGCCGGTCATCGGGTCGCGGATCGGCGCGGCGGAGCACGTGTAGGTGGTCGCGGCGGACAGGTAGTGCTCCGGCCCGCGCACCTGGAAAGGCCGTCCCAGAGCCAAAGTCGTGCCGACACCGCTGGTCCCGGCGGCGTCCTCGCTCCACCGCGCGCCCGGCACCAGGTTGACGCGCTCGGCCCGCCGCACGGTCGGACGATCACCGTTGATCCACAGCAGGTGACCCGCCGCGTCGCTCAGGAACAGGATGCGCCCGGGGCCGTCGAGCGAGGTGTGCAGCGTCCGCTCCACCGTCGGCCACACCCGCGCCAACGCGTGCTCGCGGCGCAGCTCGACGACATCGTTCTCCGCCAAGGCAACCGGCGGCAGGTGCCGGTCCGGGTGCACGCCGCTGCCGCGCGAGCGGTCCCACGACGCGCGCACCGCCGGACGCACTCCGCGCGGCACGACACCACTCAGCGCCTGGTCCCGCACGCGGGCCAACCGCTTCCCCTCAGCGTCCATGGTCGCCTCCACCGAGAACGTAGATCCGCGCCGCGAACCGCTGCAACCCTCGTGCAACCCCGTTGCAACCCCTTCTCCGCTGATCAACACCGGCTCGATCATCTGCGGCGACCGCTCGCACGCCGAAAGGGATGAGACCCATGGCCTACCTCGAACTCCCCGACGGGGTGCCGCTGCACTACGAGGACACCGGTTCCGGTCCGGCGGTCGTCCTGCTGCACGGCTGGACGATGAACAGCACGTTCTGGCAGGCCAACACCGGCCCGCTGGCCCAGCACAACCGCGTGATCGCCGTCGACTTCCGCGGCCACGGCAACTCCGGCAAGACCGAGCAGGGCCACTCGCTGCACCAGTACGCCCAGGACGTCCGCGCGCTCATCGACCACCTGGAGCTGGACGAGGTGTGCCTCGTCGGCTGGTCGATGGGCACGGCGGTGATCCTCAGCTACGTCCGCGAGCACGGCACGGAGAAGCTGCGCTCGGTCTGCTTCGTCGACCAGTCCCCGCGCTTCCTCGACGCCGCCGAGTGGGACTTCCCGTTGATGGGCGGCTATTCCATCACCGATCTGGCCGTGTTCACGCAGAGCGTCCGGCACGCGCGCCCCTCGGTGATCAAGCCGTTCATCGCCGCGTGCTTCGCCACCGAGCCCGACCAGGCCACCATCGACGCGATCTACGCCGAGACCACCAAGACCCACACGCGCAGCGCGCTGGACGTGTGGTTCGACATGGCCTACGCCGACCTGCGGGCGATGCTGTGCCGGGTCACCGTGCCCGCGCTGCTGATCTACGGCGAGCAGAGCAAGGTCTTCCCCGGCGACCTCGCGGGCTGGCTGGCGGGCGAGCTGCCCAACGCCGAGGTCGCGCGCTTCGCCGACAGCGGGCACGCTCCCTTCGCCGAGGAGCCCGAGCGCTTCAACACCGTGCTCGGCGACTTCCTGGCGAGCTAGTTCATCGCCTTCGCCAGCAGGGAGTAGCTGCGGCGCTGGTCCTCCGCCGAGTGGATGATCGAGGTGATCATCGCCTCGTCCGCCCCCATCGAGGCGACCAGTTCACGCAGCCGCGACGCCACGTCATCCGGTCCGCCCACCAGGTACGTGGCGAGGAAGTGCTCCGCGATGGCCTCTTCGGACAGCGTCCACGCGTGCTGTTCGACGGCCTCCGGCGAAGGCAGCCGCGTCGGCCGCCCGGATCGCAACCGGGCGGCCGACAACCCCATCGGCCGCGACAGGCGCTGCGCCTCCTCCGCGGTGTCCGCGGTGATCACGCCGACGGTGAGGATCGCGTGCGGCTGAGCCAGTTCGGGGCTCGGCCGGAACTCCGCGCGGTAGTGGCTCAACGCGGCGGGGGCGTTGTCGGGCGCGAAGTGGTAGGCGAACGCGAACGGCCGCCCCAGCCTCGCCGCGAGCGCCGCGCTGTAGCCGCTCGACCCCAGCAGCCACACCGGTGGGCGCGTCGGGTTGGTCGGCACCGCGTGCACCCCGGCGAAGGTGTGCCCCTCCGGCAGCCCGCCGTCGAGGTAGCCCTCCAGTTCCGCCAGCTGCTCGATGAAGTCCTCGACGCCGTGCCCGGTGTGCCTGCGGACCGCGGCCGCGGTCC
>NZ_MUMH01000222.1 GCF_002155965.1 Allokutzneria sp. NRRL B-24872
CGTGGCCTCTGCGCCGGTCGCCGTGACCACCAGCAGGCCATCCGCGCGGCAGCCGTCGAGCACCGCTCTGGCCAGACGGGACTTGCCGATCCCGGCCTCCCCGGTGAGCAGCACTCCGCCCCGCTCGCCCCGCCGCAGCACCGCCGAGATCGACTCCAGCTCGGCGCGGCGGCCGGTGAGCGGCCAATCCGCGTGGCTGCCAACGGTCATCGCCGGATGGTAAGTGCTCACCGCAGCACGGCGACACCTCGTTCCTGGAGCACGACGTGCTTGGTAGGAGCGCTCTCACGCGCGAGGAGGTCCGTCATCGGCCGATCCAGGTCCACAGTGGACGGATGCGCGTTGTGGTTGAGCAGGAACAGGAAGTCACCACGCCGCACCGCCTGCACGCCACGCGGTAGCCCGGCCACCACGGGTTCGACGCCCGCGCGCGCCACCACGTGCTCGGTAAGCGCTTGCAGCAGCGAAGGATCTGGGCGGGTGCCGAGGTACCACGCGACGCCGGAGCCGAAGTCCGACCTGGTCAGCGCCGGGCTGCCGTCAGCGAAACGCCCCAGGACCTCCGCTCCCTCAGTGGTGATCCGCTCCGACCACAACGTCGCGCCGCCCGCTTCGCCGAGCAGTTCCACGTCGACCACCTGGCCCGCGTCCAACGGGCGGAACTCGTCCACGCGCAGGCCCAGCAGCTCGCGGAACGGCGCTGGATAGCCGCCGAGGTGCACGCGGTCGTACTCGTCGACGATGCCGGAGAAGAACGACATCAGCAGGTGACCGCCCGCGCGCACGTACTCAGTCAGGCGAAGAGCGTTTTCCGGGCTGACCAAGTAGAGGTTCGGCACCA
>NZ_MUMH01000223.1 GCF_002155965.1 Allokutzneria sp. NRRL B-24872
GGGGGAGGGCCGCCGGGGCCGGACTGCGGCGGGCCGAAACCCTGCTGGGGACCGCCGAAACCCTGCTGCGGGCCGAAACCCGGGCCGTAGCTCGCCTGGCCGCGAGGAGGACCGGCGCGGCCGGTGATCACTTCGCGCAGCTTGGCGATGCCGTAGAGCACGAAGCCCGCGGCGATCACCGCCAGCAGGAAGCTGATCACCGTGGGCATGAAGCTGCTCTTGTTCGGGTTCAGGAAGCGGTAGAGGCTCTTGTAGACCCCGGAGGTGAGGAAGTAGGTGAGGTACGTCAACGGGAACACGACCCACGTCAGCGGGTACCACCACTTGGTCCGCGCCTGGTTGCGGCCGACGAAGATCCAGTCGATGATCACGGCCAGCGGCGTCCACATGTGCTCGAAGGGCTGGTCCTCGAAGTCGCCGCCCATGACGCCGTAGAAGGTGACCATGACCAGCAGCAGGAGCACGGTGGTCGCGCCGCGCAGCCACGGTGACTGCGGCTCGTGCCTGCGCAGGCCGGTGAACAGCGGGTACACCAGCAGGAAGAGGTAGACGGCGCCGGTGAACAGGCTCGCCTGCTGGCTGAGCCCCTGCCAGTTCTTGGTCCAGCCGGTGGCGTCGCTGAAGCCGTAGATGGCGAACGCGGCGATCATCAGCCGCCACGCGCTGACCCCGAGGAGCACCCCGGGGTTGACCCGCTGCTGCGGCGGCCCGGTCCATGGTTGCTGGTTCGGGCCGGGCTGCTGCCAAGTCACGGCCATCAGTGCTCCCCCACGTGTCGTTCGCCCAGTTGGCGCAGCGCATCGTAATCGCCGTCCGCCGGACCCGTGTCCCGAATGGACCAACTGGGTTCACAACCTTGACAGTCGTAATGGTCTAGTCCACTTTCGGGGCGACGCCGCCATCGTCCAGCACGATTCTGGAGGTGGGGCATGTTCCGCCCGCTAGCTGTTTCAGCGGTGACCGTCGCGG
>NZ_MUMH01000224.1:0-1292 GCF_002155965.1 Allokutzneria sp. NRRL B-24872
GGCGGAACCGAGCTTGAGGCGGAGGTAGCGCATGGCGGTACGGCACGGCCGAGCCAGCTTTCCTTTCACACTGGTGAAATCCCCAGTGGGAGTCCACAGTGGACGTTGCTGAGCTGTTCTCGCTGCGCGGCCGGACCGCCCTGGTGACCGGCGCCCGCACCGGCATCGGCAGGGCCGTGGCGATCGGGCTCGGCGCGGCCGGGGCGGACGTGGTCCTGCTCGGCCGGACCGACGACCTGGACGAGGTGGAGTCCGAGGTCAGGGCGACCGGCGCGGACACGACCCGGCTGGTGCTCGACCTGAGCGAGCCGCGCGCGGTCGGCNNGGCGGCGGGTGCTGTCGGTGAACCTGGACTCGGCGTTCGCGCTGGCCCAGGCCGTCGGCGGACCGATGCTGGCGCGGGGCAGCGGCAAGATCATCAACATCGCGTCGCTGTTGAGCTTCCAGGGCGGCATCCTGGTCTCGGGCTACACGGCGAGCAAGCACGCGCTGGCCGGGCTGACCAAGGCGCTGTCCAACGAGTGGGCCGAGCGCGGCGTCCAGGTCAACGCCATCGCCCCCGGCTACATCCGCACGAACAACACCGCTCCCCTGCTGCTGGACCCCGTGCGCGAACCCGCGATCCGCTCCCGCATCCCGGCTGGTCGCTGGGGCGAGCCGCACGACGTCGTCGGCGCCGCGGTGTTCCTGGCGTCCTCGGCGTCGGACTACGTCAACGGGCACACCCTCGTCGTCGACGGCGGCTGGCTCGGCCGCTGAAGATCAACCCCGGTGCAGGGACGTCAGCATGGCCTCGATCGCGATCCGGGGTTTCACGTTCTGCCCCAACGCTTCCCGGCAGTGGATCACCGCTTCGAGCCGCCGGAGCGCGGANNACGGCCGCGGTCAGCACGTCGCGGTAGAACCCGGCGAGGTCGATCAGTGCCAGGTCCAGCGCGTCCCGCTGGGTCCGCGTCGCCCGCGACTTCTGCCGCTTCTCCAGGTCCCGCAACGCCGCCTTGGCCCCGCGCTCGGCCGCCGCGACACCGCGTCCCGTGCCGCCGGAGCCCATCGCGGTCTTCAGCGCGTCCTTCTCCGCCTCGTCCCTGGTCTCGCTGAGCGCGCTCGCCTCGGCCTCAGCGGACTTCACCAGGTCATCGGCCTTGGTGAAGACGTCGCCGAGCCTGCGCAGGCCGAGCGGGATGCTCAGCACGGCCTCGCGTCGCGTCCGCGCCTCGGGGTCCGTCGCGAGCCGGTGCGCGCGCCCGATGTGCCCGGCGCTGACCGAAGCCGCCCAGCTCGCCATGTCCTCC
>NZ_MUMH01000224.1:1344-4009 GCF_002155965.1 Allokutzneria sp. NRRL B-24872
GGCGCGCATCTCCGCCACGGCGATGGACAGCCCCTCCGGAGCCACCACGCGCACGTCCGGGTGGGTACCGGCGAGCGTCGTGCGGCACGCCTGGCACTCACCGCAGCCGGGGAGGTCGCCCCAGCCCACCGACGAGCACTGCAAGGCCGCCGCGAACGCCTTGGCCGCAGTGGACCGCCCCGAGCCGGGAGGGCCGGTGAACAGCCACGCGTGCGTCATCGCCCCGGGGGTGACGGGCCGTCCGGACACCAGCTCGTCCGCGGCGCGGGCCGCCGCTCCGAGCACGGCCACCGCCTCCGGCTGGCCGACCACCTCGGCCCACACTCCGGTGCTCACGCATTACCCCGCTTCGGAACTCGCCAGGGACCCATCGGTCGGTGGCACCGTAACGCGCCGCGCCGACAGCGCGGGAAGCACCGCCTCCCGAACCCTGAGTGCCACCTCCTCCCGCTCTCCGTCCGCGTCGACGACCACGTACCGCTCCGGGTCCGCCGCCGCGAGCTCGGTCAGCACGTGCCGCCAGGTGTGCTCGATCCGCCCGGCCGGACCGCTGCTGGCCCGGTCGAGCAGCACGGTGACCTCGGGGCGCAGCCGCCCGGTCGCCCAGTCCACGAGCCCGTCCGGTGAGCCCGAGCTCGGCTCGCACACCAGGACCACGACCGAACCGGCTTCGAGCGCGGGCACCACCTGCCGCTCCACCACGTCCGCGCGGACCGCGGCGGCCAGCAGCGAGTGCGCCCGAAGTCCGGTCAGGCCGCCGTGTTCGGCCAGGTCGCGCAGGCGCTCGCCCTCCGAGGCCGGGTCTCCCGCCAGCAGGACCTCGCGTCCACCCTCGCGAAGCCAGTCCACCAGCAGGCGTGCCTGCGCGGCCGTCTCCTCGACGGTGTCCCCCTCCACCGACAACAAGTGGCCGCTGCCCGTTCGCGGCGTCCTGACCAGCGCGGACAGCAGGTCGCGGACACCTCCGGAGCGCCTGTCGTCCATCTGCCGGTAGGCGATCGTGCCCGCCAGGGCGGCGACCAGCCCAGCGGCGAAGAGCACCGGCCTGGTGGGGTCGATCCGCACCGCGCGGCCCAGCGCCTCGAAGGTGATCGGCGGGACCACCGCGACCAGCAGTGGCACCACGGCCATCGCGCCCATCAGCACGAGCCGGACCAGCGACTGCATGAACGCGACGGTCCGGCCGCGCACGGTGTCCTCCACCTGCGCGCCGATGATCGTCATCCCGGTCAGGAAAGCAACGCCCGCTGAGGTGCCGACCAGGGCCACCGTCGCCAGCGCCACCCACAGGTGCGGGGCGAGCGCGGCGGGGACCATCGCGAGCCCGGCGGCGATGATCGCGGCGCCGAAGAGCCGGTTGTGCGGCATGCGCGCGGCCAGCTTCGGCGCGAACACCATGCCGACGCCGAGCCCGGAGAACACCGACACGAACAGCAGGCCGTAGCTGCCGTCACCGCCGGAGAGGCTCAGCGCGTAGAGCTTCGCGCAGGCGATCACCGCGCCGCCCGCCGCGAACGCTCCCCCGATGCCGATCACCAGGCCGCGCACCAGCGGTGTCCGGCCCACGAAAGCCAGGCCGTCCTTGACCAGCGAGAACAGGCTCTCCCCCGCCAGCTTCCCGGCGTCGTGGGCGCGGCTGGAGATCTCCGGGATGCGGGTCGCGACGGTGATCGCGTTGCCCAGGTAGAGCACCGCGTTGAGCAGCAGCGCGACCGCCATCGTGCCGGTCGGGCTCAGCTGGAGCGCCAGCGTCGGGCCGATCACCGTCAGCGCGGTGAACAGGCCGGAGGCCGCCACCACCGAGACGCCGTAGGTCATCACCATGTTCAGCTGGTTGGCCGTCTCCACCTGGTCCGGCCTGCGCAGCAGGTTCGGCACGGCCGCGTCCTTGGCGGGCGCCCAGAACAGCGTGACCAGCTCGATCAGGAAGGTCGCCACGAACAGCCACCACAGCGAGCCCACCAGCGGCACGCTCACCAGCAGCAGGCAGCGCAGCACGTCGCAGATCGCCATCAGCGCGCGCCGGTCGAACTTGTCCGCGAGCGCGCCCGCCACCGGGGCGAACAGCAGCGCGGGCAGCAGCTTGGTGACGATGACACCGCCGAGCGCGAAGCCCTGCGCCTGGTAGCCGCTGGTCATGTTGGTGGCCAGCGCCGAGAGGGCCAGCAGCGACAGCCAGTCGCCGACGCTGCTCAGCGCGTTGACGGCCCACAGCCTGCGGAACGGCTGGATGGCCAGCACGCTGCGAACCCGGTGAGCGGTCGAGACCGGCGGCGTTCCCGCATCACCCACGTCAGATCACCCGTTCGCATTAGCCGAAGCGGTGCTCAGACTAGGGGAAGAGGTGTTCGGCCACGTTCAAGATGAAGCCGAGGAGCAGGAGCCCGAAAAAGATCATGGCGCTGATGCCGCACCCCGCGCCCGCCTTGGCCTGCTGCTGGGGCTGCGGTTGCGCCTGCGGCGGGGGCATCGGCTGCATCTGAGCGGGCTCCCGCGCCGAAGCAGCGCCCTCGTCAGCGCAGGCAGGCCCCGGTCCAGCAACCGATGCAGCCGATGCCCCCGCCGCAGGCGCAACCGCAGCCCCAGCAGCAGGCCAAGGCGGGCGCGGGGTGCGGCATCAGCGCCATGATCTTTTTCGGGCTCCTGCTCCTCGGCTTCATCTTGA
>NZ_MUMH01000225.1 GCF_002155965.1 Allokutzneria sp. NRRL B-24872
CAGGCTCGCGGCGAGCCTGGCGATCTCCCGCCGTTCGAGGTCGGCGCGCGCGAGCGTCCCGACCGGTTCCTGGCGCGGGTGATCCTCTCGCTGCCACGGATCACGGTTCCCTCGATGCTGTTGGCGATCGCGTGGCAGGTCGGTGAGTCGGCCGTCCCGGTGGTGATGGGCCTCGCGATCGACCGGGCGCTGGCCACCGGCGACGCCCGTCAGCTGGTGCTGTGGATCGCCGTGCTGGTGGCTCTGTACGTCGCGCTGACGGCGGCGGCCAGGTTCACCAACCGGCTCAACGCCTATGCGATCCAGCTGTTGCAGCACCGACTGCGGGCCACGCTGTCGGCCAGGGTGCTGCACCCCGACGGCGGAACCGCGCGTGCGCCGGGCGGCGAGGTGGTCTCGGTGCTGACCAACGACGTCGCCCGCCTGGCCAACGCCGGTCTGCTCGTGGTCCTGCCGATCGCGCGGATCGCCGCCATCGGGTTCATCGCGGTCTCGTTGCTGGCGACGCACTGGCTGCTCGGGGTTGTGGTGCTGCTCGGCGCGCCAGTGGCTGTCTGGTTGATGGGCCTGCTCAGCGAACGGCTCTCCCACGACACGCGCGCCTACCAGGATCTCCTCGCGGACACCGTGGGGCGGGCCACCGATCTGGTCACCGGCTACCGGGTGATCAAGGGCGTGCGCGCCGAGGCCGAAGCGACTCGGCGATACCGGCAGGCCAGCCGGGCGACGCTCGTCGGCGCTGAGCGCAACGCCGGTCTGCTAGGGAGGTTCCTCGTGGGCTCCGGCGCGGTGAACGGCGTGTTCGTCGCCGCGGTGACGGGGCTGGCGGGCTGGTTCGCTGTGGACGGGAAGCTGAGCGTCGGCGCGTTCATCGCCGCGGTCGGCCTCGCTCAGGCGCTCCTACCCCAGATGCAGTGGATCGCGAGCGCGTCCATCCCCAACCTCGCGGGTGCTCGTGCCTCGTCCACGCGCATTCTCGACGTGCTGCGCGGGGCGGGCGCGCCCGCGGCCTCGGCCTCGCTCGGTGACACGCCGCTGCCTGTGCTGGAGGTGTCCGTGCTCGGCGCGACGGTCGTCCGGGTGCGGCCTGGCGAGTTCGTCGGAGTGCGTGCGGATGACCGGACCGCCGCCCAGGTCGCCGACGCGCTGATGAACCCCTACCTCCCGAGTGAGGCCGAAGTGCGTCTCGACGGACGGCCAGCGCGGGAGCTGACCGCGGTCGAGTACCGCTCTCGGGTCACCGTCGCGCCCCATCAGGTCACGTTGTTCACGGGCACCATCCGCGACAACCTCACCCTGACCACCCGAGCGCCTGAGCTGCTGGATGCGGCGCTGCGGGCAGCGGCGTGCTCGGACTTCGCCACAGATCTCGACAGTCCGGTCGGCGAGAACGGCAACCGGCTCTCCGGCGGGCAACGGCAACGGATCGCGCTCGCCCGGGCGTTGGCCAGCGACGCGCCGGTGCTGGTCCTGCACGACCCGACCACCGCGGTCGACCCGGTGACCGAGCAGGCCGTCGCCGAGCAGATGTCCGGCATCCGCGCGGGCCGCTCGACGCTGTTGATCGCCTCCTCCCCGGCGTTGCTGGGCGGCTGCGACCGTGTCGTCGACCTGTGCGGGGCGGCGCCGTGACTGACAACGCGCTGCCTGTCGCGGACGCCCGGGAGACCGCGAGGGAGGTGTGGCGGCTCAGCCGTGGCCACCGGTGGCGGCTCGCCGCCGTCGCGGCGCTGGGGATCGCCAGCGCGGCCGCCGACCTGATCGGGCCCGTTGTGATCGGTCTGCTCGTCGACCGGGTCCAGGCGGGCACCGCCGACCGCGGCACCGTGCTGACCATCACCGCTGTTCTGGTGGTCTCGGCCGTCCTCGGAGCCGCTGGCACCGCAGCGACGATCGTGCTCGCCACTCGGGCCTACCACACCATCCTCGCCGGACTGCGCGAGCAGCTCGTCGCCCGCGCCCTGACGCTGCCGCAGCACCGCGTGGAGCGAGCCGGAACCGGGGACCTGATCTCGCGGTCCAGCGACGACGTGACCGCCGTCGCCGACGCCGCTCCGGCGATGATCGGCGTGCTGACCACCACCGCGTTCACCATCGTCGTGTCGCTGAGCGGGCTGGCGGCGTTGGAGTGGCCCTACGCCGCGGCGCTCGCCGTCGTCCTGCCCGTCTACGCACTCGCCCTGCGGTGGTACCTGCGCACCGGGCCCGAGGTGTACCGCGCGGAGCGGGCGGCGATGAGCGCCCGTGCCCAGCAGATCGTCGAGTCCCAGCGCGGCCGCGCCACCGTGCTCGGTTTCGGGCTCGGCGAGCGACGCCACCGTGCCGTGCTGACTGCCTCCTGGGCCGTCGCCGCGCAGGCGCTGCGGGCTCGCACTGTGCAGAGCATGCTCAACGCCCGCCTGAACCTCGGCGAGTTGCTGAGCCTGGCGGCGGTGCTCGTGGTCGGCTTCGTCCTGATCGATCGCGGAGCGTCGACCGTCGGTGGTGCCACCACGGCCATGCTGGTCGTGCTGCGCCTGCTCGGCCCGGTGAACCAGCTGATGTTCATGATCGACACCCTCCAGTCCGCGCTCGCGTCGCTGAACCGCATGATCGGCGTCGCCACCGTCCCCGTCGCGGCTCCTGCCAACGCACAGGACACCACCCACGCCGTTCGGCTCCGCGAGGTCGCGTTCAGTTACGGGACGGGCCCCCGCGTGCTGGAGGACATCACTCTCGACATCGCCGCCGGTGAGCGCATCGCCGTCGTCGGTGCGTCCGGGGCGGGCAAGACCACCCTGGCCGCGGTGATCGCCGGCATCCACCCGCCCGATACCGGAACCGTCGCTCGGCCGGAGCGCACCGCGGTGATCACCCAGGAGATCCACGTGTTCGCCGGGACCCTGCGCGACAACCTCACCCTCGCCGCTCCTGGCGCCACTGACGCCCAGTTGTGTGCCGCGTTGCAGACCACCGGCGCGACCGAGCTGCTCGACCTGCTGCCGGACGGCCTCGACACGGTGGTCGGCACCGGTGGCCATCCGCTCACCGACGCCCAAGCGCAGCAGCTCGCGCTCGCCCGACTGCTTCTCGCCGACCCGCAACTGGCGATCCTCGACGAGGCGACCGCCGAAGCCGACTCCGCGCAGTCGGGGCTGCTCGATCGCGCGGCCGACGCGGCTCTCACCGGCCGCACCGGGCTGGTGATCGCCCACCGGCTCTCCCAGGCCGCCGCGTGCGACCGGATCGTGATCATGGAGCACGGACGCATCACCGAGAGCGGGACGCACTCCGAGCTGATCGCCGCGGGCGGCCGCTACGCCAGGCTGTGGTCCGCGTGGCAGGACGGGCGGAAACCCGGTGCGAACGACTCGGGATGAGCCAGGCGAACTAGATCAACTTCACCGAGGTCCTGCGCGTCCTTGAGTGGCGCCTGCGCCCGTCGGACTGGGGCCGCACTCTCTGCTCCAGGCCACCTGGGCGTGCCTCTGCGACTGCGGCCTGGATGCAATACAGAGCTGTGCTGTATTGTATCCAGCATGGGTATCGACGAGCGCGCCGCCGGTCGGCCGCGGAGCAGGGAAGCAGACGTCGCCATCCTGGACGCGGCACTCGACCTGTTCATCGAACGCGGCGCGGAGGCGACCAGCATCGAGCAGGTGGCTCGGCGCGCCGGGGTCACTCGGGCCACTGTCTACCGGCGTTTTCCGGACAAGACCCAGCTGTTGGTCGCCACGATCGAGGCGGCCTACGCCGAACCCCTGCCAACGCCGGAGATCCACGATGTCGAGCACATGCTCGCCGGCTGGGTGTCCGTCCTGTCCGACCCGCGTCAGCGGCGACTCCTGCGCCGCCTTTACGGCGCGATCGAGGACTATCCCGAACTCGTTCACGCATACCAGAAACTGTTCGGCCAGCAGCGTGCCCAGGTTCGCCGCAGCGTGCTCGAACGGGCCCGCGACCGCGGCCAGTTCCCCGCGGACACCGCGCCGGAGGTGCTGCTGAACCTGCTCATCGGTGCGGGCTGGCAGCACCTGGCCATCCATCCGGACACCTGCACGGCCGCGGAAGCCGAGGAGTTCCTGCGCGCCGTGCTCCACCAGCTCGGATACCGGCCCGATGGCCACCAGCAACAGCCTGCCGAACCCCCGGTCAAGGAGTAGCCGACAGGCGGGTGCGGCGTGCCGCGACACCTCAGGAACGAACCAACATCCCCTCTCGGAGTGCGCGGGAACCGCTCGCACCCCGTTCCCAGCACTGGAGAAGAAGTTGAGAAAGCACATCCTTCCCGTCGCGGTCGTGGCCGCCGCGGTCATCGTCTGCGGTCTCGCCGTGGCCGCCTCGGCGTCACCGGCCAAGCCGCTGAAGGTGGTGGCGCTGGGTGACTCGACCGCATCGGGCACCGGGGCCGGCCACTACCACCGCGGTACCCACGGCACCTGCTGGCGCAGTTCCAACTCCTACTCCGAGGTCGCCGCCGCAGCGCTGCGCTCCGCCGGCCGCGCGGTGGAGTACCGCAGCGCCGCGTGCAGCGGAGCGAGCATCGACGACCTGCGCAAGCCGTTCAAGGGCGAGGCCGCCCAACTGGACGCGCTGAAGCCGGACACGAACGCGGTGCTGCTGACCTTGGGCGCCAACGACGTCGGTTACGTGGAGTTCGGCGGCCTGTGCATGCAGGGCGACTGCTCCAAGGCGGGCAAGACGGTCACCGACCAGCTGCCCGCGATGAGCAAGAAGCTGCTCGCGCTGCTCGGCGAGATCAAGGCCAAGAGCCCCAAGGCCAAGGTCGTCATCGTCGGCTACGGCCGTCAGCTCACCAACGGCGCCAACGCGCTCACCGCGATCGATCCGATCTGCGCGCCCACCGTGTTCTCCGCCGAGGAGCGCGCCGAGGGCAGCAAGGTCGTCAGCGCGCTCGACCTGACGCTGCGGACCACCGCCAAGGCGGCCGGTGCGGTGTTCGTCAGCCCGTACGTCGACTCGGTGAAGCTCGGCAAGGAGTTCGCCGGGCACTCGCAGTGCGAGGCGGGTGCGCCGTACTACCGCGGCTTCGACGCGCTGGCTCCCGGCCAGGAAGGCCAGGAAGCCGTGCTGCACCTGAACAAGGACGGCCAAGCCGCCCTGGCCCGGCTCACCCTCGCGCAGCTGCGCTAGCTGAGCCATGCAGCGTGGCTACCACGGCCTCCGAGGGCGGCCCGAAATCACCTGGCCGAACCGCGAGCAAGATCGCCACATCGCACAGTCAATCCGTTCAACTGCAAGGAGAAGAGCATGACGCTCCGAGCCAAGGCTGCCGCCGCCGCTGCCGTCAGTGGCCTGGCCGCTGCCATGATCCTCGTTGGCCCGGCCAGTTCCGCTCTCGCTGGTCCGGGAAAGGGCTGGCCGAAATGCATGAAGGTTGTCGACAAGTCCGGGAACAGCAGCTGGAGCCGCATTGAGGCCAGTAGTTCGTGCAAGCACACCGGGAGGCTCAACGTCGAGTTGCAGGGTCTCGACGGGGGATGGGTATCTGTGTCGCCCGGCGAGAAAAGGGTGGCCCTCTGCTCTGGCTGGCCCAAGTGCAGCGGCGCATACGGTGTGAAGATGTACTACCGAGGTGAGAAGTACAGCTGGGACTTCTAGCGCCGCCTTCCTCAGGGCCGCCGCCAACAGGTGTGAGACAACCCTCGAGTCGAGGACGTTCGCGACGCGGGCACGGGAATGCCAGGTACTGACCGTGTTGGTCAGTACCGGTCGTCGGATGTGTGAATCGACGTGACCGCGCCGCGTCGGGTGTCCGGCATCGGTGAGCCAGGCAGGGTCATCGGTCCGGGCGTGGACGATCCGGTGCGGTCAGGACGTTCATCGGGTACGCGGTCAGGCGCGCGGTGAACTGCAGAGAACTGCGGTGGACGGCGTCCGGTGGAAACGATTCTGTCCGTTGTTCTCGTCGCCGGTCGCCCGTTTCCACGCCTTCCAGGATCTTCAGCCCTCCACGACGTTGGCGATGGGGGAGGCGACTGCGACGTCACGCCGAGCCGCGATCAGGGCGCTGGGCAGTCGGTTGCCGCGCACGCGTTCCGCTGGTTCACGGAGTGCGGCCGTCCTGGTTCCGGTGCGGACCGGGAGCGCGATCACTCGCAGGAAGTGATCCGCTTCGACGCGTTTCGCGTTGAGCGAGCTGACTCCGCCTGTGCTGCTGGAGACGCTCGTGGCAGACGCGCCGAGGTGGTGGGACGCGCTCGAAAGACGCTACGCGCTTTTGTCCGCGGCATCTCAGCAGGACGTCCACACTGGTGCGGCCAGTTGGTGGACCTGTGGGCGGAACGTCGTTGGTGGTGGGCAGGGCGACATGGCCTTGGCATGTTCCCGCGCGCCGCGCGATCGTCATTGGAACCGGTTCTGCTTTCACTGCAAGGGGTTCCGCTTGTGAAGGTGGCCGAAACCGGGTGATCCGCCCTTGGCGGATCACCCGGTTTTGTCTGTCCATTGTGGACTGCGACTGGGATGTGGCGCGGCCTCAGGCGGACGGGATCCGGCGTTGGTAGACGGTGAGCAGGGTGCTGTCGCCGTAGATCGTCGCTTCGCTGAGCGTCCACGCGGTCTTGTCCGGCATCTGCGGCCAGAGCCGGCGGCCGTGGCCGAGGACGAGCGGTGAGGCCATGAGGTGGATCTCGTCGACGAGGTCGAGAGCGAGCAGGCTCTGAGCGAGTTGGATGCTTCCGGCCACGGAGATCTCACCGTCGACCTCGTGCTTGAGCCGGGTCACGTCCTGCGCGAGGTCGCCGTTCAGCACGGTCGTTCCCGCCCACTCGGGGTTGGTGAGGGTGCTGGAGACGACGTACTTGGGCATGGCGTTGTACTTGTCGGCGAGCTCGCCGTCGTACTGGGGCCAGGCCGCGGCGAAGCCCTCGTAGGTCTTGCGCCCCAGTAGCAGCGCCGAGGCCTGGAGCGATTCGGCCTCTTTGTACCGTTCGCCGTCGGCTCCGCGGTCGAACTCGAAGCTCCAGTTCTCGTACTTGAAGTCCTCTCCACCGGGTGCTTCCACGACGCCGTCGATGGAGGTGAACTCGGTGAGCACGATCTTCCCCACGTCAGTTCTCCTTGATGAATTCGCGCAGCGCGGCGGCCAGCACGTCGGCGGTGGTCGAGTGCTGCTCACCGGCTACCGGTGCGAGGGTGGACGTGGGCAGGTGCGCGGCGATGGCGCGGGAGCCCGCGGCCAAGGCCGGCCAGGTGTCGACCCCGTGCATCACCAGGACCGGAATGTCGATGTGCTTCCACAGCTCGGGGCGCAGCGGCTTGCCGGAGAGGGTGTCGCCGACCTGGCGGGCGTCGTAGGCGATCGTGGGCGCGACAGCCTCGAGCCCCACCCAGAAGTCCTGCTCGCGCATCTCGGCGACCGCCTCTTCGGGCATCATCGCCGCGGCCGTCATGAACAGGGCGACCGCATCGCCCGGTCGGCCGTCGGCGATGGCCGCGTCGAGGCGCTCGACGTAGTCGTCGGGCAGCGGGGGTCTGGCGTCGTCGATGGCCGCGTTCGGCTCGAACAGGGCGAGGCGCGTGATCGGCACGCGGTCCTGGGCGGCGTTGAGCGCGAGGTTGGCGCCGGAGGACCAGCCGAACACGGTGGCCGGGCGTCCGTGGCCGACCTGCTCGATGATCGCCTCAAGGTCCTCGAACTCGCGCTCGACGACGTAGGGCGAGGTGTCGCCGCTCTCGCCGCGACCGCGCCGGTCGTAGTTGATGACCAGGAACTCGTCGGCGAGCAGTTCCGCGGTCTCCTGGTTCACCGGGTTCGCGGCGCGATAGGCGGTCGCGCCGTCGATGATGACGATCGGGTCGCCGGCGCCCCAGGCCGTGTAGGCGATGGTGGTGCCGTCGGCGGAGGTGACGGTGCCTTCTGGCATTGGAGTGGCCTTTCGCCGTGTGCGCGGTGACGGTCACCGCCTGCACGTGACGCTAGGAGCCAGCCGGATTCTCGGGCTTGTACAGAAGCGACAGTGGATCGGCGGCGGGGTCCGGCTGCCGCAGTTGCGTGGCAGTTCGGCCGATGAACCGTTGCAGGGAGCGGGCCAGGTGCGGCTGGTCGTAGTAGCCGAGCCGGTGCACGACATCCAGGGCGAGGACCCCCGTGCCGAGCAGCACAGCGGCCTCCCGTGCCCGTTCGATCTGACGGATCGCGCCCTGGGTGAGCCCGGTGGCCGCGGCAACGCGGCGCTGCACTGCCCGCGATCCGACCCGTGCGGTGCCGCCCCACACCACCTCGTCCACGAGCGGGTCGCGGACCAGAACGCCGGCGCGCACGAGCTTCTCCACGAGCAGCTCCGCGTCGTCGAAGTCGGGGATCTGCCACTCCTCGTCGCGAAGGAGGAACGTGCTGTCGGTCACGTGCGGACTGTCACGGGCGCTGTCGACGAGCGTGCTGATCGGGAGATGGGGCATCGAGGTGCCGTGCGCGAAGGTGATCCCGAACGACTCCGAGTCACCCGCCGTCCCGGCACTCGACGCTGTCGTCTCCGGTCCGCACGCGGCGGCGTGCATGACGCCTTGCTGCGTCCAGAAAACCAGTTCCCAGGTTGACGTGGCGATCGAGGTCATCTGTTCCACCCCGGAGGCACGGCCGCGCCAGACCCTTGCCACGTAGGGCGAATCCGACCCGCGGTGGTCGCTCTCGATCGGCATGGTTCACCCCCTGACTGATCGCCGTGCGCATGTGGCCAAGCCCGTCTTCGCGCGAGTGTGCGCCTTGTCCATCGTCGACAGTGAGCACCGTGCCCATCCTGTTACGAGGCCGGTGCTGCGTCACGCGATGAGCTGTGACGGCTGTGACCTGCATCATCGCCAGAATGGCGCAGAACTCGGACGAGGCCCTGCCGCGACGACGGGCACGCGTCGAAGCGCGGTGAACGGGAGGAAGTGAAACCACTTTCGCCTGCGGTGCAAGGGTTTTCGCTGAGGGTGTCCGCTGTGGACCGGCGGTCAAGGTTGTGAATCCCCGAGTTTCGCCGGAGATTGTTTCTCATCCACTGCGGACAGTCCACTGTGGACCTCTGTGTCTTCTGGTCGCCCGCAGCGGGCGCGGTTGCAGGTCGGGACCAGCGGGCTGACGCCCCCAGGTCGCCGCGCCCAAGCACCCAACGCCTCGTCATGGAAGTCGATCTCATCATTTCGGTGGAGGGGGTGGAGACCTTCAGGTGAGGAATCGCGGTGGTGAGGGGCGCAGCCTGGGCGCATGGCACTCCGCGATGCGGTTCGCGCGACATTGTCGTAGGAGCACGAGATGAAGATCCTTCCGCCCGGACAGCGTCGCGTCGACGGGTTCCCGCGCTTCGGAACGCGTCTGCACCGGCCTTCGCCTCCGGTGCCCGAAGACCCGGTGATCGCCCTGAGCGGCGCGGTGCGCGAGCGCTCGAAGCTGCGGCTGGCGGACCTGTCCTCGCTGCCGAGGCACGAGATCGTTGCCGACTTCCACTGCGTCACCGGCTGGACGGCGACCGATCTGCGGTGGTCAGGCGTGCGGTTCGCCGACTTCTACCGCGTGTTCGTCGAACCCGAGTTGGAACCCGGGACGACCGTCACCCACCTGGTGTTCGAGGGGTTGGACAGGGTGACGTCCGTGATCGAGTTGCGGGACGCCCTCGCTGACGACGTCGTTCTGGCCGACCAGCTGAACGGCCAGCCTCTCAACAGCGATCACGGGGCTCCGGTGCGGCTGGTCTCGCCGAAGCAGTACGGCTACATGAGCACCAAGCACCTCTGCCTCATCGAGGTGTGCTCCGAGCTGCCGGCGCACCGTTTGGCACAGCGTTTCCTCGACCGGGCGATCGAGGGGCATTCGCGGGCGCGCGTCTGGCACGAGGAGCGCCACGCCCGCGTCGCCGGACGGCTGATCCGGCCGTTCTACCGCGCCCTCATCCGTCCGACCCGCTATCTCAGCTCGAAAGGAGCGCAAGACACATGAGAGTCCCCAACAATGTGCTGAAAGCCCAGCGATGGATCATCACCGACGTCGTCCACGACTTCGACGCGGAGGATGTCTGGGCCCTTCCCATCACGGGCGGGCGCGACGACTTCGGGGCCGTCATCGACCTCATGAATTCCATCGACTTCCCCGGATCGGCATCGCTGCCGGCGCGCCTGCTGTGGAAGATCCGCGACCTGCTCGGCGGCCTGTTCGGGCTCGGACGCATTTCGACGGCAGCGGAGAACGCCGGCACCTGGCCGCCCGTTCCCGGAACCGACGAGCTGTCGTTGCTCGGCCGAGTGCCGCGGGAACTCCGCGACACGGCGACGGATTCGCACCTCAAGGACAAGCCATTCCGCGGGCTGTACATCTCGGACACCGAGTTCGCTGAGGAGATGTCGAACCGGACGATGTACGGCGTGATGCACCTCGCGTGGGTGGACAAGGGCGGCGGCCGCTATCAGGCCCAGATGACCGTCTACGTGAAGCCGCGCGGCGCGGTCGGCAAGGCGTACATGGCTCTCATCAAGCCGTTCCGCTACGCGATCGTCTACCCGGCGCTCATGCGCTACCTCGGACGACTCTGGGCCGAACAACGCGCCACGCGCTAGCCGCTGCGACGGAGGCGTTCGCGGGCCTCGGGTTCGGACAGCGAGGTGATGGGCCCGCCGACGGTGTGCTGGTACTTGGCGTCGTAGGCCCTGGTCCACGCGCCAGCTGCCCACGCCCGCTCGCGTTCGTCGGCACTGAACGCCCGGCCGCGGGCGCGGCAGTACGCGTCGAGGAAGCGTTCGGTCTCCTCGACGGTGGCCAACTCGTCCGCGCTGGCGGTGGAGTACAGCGCGGCGGCGAAGCCGACGAGGACGGCTTCGCTTTCGGCGATCGTGCTGTCCCAGTCGTGCACGACCAGCAGCGCGTCCCCGCTCCAGCGCAGGTTGCCGACGAGCCAGTCGCAGTGGCCGATCACGGCTTCGGAGTCGCTTGCTCGCAGCCGGTCGCGGGCGAGGCGGCCGGTGTCGTCGATCCACTCCGGACCGGCCACCTCGTTGAGGTTGGTGCCGGCTCCCTCGGGGCGTGGCCAGAGGCCGTCCTCGGCGTGGTTCCAGGCCGCCCATGACGGTGCCGGGTCGAGCGTGGGCACCTCGGCCGGGCTCGGGGCCAGCTCGATGAGCCGCGCGAAGGCTTCGGCGAAGACCCGGGCGGCGTCATCCGCGCTCGGGAGCGCGGCGCCGCCCGGGCCGTAGGTCTCCGCGGTGGCGACTTCCTCGCCGAAGGGGAGAGCGCCGGTGAGCGGTTCAGGACACTGATAGCCAGCTCGGAACATGCGGCGCTGGACTTCGACGCAGGCCGCTGTCCGCGGCTCGCTCGGGCGGATCTTGACCACGACTTCGCGGTCGTCGGCCAGTCGGAGCCCCACGACGGTGGAGAGGTGGCCGGATCTGAAGATCTCCTCCGCTGGCGGACTGCCGAGGTGCTCGACGCACCACTGAGCGAGATCGGCATGCGTGCGAGGTGACATCCGAGCATCCTCACACGCTCCGGTCGCCTCCTGCGGGACAGCCGCTGCCTAGCGCAAGGGGTTCAGCCAGTGGCACTGGGGGCTGACATTGGTGTCGACGTACTGGGACCAGCGAATGACAGACGTGGGTCCGACAAAGCTGTTGCTGTTCGCCCTCACGCAGTAGTGGGTGTATCCGCCACTCACGTAGTCCGCGCGGATTCTGATATCGGTGGGGCCGCAGTGGCCGTAGTAGGCGGAGCCATTGTTGGTGTGGTGCCCGCAGGGGTAGGGCAAATCTGCGGACAGTGATTGTGGTGCGGCGCTCGCCGTTGTGGTCAGAATTGCTCCTGCTGCGACGGCGGTCGCGATCGTGACTGCCGCTTTGAGGCTACTGCGCATGAGAGTTTCCCTTCAGCTGGCGGTTCATGTCGGGAGGCACGCTATAGATGATCTTGAAGTGGTCGCAGTGAATTCAGGCCTGCTTGAATTTCTTTCCGCCAGATGAAATGTGAGTCACGTTTCTCGCTGCGGTGCTCTGCCAGCTTCGAAGTTCTCCCGGTCAGGCGCGTGGGCGAGGACCTGTTCGAGCTGCTGGCGTGCCCCTGACGGGAGCTTCACGGTCGAGCACTGAGAGGGGGAGCGTGTGCGCGCGGGCTCCGCGCTCCGTCCCGTTCCCCGCCGCCGCGATGAACTGCGGTGATGGTAGCCGTGCGGTCAGGAACGCAGGTACGCCAGCACCGCGAGCGCCCTTCGGTGGTCGTCGCCGGCGACCGGCAGGTCGAGCTTGGTGAAGATGTTGCTGATGTGGGCGCGGTGTTGGGGGTGCTGCTGGCCCCCGTGATGGGCTGGCTGCTGCTGAAGATCGGTGTCGCCAGCGCGGACTTCGTCGTGGAGGTGACCGCGTGGCCGATCGGTGTCGCCGTGCTCGTCGGTGTCGGTGTCGCGCTGCTCGGAGCCTGGTCGGCGTGCCACCGCGCGTCGAAGACCGTGCCGATGGAGGCGCTGCGCGACTCGCAGGTCGAGAAGCACGCGATGACCAGGGGCGCTGGCTCCTCGGCGGCGGCTCGCTCGCTATCGGTGTGCTGCTGTCGATCTTGACCGCGAGCGCGTCGGCTGACGACCGCGTCAACACGGCGCTGTCCACCGCGATGGTGCTCACCGTGGCGGCGGCGATGCTCGCCCCGATCGTCATCGGCCCGGCCGTCCGGCTGGTGACGTGGCCCGCGAGGTCGGCGAAGGGCGCGGGCCGTTGCTGGTCCGCGCCGAGCTGCTGTCGGCCAAGCGCCGAACGGCCTCCATCGCGGCACCGATCATCGCGACTGTCGGCTTCGCCGTGCTGCTCAGCGGCATGGTGGCGACGATGCAGGACGCCTACCCGGCCGGTGAGACCGCGAAGCTGCGCGGCTTGGCGATCGTCGTCCCGGACGGCGCGCCGGGGCTGACCGATGCGGCGGTCAAGGCCGTCGGTGTCGGGCGTTCACCCTTGCCCACGATGGTGTTCCTCGACCGCGCGGAGTTCGGCAAGACCGTGATCGGCGGCGTCGGCAGCGCGGACTCCGAGCGCAACGGTGTGGTCCTGTCCACCTCGATGGCGCAGCGGTTCGGCTTGGCGCGGGGCGCGTCCGTGCCGGTCGGCTTCGTGGACGGCCAGTCCGAGGTGCTGAAGGTGACTTCGGTGCTGCCGGACGATCCTGCACGCGGCGACTTCGTGCTGAACAGGGATCTGGTCCGCAGCCATGACGGCTCCGCGCTGACCGACACCATCTTCGTTCTGCACGACCGGGCACCGACGTCGGTGGGCGCGGGTGCGGCGGTCCACGACGGCGAGACCTTCGCCGTGGCCAAGTACGAGAAGGAGAACCGGCTGCTGCTCCAGCTCTCGCTGGTGCTGATCTTCGTGGCGGTCGGCTACACGGGCATCGCGATGGCCAACACGATGGCCATGGCGGCGCAGAGCAGAGCGGCGGCCTTCGCGGTGCTGAAGTCTGCCTGTGCCACTGCCCGTCAGGTGGTGCGCCTGGTGATCGGGGAGACGGCGCTGGTCGTCGTTGTCGGAGTGGTGCTGGGTCTGCTGGTCACGCTGCCCCCGTTGGCGGCCATGGCATCCGGCCTCGCCGAGGCCACCGGCACCTCGGTGTCGCTTCGGCTGGACTGGCCGATCGTGGTGCTCGTGCCCGTGTCCTGCCTCGTGCTGGCGGTGGCGCGAGCGTGCTCATGACGTGGCGGTCCGTTCGACGACCTGCCGCCTACTCGTAGTCGGTCGCTGCGCTCAACATCCAGGCGACCAGCTCCCAGGTCGGTTGCTCGGGCACGGACTCGCCCTTGGTGTTTCGGTAGGCGCCGTCGGCGTCGTGCAGCCAGCCGCTCATCCCGTCGAGGTATTCCAACAACGTCCGGTTCCGCCAGCCGTTGCTGTTGCCCGCCTCGAACTCCTCGGCGAGGTCCGTGATGAAGTCGAAAAGATCCTCACGACTGCGCACCTCAGCCGGCCGCTTCGGCACCGACATGCTGTCTCCTCACTCGTTGTCGAACATGTGTTCGAAGTTGTCCACAGGTTGTCCCCAGCTGGGGACAACCGCTCAGCGGTGGGCAATCGCCTCGGCGAAGGCCCGCGCTTGGGGAGTGCCGTGCTCGGCGTGCCAGATGACGCCGAGCACGGACTCCGGGAGACCGGTGACGGGGACGAAGACGACGGAGTTCCGCGAGCCCTGGTGCTGGGCCGTTGACCGACACAGCAGCATTCCGCCTCGGCCAGCCGCAGCCAAGCCCATGCCTTCCTGGAGCGTGCTCGCGGCTGGTCCGCGCGGGATGTGGCGACCGCCGGGCGTGGTGTCGGGGGCCTGTGCGCGGCGCCAGTACGCGGGGGCGGCGCCGCGGATGCCGATCAGGGAGCACTCCGCCAGGTCCTCGGCGGTGACGGAGTCCTTTTCGGCGAAGGGGTGCCGAGGCGAGACGGCGAGCACCTGGGGTTGGCGCGAGAAGGTGGGCCCGAGCACGAGATCGGGCTCCTCGACGGGCAGGAGCACGACGGCGGCGTCGACCTCGCGACGGCTGAGGGGGCCGAAGGGGTCGGCGAGCGGGATCTCGGCGAGTTCGACGGCGTGGTCGGGGCACCGCTGCTCGAAACCGGCGATCGCGGTGGCGAGGTGGTCGTCGATGACGCCTTGGAAGCCGATTCGCAGCACGCCACCGGTGCCCCGCGCGGTGCTGCGCGCGTGGTCGACGGCGGCTCGAAGCGCGCCGTAGGCGGGGCGGAGCTCGGCGAGGAACTCCTCTCCGAGCGGGGTCAGCCGCGCGCGGCGGCTCGTGCGCTCGACCAGTGGCGCGCCGATGCGGCCCTCCAGCGAGCGGAGCAGTTGGCTGACGCGGCTCTGCGACACGTAGAGGCGTTCTCCGGCGCGGCCGAAGTGCAGTTCGTCGGCGAGCACCAGGAACGCCTCCAGCTCGCGGATCTCCAAGCCGCCTCGCGATCCAGTAGTCACGCTCATAGAAGGATGAGGGATCGGCCGTTGTTCCCGGCGACGCGCGGCGGTTGCCTGGTACACATGGTGCAGACGGACACAACGCGCAGGTCAGGCGGCTGGGCGGCGGTGAGCGCGGTCTCGGGGGCGACCTTCACGGCGGTCACCTCGGAGATGCTGCCGGTGGGCCTGCTGACCCCGATCAGCCGCGGCTTGGCGGTCAGCGAAGGCGCGGCCGGCCTGACGTTGACGGTGACCGGCGTTGTCGCTGCGATCTCCGCGCCGCTGCTGATCCCGGCTCTGGGGAGGTTCGACCGGCGGAGCGTGCTGTGCGCGCTGACGGCGGTGATGGCGGCGGGGAACCTGCTCGCGGCGTGGTCGCCCGCCTTCTCGGTCATGCTCCTCGCGCGGGTGCTGGTGGGGATCGGCATGGGCGGGGTGTGGGCGGTCGCGGCGAGCCTGGCTGTGCGGCTCGTTCCGGCGAAGTCCGTTGGGTCGGCGACCTCGGTGATCTTCAGCGGCATCGCGGTGGCGTCGGTGCTGGGCGTTCCGGCGGGCGCCTACCTCGGCGAGCTGGCCGGGTGGCGGGCCGCGTTCGTCGGGGCCGGAGGGCTTTCGCTGGTGGTGCTGGCGGCGTTGGCCGTGTCGTTGCCGCCGTTGCCTGCGGCGGGGACTGTTGGGCTGGGCGCGATGGTGCGGCTGGCTGCGACGCCGCGCGTGCGCACGGGGCTGATCGTGGTGGCGCTGGTGGTGATCGGCCACTTCGCCGCGTACACCTATGTCCGGCCGGTGCTGGAGGAAGTGTCCGGGGTGGGCGCTGGGCTGATCGGCACGCTTTTGTTGATCTATGGGCTCTTCGGGGTCTTGGGCAACTTCGTCGCGGGCGTCGGAGCCGCGCGGTCGCCCCGGCGGACGCTGCTGGTGCTGGGCGCGATGTTGGCGGTGACGATGGCGCTGGTTCCGCTTCTGGGAGTGACCGCGCTGGCCGCGGCGGTGCTTCTGGTGTTCTGGGGCCTTGCGTACGGCGGCGTTTCGGTGGCCTCCCAGTCGTGGATGATGACGTCCGCGCCGCAAGCGCCCGAAGCGGCCTCAGCACTGTTCGCGGGGGTCTTCAACGCGGCGATCGCGCTCGGAGCGCTGACCGGTGGGCTGGTCGCCGACGCGGTCGGGACCACTGCGGTGATGTGGCTCGGCGGCGCGTTCGCGGCCGGGGCGGTGCTGGTCCTGGGTGCCGCTGGACGCGTCAGCTCCGCGACACGATGAGGCGGAAGCCCGCGTCCCACTCGTCGAGGGCGAGCAGGTCCTGGTGGGTCTCGTGCCACCAGCCGCTGTCCAGGTCCTCGCGCAGGCGACGGATGCCGCGCTCGACGGCGTCGGGGTCAGTCTGGGCGAGCGCGGAGCAGGCGCGGCGGACACGAGGATCGAGGTAGGCCTCGGGGCGTCGCCAGTGAGCGGGGAACACCCCGTCGGTGAAGTCCCACGGCAACGGCATCGGGATGACCGAGTCCGCGTCCAGCTCCTGCGCGATGTCCGGGGCGGAGGGGCGGGAGAGCTCCAGCTCAGCGATCTCGGGCACGTACTCGCGGACGAACCAGAAGTCGGCGTGCACACGGGTGTCGTAGGCGAGGACGACCTGGCGCGGGGCGACTCGGCGGAGTTCGGCGAGCCCGGTCCGCCAGTCGGTCCAGTGGTGGACGGTGAGCACGGCCATCGCGACATCGACGGAGTTGTCTTGCAGCGGAAGGGCTTCAGCGATCGCGCGAACGGCGGGGCTCGCGTGCGGCGGTCGCTGGCGGATCATCTCGGAGGACGGTTCGAGTGCGAGCACCGTGCGATCGCGCGGCTCGTAGGAGCCGGTGCCCGCGCCTACGTCCGCGACGGACCGGGCAGTGCCGAGCGCGGCGAGGACCGGGGCCATCCAGCGCGGATCGGTACGCCGTCCCAACGAGTACCCGGTGCCGATGCGGTCGTAGAGCTCGGTTCCGGCCACTCGTTCCTCCCCCGTGGATCAGCCTCTTTCGCAGGCTAACGATCGCCGAGTTCGCGCGGGTGTGATTCACGCTGGCGCGTTGTCCTTGCTGAGCTGTGTATCGCGAGCGTATGGAGAAACGCATACGCCGTCGCAACAGCGGCCCGTCTTCCATGGTCGACGACTGGGGGAGGGACGGGAACATGGATTCTGCGCGCGGTGTTGGCCGGAGGCAGGTGCTCGGGTGGGGCGGCTTGGCGGCGGCGGGTGCGTCGGTGGTGGGGGCTGGCGGGGCGCACGCGGACATCGGCGAGCGCGTTCCGCCGGAGGCGTTGCCGGGCGGGGCCTACGACAGGTTC
>NZ_MUMH01000226.1 GCF_002155965.1 Allokutzneria sp. NRRL B-24872
GAGGCCGGTGAGGCCGTCCGCCGGATGCGCGAGCAAACCGTGCAGGCGGAACACCACGTTCGCGACCTGACGGGGCTCGGTCACGGGCTGCCGGTGCTGCCGGGTGACGTGGTCGACAGGGCGGGCTGGGTGCGCGCCGCGACGGCGGGGCTGGCCGCGCTCACCGATCACGCGTTGCCGAGGAACAGCCCCGGACTGCGCGGCAACGTGCTCGCGCGGACGGCCGGGGTGCAGGCGGGCATGGTCCTGGCCTATCTCGGCGGGCGGGTGCTCGGCCAGTACGACCCGTTCGGCGGGGACGGACCGGACGGCAGGCTGCTCGTGGTGGCGCCGAACGTGGTGGCGACGCAGCGGGCGCTGCGGGTGCCCGAGGACGACTTCGCGCTGTGGGTGTGCCTGCACGAGTCCACCCACCGGCTCCAGTTCACCGCCGTGCCGTGGCTGCGCGAGTACTTCGCGGCCCAGGTCGGCGAGTTGTTGTCGATCATGGACGAGTCCACGGCGACGGTGCTGACGAGGATGGCCGAAGCGCTGAAGACCGCGCGCTCGGAGAAGGGCGACAAGGACAGCGTCGGGCTGCTCGAACTGCTGCAGAGCCCGGAGCAGCGCGTGGTGCTCGACCGGCTGCTCGCGCTGTCGACGCTGCTCGAAGGGCACGCGGAGCACGTGATGGACGCGGTCGGCCCCTCGGTCGTGCCGAGCGTGGGCACGATCCGCGCGCGGTTCAGCGTGCGTCGCGGTCCGCGCGGCAACGTGGACCGGCTGCTGCGCGCGCTGCTCGGCGTGGACGCGAAGGTCAGGCAGTACGCGCAGGGCTCGGCCTTCGTCGACCACGTCGTCGGAGCAGTTGGGATGGAGCGCTTCAACACCGTGTGGACCTCGCCGGAGACGCTGCCGACGCGCGCGGAGATCGGCGACCCGGCGCGCTGGCTGAACCGGAACGCCTGACCCGTGGGCGGACCCGATCCGGCGGTAGCCGCGGTGCGCTTCGCNNCTCCGCGCTCGGCCTCATGGCCCGCGTGCTCCCCGTGCGCGTGGAAGGGCCCGGCGGACCGGAGGCGGCGGCACGGCGAGCGAGGTACGCGGCGCTGCTCGACGCGCGGCCTGACCCGGACTGCGTCGTGCTGCTCGGACACACCCTCGACGACCAGGCCGAGACGGTTCTGCTCGGCCTCGGGCGTGGCTCGGGAACGCGGTCGATCGCCGGGATGCGCGCGCTGGACCCGCCTTGGGGGCGGCCGTTGCTCGGAGTGCGCAGGGGCACCACGCGG
>NZ_MUMH01000227.1 GCF_002155965.1 Allokutzneria sp. NRRL B-24872
GTGCTGGACTCCGGCATCGACGCCAAGCACCCCGACCTCGTCGGCGTGGTGGCCAAGGACTTCTCCGGCTCGAAGGACGGCGTGCAGGACGTGAACGGTCACGGCACGCACGTGACCGGCACCGTCGCGGGCACCGGAGCGGCCAGCGGCGGCAAGTACGCGGGCATGACCAAGGGCGCCAAGGTGCTCATGGGCAAGGTCGGCGACTTCGAGATCGGCGAGGAGGCCGTGCTCGCCGCGATGGCCTGGGCGTCGGTGGAGAACAAGGCCAAGGTCGTCAACATGAGCTTCGGCGGCGGCCCCGAGGAGCAGACCCCGGTGATGGCGGCGATCGACCGGCTCACCGCGGAGCAGGGCACGCTGTTCGTGGTCGCCGCAGGCAACACCGGCCCGGACGGCCAGGTGGGCGCTCCCGCCACCGCCGAGTCCTCGCTCGCCGTCGCCAGCGCCACCAAGCAGAAGGAGCTGAGTTCCTTCTCCTCCAAGGGCCCCAGGTACTCCGACCACGCGGTCAAGCCCGACATCACCGGCCCGGGCTCGGAGATCATCTCGACGCGGGCGGCGGGAACCCGTGGCACCAGCGGACTTCCGGAGCAGTACGCCGTGCTCAGCGGGACCTCGATGGCCGCGCCGCACCTGACCGGCGCCGCCGCGATCCTCGCCGGGCAGCACCCGGACTGGAGCCCCGACCGGATCAAGGCGACGCTGATGGGCACCGCCAGCCCACTGGACGGAACATCGGTGTACGGGCAGGGCACCGGGCTCGTCGACCTCGCGCGGGCCACCACGCAGCGGCTCACCGCCGAGCAGGGCAGCCTGTCACTGGGCTACTTCACCTGGCCGCACAACGGACAGCAACCATCCACAAAGGACTTGACCTACCGCAACGACGGCGAAACGCCGGTGACCGCGAAGCTCGACATGTCCATTGTGGACAAAGAGGGCAAGCCAGCCGACAGCAACCAGTTCCGCTTGAGCGCCAACGAGATCACCATCCCGGCGAAGGGCACCGCCAAGGTCTCCATCACCGTGGACCCGACCCGGCGCGTCGGTCTCTACGGCGGCTGGCTGACCGCGACCGCGGGCTCCGACGTGATCAGGACCGCCGTCGGCGCCCACGTCGAAGAGGCCGCGCACACCCTCTCCGTCAAAGCCACCGGCCGCGATGGCAAGCCCGCCAAGCCCTCCGTGACCGTGGTCGACCTCGCCAAGACCAACCAGCGCGTCGAGCCGATCGAGCTGGACGCCAACGGCACCGGCAAGCTCCGCCTGCCCGCGGGTGACTACATGGTGGTCAGCGAGCTGTACGAGCACGGACCGCGCGGCGAGCACAACTCCGACCCGATCGCGCTGGTCAGCCAGGTCGCGCCGAAGCTCACGCTGGACGCCGACCGCGTGCTGGACATCGACGCCCGCACCGCGAAGCCGATGAACGTGCGCTTGGACGACCCCGGCATGAAGGTGATCCGCCAGAGCCTGTCCGTCCTGCACGGCAAGGACGGCAGCCCTTCGCAGCGCGCGGGCACCTACGTCGACAGCGACGTCCCCGTGCTGATCGGTTCGCTCGGCGGGAGCGACAAGGACTTCCGCCACGTCAACCACATCACGGCCGTCCGCCCGGAGGTGACCTCGGAGATCGTTGCGCCGCAACGCTTTCCGCTCACCCTGAGCCGTGAGCAGCAGTCGCCCGCCCTCGTCGGCGAGCACCGGATGGACGTCGTCGACGGCAAACGCGGTCGCGCCGAGGACCTGAGGGGCTTGGACGTCAAGGGAAAGCTCGTCCTGCTCACCCCTGAGCCGAAGACCGACGACACCACGAAGGCCGTCGCCGCCGTCGCCGAGGCGGGTGCCAAGGCCGCGCTGATCGTCCAGCCCGCCAAGGAGGTGAACGCGAACCCGGCGATCCCGGTCTTCGCCGCCGCCGAGCACCGCCTGGGCAAGCTCACCGAACTGCTCAAGACCGGTCCGGTCGCCGTGCGCGTGGTGGGCGCCAAGGACAGCCCGGTCAGCTACGACGTCGCGCTGACCTCCTCCGGCTCGATGCCCGACGGCGGTGAGCACGTGATCAGCAAGGAAGATCTCGTCAAGGTCGACGCGAGCTACCACCGCGACGGCCACTCCTTCGGCGCGCGCCCGCAGCTGCGCCCGGGCCTCGACGGCCAGCAGGCGACGCTGGTCCCGATCTCGCACCCGTTCCGCGCACCGGCTCCGCTGGTGGAGCTGGGCGCGACCCGAACCGAGTACGTCAGCCCCGGCTGGTGGCGGCACGAGATCGGCATCGCGAAGACCCCGACGACGTCCTTCTCCGGCAACAACAGGCTGGAACCGTTGGGCACCAACAGGTTCACGAAGGGCTCGCCGCAGCGGCTGGCCGTCAACTCCGGCCCGTTCGGCCCCGCGTTCGCCCCGGGCTCGTTCGCCAGGATGGGCAACGAGATCGCGCTCTCGCCCGACCTGTTCGGCGCGCGCGGCCTCGGCGGCTGGTCCAACGTGTTCTCCCCGCTCGGCGCGGCCACGCTGAGCAAGGACGGCAAGGTGATCGTGCGCTCCGACGGCGGCGGGATCACCGCGCTGGTCCCGGCCGAGCGCGGTCGCTACGAGGCGCGCTTCACCGCCACCCGCGAGGCCAAGCCCGGCGCGCTCGGCACCTCCGCCGACGTCACCTGGGGCTTCACCTCCGGTTTCACCGGCCAGGCCATCACGCCGATCACCGCGCTGACGGTCGACCCGAGGCTCCCGCTCGACGCCGACAACGCCGTGCCCGCGGCAGCGGCGCAGCCGATCGAGGTCACCGGCTCCTCGAAGTGGATCACCGAACTGCGGGTGTCGGTGAGCTACGACGAGGGCGCCACCTGGGTCGAGGTGCCGATGCGGCAGAACGGCGAGCGCTGGCAGGGCACTCTGCCAGCCGGCGGCGAGGCGGGCGGCTACGGCTCGCTGCGCGTTGCGGCGAAGGACAAGGACGGCAGCACCGTGGAGCAGACCGTCCTGCGCACGCATTCGCTCCGCTGACAACTCCTTCTCGAAGCCGGGGTGGCACTTCGCCACCCCGGCTTCACCATGCCGTTGACCTGAGCCTATTCATTTCCTGAAAGCACGCCTTCATGTTCGGGGTACTCTCGCCCGGTTCGGTTCACGGGCGCGAGGGTGGGACACCGATGCCGAAAAACAATTCTCCGAGGGTTGCCGCGACCCTGGAATTCGGGTGAGCCGAGTGCTGTCCCCGATCGACAAGGCCAGCACCGCCGCCGAGCTGAGCGCGCGCCGCAGCGCCGACGACAACCTCGCCGAGGCGCGCGCCGCGATCGACGAGGGCCGGGCGTGGGAAGCGCTGGAGTGGGCGGAGAAGGCGGCGGCCGGGTTCGCCTGGCTCGGCGATCCGGTCGGCGTCGCCTACTCGGCGATCGTGCAGGCGGTGACCCTGGCCAAGCGCGGGCTGTGGGCCCCGGCGCTGGACGCGCTCGCCGAGATCGAGCGCTTCGCCGTGCAGCGCAGGACCATCGAGCTCCAGGCGCGGATCAACCTTGCCCGCTCCTCGATCGAGGTCAAGGTCAACTCCACCGAACGAGCACTTGCCACGCTGGCAAGGGCTCAGGGCTTCGCCGAGCTGTCCGGGGACGGTGGCCTGATCGGCGAGATGCTGCTGCACCAGGCGCAGATGGTGCGCGCGCAGTACTTCGGCAACTGCATGGTCAAGGTGCAGTCGCTGCGCTGCGGGGTCGAGGGCGACGCGTGCAAGCTCAAGCTGCTGCGCTCGGAGGAGCTGGCCAAGGCCTGCCGCGACAAGTGGAAGTCGCTGGACGACCCGGTCCGGCTGGCGCGGGTGAACATCATGATCGGTGACCTGCGCGCCGAACTCGGCGACAAGCTGCGGGCGCGGCGCTTCTGCGAGCGCGCGGGCTACCTGCTGCGCAGCTCGGACCGGGTGATCCCGCAGGCGGAGCTGAAGATGCTGCGCGGGCGGCTCTACGGGATGGACGGCCGCCACGCCGAGCAGATCAAGTGCCTGGAAGCCGCCGCCGAACTGGCCGAGAGCGCGCTGGCCAGGGAGTACACCGCGCGGGCGCACGAGCTGCTGAGCCAGGCCCACGAGCAGGCCGGATCGCTGGACCGCGCGCTCTACCACGCCCGCAAGCACCTGGAGCAGTACAAGCTCTGGGAAGCGCAGCAGGGCCGTGACCTGCTGCGCGTCCGGGAGAACAACATCGTCGGGCACTGGTTGGCCGGGCTCGGCCTGCACACCGACGACGACGGTCCGACCGACCAGCGCCCCAAGGCCTCGGGCATCTCGCCGACCCCGGTCGCCACCACGCCCGAGCCCGACCCGCACGCGGAGGACCCGGTCCGCGTCGCACTGCGGATGGGGCTGACCATGCGCCGCATCGAGATCCTGCAACGCCTGGTCGAGGGCCAGTCCGCGACGATGATCGCCGAGGACCTCGGCCTGTCGCCGAAGACCGTGCAGAACCACCTGCAACGCATCTACAAGACCCTCGGCGTCCAGCGCCGAACGGGTGCCGTCGCCTGGTGGGCCAGCCTCGCCGCCGCGCACCGAGCCCCCATCGCGTTCCCCGACGAGGACTAGGGCACATCCCGTTCCGTGCTCACAGCGGCCCAGGAGAGCGCTCTCTCGGCCGCTATGAGCACGGAACGGAAATTTCGGCTGTGCGGGGTGGGTCTAGCGCAGGGCGCCGCGGAGCAGGCCCAGGGAGATCGCGGTCGCCACCGCCGAGGCCCGGTCCGGCACGCTGAGCTTGTTGAACACGCGGTGCAGGTGCGTCTTGACGGTCGCCTCGCTGATGAACAGGTTGCGGGCGATCTCGGCGTTGGTGTTGCCGGTGGCGACCTGCTCCAGGATCTGCAGCTCGCGGCTGGACAGGCGCTGCCTGGTCCGTCCGCCGCCGCGCACCTCGGAGGCCAGCATCGGCAGCAGCGACCGGGAGACCGGGGTCTGGCCGTCGGCCGCCTTGAGGATGCCGCTGAGGATCTCGCCGAGCACGGCGGTCTTGAGCAGGAAGCCTTTGGCCCCCGCGTCCAGCGCCGCGCTGACGTAGTCGGTGTTGTCGCTGAGCACGAGCACCGCGAGGTTCGGGTACTCCCGCTGCAACAGGCGCAGCAGCGCGATCGCGTCCGGCCCGGCGACCTGCGGGTCCACCACGAGCACGTGCGCCTCGCAGCGGGACAGGCTGGCCAGTGCGTCGTTGACCCGGTAGAAGCGGCCGACCACGGAGACGCCCTGCTGCGCGGAGAGCAGCTGCGCCAGGCCCTCCACGGTCACCGGGTGGCGGTCGAGCAGGGCGACCCGGACGGGCCCCCGCCGTCGTTCGGCGGCGAGCATGCCTGGCGTGGGGGTCGCCGCAGGGGTGGCTGACCTGTGCTGCGGCCTGCATACGGTCTGGATCTGTCTCATGACTCACTCCACGCCTACTCGGCGAAGCACTCCTGGATCGGCGCTGGGGGGCGCCGTGGTTCGTGCTGTGCGAGGCGAGGTGGCCCCTCACTCGTGCCGCGGTGTCGAGATCCGGCTGTTCAACCGGGATGCGCTCCACCGGGGCGGCACAGACGCACTCTGACCAATCACCGAGGGCGGGGCAAGGAGGGTGAAATGCTCACGTCGACCATCCTTTTGCCCACTGAAGTGGGTATTCCGGAGGACGCTGAAGGTCGTTACTTGTCAGTACGGCGAGTACACCGACCGAGTGTCGACAGTACGACCGAGAAGGAATTCATCTCGGACCTTAGCGCGAGTGGACGCGGTTTTAGTCGTTTGAGCACAGATACGACCAACCGGATGCACCGAGAACACTCCGACTCCGGGACGATGCAGGCGGTTTGGTTGGTTGTTGCAACCAGACCTGTCGCCCTGTCCCCGCTGAGGAGGCTCGCCTTGCGCGTGCTGTGCACCGTCACCGGTTCGCCGTCGCACACCCGTTCCCTCGTCCCGATCACCCGAGCGCTGGCCAAGGCCGGTCACGAGGTCGTGGTCGCCATGCCGGAGGACTTCCTCCCCCTGTTCGCCTCGGAGAAGGTGACCTCGGCCGGCGTGCTGCACGGGATGCGCGACCGGCTCAAGGAGATGACCTCCGACCCGGCCCGGCCGCTGCACCCCGCCTCCGACCCCGGCAACATGTCGGTGATCATGGGCCTGATGGCGGGCCCGATGGCGCTGGACGCCTACCGGCGGATGCTCCCGCTGGCCGAGGAGTTCCGCCCCGACGTCGTGCTCCGCGACGACGCCGAGTTCGGCGCCGTGCTGCTCGCCGAGAAGCTCGGCATCCCGCACATCTGCCTGCCGGGCGGCTTCGTCAACATCGGCGACCCCGCGCTGGCCGAGCAGGTGCTGCGCGAGCACGCGGCCCAGGCCGACCTCGGGATCGAACTGGGCACGGACTTCGTCTACCGCTACGGCCGGATCGACTACGTGCCAACGGAGTTCTCCTACACGGCCTCCCCGGCCCCGGTCGCGACCGCCTACCGCCAGCCGGTGCTCGCGCGCCACGGCGAGCGGCTGCCCGGCTGGCTGGGCGACGCGCCGGCCGACCGGCCGCTGGTGCTCGCCGCGATCGGCACGGCGCTGCCGCTGACCACGGAGATGGACAAGACGAACCTGCCCGCCTCCTTCGCCGGGATCGACCCCGCCGCGCGGCTGCGGGTCGCCGTCGAAGCTCTGTCCACTTTGGACTGCACGGCGATCGTGGCCACCGGCGGCGTCGCCGTCCCGGACGCGCTGGTCGCGCCGAACGTGCACCTGGTCAACCACGTGCCGCAGCCGCTCGTGCTGGAGTGCGCCGACCTGTTCCTGACGCACGGCGGCTACAACGGCATCCGCGAGTCGCTGCGCTCCGGCGTGCCGATGGTGGTCCAGCCCGCGTTCGGCGACCAGCCCTCCAACGCCGACCGCACGGTCGAGCTGGGGCTGGGCCTACGCGTGCGCGAGGGCTCCGTCGAGGAGGTCCGCGAGGCGTGCTCGCGCGTGCTGTCCGAGCCGGGCTTCACCGCCCGCGCGCGCCAGGCCAGGCGGGCCGTGCTCGCGCTGCCGTGCCTGGACGAGGCCGTCGGCGACGTCGAGGCGATCGCCAGGGGCGCCGCGCTCACCCCTGCTCGATGACCTCCACCAGGCGCAGCAGCGCGGGCATGGCCCGTTCGAGGTCGGCCCGGTCCTGCTCGCTCAGCCGCGCCGCGGCCTCGGCGACGCTGCGCCTGCGCTGGTCCTGGTAGTCCGCCATGGTGGTGTGGCCGTCCTCGGTGAGGGCGAGCCGCACCACTCGGCGGTTGCCGGGGTCGCGCTCGCGCAGCAGCAACCCCGCTTCGGCCAGGTCCCCGACCAGGGTGCTGACCGTGTTGGCCGCCGCGCAGAGCACCGTCGCGACCTCCTTCACGCTGATCCCCGGCTGCCGCTTCACCGCGAGCAGCAGTTCGACCTTGGCGTTGGACAGCGCCGAGTCCCCCGCCGCGCGAGCTGAGGCCCGGCGCAGCGCGCGCTGCAACCGGC
>NZ_MUMH01000228.1 GCF_002155965.1 Allokutzneria sp. NRRL B-24872
GCGGTGTTCCTCGACCCCGTGAAGGGCTTGGTTGCCAAGCACCGCAAGCTCATGCCGACCGCCGCTGAGCGCTTGATCTGGGGGCAGGGCGACGGCTCGACGCTGCCCGTGGTGGAGACCGGCGCGGGGGTGGCGGGGGCGGTGATCTGCTGGGAGAACTACATGCCGTTGTTGCGGACGGCCATGTACGCCAAGGGTGTGCAGGTGTGGTGTGCGCCCACTGTGGACGATCGCGAGGTGTGGCAGTCCACGATGCGGCACATCGCGGTGGAGGGCCGGTGTTTCGTGGCGGCGGCGTGCCAGTACCAGGCGGAGCGGCCGGAGGTGCCGGGGTCGCGGATCAACGGCGGCAGTGTGATCGTGGGTCCGCTCGGTGAGGTGCTCGCGGGGCCGTTGACGGGGGAGGAGGGCCTGATCACCGCGCCCGTGGACCTCGCGTCTCTGGCGGGTGCGCGCTACGACTTCGACGTGACCGGCCACTACGCGCGCCCCGACGTGTTCACGCTGTCGGTCGACGAAACGCCGCGCTCCGCCGTCGTCTTTCGCTAGACGGGGATGGTGATGCGGGTGACGAGGTGTTCGGGCGGGGTGGTGCGCGGGTCGGTGAGGTAGGTCTCGCGGACCAGGCCGTGCGGGGTGTGGCCGTGTTCGTGAATCCACGCGAAGAGGGCGTGGTAGGTCAGGGAGATCTCCCCGTACGGTCCACTGTGGATGATCGTCGCGGCCGGGGTCGCTCGCAGGGTTTCGTCGCAGGACGGGGTTTCCACTGCGGCGGCGATGTCCAGTGTCGGGGTGAGGTCGAGCGGGAACAACCCGATCGGCGGGCCCTGGGCGTCGCGGACCGTGGCGAACAGGCGGGCGACGCACTCGCCGTAGGTGCGGCCGATCTCTTCCTGGGCGCAGCTCGCGCGCTGCACGGCGACCCGGCGCTCAGGCTCGGCGATGAGAGCGATGTCGTTGCGCTCCAATCCTTCTTTGAGTAGCCGTTCGACGCCTTGCAGTGCGGCGCGGTGGCGGCGGAGCTGGGCGTCGATGCGGTCGCGTTCGGCGCGCAGCACGTCCTCGCGAGCTGACTCATCGCCTGCGAGGAGGTCGGCGATCGCTGGGAGCGGCATGTCGAGCGTGCGCAGCAGCCCGATCGTCAACGCGGCGCGGGTCTGCGCGCGGGTGTAGTAGCGGTAGCCGCTGCTGGGGTCGACGTGAGCGGGGCGCAGCAGGCCGAGGTCGTCGTAATGGCGCAGCTGCTTGACGCTGAGGCGGCAGAGCCGGGCGAAGCGGCCGATCGGGAGGAGGTCCTCAGGCATGGAGATCCCCCGTCAGGACGTGGAGCGCAGGCGCGTCAGCTCGGCGAGCGTGCTGGCGCGGGTGGCGGTGACGAAGTCGAGCAGCGCGCGGATGTGCTCGGCGGGGAAGTCGGCGAGGTCCTCGCGGGTGCGCGCGGCCAGGCCCTCGTAGTAGCGGGCGACCCGGCGCAGGCCCTCCTCGGTGGGCTCGATGAGCACGCGGCGCCGGTCCTGCGGGTCGGGGACGCGGCGCACGCAGCCCGCGGCGTCGAGCCGGTCGACCATGCGCGAGGCGGAGCCGGGGGTGAGGCCGACGCGCTCGGCCAGTACGCCGGGGGTGGCGGGGCCGTGGTGGTTGAGGGCGTGCAGGCAGTGCAGGTCGGTGCTGACCACGCCCATCCGGTCGGCGATGAGCCCGTTGAGCTGCACCAGGGCCACCGTCCAGTCCGGCATGGCGTCGATCAGCTCGCCGATGAGCTCGTCCTTCTTCGTCATGTGACACGACCCGATCAGTCAAGTAACTTGTGCGACGCAATCAGTGCGTCGCGCAATAAGTGTGTGACGCTCGTCAAGTGTTCCAGGGAGCCGTCCATGGTTGACAGGCACGTCACCTACGTGCCCGCGCAGGGAGCCTTCGCCGTGTGGGGAACCGCGAGCGCCGGGCGTCGGGCCGTGTGCCGCCTCGCCGTGCCGCGCGGCAACCGCGTCGAGGCCGCTGACGTGCAGGTGTGCCTCGTCGAGCCGCACGAACTGCCCGACACCACCGCCTCCGCGAGGGCGTGGCGCGAGGCCGTCCGCCTAGTTGAGAACGACGCCGACGACGTGGCGTTCGCTGAGCTGGCGCAGCGCATGCCGCCGGTGGCGCACGCCGTGCTCAACAGCGAGGAAACCGCGATCAGCTCCGCCGCCGCGCTACTTGACAGCTACCGTCAAGCAGCGCTCGCGCGCGCCAAGCTCGGCGCCATCAACGCCGAGCTGCGCCCCTACCAGGTGGACGGCGTGGCCTGGCTGAACTCGGTGCCCGGCGGGGGCGTGCTGGCTGACGAGATGGGCCTGGGCAAGACCCTCCAGGCGATCTGCCTGCTCGCCACGCGCGACGGCCCGCACCTGGTGGTCTGCCCGACCTCGCTCGTGGGGAACTGGCGCAGGGAGATCGCGCGCTTCGCCCCGGACACCCCCGTGCTCACCCACCACGGACCACGCCGTGCGCTGCCGGAGACGATCCCGCCGCGCACGGTCGTGATCACCAGCTACAGCGTGCTGCGCGGCGAGGACGACCTCACCAGCAGGGACTGGGACGTGGTCGTGCTCGACGAGGCGCAGCAGGTCAAGAACCCCGACGCCCAAGCCAGCAAAGCCGCCGCGCGGCTGTCCGCCCAGCGCCGCGTCGCGATGACCGGCACCCCGGTGGAGAACCGGCTCGACGAGCTGTGGGCGATCATGTCGCTCACCAACCCCGGGCTGCTGGGCACCCGCGCGCGGTTCCGGCAGCGCTTCGGCACGCCGATCGAGCAACGCCGCTCCACCACCGCCGCGGCCCGGCTCACCGCGCTGATCGCCCCGCACGTGTTGCGGCGCACCAAGTCCGCGGTCGCCACCGACCTGCCGCCGAAGCTGTACTCGACGGTCGCCTGCACCCTCACCAGCGAGCAGGCCGCGCTCTACCGCGACGCCGTCGACCGCGCCTTCACCCTCGGCTTCGGGAGCGGGCTCGAACGCCGGGGCCGCGTGCTGGCGTTGCTCACAGCGCTCAAGCAGATCTGCAACCACCCCGCCCAGTACCGGCCCGACGAGCTGCCCCTGGCCGGGCGTTCCGGCAAGTTCGACCGCGCGACGGAAATGCTCACCGAGATCGTCGAGGACGACGACCGCGCACTGGTGTTCACCCAGTACACGGCAACCGGCGAGCTGCTGTCGCGACACCTCGCCGAGCACATCGGCGGGCCCGTGCCCTTCCTGCACGGCGGGCTCAGCGCCGCGCGCCGCGACGAACTCGTGCGCGCCTTCCAACACGACGCCGACGCGCCACCGGTGCTGCTGCTGAGCCTGCGCGCCGCCGGGTTCGGGCTCAACCTCACCCGCGCCGGACACGTGATGCACTTCGACCGCTGGTGGAACCCGGCCGTGGAAGAACAAGCCACCGACCGCGCGCACCGCATCGGCCAGACCCGCCCGCTCACCGTGCACACCCTGCTCACCGGCGGCACCATCGAGGACCACATCGCCCGCCTGCACGAGAACAAACGCGCACTCGCCGACGCCGTCACCGGCTCGGAGACCGCGCTCGCCGAACTGCCCGACGAGCAACTGCACGACGTGCTCGCCCTCGATCCCGGAGCGATGAGTTGACCCAACCCGAGTACGGCGCGACACCCTGGGGCAGGGCCTGGGTCCGCGCCGTCGAGTCCACCGCCGTCACCCGCCCGAACCCGTTGCTGCCCAGAGCACGCAGCCTCGTCCGCAACAACGCCGTCACCGAGCTGCGCGCCGAGACGGGCAGCGTCACCGCCACCGTCTCCGGCCACACCGTCCACATCGGACTTCCACTGTGGACGGACGTGCCGGAAGGACTCGTCGCCGACCACACCGGCGACCTGCCCGACGAACTCGCCGACACCCTCGCCGTCGCCGTGCCCCTGGCCGAACAGCACACCGAATGCGACTGCAGAACCCGAAATCCGCACTGCGCTCACGTTCTCGCCGCCCTGTACGCGCTGTCGCAGCGCGTCGACGAACGCCCCGTCCTCGCCGCGACACTGCGCTACCCGCTCACCGAGCCAACCGACCCCGATTGGATTCCCCTGGCCGAGATCGACGTTGCGGGCTTCTACGGCGGCTGAAAGCCTGGCCGCATGTCGGCGAACATCACGCGCTTCCGCGTCGAGATCCCCGAAACAGCCCTCACCGACCTGCGCGATCGGCTGAGCCGGACCCGCTGGCCCGAAGCCGAGACCGTCGACGACTGGTCCCAGGGCGTGCCCCTGAACCAGCTCCGCGAGCTCTGCGAGCACTGGGAGAAGGACTACGACTGGCGCGCGGTCGAAGCCCGCCTCAACGCCGTCCCCCAGTACCGCACCGAGATCGACGGCCTCGGCATCCACTTCCTGCACGTCCGCTCACCCCACCCGGACGCCACGCCGCTGTTGCTCACCCACGGCTGGCCCGGCTCCGTCCTGGAGTTCCTCGACGCCATCGGCCCGCTCACCAACCCCACCGACCCGGCCGATGCCTTCCACGTCGTCTGCCCGTCGCTACCCGGCTACGGCTTCAGCGACAAACCCCGCACCACCGGCTGGGACGTCCACCGCATCGCCGATGCGTGGATCGAGTTGATGGACCGCCTCGGCTACCAGCGCTTCGGCGCGCACGGCGGCGACTGGGGCACCAGCGTCACCACCGGCATCGCCCAACGCGTCCCCGAACGGATCATCGGCATCCACCTCGCCCCACCGCTGGCCCCGCCCGACCCCGCCACCTTCGACGACCTCACCGACGCCGAGCACGCCGCGATCGCCGACCTGGAGCGCGCCAAGCAGACCGAGGACGGCTACTCCGTCCAGCAGGGCACCCGGCCGCAGACCCTCGGCTACGCCCTCACCGACTCACCCGTCGGGCAGTGCGCGTGGATCTTGGAGAAGTTCCACGCCTGGACCGACCCCGAGCACCCGCTCACCCGCCAGCAGATGCTGGACAACATCACCCTCTACTGGCTCACCGGCACCGCGACCTCCTCCGCGCGCCTGTACTGGGAGAGCATCGCCGAGATCCAGAAGATCTTCACCGAACCCACCCCGTCCACAGTGGACGTCCCCGTCGCCGCCGCGCTCTTCCCCGCCGAGCTGCTGCGGCCCTCCCGGCGCTGGGTCGCCCAGCGCTTCACCGACATCCGGCAGTGGAGCGAACTCCCTCGCGGAGGTCACTTCGGTGCCTTTGAGCAGCCAGAACTCTTCGTGGAGGACCTGCGCTCGTTCTTCCGGCTGCTCGCCGCGACAAAATCTTGAGCACCGATGTCGAGACCGGCGCGACGGCTCCGTCCCTGGGATGGAAGTGACCGATCGAACCGGGAGAACCGTCATGCGCAAGCTCATCGTCCAGCAGTGGGTCACCGTCGACAACATCGCCGCGGAGGAGGACGGCGGGCTCGGTTTCGTCTCGGGAGAGGCCTTCTCCGACACCACCAACCCCGCGTTCAAGAACGACATCATGGCCTTCATCGACACCGTCGACACCATGATCCTCGGCGCGAACACCTACAACCAGTCCAAGGACTACTGGCCGCACGCCGAGGACCAGGGCGAGTACGGCGAGAAGCTCAACAGCCTCACCAAGTACGTCGCCTCCACCACCCTGGAGCAGGCGCCCTGGGGCGATTTCCCCGCCGCGACCGTCACCGCCGACCCGGCCGCCACCATCCGCGAGCTCAAGCAGCAGGACGGCAAGGACCTCTGGCTGTGGGGGAGCTTGCAGCTGATGCGCTCCCTCATGGACGCCGGGCTCGTCGACGAGGTCCGCATGATGGTCAGCCCGGTCTCGCGCGGCAGGGGAACCCGCCTCTTCGAGGACACCCACGACCTGCACGCCCTCGACGCGACCGCCTACGTCAACGGCATCGTCATCCTCCGCTACGAGCTCACGAAATAGGCCGGACGAGCTTCGTCTCGAACGCCGCGAAGCCGTGCTTGCCGTACAGGGCGAGCGCGGCTTCGTTGCTCGAGTACGCTGACACCGAGAATTCGTTCACCCCGTGAGAATCGGCCCACTCGAAGAAGCGCTCCACCAACGCCGAACCGATTCCGCGGCGCCGGAACGCGGCATCGACCCGCATGCTCTCCAACACCCCCGTCACCGCGCCCGGCCGCATCGACGAGCGCCCGATCCGGCCCACCAGATGCCCCGCGACACGATCCTCCCTGGCCAACAGGCACACCGCGGCCGGGTCGCCGACCAGGCCGGAGTAGTAGGCAGCACCTTCACGGGCGGGCCAGCCGGTGTCCATGAACGGATCACGCCGCCCACCGTCCTCAGCGAACAAGGAATTCACCGAAGACACGAGATCGGCAATGTCATCGGCCGTCGCAACAATGATTCTCGGGGTCATTGGATGACCGTATCACATGCCTTTTTTTAATTAATTAAACAATGTCGCGGGCGTTCGGTGGGCATCCGGAGCCAACGAGTCGGCGCCCGGCGCGTCCTACGGGTAGACGGACAACGACGACGCGAGGTGGTGGTCACGTGCTCATCGATCAGGGCCTGCCCTGGTTGTGCGCGCGAGTGGTGGGTGGCTGCGGTGCGCCACCGATGACGGGGGAGCGGGGGTACCGGTGGCTCGAACGGGGACACGCGGCGGTGGCATCGGCGAGTTCACTAGGGTTGATCACGTGAAGTGGCGACGTGGTGGCTGGGAGCGGGTGCCCGCTCCGTCCTCAGTGGCAGAGACCTCCGTGGTGAACCCGCAACGCCCGCCGACGATGAGGATCGCGGCACCCGACAGGGCACAGGGGCTGCAGCCGGGGGCGATCGACCTCGACTTCGGCGTCTCCGGGGCGCGGTGGCTGATGCTCGGCGGCGGGATCTCCGGATTCCTCGCCGTGGTCTGCGCGGCCATCCTCACCGACGGCGAGACGCACCCGTGGGTCTGGCTCTGGCAGATCCTCTCCGGTGCGGCGTTCCTGTGGTTCGTCAGCAGCGCCCGCGCCTCGCTGCGCGGCCGGGGCGTGATCGTCGACCGGCGCGCGCTGTGGTGGCGCGCGGACGGGACGCTGCACGCGGTGCCCTGGCGCGAGATCGGCGCGGTCGGCATCAGCACGCGTCCGCTGCTGGACCGCGCCAGCGTCGTGCGCCCCGATCGGCGCATCGGCCTGGAGGTCTTCCCGGCGGACCCGGCCTTCCCCGCCCGCTACCCCGAGCTGGACCAGTGGCGCGTGGACGAGGCGCCGCCGCGCGAAGGGCTGCCCGCCACGCGCTACCGGTTCCCGCTGCCGCCTGCCGGGCGGCTGCCCGGCAAGGTCGAGGACGCGGTGCAGGACGTCGCCGCCAGCGCGTGGGTCGGCCGCTACCGCATCGAAGCGCCCGCCTCGGCGTGAGAGCCGTTCGTCAGCGCGAGAGCCGTTCAGCGGCCTCGCGCTGACGGCGGGCGATCTCCTCGGTGAACTCCACGATCGTGCGCAGCTTCTCGTCGTCGTAGTCGGCGCACAGCCGCGCGACCGTGTCGAGGTAGTCCTTGAGCAGCGCGTCGGCTCCGCGCTGGCGGTCCCGGCGCACCTGCACCAGCAGCCGTCTGCGGTCCTGCGGGTGCGGGGTCCGCCGCGCGAAACCCTTCTGCTCCAACCGGTTGATCAGCCCGGTGATCGAGGCGGGCGCCAGGCCGCAGCGCCGCGACAGCTCGCCCGGGGTCAGCGCGCCGCTGCTCTCCAGCAGCTCCAGCGCCTTCTCCTCCACCGGGGACAGCCCCTGCTTGTCGGCGACGGCGGAGTGCAGCCGCACCGCGGCCGCGGCGAGCCGCCTGCCCGCCGCGAGGACCTGGTCTACGAGCTCGTCCCGACTGTTGGCCACGATCATGATCATATCGAGATATTCGTTCGGCGAACGAAATTACTGCGCGAACCGAATCTGGTTGTGATTATCGTTGTCGAGTAGGGTGGGTGCGGTCGTCCGGCGGAGAGCGGGGAGAGCGCAGTGATCGTTCCCGGAGTGGTCTCGGTGACCTTCCGACAGTTGTCCGTGCCCGAGATCGTGCGGGTCACCGCCGACGCGGGGCTGCGCGCGATCACCTGGGGCGGCGACGTCCACGTCCCCGTGGGCGATCTCGCCGCCGCCGAGCGCGCCAGGAGCTTGACCGCCGACGCGGGCCTGCTCGTGGAGGGCTACGGCTCCTACTACAAGGCCGGCGACACCGAACCCGCCGCGTTCGCCGACGCCCTGAGCACCGCCGTCGCACTCGGCGCGCCCGTCATCCGTGTCTGGGCGGGCGTCACCGGAACCACCGACACCGACACCGCGCGCCGTGCCGCCGTCACCGAGGACCTGCGCCGCTGCGCCGAACTCGCCGCCGTGCACGGAGTCCGCGTCGCGGTGGAGTACCACGTGGAGACGCTGACCGACGACATCGACTCCGCCACGCGGCTGTTCGAGGACGTCGACGCGCTCGTGCCGTACTGGCAGCCCAAGGAGACCCCCGAGGTGGACTCCTGCCTCAAGGAAGTGCGGTCGCTGCTGCCGAAACTGCGCACGGTGCACGCCTTCTCCTGGGGCCCGGACGGGTTCACCGAACGCCTCGCCCTCGCCGAGCGCGCCGACCTCTGGCAGCCCGTGCTCGCCGAGCTCGACGCCGACGAGCAGGACCGGTTCGTGTTGCTGGAGTTCGTCCCTGACGACTCCGTCGAGCAGTTCCGCCGCGACGCCGCCGCCCTGCTGAACTGGTCCGGCGCCTGAGAATCCGCCGCCACCCGGTAGTGATCTTTGCCGGGTGGTTGTGCGAGATTGGTCGGCGTGACTGCCACGATGCTCGCCGGACGGCTGGACCTGACCACCAAGCGCTTCGCGGTGGAGGAGGTGCCGGTACCCCGACCTGCGCCGAACGAGGTCCTGGTCGCGGTCCGCGCCTCCGGGGTGTGCCTATCCGACCTGCACCTCATCGGCGGCGCGTTCACGCCCGCCTACAACCCGGCCAAGGCGGTCACCCTCGGCCACGAGGTCGCCGGAGTGATCGAAGCGCTCGGCGCGGACGTGCCGGACAGGCTCCGCGTGGGCCAGCGCGTCGCGCTCCAGGCAGGCCAGTCCTGCGGCGCCTGCGACAACTGCGTCCGCGCGATGAGCCCGTGCCTGCGCGTGCTCACACGCGGCGTGGACTACGACGGAGGCTGGGCGGAGTACACGGTCGCCCGCCACGACACGGTCGTCCCGATCCCCGACAGCCTCCCCTTCGAGCAGGCGGCGATCATCCCCGACGCGGTCTCCACGCCCTACGCGGCGATCGTGACGACCGCGCAGGTCACGGTCGGCGAATCGGCGGGCGTCTGGGGGACCGGCGGGCTCGGCACGCACGCCGTGCAGATCCTGCGCCTGGTCGGCTCGGCCCCGATCGTCGCCATCGACCCGAACAAGGCCGCCCGCGAGCGCGCGCTGGGCTTCGGCGCCGACACCGCGCTGGACCCGCTGGCCGAGGACTTCGCCGAACAGCTGCGCGCGGCCACCGGCGGCAAGGGCCTCGACCACGCCTTCGACTTCGCCGGATCGGGCGCGGCCCGCAAACAGGCCGCGAAGTCCTTGTCGCGCAAGGGAAAGCTCGTGCTGGCCGGGCTCACCCCCGAACAGCTCGAAGTCGGCGACAGCATTGGCTTCTGCTTCGAGCTCCAGCAGGTCATGGGCCACTACGGGTCACTGCCGCAGCACGTGGAGGACCTGATCGCCCTCGCCGGGCACGGGCGGCTGGACTTCTCGCGCTCCATCACCGACCGCATCCCGCTCGCCGAGGCCGAGCGCGCGGTGAAGCAGCTGCACGACAAGGTCGGCGACCCGATCCGCCTCGTGCTCACTCCCTGACGACCAGCAAGGTCTTCCCGAGCGCGCCGCGAGACTCCATCGCCGCATGAGCCTCAGCGGCGCGCTCCAACGGGAACCTCTGCCCGATCACCGGCCGCAGACCGCCCGCCGCGGCATCGGCCAGCACGCGTTCCGCCCAGCCGCGGACGTGCTCGCCGAAGCCGAAGAGCTGATCGATCCCCAGCACCCGCACACCCGTGCCCGCGCCGTCGAAAGAGGACACCGCGCCACTGGACGCGCCGTGCACGGAGAACCGGCCGCCGGGCCTGACCAGGCCGAACGCCGCACGGCCGATCTCTCCGCCGACGCCGTCGAACACCACGTCGACCTGGCCGAGCCCTGCCGTCCAGTCCGCGGCGGAGTAGTCGACAACCGCGTCCGCGCCGAGGGAACGCACCAGATCGAGCTTGCGCGCACCCCGAGTCGCCCCGATCACGTGCGCCCCACGTGCCTTGGCCAACTGCACGAGCAGGCTCCCGACACCACCCGCGGCGGCCTCCACGAGAACCACGTCCCCGGCCTGAACACGTGCCCCCTCAACGAGTCCGAGCGCCGTGGAACCATCGGTGTGCAGGCCGACCGCCTCGGCCAGACCCAAGCCCTCCGGCACCACGATCAGCGACTCCACCGGCGCGACGGCCACCTCCGCGAACGCCCCGGTCATCCCCGGATCGGCGAGCACACGACGACCGAACCACCGCGCGTCGGAGGAGACAACGGTCCCCGCGACGATGCCGCCGGGCACGTAAGGCGGCTCGGGCACCTCGTGCCACTTGTCCACACCGCGCCGGATCTGAGTGTCCACAAAGGTCAGTCCAGCGAAGGAGACCTCGACCAACACCTCGCCCGGACCCGCGGCGGGCGCGGGGGCGGAACGGGGAACCAGCACCTCGGGACCGCCGAACCGCGTCAGCTCCACAACTCTCATACCGCGAGTGTTCAACCTCAACTCGCGTTCAGGTCAACGGCCGCGCAGGAACTCCGCCGTCACGGCATCAGCCGGGAAGAACGACTCCACGGACAGCTCCGCGACGGTCACGTCCAACGCCGTGCCGAAGGTCGACACAGTGCTCAACAGGCTCAGTTCGGTGTCTTCGAGGCGAATCCGCAGGGGCACGAACACCTCGCCGGTGTCGGGCACCTCGACCTCCGGCTCCTCGCACGGGTACCCGCGCAGCTCCTCCAACAGCGCCGTGACCTCCTCGTCGCCGCTCACCGCGATCTCCCTGGCGAGGCGGCTGAGCAGGTGCGCGCGCCACTGGCCGAGGTTGGCGATGTGCGGCGCCATGCCGTCCGGGTGCAAGCTCAGCCGCAGCGCGTTCGGCTGCCCCTGGAGCAGGTGCGGCGCAACGGTGTCGGTGAACAACGAGCTGGCCGCGTTGGCCTCCACCAGGTTCCACCCCCGGTCCACCGCCACCGACGGATACGGCTCGTGCGCGGTCAACACCTGGCGCACCGCGGCCTGCACCGCGCTCAGCCGCGGCGAGTCCAACGCGCTCTCCTGGTAGGCGGGCGCGAACCCCGCCGCCAACAACAGCCGGTTGCGCTCGCGCAGCGGCACCTCCAGCTGCTCCGCCAAGCGCAGCACCATCTCCCGGCTCGGCGCGGACCGACCCGTCTCCAGGAAGCTCAGGTGCCGCGCGGAGATGTCGGCGCTCAGCGCCAAGTCCAGCTGCGACAACCGACGCCGACCGCGCCAGTCGCGCAGCATCTCGCCAATCGGGGTGCTCATGAACTTGAGCTTAAGCGCACCCGCCATTACCTCCGGCGTAATCGACACCGCGACCTCCTCCGGCCGATTGTTGTGCCACACCAACCGAAGGAGACCGCAGTGACCGACATCGCCGCCCGCTACATCGCCGTCTGGAACGAGACCGACGCGGCCAAGCGCAGGCACCTCGTCGACGAACTGTTCACCGAGGACGCCACCTACACCGACCCGCTGGCCGACGTCGCCGGGCGGGACGGCATCGACATGGTGATCGCGGGCGCGCAGCAGCAGTTCGCCGGACTCGTCTTCAGCGTGCCCGCCGAGGCCGACGCGCACCACGACGTCGCCCGCTTCCACTGGCACCTCGGCGTCCCGGGCGAGGCGGAGCCGCTGGCGATCGGCTTCGACGTGGTGCGCGTGGACGGCGAGCGCATCAGCTCCGTGCTGGGCTTCCTGGACCAGATCCCCGGCTGAGCCGGTCCATCTCCTCCTCGGACAGCGAGATCTCCGCCGCCGCCACGTTCTGCTCCAGGTGCCCGAGATCGCCCGTGCCCGGAATGGCCAGCACGTTCGGCCCCCGGTGCAACGTCCACGCGATCAACACCTGCGCGGCGGTCACACCGTGCGCGGCGGCGATCTCCGCGACGGCCCTCTGTGGAGCGCCCCGATCCACGGAGAAGAACGGCGCGAACGCGATGCCCTGCTCGGCGCACTGGTCGAGCAGGGCATCGTCCTCAGCGTCCCGAGCACCCAGCCCGTACAGGTTCTGCACGCACACCACCGGCGCGATCGCGAGCGCCTCGGCCAAGTGCGCGGTGCCGACGTTGGAGATCCCGAGGTGCCGGATCAACCCCGCCTCGCGCAGCTCCGCCAGCGCGCCGAAGTGCTCCGCGATCGACCCGGTCCCACGCTCCAGACCAGCACCGATGCGCAAATTCACCACATCGAGGGCGTCCAGGCCGAGCTGGCGCAGGTTCTCCTCCACCTGCCCGCGCAGCTGGTCCGGCCGCGCCCGGTACCACTCGCCAGAGGGGTCCCGGCCCGGACCGACCTTGGTCACGATCACCAGGTCCTCGGCGTAGGGCCGCAGCGCGGAGCCGATCAGCTCGTTCGCCGACAGCAGCGGCGAGAAGTAGAAGGAGGCGGTGTCGATGTGGTTCACGCCCAGCTCCACCGCGCGCCGCAGCACGGCGACCGCCTCGTCGCGGTCGAGCGGACGGGTGGTCAGGCGCATCGCGCCGTAGCCGAGCCGGTTGACCTTGCGGTCGCCCAGCTCCCAGGTCGAGGTCGTCATGGGAACCAGCCTGCGCCGAGGCGAGCGAGCACGACGCGCAACGGCAACTTCCTGCCACACTGACTCCATGAGCACGGTCGTCCCCAACCAGATCGTCCGCAGCGAAGAGGCGTTGTTCGCGCGCACGGCCCACCTGTTCGCGGCGGCCTCCGAGGTGTCCTGCGCCGCCGACGACCTCAACACCTGGGCGACCTCCAAACCCCGCCCGCGCCCGCAGCTGCACGGGGACAAGCGCATCCGCAAGATGTTCCGCCCCGGCGTGCTGCTCGACCCGCGCTCCGCCGCCCACCTGCACGAACTCGACCAGGTCGGCGTGGACGTGCGGATCAGCCCCGACGAGATCAACGAGACGATCATCCTCGATCGCCGCATCGTCATCCTCGCCGGTGAACTGGTCGGCGCCACCCGCGAGTTCCGGGTCTTCGACAGCTCCGACGTGGCGCGAAGCGTGTCCACCCTCTACGACGCCGCGTGGCGCGTGGCCAGCCCGCTGCGGACCTACGACAGGAGCTTTGCCGAGCTGCGGGCGCTCGCGCCGCGCCTGCTGGAGGTGCTGGCATCGGGCAGCAAGGACGAGACGGCCGCCCGCGAGCTGAACCTCGGCGTGCGCACCTACCGGCGGCGCGTGGCCGAGCTGATGACCGCGCTCGGCGCCAGCTCCCGGTTCCAGGCCGGGGTCCGGGCCCGCGAACTCGGGCTGGTGTGATCATCCGGGTACGGTTGCCCGGTGTTCGCGGGGCTCGACAAGATCGACTGGTTATCGCTGGAGCACGCGTACGGACCCGCGGCCGACGTCCCGGAGATCCTGCGCGGCCTCGCATCCACCGACGCGCGTGCCCGTGAGCTGGCCTACGAGGACTTCGCCGACGCCCTGCACCACGGCGGCGACGTGCACGAGCCGACCGCGCTGTGCGTGCCGTTCCTGCTCGAAGCGGTGTTCGAGCCCTCGACACCGCAGCGCGCGGACCTGCTCGACCTGATCGCCAGCGTCTGCGGAGCGGACGAGACCGGCCTGGACACGTGGACGCCGGGCGAGCCCGACCCGCACGAGAACCACCGCCACGCCGCCACCGCCCGAGCATCGGTCAGCGCCGAGCTGCCCCAGCTCCTCGCGCTCTTCGACGACCCCGCGCCCGAGGTCCGCCGAGCCCTGCCGATCGTGCTCGCGGTGTGTCAGGAGCATTGGGCCACAACGCTTTCCGTGCTCTACGGCCGGATCGCCGCCGAGCCGGACCCGCACGCGCGAGCCGCCGTCGTGCGCGCGGTCGGCATGATCGCGCCGCACCTCGACGACGACACCGAACTCGACGCCGCGCTCGCCTGGATCGCCGAGCGCGCGGCCGACGGGGACCGTCCGATCGTGCAGCTCCGCGCGTTGGCGACGCTCGCCGACATCGACCCGGGAGCGCTGCCCGCCGACGTCGCCTCGATCGCCGCAGCCGCCGTGCACGCCGTCGACGGCACCTCCGCAGCGCACCTCGTGCGGTCACTGGACACCGCGCTCAGCAGTCGAACGGTCGAGCGAACCGCGCTCATCGCCGAGCTGCTTTCCTGTGACGCCAACGATGTTCGCCGTCTGGGTTGTGCGCTGGCCCGCGCGCTCGTTCGGGAGTGGCGCGGCGACCACAGCGAGCTGGCCCGACGCGTCGGCGACCTGCTCGCGATTCCCGAGCTGACCAAGGACGCGACCGAGACCCTGGACCACTTCGGCCCGGACGCCGCGCCCGCCGCCGATGCTTTGCTTGCGGCACAAAACGGATCGCCTCACCTCCTGCGAGCCCTCGCGCGCACCGGGGACGCACGAGCAGTGCCGGCAGTGCGAGAAGCCTTGGAGAACAAGGACATTCCCGTCGAGATCGGCAGCGTGCTCTACGGCATCCGCGAGCACACCGCGCCCCTGCTGCCGACTCTGCGCGCGCGGCTCCGTGATGTGAGTGACGTGCGCCGACGCGGTGGGTTGCTGACCGCGATCGGCAACCTTGAGCACGCCGGAGCCGACGCAGCACCAGATCTGGTGGAACTGCTGCAATCCGGAGCCCGCGACAGCGCGCTGTTCTACGCGCTGCGGGCGATCGGTCCGGCTTCGGCCGCAGCCGTGCCGTTGCTGCGGCAGCTCTGCGCGGAGCACCCCTTCGACGCCCCGCTGGCGCTGTGGCGGATCGCAGGAGACCCCGAACCCGCGCTGGCCGCCATCGACGCCAGCGACAACGGCATGCGCTTGGCCGCCGCCCTCGGACCTGCGGCGACCGACGCGCTCCGGCTGGTGCGGGCACGGCTGACAGAGGTGACGGACGCGTGGTCCCGCATGCACGCCGCGCTCGCGCTCTGGGAGATCACCGCCGACGCCGACGAAGTGGTCCCGGTGCTGATCACCGCGTGGCGCGGCAACTCCCACTGCCGCACGGTCGTGGCACGGTGCCTCGCCGAGATCGGGGCAGCCGCGCGCGCCGCCGAAGGGCTGCTGCGCACCGAACTCGCCCAGCCACGCAGGCACAACGTCGGCGTCCACTTCGCCGACGCGGTCAACGAGGATCGAGAACTGCTAAGCGCCTGTTCAGCCTTTCTAGGTTTTTTTGGCGCGCCACAGGGCAACTAACCCTCATGCGACATCTACGTCGACCGCATCGGCCCGGTGAGCGGTGGACACCGGTCAACGAGGCGGACCAGAACCTGGGCGCGATCCTGCTCGTCGAGCTGGTCGTCCGGCCCGTGGCGTACACGACCTTCGACCCCGGAGCCGACCCCCGGCGCGGGACCATGGCCGAGCTGCTGGCGCTGACCTCCGTGCTGCGCATCGACGACCTCGTCATGCGCGTGCACGCCATCATGGAGACCGAGGGCCAGCGCGCACCGGACGGCGGCGCTGACCGCGTTGCCTCGGCGGTGCTGGACGGCTGCGAGGCGTTCACCCACCGGTGGCGCAACCAACCGCTCAACCCCGCCGAGTTCAACCGCGAGCTGACCGCGCTAGAAGACGGTCTCGACACCATCTCGCTCGACCTTGCCGCCGGCATCAACCAAGGCCGTCTCTGAGGCTTCGCCGAACCACCGCGCCAACTGCACGTCGAGGCCCTGCTGATCCTCGCCGATCCAAGCGACGTGGCCGTCCGGGCGGAGCAGGAGAGCGGGAACATCCAGCGCCGCAGAGGAATCCGCGAGCAGATCGACCCGATCAGCCCAGCCACCCACGGTCAAGCTCCCAGTGCGATCCAGCAGCAGACCGCGGCCTCGACTCAGCAGGGCATACAGGCGGCCGTGCTCGACGTCGATGTCAGGTAGGCGACGACCGAGCAGATCGGGACCCTCGCCGAAGTCGTAGCGAACGCCGATCCCGGTGATCTTCTCGATCAGGCGGCGGTTGACCTCGTTGAAGTCCATCAGCTCGGTGAGCAGCCTGCGCACCGCCCGCGCGCCCGGCTCTGGAGAAAGCAGCTCCGTCTGAGCACGGGTGTTGTCCAGCACGTCCTCAGCGACCGGGTGACGCTCGGCGTGATAGGTGTCCAGCAAGGACTCCGGCGCCCAGCCCCGGATCTGCGCGGCCAGCTTCCACCCGAGGTTGAACGCGTCCTGAACACCCAGATTCAGGCCCTGACCGCCAATGGGCGGATGAATGTGCGCCGCGTCGCCCGCCAACAGCACCCGCCCCACGCGATAACGCTCAGCCAGCCGAGTCGCATCGCCGAAACGGGACAACCACCGCGGGGAGTGCACACCGAAATCCGTTCCCGCTAAGGCGCGCAGCTGCTTCTGGAAATCTTCGAGCGTGGGCGGCGCCGAACTGAGTCCCTCCGCCGGGACCACCACGCGGTACATGCCACCGCCGAAAGGCTGGAGCGTGAGCGTCCTGGTGATCTTGGCGGCGATCTCCTCGTGCGGCACACCGACTTCCATCTCACCCATCAACGTCTCGGACCGCGAGGGCTCGCCGGGAAAACCGACACCGAGCAGCTTGCGCACAGTGCTGCGCCCGCCATCGCAGCCGACGAGGAAGCGCGAGCGCACCCGTTCCCCATCAGCCAACTCGACGGTCACACCCTCGGAATCCTGCTCGAAACCCGCCACCGCACAACCGCGCCGGATGTCCGCGCCCAACGCGGCAGCGTGCTGTTCGAGCAGCTCGACGATGACCGGCTGCGGAATGCCGAGCAAATACGGGTGCGCGGAATCCAGGCCCTCCGGAACGGGCTTGGCGATCGCGGCGAAGAAACCAGCCGCCGGACGCTGCCTCCCGCGCTCGGCGACGCGCTCCAACAGCCCGCGCATGGCCAGCAATTCGATGCTGCGAATGTGCAGACCGACAATGCGGACGAAGGAGACCGGCTCGGTCTCCTTCTCCAGAACGAGAACCCGGACATCGTGCAGCCGCAGCTCGGCGGCCAGCATCGCGCCGGTCGGACCGCACCCGGCGATGATCACGTCAAACATGGTGGTGCCCTTCGGGAGTCGCATGGCGCTCCCGGCGACACCTGCGTCAGTCGCCCGACCGTGACGGGAGGGGGAGCACCCACATCGCTGCTGCGTTCACGGGTCTCACCTCCTCGGACAGGATCGCGGTCAGCGGCAAGCTACAAGCCCGGCGGCCACTGCGTCGAACGCTTTTCCCGCCTTGCTCCGTTCGGGGTGAGAGCCTGCCCGCCCGCGCCGCTGCTGCAAGACTGAGGCCGTGGATGACGATCTTGTGGCCCTCGCCGAAGCGCACGGCGTCGCGACCTGGTACGAGGACGGCAACCTGGAACGCGTCGACGTCGCCCCCGACGTGGTGGCCGACGTGCTCGCGCTGCTCGACGTGGACGCCTCGACGCCGGAGTCCGTGCGCGCCGAACTGGACCGCGTCCGCGCCCGCGCGGCCGAGAACCGGCTACCGCCGACGATCGTGCTCCGCCAGGGAGCGACCCGCGTCGTCGGGGCGGGCGTGCTGTTGCTCGAAGACGGCACCTTCGTCGACGTCGACGGGGAGCTGCCCGCCGACCTCCCGTTGGGCTGGCACGAGCTGCGCGCCGCTGACCAGGTGATCACCGTCGTCGTCGCCCCGCCCGCACTGCCCGAACCACCGCGCGCCTGGGGATGGATGCTCCAGCTGTACGCGGTGCGCTCGGCGGAGTCGTGGGGGATGGGCGACCTCGCCGACCTCGCGGACTTCACGCGCTGGGCCGCCGCCAGCGGCGCCGGGATGGTGCTGGTCAACCCGCTGCACGCGCCGAACCTCGTCGAGCCGGTCGAGCCCTCGCCGTACTCGCCGTCCAGCCGCCAGTTCGTCAACCCGCTCTACCTGCGCATCGAGCACACCGACGCCTACGCCCGCGCTGATGCCGCGACGCGCGCCCAGGTCGACGCGCTCCGCGCCCCCAACGGCGACCGCATCGACTACGACGAGGTGTGGCGGGCCAAACGCGCCGCGCTGGAGTTGTTGTGGCCCTTCGCCGAAGTCGCCGAACCCGACGCGGCGCTGCGGTCCTTCGCCACCTACTGCGTCATCGCCGAGAAACACGGCCCCGACTGGCGTTCGTGGCCGGAAACGTTGCGCCACCCCAAGAACGTGGACCACGACGATGACCGCGTGCGGTTCTACGCGTGGCTGCAACAACTGTGCGCCGCTCAGCTCTCCCAGGCCCGCCAAGGCGTCCGCGTCGTCCACGACCTCGCGGTCGGCGTCAACCCGGCGGGCCTGGGAGAGCTGAG
>NZ_MUMH01000229.1 GCF_002155965.1 Allokutzneria sp. NRRL B-24872
CTGCTCGACGAGCCCACCAACCACCTGGACGCCGAGAGCGTGCTCTGGCTGGAGCAGCACCTCGCGGGCTACGCGGGCGCCGTCCTCGCCGTCACGCACGACCGGTACTTCCTGGACAACGTGGCCCAGTGGATCTTGGAGATCGACCGCGGCCGCACCCACCCCTACGAGGGCAACTACTCCACCTACCTCGAGAAGAAGGCCGAGCGCCTCGCCGTCGAGGGCAAGAAGGACGCCAAGCTGCAGAAGCGCCTCAAGGAGGAGCTGGCCTGGGTCCGCTCCAACGCCAAGGCCAAGCAGACCAAGTCCCGCGCTCGCCTCGACCGCTACGAGGAGATGGCCGCCGAGGCCGAGAAGACCAGGAAGCTGGACTTCGAGGAGATCCAGATCCCGCCGGGCCCGCGCCTCGGCAACATCGTGGTCGAGGTCGACAAGCTGCGTAAGGGCTTCGAGGACCGGGTCCTGATCGACGGGCTCAGCTTCGACCTGCCGCGCAACGGCATCGTCGGCGTGATCGGGCCCAACGGCGTCGGCAAGACCACGCTGTTCAAGACCATCGTGGGCCTGGAGAAGGCCGACGACGGCAACGTCAAGATCGGCGAGACGGTCAAGCTGTCCTACGTCGACCAGAACCGCGCGGGCATCGACCCGAAGAAGAGCGTCTGGCAGACGGTCTCCGGCGGGCTGGACTACATCCAGGTCGGCAACGTCGAGATGCCCTCGCGCGCCTACGTCGGCGCGTTCGGCTTCAAGGGCACCGACCAGCAGAAGGCCGCCGGCGTGCTCTCCGGTGGCGAGCGCAACCGGCTGAACCTCGCGCTCACCCTCCTCGACGAGCCCACCAACGACCTCGACGTCGAGACCCTGGGTTCGCTGGAGAACGCCCTGGAGCAGTTCCCGGGCTGCGCGGTGGTCATCTCGCACGATCGCTGGTTCCTCGACCGGGTCGCCACGCACATCCTGGCGTGGGAGGGCACCGACGAGAACCCGTCGCAGTGGTTCTGGTTCGAGGGCAACTTCGAGGGCTACGAGAAGAACAAGATCCAGCGGCTCGGCGCGGAGGCCGCGCGTCCGCACCGGGTCACCTACCGCAAGCTGACCAGAGGCTGAGCGGGGACTGACGACAGTGGCGGCTGGTGGTGCGAACCAGGGAAGCAGCGAGGCGGGGTTGCTGGTCACCTCCGCCTGGCGGCTTCGCTGGCGCGCGCCCGAGCTGACGCTGGTGCTGGGCGAGCGCGCCGCGGAGATCGCGCTCGCCCACTCCGACGAGTGGGCCCGGCTGCGCGGCGAGATGCTGGCCCTGTTCGCGCTGAACCGGCTCGGTCAGGGTGTCGCCGTCGCCGAACGCGCTGTCGCCGCCATGGCCGCGGCGGAGGCGGTCGGCGAGGTCGAGCTGGGCTGGCGGCTGCGGATCGAGCTGGCGAACTCCGCCAGGGTGGTCGGCACGCCGCTCACCGGATTCGCGTTGCTGCGCCCGTTGCTGGAGGCCGGA